>CALIBL010000020.1 GCA_938045805.1 uncultured Rubripirellula sp. | reverse complement strand
TCCATCATCTCGTCGTTGTACATCGAAAGAGCTTCGAGCATCTCAAGACGTTTTGCTTCGGCTTCTTCTTGCAGGTCCTCTGGGATCGGGCCGCTGACAACTTCTTCACCTTCTTGGCCGGCGTGGGTCAATGCGACCATCTCGATCAGGTCAACAACGCCTTGGAAGTGTTCCTCAGCACCGATTGGGATTTGCATCATGAAAGCTTCGGCACCGAGTTTGTCGCGAAGTTGCTCAACGACTCGGTAAGGATTGGCACCGGTGCGGTCCATCTTGTTGATGAAGGCGATACGTGGAATTTGGTAGCGTTTCATCTGACGGTCAACGGTGATCGATTGACTTTGTACACCACCGACGCTGCAAAGAACCAAAACAGCACCATCGAGGACTCGCAGGCTTCGCTCCACTTCGACGGTGAAGTCAACGTGGCCCGGGGTGTCGATGAGGTTAATGTCGTAACCTTGGTAGTTCACGCTAGTCGCTGCACTGGTGATCGTGATACCACGCTCTCGTTCCAGTTCCATATGGTCCATCGTCGCGCCGTCGCCATCACCTCGGACCTCTTCGATCTTATGGATACGGCCGGTGTAGAACAGGATGCGCTCGCTCAGGGTGGTCTTACCCGAGTCGATGTGGGCGCTGATACCGATGTTTCGTAGTTTTTCCAGCTTCATCTTTCTTTTTCACCTAAACAGTGCTTGTCACGTTTTGGGGGTCGAGGGAGCGTCGAAGACAGTTCGAGCTCCTTATGTTTTCCCAGTTCCCAGCGGAAACCCGACCCGGGACAAACTCAGTGATTTCTTGTCAAATCTGTTATTTTCGTGCCTGTGGCGTTACCGGCATCTTTCACCCAGCATTTTTCCGTACGCAGGAGCCCTAAAATGGGCGGCTCGGCAGTTGGATGGGGCACGTTTTTACCCCGTCGGTTGGCGAACTAGATTCTCATGCATACGACGGGAAATTGCGCGCAACTCCCCCGTTTGAAGGATTTCGGGAAATATGGCAGACGTTTTTCGATAGCGAAAGGGCAAATAACCACACAATACGCCCTTGCGGGCAAGTTTATTGGCGGGCATACTCTTGCGTTCCCAAAGGCCCCCAATAACGGGGTTCATTTGGACGGTAGTCCGACCCGAATTCTCGGCGTTGAGCGAGATGGGAAGCAGAGTTGTGAATCAAACACCAAGCTTCTCGTTGAGACGTGTCGATTTCGTCACTTGGGAAGTCGATCATGACTAAAATCTAGACCGCTAAGCTTTCTGGATTTAACTGCTGTCTGAATGTTTATCTGGCGAGTCGATCTTGTGTTGAGATCGGCCGTATAGACCGTTCGCCCACTGAAAGAGAATACAATGGCACCTCGACCGATGAGCACCCGTAGTCGTGCTCGAAAGCGTTCGCGAGTTCGTTCGCGGACACGTAAGAAAGATCCAATTTTCGTCGATGGCCAACGGCCACGTCCAATGTACGTTGATTACAAGGACGTGGAATTGTTGAAAAAGATGGTCAATCGACAAGGCCGCATCGTCGGTCGTCGCAAGAGCGGGTGTACAGCGGCCAGTCAGCATGCGGTTACTGCTGCGATCAAACGGGCTCGATTTATGGCTCTTCTCCCATACGTTGGTGAGTAATCGCCCTGAGCTCAAATCAGCACCGCTGATGAAGCCAAGTTCGATCAAAAGCCGTTGCCGATCAGGTAGCGGCTTTTTTTATTGATGACGCGTTTTTTCCCTTTGTTGCTTCTCAAGTTCGATGATCCAATTGGAGTCAACGTGACGTTTTCAACGACTCGAAGAGTGGAGTTTCGAGATACCGATGCCGCAGGGATCGTCCATTTTTCTGCGTTTTTCCCAATGATGGAGGCCGCGGAGCACGAGTTGCTACGTACTTTGGGTCTCTCGGTGATGCCAAAGTCGGTTTCTCAATCAGGGCCGAGTTCATCCGGTGAGACCACCGACCTGAACGTCACCTGGCCGCGTGTTTCGGCGAGTTGTCAGTACTTGGCGGCGGCGCATTTTGAAGATCTGTTGAAGATCGAAGTGGTGGTTAAAAAGATTGGTGATACCAGCGTCCAGTACGGTTTTACCTTTCTTCGCGATGAACAAACGGTCGCCGAGGGGTTGGTGACTTCGGTGTGCTGTCGCCTTCATCGGGGGCGGGCGGTCGCTGCTGGCGAGGTTAATGGGGATCCGAGTGCGGGTCAGGACGGTTGCGAGGGCGGTGTTGACGGTTCGGGAAGTATTGAACGCTCTGGAAATGAGGTTCGGCTCGAGAAAACGCCCATCCCAGACGAAATCCGGCAGCTTTTAACGCAGTATCAATGATGGCAAACCTTTTGCTTCGTCGATGCGTAAACGAAGTATTCAAGAGTGTCATGGTGGTACCGTTGCGTTTCGACTCAGTGATTTCTCGGTCGCGGGGCTTGCTACCCGGGTTCGAATCACCTTCGACCTCATGAACATCAAATTGTCTCATTCCCATTACCCGATACGGTTCGCAGACGACGGTGTCCGCGCGGCGTAGCGAAGTCAGGCAGCCTGTAATGATTTCATCCTCAATGCCAATTTCCTCCTTGGATTTGAGTCAGTTCACGCTTGGTGACGCATTGAGCGTGCCAACAATGGCATTCTCCTTTGAAGGTCTCGCGAGTAGTTCGCTCGTTCTCGGGCAGGCGGGAAAGTGGCTTCCGACTTGGCTGACGCCTCTTTGGGTGATTGCTGTCGGGTTGGCGTTAGGGGCGATCGTTGCGGCGGGCTTCTATTTGATTCTTGCAGTCCTTTCTCTGGTTCCTGCCGTTGGAAAGCTAGCGGATTCACCGAAGCGAGGCATTGCGGCTTCTCTGATCGTGGGCGGAGGGATTTCAGCGGTTCTGTGGGGGCTTTTTGTCCCGCGGGCTGAAATTTATGCCGAATCGCTTTATTTGCCGCTTGCATGCATCGGTGTAATCCTCGGGTTCGGAATCATCTACGGAGCGTGGCAAAGAACTCGCAGCGAGTGGGGCGATTTACTCCGAGAGGGAGTCGTGCCGTACCTACTTGGAGTTGCAGGGCTCTATGCTGTGATTGGGCTTGCGGCGACGCCTTTGGTGGCACGCCCAATGGATTTCATTAATTCGATCTTTGAGGTGAACCTCCTCGACGATGGTGTGGAAACGATCACTCAGATCGTCAAGGCAACTCCCATTGATCAAGCGGATGGACCATTGCCGTTTCAGCCGACCAATATGTCCTACAACCTCCGCAGTGCAGAGAGTGTGACGATCAGCAGTGACAAGACCATTTCTCTTGCTGACGCTGCGTCTCCGAGTGCTTTTTCGAAGTCGCCCACGAGGGTTGATGCGAATGAAGAGATCACGTTTCGTTACGCAGATCAGGCGTCTCCACCGATTCCTGGTGATCCCACGCGGTTACACATCCAAAACCAAGAGGTGGATGATGCAACGGTGGTGTTTACATTCCGCTATGTACCCACTGTTCCCGAGGCTGGCACCATCGTCGGCATCGCGGTGATTTTCTTCTTGCTAATCACAACGTTGATGGCGTTCAGGCAGGCGGCGCCGCGAGTCTGGGCGTTGGCGTTGTCAACAGCCAAAAACGAAATGGCTCAACCGCTTTACCTGCTGCTGATTGCTCTTGGCATCTTCGGTGTGTTGCTCTTCGGGATCTATCCCTTTAACACGTTGGGTGATGATATTCGATTGCTCAAGGACAGCGGCGTCACGCTCATTATGGTTTTCGGGATGCTCTTGGCGGTTTGGAGTGCGGGAACAAGTGTGAGCGACGAGATCGAAGGACGCACGGCTCTAACGGTTCTCAGTAAACCTGTAAGTCGCCGGTCTTTTATCCTTGGCAAGTACACAGGAATCATGCTATCCGTTTTGGTCCTCTTCGTGATCATTTCTGCGGTATTGCTAGTGGTGGTGAGCTATAAGCCTATTTACGATGCTCGAGAGAACACCCGCGGCGATACCACATGGCAGGAAAGTTTGGATGAGGTGATGACGACGGTTCCTGTTCTGGGGCTGTACTTCATGGAAACCATGGCGATTGGAGCGGTCGCGGTAGCGCTTGCTACACGCTTGCCTCTGCTTGCCAACTTCATTACCTGTTTCGTTGTCTACGTGATCGGAAACCTCACATCACCGTTGGTTGCGGCAAGTCAGGGGAACAACGAGCTGGTTGGGTTCGTGGGGAACTTGATTGCGGTCGTGGTTCCCAACTTGAACGTATTCAATGTTCAAGCCGCGGTCGATTCGGGCAATCCGATCCCGCTGCTCTATCTGGCTGCTTCATTCAATTACCTGATGTGCTTTACGGTGGCGATTTGGATGTTGTCCATGTTGTTATTCGAGGACCGCGATTTGGCCTAGTGGGTCCTTTCTTCACCTCTAAATAAAAAAGGCCGCGTCTAAAGACACGGCCTTTTTTCGTGGTGCTTTCCCCGTTGCTTTAGCCGCGGACGCCTGCAGGTGGAGCGCCATCGCTCGCGTTTGGTCGACCGCCGGTTCCGCTTGGGCGTTCACCCGGTTTGCCTCCAGGTTGACCGCCTGGGCGAACGGGATTGTAGAGGCAGCAGTCTTCCGGGCAGACATCGTGCCAAGGGCCAAGCTCTCCCACGGACCGCTTTTCAGTTCGTTCCTCGAGTCGCTCTTGGATGAGTTCACGAATCATGGACACGAAACTCTGTGCCGTACCGACGGTCGCTGCTCTTGAGAACGGGATCGAGTGTTCTTTGCAAGCAGCAGCCGCTTCTTCATCTAGGTCAAACATCACCTCCATGTGATCGCTAATGAAGCCGATCGGAGCGACGATGATGCCGCTAGGTTTTTTCTTCTCGGCGAGTTCATTGATGACATCGCAGACATCTGGTTCAAGCCACGGCTGTTGTGGTGGTCCACTTCGACTTTGGAATACCAGATCCCAATCGGTGATCTGGTTTGCTTCCGCGACAAGTCGACATGCTTCGGTCAGTTGTTTCACGTAATCGCAGTTATCCGCCATGGACATGGGAATGCTGTGCGCCGTGAACAAAGTCTTGACCTGATCAGGAGCCTGGTTCAGTTCCGCCAAAGAGTTAGCAAGCGACTTGGACATTGCTTCGATGAAGCCAGGGTGATTGAAACCCATTCGAACTTTTTGAACGATGGGAGCATCGGGTCCAACTTGTTCTTGGGCCGCAGCAATGTTTTCTCGGTACTGCCGGCAGCCGCTGTAACAGCTGAACATGCTCGTGAAGAAGGCCAACGCTCGCTTTTTACCATCCTGTTTCATCTGCTCAAGCGTATCGGGCAGCATCGGATGCCAATTTCGATTTCCCCAGTAAATTGGTAGGTCGATCCCTGCGGCGTTCAGTTCCGACTGCATCGCATCAAGGAGCTGTCGGTTCTGCTCATTGATGGGGCTAATCCCACCAAAATGGTTGTAATGTTCCGCGACCTCCAGCATCCTCTCCCGCGGGACGGGCTTGCCACGGAGGACATTTTCGAGGAAGGGCAACACATCGTCGGGGCCTTCTGGGCCGCCGAAGGAGACCAGCAGGATGGAGTCAAAGGGTGCAAGTTCAGCGTTCATTGTGTTCCTTGGGGATTGCGTCGAGTCTGTCTTACTATTTAGGTTGATCAAGGTGCAACCTCGCTATCGTGCGAGCTCACTCAGCGATAACCCACCCGAATTGTTTCCCAGTTTGTTTTCATCGCGGTGGAGAGGTGGTCAGATCTTGGGTCGCCGGTCCGTGTGAGACACCTCGTTTCGGGGCGTGGGTGATTGGTGGCATCTGTGTGTTTCGTTTACTTGGGTCAGCCAATGAATCCTTGCCCAGTGGATGCTACTGCCCTCGAAGCCTTGGGGGTATCGCGTCTTATCCCTGTGACTCCAGGTATGAGTGGTGCTCAGATTTTTCGATGTGCGCATTCCACGGGAGCTCCTCTCATTCTTCGTGTTTGGGCACCCGAGCTTGCCGAGCCTCGACTTTCTGAGATCACGCGAATGGTGACGGTTATCCGTTCAGAGTTACCGTCATTGGTACCTCGGGTTTTTCCGCTTGAGGCATCGGCTTTATCGGAAATGCTGAAACCAACAATTGATCGAGCGAGCCCCACCAGCGAAGTGCTGGCTCCAAGCCAGTCGGTGAGTCAAAGCCAGTCGGTTCGCTTGCACGGAAATCTTTCCATGCAAACCCTGTGGGGGCACAGTGGGGCGAGGTACTGGCAGTTGTTTGACGAAATGCCTGGTGATCCGTTGCCTGTCGACGCAGAGCAGAAAGAGGTCATGGCTGGCGTGGATGCGCTCAGCAGATTACACGGCGCAATGAGCTGGTTTGGTCAAAGGCGGGAGATGCCGCTGGCCATTCGAAGCCGACTGAAACGTTTGGATCAAGTGCATGAAATTCTTGGTGTTGAGCTTACTGGTGAACGGGCTCTTAGAAACCTGAATTTAAATCAGCAATTTGATCCAAGAAAGTTTCCTGATGAGAATTGTCAACACGGGACGAATCAACCGTCGGAAGGGATTCAAGATACCGGTAAACTCACCCACGCGATTTCGAACGCGATTTCGATTTGGAATCAAAATGCTGTACGAATGAAGAAGAAACTTTTCTTGCAGCTTACGACCGATTCGTCAGCTCCGATGCCAACACAGTACGTGCTGCGTGACATCCATCGTGAGAATTTGTTGTTCGACAAGGGGCAAGCTTCCGGGTTCTTCGATTTTGACGCGGTGCGTGTGGATACACCCTGGGCAGACCTCGCGAGATGGGTTGGAAGTTTTGTGGTCGATGATCAGGCGGAAGATTCTTTTTGGTTACAAGCATGTGAGCGATTTGCCGCAACCCACTCGGTGCTGGGGTCAGAGGACGTTACTTGGGGCCATGGTTTTGCGAAGCGTCTTCACGAGGCGACCCAGTGGATCAGCCTCGGTAACTGGTTGGTTTGGTTGTGCATTGAACAAAGAAGTTTTTCCGTTCCCAATGAGGTCCTTGCCAAGCGGATCAGTCGCTTAGCCGCGTCGGTCGTTTCAAAAGCGTAACGCCGAATTGATGCGAGATGCTGGGATCAAGATGAGTCTTTTTGCGGTTTACGGGTGATCACTCGTTCGGTGAAGTCTTTACTTCGTTGACGTAGAAAACTGCCTCCAAGTAGAATCAGGGTGAGAGGTGCAGACTGGATTGAGCACCCTGAAATTCCCCCGCAGATACAATTCCGTCCAGATACAGGTCCGGTCAGGCATAACTTGGGAACACCCTACTGAGGTCTCCCAAGGGAAAGCCACAACGTCAGATGCCTGAAAGTCGTAACCCAACCCTGCGAAAGCGATGATGGATAAATCAGTGAATATGATGCGTTTGACTCGGTTGTCTTTGGGCGCGTGCATCCTTTGGCTTGGCTTGGTAACCCCTGGATCGGCTCAAGTCGATTTTGGTGCGGATCTCTTTCCTGAGCTGACCCTCGGCGGTGGCGATGCCGAGATCGATAGCCAGCAGGAGCCGGTTACTTGGACCGCAAGTTACGTTGTCGATGGTGATGGAAATCTTGTTCTGCGTGTTCAGGCCGAAATGGCACCGACTTGGCATGTTTATTCGGTCACCCAGCCCGATGGTGGACCCACGCGGACTTCGATCGAAGTAACCGGTCCTGCGGGGGTTTCAACCGATAGCCCGTTCACGCCCAGCGAACCACCCAAGAAGTCGAAGTCGGAATTTTATGGTGACTTGACCATCGAAGAGCACGAGGGGAAGGTGACTTGGACTGCACCGCTAACTGCTCCAGATGGCTTTGCTGCACCAATACAAGTCAACGTGAAAGGATTGGTCTGCAAATCGGGCGGCGATAATCGGTGCATGCCAACATCGGCCGAGCTTGTTGCCGAGTTGACGGATTCGAAAGATGGTTCCGCGTTGGGTAGCGTTTCGGCGGGCGGTCTTAATGCCGAAAATTCAGCGAGTTGGTTTGAGCAAAGTAGTGGTTTTCGCGATGGCGAATATGCGGTGGAGTGGAAGGGAACGATTCAACCAGCGGAGACTTCCGTTGGTGGAGTGACCGCCATTCGTTTGCAGGCTACACCCAACGATACCTATCACGTGTATCAGTCAGTGATCGATGACTCAGACTCCTCTACCAATTTCGTGGTCACCGACAAAGCGGGATTGCTTGTCGGTTTACCTGTGGCGGATCGTGAGGCGGTCACGCATTCCTTGCTACCCACGCTGCAAGTTAGTTATTACGACGGAAAGGTGATTTGGTCCTTGCCGGTTCAGATTCCTGAAGGCACCTCGGTTGGTGAGAAGGTGATCGCCGGAATGATTGCGTATCAGGCTTGCACCGACAGCAGTTGCCTGCAGCCGATGGGTTTATCCTTCACGGCTGCGTTACAGGTTGGAGATGATGGCAACGTGGAGGCGGGAGATGTGACCTTCACCTCTGCACGACGCGGTGAGGCACTTGACGCGGCGGCCACAACGAAGTGGGTCGATGATGTTTCCCTGACTTCAATTGGGGCATCCACTGTTGCTGGCGGAGATGAGTCAAGCAGTCAGAGCGGCGGTGGAAATACGGAAGTGATTTCTCCTGAGGCAATGACGAGTGAGTCGGAGGTAATCGGCGAGGGGCCATCGCTCCTGAGTCTTCTCGGACTCGCCCTCCTTGGTGGTTTGATTTTAAACGTGATGCCATGTGTCCTACCCGTTGTCGGTTTAAAGGTCATGGGATTCATTCAGCAGGCTGGCGAAAATCGCGCACGCGTGGCGGCTCTCAATTTCGCTTACGTGGGCGGCATCATGTTCGTTTTCACGATCTTCGCGATCGTTGCGGCGGTGACGAAGTTTGGTTGGGGTGAGCAGTTCACGTTTTTCAGTGTTAAATACACGATGACAATCGTGACCTTTTCCTTTGCACTGAGTTACCTCGGGGTCTGGGAGTTTCCTTCGATTTCGATCGGGAGTGGTACCAAGGCTCGAGAGCTTGAGAATCGTGAAGGCCTGATGGGGGCCTTTAGTAAAGGGATCTTCGCGACCGTTCTCGCCACTCCTTGCAGTGGTCCGCTGCTCGGTTACGTCATGGGTGTGACTTACGAGTTGTCTGCGTTCTACACGTTTTTGATCTTCGTCACGCTTGGCGTTGGAATGTCTCTACCGTATATCTTGCTCGGTTTGCGGCCATCGTTGATCAGTTGGTTGCCCAAGCCGGGTGAATGGATGAACAAACTCAAAGAGTTCATGGCGTTCCTTTTTTTGGGAACCGTCGCGTTCTTCTTTTCACAATTCAATGATGCTGACAAGTTACCGGTGTTCGTTTCTTTGATTGCCGTATGGTTTGGCTTCTGGATCACAGCGCAAGTTGAAGTGTTTCGCCCATTGAGGGCGCGTTTGGCGGCGTGGGTCGGTGGGATCGCGGCAGCCGTTGCAATTTCCATGTTTGCCTTCTCTTCACTCCGCGCTGTCGATGTGGTCGACTGGCAGGATTACACCGAGCCAGGATTGCAACAATTGCAAAGTGAAGGTCGGACGGTGATGTTGGATTTTGGGGCGACTTGGTGCCTCACCTGCAAGTACAACTACAAGACCGCACTGAACACGGCTGAGACTCGCAAGGTAATCGATGAACTGGATGCCGTTGCGATGTACGCTGATTGGTCGGATTACAGCGACGAGATCAAAGTAAAGCTCGAAGAGCTCAATAGTCGGTCCATTCCGCTGTTGGTGATCTATCCCGGTTCTCAGCCAGATCAACCGATCATCCTTCGTGATATCGTAACTCAATCTCAGGTCATTGAAGCTCTGCGTGAGGCGGGAGCGAGTGTGGATCGACAAGCCTCAAAAGAACTTCGTTCTTTTCAATCTTTTGCCTTCGCCGCCGCAGGTGCAAAGCAGTGAACGGTCAATCCGAAGTGTTGGCCGATTTCGAGCAGACCATCGTGGCAATCGCGTCGAGTGCGGAGCCGAGTAGCCGAGGCGTGGTTCGGCTATCGGGTCTCGATGTTGCAGAGATTCTAGGTCGAATGGATCTTGAGACCGCCCGTGGCAGTGCAGCCAAGCGGTTTGACGCTGAGGTCAATCTTGGAACGCCGATCGGCTGGGTGCCGGTCAGCCTGCTTCACTGGCCGACCGAGAGAAGTTATACCGGACAGCCCTCCGCAGAACTTCATCTATTTGGCAGCCAGCCTTTGCTACTTGGCATCGTTGACCGTGCGATCCAAGCAGGTGCTCGCGCGGCTCGACCAGGGGAGTTCACGTTGAGAGCATTTCTTGGTGGCCGGTTAGACTTGACTCAGGCCGAGGCGGTGCTGGGTGTGATTGAGGCCGAGGGGCGTGGTTCGCTCAATCAGGCTTTGGAGCAACTCGCGGGCAATCTCTCTCGTCCGCTCGAGGCGATGCGGGATGAGATTCTGAATCTTTTGGCCGATGTCGAGGCCGGACTCGACTTTGTTGATGAAGACATTGAGTTCATTTCGGATGAACTATTGGTTGAGCGATTGAAGGTTATCCTGAATCAGATTGACCAGACATGGGAGACGATGAAGCAGCGTGGAGGTGGATCGTACGACCCCGTTGTGACGCTTCGGGGTGAACCGAACGCGGGTAAGAGTTTCTTGATGAATCAAGTGACTCAAACCGAAGCTGCAATCGTCGCTGATGTTCCGGGTACCACTCGAGATGTCGTCTACTCTCGAGTCAAGATTGGGCGGCGTGAAATCCGCTTGGCGGACACCGCCGGAATTGAGGCCGGAAGATGTGAGGTGGAACGGCAGTCACAACAACACGCCAAGGAAGCAAGTCAGCAGGCAATGTTACGTCTGTGGTGCGTGGACGCGTCGAGGAGTGACCTTGAGGAGGCCATCGACATGCTTTTAGAGGTGAGTCATGCAGAGCGGAAGAGTTCGGTGATTGATTTTTGGATCGCCACAAAGTTCGATCGCTGTGAATTGAGTGAGCCGGATTTGATGGAATTACTGCTCAGTCGACTATCCGCAGGGAGTGACACCAAGCGAGTGCATGTTTGCAGTGCATTGACCGGTCACGGAATGGACTCGCTGGTGGAGAAGATTGAAAGCCTCCTTGATTCAATCGACCGCGAAGAAATTGGCAGTGTGCTTGGCACCGCGGCGCGTTGCCAACAGAGCCTTGGCCGCGCTAGGGATGCAACTGACGCGGCAATCGGCTTAACGATTTCTGGGCAGGGTCACGAATTTGTTGCCGCCGAAATCAGGTTGCTTGCTGAAGCGATAGGTGAAGTCACCGGAGCGGTCTACACGGACGATTTACTCGATCGTGTCTTTAGTCGATTCTGTATCGGGAAGTGAGTCATGTTATCTCCTTTGAGTAACCTCGATAAAGGACAACGGCAAAGAGGATAGCTCCAGCGGTGGCCATCACGATCGACGGAATTGTCCACCACGGCTTGTATTCGAAGCGGACTTCATATTCACCTTGCGGCATAATAATGCCCTGCTTAAGGAAGTCAGCAGAGTGTACGGGTATCGGTTGCCAGTTGGGTTCTGTTTTGCTCTTCAACTCAGCTCGCCAGTTTCCGTCCTGATAGATTGGACGAATGATCAGCACCTCTTCCGGTGAACGGATGCGAAAAAAGGTCGACTCAGGTTCAGATTTGATGCATTCCCATCCAAAAGTTGAGTCGGGGGGCGTCTCTTGAGGCTTTTGGGGTAGCGTTGAGGACCCATTGATCCAAGGTGCGTCTGAATCGTTGATCAACGCTCCGTTGGGTGTTTGTAGTGATGCCTCGCTGGTTGGTGCGTTGGTGATCTCTCTCATTCGCTTCGCCATCAAGGCTGGGTTTACCCTGTTGTTGTCCAGGTTCTTCCAATTCCGGAAAGCTAGAAGCGTCCGCTGTGAAGCGGGTGATCTTGTGTTGATGGATCCGGATTCAGTGCCGTTGGTGGGCGGTTGGCTGGATTGCTCAGGTTGATCTGCTAATGATCGATGTGTGTAGCGTTGGGTGACGGTGGGCAATTCATAATTTCCAAGATCCGTGCTGATTTCAGTTGCATCACTTTTCGTGGTGATAACCCCGTGAATTCCTAGCCAGTCACGGAGACGTTCCCAGTCCGTTGCGTTTTGGGTGGCAGTTTGATCTTGCTGGAGGGTTCGAGTGGCCTTCCAGAAGGATGCGATCGCGGCGCTGCGGATTGAAGTTGCGCTGTTGAACACTGAAATTCGATCGGCCAAGTGCCAACGCCCGAACCAATTCATGCGACCGCCTGTCTCCACTTCGATTCCACGATCAAGCGATACCGTTTCCCGCCAGTTGGTCGGCCATCCTGATCCGGATCGTGTTCGAAGCCAACGAGTTGCTTGAGAGTTTGGTGAGTTGAAATCAAGATTTAGATCATCTGCTGCGAGCGAGAGGATTCGTTGTTCATCGAAGGTCGAGATCATTAGAACTTGCCGATTGACGGAAAGGCTAAGGTCCACCAGCAGCACCAAGGTGATCGCCAGCTTTATCCTTTGGTGTCTCCATCGGTGACGAGCTCGCAGCCAAAAAGCGATCAGAAGTGCGCCGGTGACACATGCCGAATGAATCAGAGAGGATGTCAGTTCCATCCATGCTTGACTGATTTGTAAGGGGCCCCAAAACGGATCTTTCGGAAGCCACGTTTGCACCGGTCTAGCGATGATTTGATGTGAGAGATAGATAGCCCAAGTCGAAATGGCAGCGACACTCAACGCAAGGAATGTTGGGAGTAGCCATCGCCGGATTCGTTCAACTGAAGAAGGTTGATCCAAGAGGCGAGCGGTCGAAACGGAAAGGCCGATGACAAAGAATGGTAGCCATTTTGCTGGGTAGCGGAATGCGTCGTATCCCGGAATAATCCAGTACATGAACCAGTAAAGACCGCCAGTCGATCCATCCACACCCTGTAGGGTACCGGTCGCTTTTTGAGCCAGCCAAATCAGCCCGTAAGATCCCAGTGAAGCTGAGATTCCGATCACAGCAATAAGGAGCCAGCGATCAAGTTGACGTCGGTTCCAACGCGTTCTGATTGCAAGGCAACTAAGTCCAACAAAAAGACCCATATAGAGAGTGGGAGTCCACATTCTTGCTTCCTCCGGGAAACGCAGACTCATCCTTGTGTTGACTGGATACAGTTGCCCGAATGGAGAAGGGGAAAACAACTCCATGAGATGCCAGGGAGCGACTGAAAAGGCAAATGCTTCCTGCTTTGGAGAACCCGCTTCGGCAGGTCTAAAGATCTCCGCTAAGGTTCTTGTGGGTTTCGTAGTAAGATCAGTCCACTCTGAAAGTTCACCACGCGCCGCTCGATCACTTTGGAGGCTCCAGTCGACCGAGGCGGCGAGTTGCGGGGCGGTCAACGTAACACAGAGAACGACGGCCAGTGCTAATTCACCAAGACTCATCACGCTTGGGAGACGGCGTATTCGTCGGCTAGTTTGAACGACAAGCAGAATAAGTAAGCAGTGAAAGGCGGTCTGTGGGTCTCCACCAAGGATCATCATTGAGAGCGAAATGCTAATCCAAGCAGCTCGACGGCCTTGTAGGTTTGGGTGCGAGCAGAGTAGCGGCGCCAAGGCGATTGGCAACCATGCTGCGCTGACGAGAAACGGTAGGTTCGTGTGAAGGAAAAAGACGGGGCCGGACATGGCATAGGTAGCGGCTGCAAAAGCGGCTGCGGTTTGGGACGTGCCGTGCCAACGTGCAGCAATCCACGCGGTTAATGCAGCAATTGAGAGGTGAACCCAGATATACCAGGCGATTGAGACTTCGGGCGCGAGTCTCAGCGACCAGATTGCGATGCGAACCGGATAGTAAAATGCGGTAGTGGTTTCACCGGCAAGTGGTAGTCCGGTGTGGTCCAAGTCGTTCCACAGTGGAAGCCATGAAGTTTGCTGGCGTTCCGCAACATAGTCGTACAGAGGTGTGTAAAAGTGGCTGACATCTCGAAACGCGATCCGATCCTGCCCGAACAACGCTGAAGCTAGTATTCCCGCTAGCACCACGGGCGCGACAAAAACGCTCGTTGGTATTCGCTGCATGGAAACTACCTAGTTGGGAGCCGTGACCATGCCGGTCAGTGATTGACTTCGTAGCGAATCAGCCCGATCCACCACTGTGTCGGTCTTCTCGATTTCTTTTGGTACCAGTTCCACTTCAATGATCCGCTCGTCGCGAATTTCGCCCGGCCAAAGGGATTCTGAAATGAAATCCAACCCTGGCAGTTGGTACCAAGGTGGGTTGATCTTTCTCAGTACCGTCTCGGTGCGGTAGCCATCTTTCTCAATTCTGAGTTCACGAGTCCCGTAATACACAAAACTCGTTGCTGCCGGCGTTGTGCCGATCACTTGATTATCAACCGAAACCGTGGCGCCCGGTGGGTTGGTTCGGACCGTCATCCTTCGTCGGACGCAACCGGTACTCAGAACGACACTTGTGATCCCCAAAACGGCAACGGTACGTAGCAGGCAGGGGCGAGGTGAGAATTGAGACAATCGATGCGCGAATGTGGGCATAAACGCTAAGTGGTTCGATTTCAGCGGCGGACAGTTCCCCAACAAACCCTGTCCTATCAATCTGAGCCCACCGTTCGCTAGGCCGGTTTGAGGATCTCCTCCAAATCCGACGCAAGAATTATCCAATTCCTCGGAACCGCCGACGCTCGGCCGACACACGTTGCCACCACAAGAAGGAAAGCTAGCATCTAAGGTTGGCGTTTGGATTCAGCGATCAGCAGGTCGATCTGATCGACGGCTAAGCGAAGCGAACGGGCGGCCATCACGAAGTTGGTGTGCCCGCTTACTTCAGGCTGAATTTCCTCATACAGAGCGGTTGCCCGCTTAAGCTTCCCGATTTTCTTTTTGGCCATTTTGAGGTAACCCTCGGGAGTTTCCGCCTCATCGAGTGGGCCGACCGCGAGAATGAAGTCGTAGAGGTCGCGAACAATTTCTCGAAGCTCTTCGTCGTCCTCTGACTCGTCCGCATGTTTCAAAAAAGTCCTAACCATCCAAACGTGCGCGACCTGTTGGTCAATCGCACGGATGATTGTCGAATTGTCACGCGGTGGTGTCATGGCGGATGGAGTACCTGAGCTGTTATGTAGCGGTATCTTCTGAGGCGGCATTCGTTTCTGCCGCATCGATCGCTGCATCACCACCTGCCGAAGCGGGGCTCGCCTTCACCGGAGGGTGACCGTGCGGAGTATTGGCGGCGGTCATGACGATTCCGACGGCCACCAGCAACATCCCAACCCACATCAGCGGGCTGACCGATTCGCCTTGTTTGAGACTCATGTAGGCGGCAATGGCATTCACTGATACAGCTCCGCCAAAGACAATGGGCATCACGTAGGCCGGTTTGCCACCCGCTTTGGTCAACGCAAAGGTCAAGAACAACGCACCCAGAGCACCGAGGCAGCCAGCGAGAAAACCAAATTTCATCGCGGGGTAGTAGGTACCGCTGTAGCTGAAGTTATCGTTGAAAGCCAGTTTCATCATCATTGCCCCACCGATCACCGCGATCACCAAGTAGGCGATCCCGATAAAGAGGTAAGGCTTGAAGGGCCCCCATTCACGGTTGGGAGCTCGTGCATGGCTCAAAGTTGGTCCATACATCCCCCAGCAAAGGGCAACACCCAGAGCACATGCGACAGCTAACCACTTCATGTCAATTTCTCCAATGATGATCTAGACGTTGAACAAGAAATGGCAAATATCGCCATCTTGCATGATGTAATTCTTTCCTTCGACACGAAGTTTACCAGCTTGTCGAATTTCCTTCTCGCTCTTGTACTGTTCGAGGTCATCAAGGGTGTAGACCTCCGCACGAATGAACCCTCGTTCGAAATCGGTGTGAATCACACCTGCGGCTTGCGGGGCAGTCGCTCCAATCTGAACGGTCCAAGCCCGAACTTCCTTTTCTCCAGCAGTGAAATAGCTTTGTAGCCCTAGCGTTTTGTAGGCTTGCTGGGCGATTTGATGAAGTGCTGGGTGTTCCAGTCCTACTTCGGCTAGCATCTCGGCGCGATCCTCTTCGTCCAGTTCCGCAAGCTCTGCCTCGAGTTTGGCGCAGACACAGACTACCTGAGCGCCAGCGGTCTCTGCGTGTTGTCTGACCTGCTGAACCAGTTCAACCTCTCCCTGCAAGTCATCTTCGCCAACATTGGCGACGTACAGAATTGGCTTGGCTGTCATTAGTCCGTAACTCGAGACGGCCGCGAGTTCCCCTTCGTTTAGTTTGAGGGTTCTCAGGGGCTGATCCTCGGATAGGTGGGCGTTACATTTTCCGATCACTTCAACCCGAAGTTTTGCTTCTTTGTCACCACTGCGAGCGGTGCGTTCAGCCTTGCTGAGTGCGTTTTCGAGTGTCTGCATGTCGGCGAGCATCAATTCAGTCTCGATGATCTCAATATCCGCCAACGGATCGACATTTCCTGAGACGTGTGTCACATCAGGATCTTCAAAGCATCGAACAACCTGCACGATCGCATCAACCTGTCGTATGTGACTCAGGAACTTGTTCCCCAGTCCCTCACCCTCGGACGCTCCTTTGACGATCCCCGCGATGTCCACCAACTTTAGCGACGCGGGAATCACTTTTTTTGTCGGGATGTTAGCAACGATTCGATCGAGCCGAGTGTCAGGAACGTTGACGATACCTTCGTTGGGTTCAATCGTGCAGAAGGGGTAATTTTCGCTCTGGGCTGCTTGCGAACTGGTTAAGGCGTTGAAGAGCGTGCTTTTGCCAACGTTTGGCAAGCCGACGATTCCAGCTTCCATGTTGTTTATTTCCTGATCTGAGGCATACCTGACAAGCAAAATCGTATCACCGGAGTGACTCCATTCGTAGTGGGGATCTTGAGCTAGGATCGAAATCCCCGTCAGGTGGAATCTTGTGCGTCTATGGGAGCGAAGCGGATGTTTTTCAAACCACAATGTAAGTCGGGTGCGATCTAAGGCAGATTTCCGTGGGTGAGTGGCACCCGAATATTTTTTTTGATTTTGCTCAAGGTTTAACGATCGGTGTGTCGATACCTACTCATTGCAAGAAGCACTCCGTATTTTTTTGGTTTCATGGACGAAGCTGGTGGCACGCATCCGCCTAGCTCGACAGGGCCGGTGTTGCGTGTTTTCGCAACTTCCAGCTCCGAGCCGGTCCCTTGAGAACCCTTCCACTTGGCGTCTTAATCATCTGCGGCGGTA
>CALIBL010000019.1 GCA_938045805.1 uncultured Rubripirellula sp. | reverse complement strand
TCTCGTGATTGTCTCATCAAGGTTCAGTAGCGCTCGAGCCACGGTGAGCTTATCGAGACCTCTGAGCAAGCTAAGTTCTGTTTCGTTGGGCTGACGACTCGTACAACGCTGGAAGGCAGTCTCCAATCCTTCCTTCTCAACAATCTGTGCGAGGTTCTCGGCAAATTCGAAAAACGCTGAGTCATTCATCAGCGTCAATGACTGAAGAGGTGTGTTACTGCGAGTTCGGCGAGTGCAACTGCTAAAACCCTCCGGAGCGTCAAACACCTTGAGGGACGGAGGTGGAGTCCCACGATAAACGAATGTATACAAGCCTCGACGATAGCGGTCTTCACCTTTACTCACCGACCACGACCTTCGAACTTGCCCCTGCCCCATCACTCCATCAGGAATCGGTGGATAGACCGGCGGCCCTCCCTTTTTCCGTGAAAGCAATCCGCTGGCTGTCAAAGCAACGTCACGAACCAATTCAGCATCCAGCCGCAAACGATTTTGACGCCACAGGTAGCGATTATCGGCATCAACCTCCAGTGCGGCACTCATCGAAGGCAACATCTGGGAGGTCTGCTGATAGGTATGGCTGGAGACAATTAGACGGTGTAGTTTTTTCAAACTCCAGCCGCTCTGAACCCACTCGACCGCCAACCAGTCCAACAATTCAGGATGAGTCGGTCTCGCACCCACTAATCCAAAATCGTTTTCGGTCGCGACAATGCCAACTCCAAAATATTGCTGCCAAACACGATTCACGATAACGCGTGCTGTCATCGGATTCTTCGGCTCAACAATCCAACGTGCCAAGTCAAGTCGATTTACCGAATCATGATCCCCAACGAAGTCATGCAGGATTGAAAGTGTCCCCGGCGATACCTCTTCGGATGGACGAGTGAAGTCTCCTTTGACATAGACCGTTGTCTTGCGGGGCTCTTTTCGTTCGCTAAACACCATCGTCGTTGGAACATCGTTTATCTTTCGGTTCACATCGGCATACTCATCTCGCAATGCTTGGAAGCTTTTACGCTGATTGTCATCCAAGAGGTCAGGTGCCTCCGCAAGCAAGATCGCCTTATCATCAAAGCTTCGTTTGCTGGCCTCCTTTGTAAGCACCTTCGCGAGGTTACCTCCGAGATCTTTCTTTTGCGTTTCGCCGAGGCCCTCTTCCCATTTTTGCAGCGTCTCCTCAACATCTTTGAAGCGATTGTTCATCTGATCTTGAAGATCATTTCGGCGTGCCGTGAGTGCATCGAGATCGGTTCCCGGGGGATAGACCTTGATCGACGGTTCATCTTGGTTATTGAAGAATGCAAAGAGCTGGTAAAACTCTTTTTGTGAAATCGGGTCAAACTTGTGGTCGTGACATTGTGCGCACCCAACTGTCAGACCCAACCAAACAGTTCCAGTCGTCCCGACTCGATCAAAAACGCTATCGATGCGAAATTGCTCTTTGTCGATTCCACCCTCTTGGTTGATCTGAGTGTTTCGATGAAACCCAGTCGCGACCTTCTGCGACGTGGTCGCGTTCGGCAACAGATCCCCAGCGAGCTGTTCAATCGTGAATTGATCGAACGGGAGGTCATGATTAAAAGCGTCCACCACCCAGTCGCGGTACTTCCAAATCGAACGCGGAGCATCGATGGAGTAGCCATTGCTGTCCGCATATCGTGCTTGATCGAGCCACCACCGTGCCCAGCGTTCGCCGTAATGCTCGCTCTCCAATAACCGATCCACCAGACGTTCCCAAGCCTTTGCGGAATCGACTGCCCAATCTTTCTCAAAGTCTGCAACCTCCTGAGGTTCAGGCGGCAAGCCGATCAGATCGAGACTCACTCGGCGAATCAGAGTCGATGGATCTGCCGACGGAGCTGCATCGAGTCCGATTGCTGCGAGACGGTGCTGAACAAATCGATCGATGGGATGCTCTGACCCTGCGGCATTGATCGACGCAGGTATCTCTGGCCGCTTTGGCGCAACAAAAGCCCAGTGCGAATCATACGAAGCTCCCTCGTCAATCCACTTGCTGATTAACTCTCGCTGTGTCTTCGATAAGCTCTTACCGGTCTCCGGTGGAGGCATCACAAGATCGGGATCATCCGACCACAATCGATCAACTAATTCACTGGCCCCAGCGTCACCGGCAACGACAACACCGCCGCCCGCGTCACCGCCGGTTGCTCCGTCGCGGGTATCAAGACGCAGATCCGCCTCGCGCGCTTCGGCATCGAAACCATGACACGCAAAACAATTCTCAGCCAATAGCGGAAGGATGTCTTGGCTGAAATCGACGGTATCCTCCGCATCGAGTCGCTGGCCTTGGGAAAACTGCATCAACAGCAAGACGACAAGAACATTTAAAAATTTCTTCATTATTCCTAACCAACTCAAATCAAACGCAGTGCGAGCGCGCAAAAATCTGTTGTGGATTGAAAACCTATCTGCCAGCAGAGCCCTAGTTGACGCGGAAACACCACGACGACTTTTCGGTCCCGAGCACACCTACCAAGAGTGTCCCGAAATTCTCTGCCCGCAACAACCGGCAAAACAAACCCCGCTGGGGAACCTCCGCAATTCTGCGACTCCTTGCCCCTCAATAAACGCAAAAAGCGACCCACCGCAGTAAGGTCAGCCCGATTAACAAACAACCCACCATTGGACTCACCTGAAATTGGACTAAAGGTGCACCAAGGCTTGGGGTGGGTTCACTCGCGACTGGACAACAAGTGATGCTCAGCGAAGAACTCCTCCATTCTAGCTAGCGTCTGCAAAAAGAGCGAACGATCGAACATGAGATAGCCATGCCGTCCACCCTCATGTGTCTCCAACTCACAGACGTTACCACTTTGTTTCATCTTTTCATAAAAGCCGGTTGCGCCCACGTAAGGCGTTACTCGATCTCCGCTACCATGAAAGATCAAGGTCGGTGGCAAACCGGAGGTGACTCGATGGAGCGGTGACAATCGCTCCCAATCATCTCCGATCTTTTTTTGCCCATATCCCTCGGAAGATGTATCGATCACTGGGAAGAGCAGAACAAGTGAGTGAGGTGTCGGATTCGTCTTGAGCGAGTCACCTTCGGCGTTGATATCCGAGAACATTGCGGTTGCGGCAGCAAGATGCCCTCCTGCTGATCCGCCACTGACCGTGATGCGATCCGGATCGATCCCAAGCTGCTGATGATGTTCCTTGATGAATCGCAAAGCGGTCCGAACATCCGAAACAGAATCAAACACAGTAGCCCCTAGCTTGGCATCTAAAAGTCGATATTGAACGCTAATGCCAACCATTCCCTTTTCAGCAAAGTGTGAAGCGAAAGGATACATCCTGCGAGGCTCTCCACCGGTCCACCCACCACCGTGGATCACCACAAAGCAAGATCGTCCATGATCACTCGCCTCAACTGCATTGGCCTCACCCGATGGCTCGAACAGATGCAGGAAGAGTTCCCGCCGGCCTTTGGATGCATCCGTTCCATCTTTCGCCACCGTCTTGTAGGCAATCTTGCGAGACGGTTCCAACGCGATTGCGATCTCATCAACGGGATCTAGTTTTTGCTTTTTGATAATCGGTGGCGGATTACTCGATGCATGACGAATGATGAAATCAACAATTGGCTTAGGATCTTCGAGGCTATGGGGATGATGCCCAACACCCGGTTTCTGTATCAACTCAATGGATCCCCCCAAGGCCCGATATCGATCAGCGAGGAGGCCGGTATTCTCGCGCCACGGAACCACCTCATCGGCATCCCCAAAGACATGAAGCAGAGGTACGTTTGCCTTGGCAAGCGGTTCAAGAGAATCGATAGGGTTTCCCTGGTATCGATTCGCCTCTTCATCAGACGCAAATCCATACTGGCTCAGGACGAGGTCCCAATCCTTTGGGCTACCCTTACCACTACCCTGTCCACCTGGCCAGCTTTTGAAATCACAAACCGGTGCATCCCCGTAAATACAAGCCACGCGGTCCGGATACCTTGAGGCCCAGTTGTAACAATAAAGACCGCCGCGACTGAGACCTACTAGCGAGACCTTTTTTGATAGACCGTAGGTTTGTGTTAACTCTAAGTACAAACGATTCCAATGCTCCACTGCCGGTGGAGAACCGAGCATGTTCGGCACTCGAAGGTAAACAATGTGAAAGCCTCGACGGAGAAGCTCGATATCTGGCGCAGGCTTATGCCCAAAAAACTCTCCATGCCATACCCAAGGGTTTCCCTCGGCTGGTTGATCGGGAGACACGACCAGTACGGAGTTACCATTCACCTGAAAGTCATGCCGAACAAAACCATTCCACTTCGTCTCGACTCCGGGGAAAGGGCTAAGCTCTTGTCCACTAACTGAAACGCCTGCAAAGAGTATGAAGATTGCGGCAAAAACGCTGCAGATCATTCGGGTGATCAAGTTGGCGGGCAGCCAATAACCACGAACCAATTTCAATGAAAAACCGAGGTGCAAGTAAGGGCTGATCAACAGGACTTCTCCGATTTCCGTTTGATGATAAGTTGACCCCACGAAGGTGATGGTGTCACGAGTTCAAGGATCTTGCCGAAAACAGCTCACTGAACAAGCAATTCGATCGCAGGTTTTGAGGCCTGAAAACGAGTCCAGCTAGGACACAAGAGGCAGCATAACCACCTTAATCTCACCTAACACGCGATTCAAAGCCGTTGGGCGGCAGTTCTTCGTTGCAGTGGGAAGCAGATTGTACGACAATTTAGCTGTTTCAGTGACTCGCATTCCTCTTAGGATCTCATTGCCATCTGGCGTGCCAAAGTTCACTATCCCCACCAACCACTCCCACCTGCTTTCTTTCCATCGTGACTCGCGCCGCAATCACAACCGCGATTCTCACCTGCGCCAACCTGATTCTTCAGGCTGGTGCCTTGGCTGATGAGAGGTCTGTTTTCTTCGAAAGTAAGATTCGGCCAGTCCTCGTGCAGCACTGCTACTCCTGTCATTCTGCCGAATCCGATTCAGTGGGTGGGAAACTTTTGCTCGACACTCTCGATGGAATTCAAAGTGGTGGTGAGTCGGGTACCGCCGTTGTTGCCGGAGATCCTGATAGCAGTTTGATCCTGCAAGCGATCCGCTACGACGGAATCGAGATGCCTCCCGATGGACCATTACCTGAACCGATTCAGCGCGACTTTGAAAAATGGATCCGCGATGGTGCTTATGACCCCCGCCACGTAAACACCTCACCAACGACCGCTCCCACGGATGAAAAGCCATCCACAACCGACCATTGGGCATTTCAGCCTCGCACTGCACCGCGGATCCCGACCGTTAAGGATAGGGATTGGGTCACTGAACCGATCGATTTTTTTACGCTCGCTGCAATGGAAACTGCTGCGGTTCGCCCAACCAAAGATGCCCCACCACGCACACTTCTCAGACGACTGCACTACGATCTGGTCGGATTACCACCAACAATGAAGCAGGTTCAGCATTTTGAACAAGCTTGTCAGAACGACCGCAAGACTGCAATTGTTGATGTGGTTAACGAGTTACTCTCCAGTCCTCAATTTGGCGTTCGCTGGGCTCGCCATTGGTTGGATCTCGCGAGATACGGTGAATCAAACGGAGATGATGGACTGGGTCGCAACGCGAGCTTTCCTCACGCTTGGAGATACCGCAACTACGTGATCGATGCATTGAATCGCGACCTGCCTTTGGACCGATTCATCACAGAACAGATTGCAGGTGACCTCCTACCGCATGATTCGGCAACCGAAAGAAACCGTCTACTGACCGCAACCGGATTTCTTGCAATCGGCTCCAAGCCCGCCTCCGCGATGAACAACAATTTCGCGATGGATATTGTTGACGATCAAATCAACGTAATCAGCACGGGATTGACGGGAATGAGTGTTTCCTGCGCGAGGTGCCACGATCACAAACATGACCCGATCTCGACCCGAGACTATTACGCACTCGCAGGAATCTTCACCAGCACTGAGACTCTCTATGGCGCAGCGGGTAATGAGAAACTTACCGCACCTCCAACCGCCTTGCACCAACTAACAAGTAAGCTGCCTCGTCCTGAAACCAATAAGATCGATCGAACAGCCACTCCAAACCTTGATCCAAGCTATGCAGTCGCGATCCAAGATCTTAAACCATTACTGTATGAGAAACTTGGAAAAGCACCGGTTCACCTCGATCTCCAAAATGCCGCCGGGTTTGATGGTGCGACATTCGCGCAGGTCAAGAACTCTTCGATTCGCACATCGCTAAAAAAGAATACGACGGACTACTCAATCTCTTTTTGGTTCCGAAACGCTCTCGACAACCAATCCAGACCCATTACTGCGTATTTACTGTCCCGAGCTGAATGGGGAAACAAAACATTACCAGGTGATCACTTGGGTATTGGGGGGAATCATGAGTCCACCCGCACCGGCAAACTTTTTGCATTCAACGGTAATGATGCCAAGCAAACGATTGGTGGCTCCACTGAAATCCCGCCGAACACATGGAATCACGTGACGTTCACGCGAGAAGGGAATCAGGTTCGAGTCTACCTGAACGGCCAACCCGAAATTGATGCATCACTACCGGCAACCTTTGGAGAATCCAATGAGATTTCCATCGCAACACGAAGTGATCAGTTCGCACCGCTCGAAGGTAACATCGGCCAGATTGCAATCTATGAGTATGCTATCCCCGGCGAGCGGGCGGCGGCACTGCACCGAACCTCAGGGCAACCCGTTGGACCGGAACCGATCCAAACGCTTGGGTTCGCAATGGGAGTGCGAGATAAAAACAAACCAACCGACTGCAAGATTCACATCAACGGTGAAAGCAAGAAACTTGGAGAAGTCGTCCCTCGCGGATTTTTGTCAATCGACCAAACGCATCTTCCCGAGAATTTAAAAACGAGCCCGATTTCTGATAATGAGAGCGGTCGACTAAAACTCGCTCGCTGGATCACATCGGATCACCATCCACTTACCACTCGTGTTCTTGCAAATCGAATTTGGCTGAACTTGATGGGGAAAGGTATCGTTTCAACTCCAAATGATTTTGGCGTGTATGGATCGTCCCCCACTCATCCTGAGCTACTGGATTACCTAGCAAGTGAGTTAGTCAGTGGTGAATGGTCCATCAAGCAACTCATTCGATCAATTGTCCTTTCACGTACCTATCAGCTTGATAGTTGGTGCGACCAAGAGAGACACCAGCTAGACCCAACGAATCATTGGTACACGAGGCACCCTCGCCGTCGACTCGATGCTGAATCCATCCGTGATTCCATTCTGATGGCAAGTGGAACTCTTGATACCAGCACGCGAGAAGGCTCGGACGTCGACTCCGTTGACATGCTGATCAATTGGCCGCCCGGCGAATCGACAGATTTACATCGTGACACTAACCGGCGAAGTATTTTCCTCTGCATGTTACGCCATGCTCCACCAACACAGTTAGCCGCTTTCGATCTACCTGATGGCGTCGCGGTGGTGGGTCAACGAGAAACCACCACGCTTCCGACACAGTCCTTGTTCTTGATGAATAGCGACTTCCTCCTGAATCAGACTCAACAGTTTGCGGACCAAATTAAAGACTTACCCGAAGATCGGCATAAGATCGAGCTAATCTTCGCAAGAACGCTACAGAGACAACCGAGTCCGAGTGAGATTGCGGAGGGCATTCAGTTTTTTGAGTTACTGCAAAACGAACTGCAGCATGACATCACAGATCCCTTACGAAGAGCTGGTCGAATCTTGGCAAGTTACACACAAGCCATCATGAGTACCAACGAATTTCGATACGTTGACTAGCGATAAGAACCATGAGCAACAAGCGATCCTTTTCACGTAGGTCCATGCTGCAAAACGCATCATGTGGCTTTGGCCTACTTGCCTTTGAAGCTTTGAATCAACAGCTTTCCAAAGCAGGGGAAACCAGTACCGCCAGCAACCCGGACCAAGTCGCAGCTGCCATACCGGCACGAGCTAAACGAGTCATCTTCATGTGCATGAGCGGCGGCCCCGCACAGATGGACACATTTGACTACAAGCCACAAACGGGCAACAAACCACATCCTGGATCGGTTTATCCTTTCCAGCGGCGAGGCCAAAGCGGTATCTGGATGTCAGACCTGTTGCCGGAAATGTCCAAGCACGCTGATCGCCTTTGCGTCATCAACGGCATGTATGCTGACACAGGTAATCACGCTCAATCTTTCTTGCAAATGCACACCGGCGAGCGATTGAGGAAACGACCGAGTATCGGATCATGGATCTCGTATGGTCTTGGTACCGAGAACCAAAACTTACCGGGATTCATCAGCCTCAACGCTTCCAAACCTTCGGTCTACTCCAGCGCATTCCTTCCCACCGAATTCACCGGGACACCCATCGGTACCAACGGTGAAGACATGTCACGGGCAACCATTCGTGATATCCGAGGTGGATCTCTCCCCTACAAAAGCCAGCGATCGCAACTGGATCTGATTCAGTCCATGAACAGACAGCACTTTGCAGATCGAGAACTCGATCAACAATTAGAGGGTGCAATTGAGTCGATGGAACTGGCTTTCCGAATGCAAGATTCCGCTCAGGAAATCCTCGACCTCAGCAATGAAACAAAAGCGACGTTGGAAAGGTATCGAGTTGGCAAGAAGTTGTCGGTTGGAACCTGCCGACCGACAGACTTTGGTCGACAATGCTTGCTCGCTCGGCGGTTTATCGAATCAGGTGTTCGCTTCGTCGAAGTCAATCACGGTGGGTGGGACCAACACAAGGACCATCGCCGTGATCTAGAAGCGAACTGCGAGACGATTGATGCGCCAACAGCCGCCCTACTGGAAGACCTCGCGGCGAGGGGTCTATTGGACGACACGCTGATCGTTTGGGGAGGTGAATTTGGACGTCCCGGACTTGTGCCTGATGACGGTAAGGATGAATCCGGTCACAACGAAAAAGGCTTCACGTTTTGGCTCGCCGGAGGCGGGATGAAGTCAGGCCATGTTCACGGGAAAACGAGTGAGACGGGAGCTAAAGCCGTGGAGGATAAAGTCCACTTCCGTGACCTCCACGCCACGATCCTCCATGCACTCGGCCTCTCACATGAAAATCTGACGTTCGAACACGGTGGCAGAACCCATCGACTAACCGGCCCCGATCAAGCAAGCGTCGTCCACAAACTCTTCGCCTGATCCGGTGAGAAAACGTTTATTGGCAGCGGGCAAACGGATGGGGCTCACCGAGCCCCAAACCAGCCACGCACCAGAGGCCAAAACTCGACACACTTCGCTTGAATTGATACGACAAATCCCAAAGCCAACATGTCCACCCGCTCATCTTTCATTTATCGGTCGATTCTTCCAGCCATCGCTTGGATTCACGTTCTCGGATTCTCCGTCACCGGTGCAGAAACACCCGTGCAATTTGACCGTGAAATCAGACCGATCCTTTCAGACAAATGCTTCTTCTGCCACGGACCAGATCGTGAACATCGAGAAGCAGATCTCAGGCTTGATTTACCCGATGAGGCGGCCTCTGCGATTGAAGCGGGTGACCCTGAAAACAGCGAACTGATCCGTCGAATCTTGGCGCACGACGAAAGCAAGATGCCGCCAGATTCTTCAAAGAAGTCACTCACGGAGACGGAGATCGAATTACTTCAAAAGTGGATTGAGCAGGGAGCGCAGTGGACCGAGCACTGGTCCTTCATTCAACCCCAAAAAACCGATCTCGAGATTGACCAAGCCAGTCAAATCATTGACGCCTTGATCAAACAAAAAACTCCGTCGGGCCAACTCGTTGAACGAGCGAGCAAGGAGACATTAATCCGGCGTGCAACGCTGGATCTGACAGGTCTTCCACCAACATCCGAGGAAATTGATCGCTTCTTGACCGACCAATCTCCGAACGCTTACGAAAAACTGATCGATCGGCTCCTCAACTCACCTCGCTATGGCCAGAGAATGGCCGTGGACTGGCTTGATGCGTCGCGCTACGGAGATACCAGCGTCTATCACGCTGATGGACCACGGGATATGTGGGCTTGGAGAGATGCGGTTGTGAACGCGTTCAACGAGAACATGCCGTTTGACGAATTTTCGATCAACCAACTAGCGGGAGATCTTCGCGAGAACGCGACCGAGCAACAACGCATCTTAGCCGGCTTCAATCGGAACAACGGCACAACGGACGAAGGTGGCGCGATCGCCGAAGAATACCGAGTCGAATACGTCGTTGACCGAGTCAAAACGACGTCAACCGTTTGGCTCGGACTCACCATGGAGTGCGGGCAATGCCATGACCACAAATACGACCCAATATCACAAGAAGACTACTATCGGTTCTATGCGTTCTTTAATACCAGTAGTGACGCTGGCATGCAGACTCGCAATGGGAACGCCGCGCCCATGATCCAAATCGCGGACCCAGAGAAACAGAAGCGTCTACCGGGTAAGCGACAAGAACTTGCTGATACCAGAGAAGCCATCGGCAAGATGGAAGAAGCATGCGGAGAAAGCCTCGCAGCATGGTTAACAAAACAATCAGAGAATCAAGATTCGATTCTTCCGCATCTTGAAGGATGCGTTCTGCGTGTACCGTTTATCGAGGGAGAAGGCAGCGTGGTTAACGCGAGCCTACCAAGTGAAGTTAGCGGAACCATCGTCGGCAACACCGATTGGAAAAACTCACGCGTTGATTGGGGACTCAACTTTGACGGCAAGACCTTCGTTGACCTAGGAAACCAAGCCGATTTCGAGAGAACAGATTCATTCTCTTACGGTGGTTGGATCCGACCTCAAAAGAACTCAGGCCAGGGAGCGGTGGTTGCCAAAATGGATAACGCCAACAAGTTCCGCGGCTATGACATGCTCACTGGGGATTCGCCGATCGCAGTCCATTTGATTCATGACTGGCCTGGTAATGCCGTGAAAGTGAACACTAAGAAAAAGCTTGCCGCCAACCAATGGCAGCATGTCATGATGACCTACGATGGATCAAGTAAAGCGTCGGGAATCAAAATTTATGTCAACGGTGAAAACTGGGAGTGGACCATCGAACAAGATGGGCTGAGCGAAACCATTCGCACCGAAAAGACGTTCCTTGTGGGTAGTCGACACCCGGACTCAAAGTTCAAGGGTGAGATCGATGAAATTCAAGTTTACAATCGCACACTCGATCCGGAAGAGATCAAACAACTCGCTTCATTGAATCCGATCAGCGACCTCGTCTCCATTCCGGAATCCAAGCGTACTGACCAACAAAATCTCGCGCTCAAACGATACCACCTACGCGAAGAAAAACCGGACTATCCGAAACTCGAATCCCTCGTTTCGACACTCAGCAACGAAATCACCGAGTTGGAAAAACCGATGACATCGGTAATGGTGATGGGTGACATGGAGAAGCCGAGAGAGACCTTTATTTTAAACCGTGGTGCTTACGATTCACCGACGGAAAATCGTGTGGAAGCCGGGACACCGGCGATCCTGCCCGCCATGCAATCAGACCTCCCCAACAATCGTTTGGGGCTCGCCAAATGGCTCTTCCAAGAAGATCACCCCCTGACCGCAAGGGTCGCCGTGAATCGCTACTGGCAAATGCTCTTTGGAAACGGACTCGTTTCCACGCCCGAAGATTTCGGTGCGCAGGGGGCCTTCCCATCTCACCCTGAACTACTCGATTGGTTAGCGACTGACTACCGCAAAAATGGATGGAACACGAAACGACTCCTCAAAGAGATCATGATGTCGTCGACATATCAGCAATCATCCAAATGCACACCCGAAGCTTATCAAGCTGACCCCGAAAATCGCTTGCTGGCCCGTGGTGCTCGCTTCCGACTTTCTGGCGAAGCAATTCGTGATTCTGCACTCATGATCAGCGGCTTGCTGGTAGATGAATATGGTGGCCCTGGGGTGAAGCCATACCAGCCCGGTGGACTCTGGGCGGAAGTCGGTTTGGGTGGTAACCCAAAGTTCGTGCAAGATCATGGTGAAAAGCTTTACCGAAGGAGCCTATACACGTACTGGAAACGATCTGCACCTCCTCCATCCATGCAAATCTTTGATGCTCCAACGCGAGAAAAGTGTACGGTTCGACGAGCGAGAACCAACACCCCGCTTCAAGCACTGGTCACGTTGAATGACGTTCAGTTCGTGGAAGCTGCCCGAAACTTTGCCGAAAGAATCCTTCTGAACGCAGCCAAATCCGACGCGGATCGCATTCGCGATGGCTTTCGCCAAGTGACAGCGAGATACCCTAGCAAAGAAGAAATGAAGGTCCTGACGAATCTTCTTGTCGATGCGCGAGCAAGCTACGCCAACGATGCGGAGTCTGCGAACAAACTGTTAGTAGTTGGAGAATCCAAACGCGACGAGAGCATCCCTGCTGAGGAACATGCCGCTTGGACACTCATGGCAAGTACCTTTCTCAATCTAGACGAAACACTCACCCGCGAATAATAGACACCACACAGTCATATGAACCCAATCGAAACCTACAGCCGTTCATTAACTAGACGACAGCTGCTATCGCGTGGTCGTGGATGTCTCGGCGCTGCCGCACTGACGACACTTCTGCAGAGCGAAAAATCACGAGCCGCAAACAACGCGGGAAGTTCATATCCGGGACTTCCGGAACTGCCACACTTTGCACCGAAAGCAAAACGTGTGATCTATCTTTTCATGGCGGGCGGCCCAAGCCACATTGATCTGTTTGACTACAAGCCTGCCATGAGAAAACTTCATGGCACAGAACTCCCAGATTCAATCAGAAACGGGCAGCGACTCACTGGCATGTCTAGTGGCCAAAACACATTTCCTTGCGTTGCGCCGATGTTTGAGTTCAAACAATTTGGTGAACGTGGAACTTGGGTCAATGGAGAACTCCTACCTCACACCACCAAAATTGTCGACGACCTAACCATCGTTCGCACCATGAACACCGAGGCGATCAATCATGACCCTGCGATCACCTACATCAATACCGGCACTCAACAACTTGGCCGCCCCAGCATGGGATCATGGCTCAGCTATGGACTTGGCAGCCCCAACGAAAACCTGCCGGCGTATGTCACCATGATTTCGGTGGGAGCGAAACCTGGACAAGCTCTCTTCTCTCGCTTATGGGGATCCGGTTTTTTACCCTCGAAGCACCAAGGAGTGCAGTTCCGCAGCGGCGAGGATCCGGTGCTTTACTTGCGAAACCCAGACGGTGTCGATCGCGAGACACGGCGAAAAATGCTTGACGGTCTCGCAAAGCTCAACGCTACCCATTTTGATTCCGTCGGCGACCCGGAGATTGAAGCCAGAATTGCTCAGTACGAAATGGCGTACCGAATGCAAACTTCCGTACCTGATCTGATGGATATGGAAAACGAGAGTGAGCAAACCTATGAACTTTACGGCGAAGACGCTCGCAAACCGGGAACTTTCGCCGCGAATTGTGTGGTCGCGAGAAGACTCGCTGAACGCGGCGTCCCGTTCATTCAGCTCTTCCATCGTGGATGGGATCAACACGGTAACCTGCCAACCGAAATCAAGAAGAACTGCAAATCTGTCGATCAGCCCGCTGCCGCACTGGTGCAAGACCTGAAGCAAAGAGGCATGTTGGAAGACACGGTGGTCATTTTCGGGGGTGAGTTTGGACGCACTATCTACAGTCAAGGCAAACTGACTGAAAATAATCATGGTCGTGACCATCACGGACGTTGCTTCAGCACTTGGGTAGCCGGAGGTGGATTCAAAGCTGGCTTCGACTATGGCACAACGGACGACTACTCCTACAACATCGTCAAAGACCCCGTTCACATCAACGATTTCAACGCCACTGTTCTCCACACCCTTGGGATTGATCATGAACGCTTTACCGTCAAACACCAAGGTCTCAATGCGAAACTAACTGGAGTCGAACCGGCGCGAGTGGTTCACGAAATACTCTCCTAACCGTGAGAACCAACTTGGTCTCTGACAAAGCGTGACACCAGTATCCACCTCAGAAATATTCCCAATCGCGATGCCTAACTAAGTCATTGCAACGAAAGTTAAATCCATGAGATCTCTCGGTCTTTTATTTGCCAGTCTGATTTGCATCGCTGCCTCCGCGCATGCTGGCACCAAGACCTGGGATGGCAGGTACTCAACTGAACAGATTGAACTGACGGTGGTCTATTTTGTCCCTGCGGATCGAGAACCGCTTTCTGATTGGCGTGATCGCGTTGATTACTACTGTCGACGAATTGAAAAATTCCACTCCCGAGAATTCGGCACACAATCAACACTTACCACCAAGGTGGTGAACCAACCTTTCACATCCAGTCAAACCACCTCGAGACTTCGTCAGGGTGATGCAAATTCGATCTACTACCGAACGCTTTCGGAAGTTGATCGTGGCATCCAATTCGAAACCAAGCTTCAATCCAAGGCGTTCCCGATTCTGCTCGTACTAAGTGAGATTAACTGGCGACCACTCGATGACTTTTATCGACTTCGCCCCGCAGAGAATGGACTTGAGTTCGAAGGCAACTACCAACGAGGGGAACATTTCCCCGGAGCAACCTCGGGTGGAGCTCGTGCAAGCTATATCGCAAACCGTGGTTGCGGGTGGGGGTTGGTGAGTGCGGATGGATGGCGAGTCCCGTATCGCGGATCTGATTGCGTGGTCTACCACGAAGGATGCGGACATACAGTTGGCCTGCCACACCCAGAACCGGCTAACGGTTCGGTCATGTCTCTTGGGCAATACCGCGGCTGGATTAGTGAATCGTGGCTAGATGACGACCAAAAGAAACAGATGAACTGGCAAGGCGAAACGACATCCGAGCAGCGATCGACTGACCTCTTCTCAACCTTCCGCGCCGTCCCACAACCTCGTGTCCCCAAACCAAATCAAAACATCTCCCTCAACCTCGACTGGCCTAGCGGCGTCAAGGTCAAAGCGGTGCGGACCCGTTATCAGACGGCGATACATGGCCCATGGTCAGAAATCTCAACGAGCTGGGAAGGTGACGCTCCATCAAAAATCGATTTAGGGAGTTTTGATCGAGCGACGCCAATCAGTTATCGCATTGATGTGGAATTAGATTCCGGAGAAACAGAAGAGATCTGGGGGTACCTGCAAATAAGAACCGACAGTGAACTTCCACCGCAGCCCAAAATCCTATCGACGGATCTACTCTTAAATGAAACCGATAGCCAAACCTCGCTCAAACGAATCGATCGCTCGAAAACCATCAATCTGCTAGAAAAAGTATCGATCGACGACTGCTGGAGCGTTGGAACTTGGACTCGAGATCAAGGGTCGCTTGTAAGTCCGAAACTGTATGGCGCGAGGCTTGAATTACCCGTCACGGATTACGATTCCTACCAAATGAAACTTCTGGTCGAGCCGCTTGATGATCCGAATTCACTACTGATTGGCAATCGCAATCGGTCAAATCGATTCGCAACCACTTTTGCCTTTCGAACGAACGATGGATTTAGCAGTGCAATCGAAAACATCAACGGCCGTAACATCGGCAATGAAACCACGTACCAAGGTGAACTCTTCACGAAAAATCAAATCTCGCAAGTCATCGTCGAAGTGGATGGAGACCGAGTTCTCATGATGGTCGACGGGACGATCATCGTTGACTGGAAAGGTGAACCTTCCGAACTCTCGCTCTCAGATTACTGGAAAACGCCGAATCCCAATGCCCTCTCCTTGGGTACGTATGACTGCCGTTTCAAATTTCATCAGATCTTGATTACTCCCTTTTAACTAGACAAACCGTCTTCACTTTGCGAGCGTACAACACGACAGCCATCCTAAACAGACGGTGAGCCGATACGATGCCAGATTCCATCATCAATGAGCGAACGGATGCCATGCGATCAACATCTTGCCCATCCTCTAAGCATCTAAAATTCGTGGCAGCATGTATCGCATTCGTTGTAAATCTCGGATCAATTAACCCGATCATCATGGCGGCAGATTCTCTCCTGTCGTATGAACGAGACATTCGCCCTATCTTTCGGGCACACTGTTTTGATTGCCACGGTGCAACGGAAGAAATTGAGGGCGAACTTGACCTTCGGTTGGTACGTTTCTTGTTAACCGGTGGGGATAGCGGTCCCGCGATAGAACTCCAGCACCCTGAACAAAGCTTACTCATCGATCGGATTGAAAGTGGTGAAATGCCGCCCGGTGATGCCCATGTGAGCCAAAGCGAGCTCGAGACTCTGAAAACATGGATCAAGCAGGGTGCGAACACTCTTCGTACCGAACCCGAGTCCATTCCTCCCGGCCTAGGAATCACTCCCGAGGAAAGAGATTTTTGGGCGTTCAAGCCGATCCAAGCATTGTCCGCCGAGGAACTGAATCATCAGGTCCCGAATCGAATTGCCACCAACTTGATTGATAAACAGTTTGTCTTAGAAACAATCGAGCAGTTAACGAGGTCGCTGAAGGAAGCGGGAACGGACGAGCAAACTACTCTAGCAACAAGATCGGAACTACTTGAGATTGCAGATGAACTCTTTGCACCCCAAGCCGATAAACCAACGCTCATTCGTCGTGCATTCCATGACCTACTTGGATTACCTCCGAGTCCTGAACAGATGCAACACTGGATGGATCATGCGGAACCAAACTGGTACTCGGCGATGCTCGACTTCCTATTGGATTCACCACAGTATGGTGAACGCTGGGGACGACACTGGCTAGATATAGCTGGCTACTCTGACTCAGAAGGCTACACCAACAACGACACCGTACGGCAATGGGCTTGGAAATATCGCGACTGGGTCATTCAATCGCTTAACCAAGATAAGCCCTTGAACGAATTCGTCTGGGAACAATTAGCCGGTGACGAACTGGCAGGTCCGCGGCAAGGAGATCTCACCGAAGAGCAAATCAGCCTGCTTACTGCGACTGGTTTTCTGCGAATGGCTGCCGACGGGACTGGCAGTGGTGCCAACACGCCCGAAGCCAGAAACCAAGTAATCGCCGATACTCTCAAGATCGTTGGAACTTCGCTTCTTGGCCTTTCCGTTCAATGCGCCCAATGCCACGATCACCGATATGATCCAATCCCTCAGCAAGACTATTACGCATTGAGAGCAGTCTTTGAGCCGGCCATGAATTGGCAAAAATGGCAAGTGCCGGGGACGAGACAGCAGTCACTCTACACTCAAGCCGATCGAGACGCTGCCGCCGCCATCGAAGAAGAAGCACAGGTAGTTGCCAAAGAGAAACAGCAAGAACTTGACCGCTACATGAGCGAAGCCTTGAAGCAAGAACTGGAGCGACAACCTGCTGAACTTCGTGAAACGCTCAAAATGGCTTACGGCACGCCCGCCAATGAACGTAGTCCAGAACAGCAAGATCTTCTCAAGCGACACCCCAGCGTGAACATCACGCCTGGCAACCTTTATCAGTACATTCCCGATTCAAAAACGAAGCTTGCTGAGTTTGACAAGCGGATGAATGAAATACGGTCGAAAAAACCAGAAGAACAATTCATTCGAGCGTTAACCGAACCGCAAGAACCTCCACCCGAGACAAAACTTTTTCATCGCGGCGATCATCAACAACCGAAGCAATCCGTCCTCCCGCATGCACTCCAGATCGCCTGTCCAGAAAATCAGACAACATCCTTTGAATCCAATGATTTGGAGTCTCCCACAACCGGTCGGCGACTCGCATTTGCGAAGTGGTTAACCAGCGCAGAGCATCCGCTGTTTAGACGCGTTATTGCAAACCGGATCTGGCTACATCATTTTGGTTCAGGAATCGTCAAAACGCCTTCCGATTTTGGTCGGCTAGGAAACCACCCGAGCCATCCTCAGTTACTCGATTGGCTCGCACTTGAACTCAGCGGGCAGCAGTGGAGTTTGAAATCGATTCATCGCACGATCATGGATTCCAAAGTTTATCGCCAATCTCGCGGAGTGCCTTTTAATCCAGAATTGATTAACAATAAGCAACACCTATCGGAAACCACCAAACGACTTCTCACGAATCACCAATATGCGTTCGCCAACCTAATTCGTCTCGACGCAGAAGCGATGCGTGACTCGATTCTTGCAATCAGTGGAAAGCTTGATCCAACACTCGGTGGGAAACCGGTCGCGATCAAGGAAGATGAGACCGGCGCAATTGTGGTCGAAGGAGCATCGGGACGACGCAGTGTTTACATTCAATCAAGAAGAACCAAACCCGTTTCGCTGCTTCAAGCATTTGATGCGCCAGTGATGGAGACGAACTGTGAACTGCGAGCCAGTTCGACCGTCGCGACACAGTCACTCATGATGCTCAACGGCAACTTCATTCTTGAAAACGCGAAAGCATTAGCAGATCGAGTCGCAACCGAAGCTCAACCGCTGCCATCCGCACGCATCGACGAACTGCCACAGATCACAAAACCAATGGTGTCAAATTGGTCCTATGGATTTGGAAAAGTCGACGCGGAAAGCCAACGCACTGAAAGCTTTATCGCACTTGAACACTGGACGGGAACTCAGTGGCAAGCGGGTCCGTCGCTTCCAGACCCGAACCACGGATGGGTGCTACTGACAAGATCCGGCGGACACCCCGATTCGGCAGAACGCAGCGTCATCAGGAGGTGGAAAGCGGATGCGTCCGGACACGCAAAAGTTACAGGCACCATTTCACACGGGTCGCCAAACGGAGACGGTGTTCGAGGAAGGATTGTCTCGAGCCGCCATGGTGTGGTCGGCTCGTGGGAGATCAAACAGGGTGAGACAAAAACTGAGGTTGATTCTTTTGAGGTTGCGGTAGGGGATACAATTGACTTCGTGACAGATTCCCTGTCCACCATCACTTCGGATTCCTTCAATTGGCCAGTAAAAATAAACCTAAAGAAGGAAGAAGGTGGTGAACTTTTCGCCGAATCCGAGAAGGAATTCGGTGGACCTGAAGATTCACTAGAAGAGGTACCAGGGCAAATTGCGAGAGCGTGGCAATTGGTTTATCAGAGAGAACCAAGTGACCACGAGCTTGAAGCAGCGTATCGATTTATTGGACTACAGATTGACACAGCCAACCACTCTCACTCTTCCAATCCGCAGCACTCCGTCCTCCGCCAGTGCATCACCAATCTTTGCCAGATGCTCCTGAGTTCTAATGAGTTTTTTTATGTCGAATAATACTCAATCAAAACACCTGGCCGGCTCTCGCCGCGCGTTCCTGCAACAGAACTCATTGGGTATCGGCGGACTCGCCTTGGCATGGCTTTTGGATCGCAACCGTGCTTCGGCCAAGACCAAACTGCTGCCCAAGAACCGACAAGATTTTGACCTCACACCAAAGGTTCCTCCGAAACCCGCTAAAGCGAAAGCGATGATCTCGCTGTTTCAGCATGGCGGCCCCTCCCATATGGATCTCACCGATCCGAAGCCGGAACTCACCAAGTACAACGGCACGGAATATCAAGGTGAAGTTGGTTACAGCTTTGTCAACGAAGCAAGTAAAACACTGATGGGCAGCCCGTGGAAATTCCGGCAGCACGGAAATTGCGGCACCGAGATCTCAGAGTTACTACCGCATCTATCTGGGATCGTTGATGACATCTGCTTGATTCGCAGCATGCACACTGGAGCGAATGGTCACGAAGTCTCGATCCGATACTTTCATGGTGGGATCCCTGGTGTGCTGGGACGCCCACACATGGCCTCATGGCTGCTCTATGCACTTGGCTGCGAAACCGAAAACCTGCCTGCCTACATGGTGCTTACCGACCCGGGAGGACCACCGGTCGACAGCACCAATAATTGGTCCAGCGGGTTCATGCCAGCTTTGTACCAAGGAACGGTACTACGCCCACGTGAACCAAGGATCCTGAATTTAAACGCTCCAGAGCATCTCCGAGGATTACCACAACGGCAGAATCTCAACTTTTTGCAATCGATCAATCAGCAGCATGCTGATCAATTTCCGGGAAACAGTGAACTGCAAGCTCGAATTGCCAGTTATGAACTTGCAGCAAAGATGCAGATTGCAGCAACCGATGCTTTGGATATTCAGCAAGAACCTCAATACATTCACGAAATGTATGGGCTTAACCGTGAAGAAACGCGTGAGTATGGCACTCGCTGCCTGATTGCTCGCCGATTAATCGAAAGAGGGGTGAGGTTTGTACAACTCTTCCTCAACGGTCAACCATGGGACAACCACAGTAATATCAGCACGGGACTACCGTCGGTTTGCAGAAAAACAGACCAGCCCGCTGCTGCACTGGTCAAAGATCTGAAGCAGCGAGGAATGTTAGAGGAAGTTATCGTCCACTGGGGTGGGGAAATTGGACGTTTACCGGTTACTCAAAATCAAGGTGCACCTGAGAAACATGGCCGAGACCATAATGGGCAGGGATTTAGCATTTGGCTTGCCGGGGGTGGGATAAAGCCGGGTATGACCTACGGAGCAACTGACGAATTTGGACACAAAGCAATTGAGAACATCGTCACCCCAAACGATTACCAGGCAACACTGATGAACCTATTTGGTATCAACATCAACGATTTAATCTTCCTCCACAATGGTCAGGAACAGGTCCTCTCTGCAGGCCGACCCGCCAACGTGGTTCAATCCATTCTCGCTTGATCAGCGACTCGGCCAATGCACCGCGATAGAACACGGATCAATATCGATTTCCATTCAGGCACCAACGGGTGTTGCGCGATCGTCGTGTTCATGAAGACTCTCTCAGTGAACTTTCAAAAAATCGGCAGCCTGCTAACAACCGTTGTCGTTATCGTCGCCTTCTCATTATCCGGCTGCTCGCCACAAGAGACCGCTCAGAATGACAAGCGACCAGAAGCGGAAAACACCAAGATCTCGTCTTCTCAACGAATGCTTGCGGCAATCAAACGGGATGACTGGGAAACTGCAAGTAAACTCTCAAAAGAAGTATTGATCGCCAACCCCGACGACGCAGAACTGATTACGCAAGTTGCGTTGGTGACTGCGAGGAGCGGTGACGAAGACGAGGCGGCACAATTGTTGGTGAGTGCCGCCCGAGCCGGCGGGTTCCGACCGCCCGCAAGAGTGAACAACGCGGTTCAAGGTCTCATTAATGTGGGGCAAATCTACAACGCAGTCGAACTCTTGGAAGAGGCATTGGAGCGTTACCCGGAAGAACATCAACAGCGGAGAACGCTGGTAGGATTCCTCGCTGAATTACAGCGTCCCGAGAAACTACCGGAGCATTTGCAGATCCTCTACAAGAACCGCCAGTTTGATCTTTCACTACTATTCGCAACGACTGACACCTCAACACGTCGGCTGTCGATCAATACGATCAACACCATCTTTGAACGAAACCCGAACGACCATCGTGTCAAACTCGGCAACGCCTTCTTGTTGCTGTACCGGCGCAATGTCAATGAAGCCGCCGAAGTATTAAAACAGATCATTCAGCATCACCCCGATTTTGCACCCGCTTACGCGACCTACGGAAGAGTCCTCGCCACTCTGTCTCAATGGGATGAACTGATGCGGTGGTATGAGGACCGACCCAACGGATGCGAAGAATACGCGGACTACTGGATTGCAATGGGTGACCTTGCAACCGAGAAGGGGAGAATTGACAGAGCCGTTCGGGGCTACTGGGAGGCTTGCATGCGTAGCCCCTCGAACTCGATGGCATGGAGCCGACTGGCGATCACGATTCAAAGAATCAACGGGCAATCCGAGGGCGATGAGCTTGGGATTAGCGATCAGCAGATTGAATCGATCACGACATATGCAAGCGAACTACAAGCATTTCGCGAACAATTCAATCACTTCGCAGCGGGCGACCGAACCAGTCAATCCGAGGCATTAGAAATCTCGGCTTACCTGATGAAACTCGGCCGATCATGGGCCGCTGAAGCATGGTGGGCAATCGCTTCAACCCTGCCGCAACAACCTTCAAAAAACCTGAAGACGCAGAGAGATGAAATTATCCGCCAACTACGGCGCGATACAAATTGGCAATCAAGAGATCCAAAAGTCTTCAGCATCAACTTCGGCAACCTTCCCCTACCAGATATCGAGGCAGGGCTACCCAAGGAAGAAATTTTTGCAGTAAAACCCAAGTCGGCTTCCACAGAATCACTGAGGCTTTCAGAAAGAAGCTTTGAATGGGGGCTCAAGGGATACGGTTCTGATAATTCACCAGACGACGCAAAACTTGCACCATTGATCCGTTCCACTGGAGCCGGCGGAGGTAGTTTCGATTACGACCTCGATGGCTGGCCGGACCTGATGATTATGAATGCTGCCGGCAAATTATTGGCCTTGGATTCAAACCCAAATAACCTGCTTCGCAATTTGGGAAATCAATTCACTGATGCCTCACAGGTTACAGGGGTCGATGACAGAGGTTTTGGCCAAGGAGTGGCGATTGGGGACTTTAACGAAGACGGATTCCCCGATCTATTTTTTGCTAACCTAGGTTTCAATCGCTTACTTCGAAACAATGGTGATGGAACCTTCACCAACTGCACTGATCAGCTTCAAGGTGATGTTGAGGCGGCATGGTCATCGTCCGCCTCGTTCGTGGATATCAACAACGACTCCATCACTGATCTCTTTGTATCCAATTATTGCCAACCCGTTCCGGGTATCGTCTCTGCTTGCCCCGATGAATCAGGTCAACCGGGCCCCTGCCACCCGCTTCGCTTCCCCGCCGATGTGGACATGGTCTTTCAGGGCCAAGGCGATGGAACGTTCAAAAATGTGACGGATCAATGGATTGGTGAGCCATTACCTGGACGCGGACTTGGGATTGTTTCTGGACAATTAGTGAATGACAAACAGGGCATCTTTGTTGCAAACGACATGTCGCGCAACGCTTACTACACAGCGGCAGATGAATCAGCAGCCTTCCACTTGTCAGAAACAGCAGGAGTGCGTGGAGTTGCACTCGACGGGATGTCACGCTCACAGGCATCAATGGGGATTGCCAGCTGTGACTTTGATCATGATGGAGATCTAGATTTTTACGTCACGGGGTTTGGCCGTGAATACAACATCTATTATGAACAAGTCGCTCCCGGTCTTTGGAAAGACGAGACGAGCCGACTCGGTCTAATTGAACCCACCCTACCGCTAATTGGATTCGGCACACAGCCCATCGATATTGAGAATGATGGCGTCGAAGAAATCATTGTTACCAACGGTCACATTGGAGAGTTTGATAGCCCCGACACTCCGGATTATGACTTGCCGCTTCAGATCTTCCGTCGTGACTCGCAAGGTAAATTTGCCCTTCTGAATGATGACCCTTGGGGCGAATACTTTCAGTTGCCTCACGTCGGACGAGCCCTGTGGACATCTGATGTCAATCGGGATGGCAGAAACGATGTTTTCATCACGCACATGAACGAGCAAATCCGCTTGCTGCTAAACGAAAGCACCGACGAGCATCACCGGATTGGATTTCGAATCGTGGCAACTCGTGCGAATCGCGATGCGATTGGATCAATCGTTCGCTTCAAAGTCGGGCAAGAGCAACGTAGCCTCTGGGTTCTTTCCGGAGATGGCTATTACTGCAGCAATGAGAAAACGCTGATCGCTGGACTCGCAGACGCGGAGATCGTCACCGAGGTTACGGTTCATTGGACCGATGGAAGCAGCGAGTCATTTGGTGATCTACCAGCAGACCATTGCTACCTCTTACGCCAAGGCAGCGGGGCAGCCTTCGAACTCAGCAGCTATTAGCGATGATTTCAAACTGAAAACCGAAAGGATTGGCACCTGCACCCAATCGCTTGTGCGGTATCAATGGGCTGAAATGCACATGATGACCTGCACATAATGGACCCTGCACATAATGGACCCTGCACGGCAACAGCGTGACACGGTCGCTCCTCGGGCAATAAAAAAGGCGGCCACTGATGGCCGCCCTAACGTTTTCAAAGGTATTGAACAAGACGCTTACTTAGCCGCTTCTGGCTTCTTGTAGACAAATTCAGGATTACCAATCGCGATGATCCCCGTCGCCACTCGAGCACCTGCATCGCCGGATGGCTGACTCTTCAGATCATCCTTGCCAGCATGCACCACGAACGCACGACCAAGAATGAAATGCAGAGGTGTACCCTTCATGGTGATGTTCACCTGAGCGACTCCATCATCATTTGCTTTCACGTTCCCTAGGTCACCGGTGTGACTATGGGCACCAGGAGCTCCGTGGTCGTGACCGCTCGGGTTGTAATGGCCGCCAGTGGACTTTCCATCACCGCCACGCTGATCACCAAATTCATGGATGTGAAAACCATGCTCACCCGGAGTCAGATTATTGATCCGCCCGGTAATTTTGATCTCTTCACCTTTTTGAACCAACTTCAGGGTGCCACGAACTTTGTTTCCCTTGGTGGGAGTGATCATGGCAACACCGAGGGTCGGAAGGTGAGCATCATGGGAGTGTGCGTGCGCTGCTTCCTCGGCGCGAGCGACTGCACCTGCAAGGAGTCCAAATACAACGCACGAGAATAAACAATTTCTAATCAACATCTAATTCTCCAAAGTACTTTTAACTATCAGTTCTTGTTATTGGATGCAATCAACATCCACAAATTCGGATCGTTCCAGCGGGTTACTTTTTAACCACCCAAATGTTTCGGAACACAACCGGATTACCGTGATTCTGGAGGAACAAGGAATCAAGCTCAGGGCCCTCGCCATGTCGACCGGGCGTTCCATGAGCCAACTCCCGATCATCATGAATCACGATTCCATTGTGACGAATCGTCACCCTCGCATTGGATGTTTTCTCACCATCAGCATTATATCGAGCTGACGTGAAATCAATATCGTAGGTCTGCCAAGCGAGGGGTGGAAAACACATATTCACATCGGGTTGTGAAATGGAATAAATCCCACCGCATTCATTGTCTTTACCTTCTAAGCCAAACGAATCCAAAACCTGAAGTTCGTAGCGACTTTGAATATAAACCCCGCTGTTACCTCGCGCTTGACCGCGTGCTTCAGGCATGAAAGGAGTGCGAAACTCAACATGCAGATGATGATCACCAAATTTTTCTTTTGACCAAACATTTGTTGCACCCAACCATTTTCCGTCCACTAACTCAGCATCATTGAATTGATCGGTACCGCTTCCGTCAAATAGAACCATCCCTCCTTTCGGCGGTCCTATACCGAGAGTTGGGCTTTTTCGCTCAATCTTCTCCATGACCCCGAGGAGTTGGCCATCGTACTCAACACTGATTTTTCCATCGACGAGTGACACGAGGGCGTCCCCAACGGGGAAGACTAACGAACCGTTTTCGGCTTGCACCTCGATCTCATTCCGGTCGTCTCCACGGCTCCAACCATCTCCAGGCAAACCGCCAGTGTGACCAATCACATTGAATTTTCCGCCGCCGAGTGCAATCACCTGTGCACCGATCCTACGACTACCATCTTGTGTTCGAATCTCACCAAGGTACTCACCTTGGATCTTGTAGTCCTCTCCAGCCTTTGCTGGATCAGTGAATACAGCCCCTCCCGGACCTGCCGCCAAGACGGAAGAAGCCACCAAGCAGAGACTACCCAAAAAGACAACCATTCGCTTTCGCATCAACATTACTACCTCAAATTCAACAGACACTTTGGAGCCACGAATGATTCCATCCATTCGTTTAGGCAATGAGTAAATGAAGCGGACCCTAAGGGGCGGTCCCGATGTTCTCAGAATCACCGCCTCCGTAGTCACGGACAGTCCACCAAACAAAATCGACCTAATCCCGCGACTTCAATCTCGGCTGATTTTGCGACCGCTAAGCATAACGAATTTCGTGGATCGGTTTTGGAATGATCTCTGAAAAGCGGCGAAACATTTACCAATGCATCACGTATCCACCGTCCACATTGATGATCTGTCCAGTGACCTGAGAAGCGCACCGTGAAGATAGAAATAGCACCATATTTGCAATATCTTCAGCGTTCTGCATGTTCCCCAACGGAATCATCGCTTTTACTTTTTCATCAACCCAACGCTCATAAGTGATGTCGGTCGCTTCATCCTGCAACCGCGACCAGCTTTCCCAAACCGAACGCATCAGATCCGTCTTCACCATTCCCGGACAAACCATGTTCACCCGAATTCCGTGAGGAGCAAGATCTTTGGCCATGCACTGGGTAAAATTGATATTCGCCGCTTTGGTAGCACTGTACGGCGGGTCCGTTTGCGATCCAATTTGTCCCGCAACAGAACCGATCATGACGAAGCTTCCCGTGGTTTGCTTGACCAAGATTGGTGCAACGGCATGAGCGAGGTTAACCATCCCCATCAGGTTGACCTGTAGCGGCTTGAGCCAGTCGGATGGATTCAATCGGGTAAATGGAAAGCCAAAGCACCCTGAACCGACTGCCGCCGCATGAACGATATACTTCAATGGTACCATCTGGGAATCTGTCAGATCCTCCGTCGCTCGATTCACCTCTGCCTCATTAGCAACATCGATTCGAGATGTTTTGACCGAGATTGAATATTGCGCGGCAAGGCTTTGCCCCACCTCGTGGATATTGGATGATTGATCCCACAGGATCAGGTCGCAACCTTCTTTGGCAAATTGCTTTGCGACCTCGAGACCGATCCCAGCTGCGGCGCCGGTGACCAACACAGAACCATCATTCAAACCTAAATCCAAAACGATGCTCCCTAAGAGACCCAAATTGCGTTCAGTGAGACACACTGCTGAATCGGCCTAAGATCTGGACTAATTTCCTTGCAAAATCGAGTAAGGAACTCGACCTGAGCTTCAACGCACCTTTCAGCTGAACATCCAACGTGATTTCAACAAATACTGATTAGCAGCATTCGCCAGGCTCACAACAAGAATCGCCAAGAATCGTCAGGTTGTAGCCCTTACCTTTGGTTTCGCTTGGTTTTCGTTCCTCGCCGGTGCACTCCATCGGCTTAGCCTGTTCATCGGTGATTGCTCGATGCGGTGGTACAAGAATAAATCCGTCTTGGTAAGGAGGTCGCGAAAGACGCTCGTAGGTGCTTCGACAAACCTTGCTGCGCTGACCTCGACGATACACATGGCCGTCATCGTCGGTTACCTCGGTGAACGGTCCCCGATAGATCACCGCTTCGTTGTAATCATTGCACGAACCAAGTGGATTTTTATAGGCAATCACCGTAACCGAACGAAATTCAATTCCCTCAACCACTTGCCAAGGATTTTCTTGATAGACAGCGATTTCAATGCCACTAAAACCGACCTGCTCAAATGCACGAAGAAATGCCTGCTCTTGGAAAGCACCCGAGATGCATCCGCTCCAAAGCTCGGCGTCATTTTGCATTGACATTGGGACCAGTTCATCACTCACAATGTCACTGATCACAGCGCGACCCCCAGGCTTCAAAACTCGATACAGTTCGCGGAAAAGCTGTTCTTTTTCGTTGGAATCCACGAGATTCAAAACGCAGTTACTGACCACCACGTCGATCGAATCATCGGCGATCATTGGTTCAGTGGTGCGCATTTCCGCGATGAACGATTCGAGCTGACGTAAATCCACCTCGCTGGCGACAGGATGATCCACGATGTATTGATCCAATTTATCGCGGTCGATTGCGAGGTCTTGAATCTTTCCTCTCTTGAACTCCACATTGGAGTATCCAATCTTCTCCGCCACCTCAGCTTGGCTACTCCTCGCAAGATCCAACATCGTGTCGTTAACGTCGACACCTATCACTTTGCCTTCAGCTCCGACAACTTGAGACGCAATAAAACAGATCTTCCCGCCACCGCTACCGAGATCCAGTACCGTCTCGCCGGGGTTGAGGTATTTAGATGGATCACCACAACCGTAATCCCGTTCGATGACCTCCTGTGGAATCACTCGAAGATATTGCGCGTCGTAATCGACAGGACAGCACAACGCAGCCTCACGCTCCTCAGCTGCCGCTGAGTAACGCTGCTCGACAGCCGAGACCGTGTCTAAAGTTTTGTTCTCGCTCGACATCCTTCTTAACCTTCATCTAACTTCTTGCATACTTTTTAATTTGTGGTCGCGCCGCCGCAACTGCTACCGGCACCCGCGGTACATGCATAACAGTGATCTGCCACACAAATGGACTGCTCAGTGAGCTCATTTAAATCATCGATGTCCCAGATCGTTCTTGGACCCGACGCCCCCAAGCCCAAATCCAACATCTGGTTAAAATCACAATCATAGAGCTTACCATCCCAACTAATCGAAAGTAGCGTCTTGCACATCACGTGATTGGCGGCGACTGGATTAAAGTTACGCTCAAGTAATTGAAAATAATTTTCTAGCTCACCACGCTTGCTCAAGAACTTGGCGAATCGTTTTACTGGCAAGTTCGTGATCGTCAGCAAGTGATTAAAACGAATCCCATAACGCTGATACAACTCGGTTTGATAAGCCTTCTCAAGCGTTTTTTGATCGGGCGGTAGAGAGGGTCCCGTCGGATTGAAAACAAGATTCAAAGACAAATCGGATTCGGGCTGTCCAAATCCCAATGAGTTCAATCGAAGCAGCCCCTCGATACTCCGCTTGAAGACGCCAGAACCACGCTGCAGGTCAACATTATCCTCAAGGTAGCAAGGCAGGGATGCCACCACATCCACCTGTTGTTCTCGCAAGAAGTCCGCAAGCCACTCCATCCCCGGCTCTGACAAGACGGTCAGGTTGCATCGATCAATCACTCGCAAATCCATTTCTCGAAATGCCCGAACCATTCTTCGAAAATTGGGATTCAATTCTGGTGCGCCGCCCGTCAAGTCGATCGTTTTAATTTGCGAACACCCCTTCGCAAGTTCGATCACTCGATCCGCGGTACGAGAGTCCATGTTCTCACGTGTCTTGGTGGGACCCGCTTCGACATGGCAGTGAGTGCACGCTTGATTGCAAAGCTTGCCAAGATTGATTTGCAAATCGGTAATCGACTGCCGAACCAGTGGCTGCCCCTCAGCCATCAACTTTTCTAAAAAAGGTTCTACTAGACCTGTGCTCTGGCCTGAATCAATAATGGGGAGGATCGACTTCATTCAGCTGCACTCACGGGTGCGAAGAAACGGCATTACGGATTGCTGAGGGTAGGCGGTATCATCCCACAGCAACCACCAGAGGTGAAGCGATCTGCTCTGAGATTATGGTGTGTGATGACGATTTAATTGCTGAAACCTTCATGATCGTTCTCAAATCGATGGAAATCGACACAAACGAGTCACTGCGATAACGTTGATCAAGCGAGAAAGGTACCAAGTTCACGCCGAAAGCCGCGTTGCGTGAATGCGTTCGAATCCACGCGGCAACCAACTCGCAATTATCCTAACTGCCATTCATCAAGTGATCAGGATAGGACTAGCACACGATGGAACCTTGCCGGTTCTAAATCCTCATGAATCACGCACGAACCAATATCCGACACCAACTTCTCGCCACCTGCGCCTTTGGGCTCGAGTCGCTTCTCCGCCGCGAATTAGAATCGCTCCAATTACCGGCAAAAGTCGTGGAACCCGGACGAGTCGCCTTTGAAGGAGATCATCGAGCGATTCTCAAATCGAATCTGTGGCTGCGAACCGCGGACCGGATCCTGATCAAGGTGGGCGACTTTCCCGCCCCCAACTTTGATGCTCTTTTTGAATCGACTCGTGATCTGGATTGGACACCCTACATCGCAGCCGATGGTCAATTTCCCGTGAGTGGACGATGTATCCGCTCGCAGCTCACGAGCGTTCCCGCCTGCCAACGTGCAATCAAGAAAGCAATCGCCCAATCCTTACTCCGTGATTTCCAACACACGGAACTGCCAGAAAATGGAGCCAGCTTTCGAGTGGATTTCACTCTTCTTAAAGATCACGCAACATTAACAATCGACACAACGGGGGTTGGCTTGAACCGGCGAGGTTACCATCAAGCCGGCTCATCTCCTCAGATCAAAGAAACCCTTGCGGCTGCGCTGATCATGCTGAGCTACTGGCGTAGCGGACGACCGCTGGTAACGCCGTTTTGCCGAGGTGCTACCATTGCGATCGAAGCTGCAATGATTGGCTTGAATAGGGCTCCGGGGCTCGGTAGATCTTTCGCATGTGAAGATTGGTCCCCTGAGTCGTTGTCACTTTCTCGTGAATTACGCAACGAAGCTGAAAGCCAATCCGAAGACAAACTCGAAACTCGAATTCTTGCGTTTGACCACGATGACCGAATGCTGACCAAAGCGCGAGCAAACGCAAAATTTGCCGGAGTGACGGACGCAATTCATTTCGACCGCGCAGATCTGCATCAAATCAGAAACCAAAGACGATTCGGATGCTTAGTGGCCGTCCCGCCAGCTGAAGAACATTTTTCGTCGATTCGTGAACGCGATGACTACTATCACCAACTCCCCGATCTCTTCAGACGGCTCCCGACCTGGTCACACTATGTCCTAGCCGATTTCAGAAAACTTGAGTCACTGCTCGGGCGCCCAGCGGATCGACGCCGCAAGCTTTACAGCGGCGGTGCACCGATGACCTACTTTCAATTCCATGGGCCTAAGCCCGTCACCAACTCGCCGCACAACGGCGAGAAAGACCCCGAAGACTCTGCAAGCAACACCTCCACTGCGGCCACTGCTAATGGATCCAATACCACTGCGGAGGTTCAGCGGAAAGGACACGATTTAGCAGAACCAAAGGATACCGATCCTCATCATCAAACCAAACATGAACCACGCTACGAGCACGCATCGGGTCCAGCTGCCTTTGGTGAACTGTCCACAAAATCACGAGAACAAGCTGAGCTGTTTGCCAGTCGAATTCGAAAGCGAGCAAAGCACCTCCGAAAATGGCCCGCCAAACGCGGCATTACCTGCTATCGAATCTACGAGAGAGATATCCCAGAAATCCCCCTCGTTGTCGATCTTTACGAAGACTCCATTCATATCACCGAATACGATCGGCCGCACGAGAGGGATCCCGCGGAGCACGGCAACTGGTTGGATCTGATGGCACAAACAGCCGCTGACGGATTAAACGTCTCAAAACAGAACATCTACCTGAAACGTCGTGGAAGGCAAAAAGGTAAAACTCAGCATGACAAAGTTGCTGAGACGTTTATACGGAAAGAGGTTAGAGAGGGTGGACTCAAATTTTTGGTCAATCTTGCTGACTATGTTGACACCGGACTCTTTCTTGATCATCGAATCACTCGCGGACTGGTGCGAGATCAAGCAAAAGGAAAACATTTCCTCAACCTGTTCTGCTACACGGGGTCCTTCACCGTCTATGCCGCGGATGGCGATGCAAAGAGCACCGTCAGCGTTGACCTTTCTCGAAACTATTTGGATTGGGCCAAATCAAATCTTGCGATTAATGGACTCGATGGCGATCAGCACCAGTTCATCCATCAAGACACCATGCAATTCATCCAAGATCACCCCGTAAAACCGACCTATGATTTGGTGGTCATCGATCCACCCACTTTTTCCAACAGCAAGCGAACTGAGAAAGACTGGACCGTTCAGGGTCAAGCAGAACAATTGCTGGAACGCGTCTTGCCGTTAGTCATCCCCGGCGGTGTTATTTACTTCTCGACCAATTTTCGCAGATTTAAGTTCCAACCTGAGAATCTCGATCTGAGTGAAGCTCACGAGATCTCCCGCCAGACGGTTCCAGAAGATTTCCGCAACCGGCGAATTCATCGGTGCTGGAGACTCGTTCGCTAGGGCGCATCGCTGGTAGCAGAAACGTAGAAGCAAGTCCCTGCTCCAGGAGCAAAGGGATCGAGACAGCATCGCACGCCGAGCAAGTCATTGGAATTTTGGTGAGTGCAAGAAAGCGTACAAGCCGATCAGGGTCTTGCCATCACGAATCCGCCCTTCATGGATCCACTGAATGATTTCAGATCGTGAAGCAATTCGATTCTCAATCTCTTCAACTGCCTCTCTAGCATGTTCGCCGGCGGTAAGACCCTCGGCGACATAGAGATACATTAATTCATCGCTAATACCGGGAGCGGAGTAAAACTCATGCAGTAATGTGTAGCGTTCCGCTCGGTACCCCGTCTCCTCGGCTAATTCCCTCACGGCAGTCGCCTCAGGTGCTTCCTCCCAGTCCATCGTACCGGCAGGCAATTCGAGTAACGTCTCACCCACCGTTGGGCGTGAGTTCTCAATCAGAACCACATGTTCAGAATCAAGAACGGGAACCAGCACGACTGCACCAGGATGTCGTATCACCTCACGCTCGTAAGTCTTGCCATCGCTTCCCTCGAGGTGCATCAAATGCACGTTGAATCGATTACCACGGAGTAGAACGGTTTCATTTTTATTGGAGGGCATTATCTTTCCTCAGTGACGAAACGTCAGGTTGTATCAATCAAACGGATCTCTTAAAAACCCATTTGATGGCGGACAATTCCAATCGCTCGCACCGAAAAATCGGACTCGCCCCGTACGCTGTAAGACTAACGATGACCAATTACTTCGAGAAGCCCTGCAAGGTACTGCTCTAACATGACTTGGTTCGGATTTCTTAATTGCAACAAACCAAGCGGTATGACATCGCGAGATGTCGTGAACCTTGTGCAGCGACGTTTACGAAAAGTCAAAGTAGGTCACGCAGGCACACTCGACCCGCTCGCAACAGGTGTCCTTGTCCTCGGATTGGGTCCAGCCGCAAAATTAGTGACGCATGTCCAAGCGTATCCCAAGCGATACATCGGTGAGTTCAGGCTTGGTGAACACAGCCCATCAGAAGACATCGAGACCGAAAGCACCTGCCCTGAAGGTCTACCGATACCTAATCGGCAAAGCATCGATGACGCGGCGCGAAGCATGATTGGCCGGATCCGACAAACCCCCTCCGCCTTCTCGGCCATACACGTTGATGGGAAACGTGCTTATGAGCGAGCTAGAAACGGCGAGACTTTTGATATGCCAAGTCGCGAGGTACAAGTCGATGAAATCATCATCCATCATTACTCTTACCCTAACCTCACCCTAGAAATCACCTGTGGATCAGGAACCTACATCCGATCCATCGGTGCCGACATGGCAAAAAAAGTGGGAACCTTTGCCATCATGACCGCTTTGAAAAGGACCGAGATCGGTCCTTTTCACGAAGCTGATTCGATTGATACTGCAGCCATCAAAGACGGGAATCTGAGCGATCACCTTTTGCCACCGACACTGGCCGTCCAGCACTTACCTCAAGTTATCCTCTCAACAAGAGAAATCAAACAAGCGTATTACGGACAGTTCATTGACATCCAATCAACCCAGGGGCCTACCTTGGCAAACTGCACCAAAAGCACTCGCCTGAGTCAAACTCATCCGTTGAACGCTCCTTCCATCTCAGTTCCGGAACTAGCAGCGTTAACTGAAACAGGGGAATTAGCAGCCCTTCTGCGAATCAAAGACGATCGCTGGCATCCGCATCGCGTTTTCCCTCCTGCAAAAAGAATTGCGGAAGGTAGCGTCGGTGCGATTGAAACAAACGAAAGCAACCATCTTGAAGGTTAGCCATCACACTTCAGCACGCAATCATCCGCTAAACTAATGACCAAGATTTTCCCATCTAAAAGACTCACCACTAACGGATGTACGACAGGTGCTTAAATATTTCGCGATTGGCACTTCACTTTCTTGCTTGCTGCTCACACTAGCGTTCACAACGATCGTTCTCAATCTGCACTCACCGTGCATCGCATTGGAACCTGAAAGTTACCGACACGATGCAGCGATCACCGAACTGGTTGAAAAAGGGATTCTAGACGGCCAAATGGCAGGCGCGGTGGTGCTGGTCGCTAATCACGACAGCATCCTGTATGAAAAAGCATTTGGCTATCGTTTACAAAGCGATCATGCGGAACGAATGACGAAGGACACCATCTTTGATTTAGCTTCGATTACAAAACCCGTTGCAACTGCAACTGCGGTCATGCATTTGGTTCAAGAAGGTAAAGTCGCGTTAGATCAACCGGCATCAAAATACCTTCCTGAATTTACGGGGCACGGCAAAGAGTCCATCCTGGTGTCAGAACTGATGCTTCACACCGGAGGATTGATTCCAGACAACTCGTTGAAGGATTACCAAGAAGGTCCTGAAGTTGCTTGGGAAAACATTTGCAATCTCAAGATGTCAGCCAAACGCGGCGAGCGCTTCATGTACAGCGACGTTGGCTTCATCGTTCTTGGGAAACTGGTTGAGAAAGTTTCGGGTGTCAATCTTGATCAATTCACTCGACAACAGATCTATGAACCACTCGGAATGAAAGAAACGGGATTTCTACCCTCCTCGCAACTGAGGGATCGATCCGCTGCGACAGAAAAGAGAGATGGTAAATGGATGCGAGGTGAAGTACACGATCCTCGCGCTCACCTGATGGGTGGAATCGCCGGTCACGCTGGACTGTTTTCAACCGCACGCGATCTGGCTATCTTTGGTCAGGCGATGCTTCATCGAGGCAAAACGCATCCAGAAGTATTGAACCCGGCAACCTTCGGAGTCATGACCACGCCTCGCGAGACACCAAGGGGAACGAGAACCTATGGCTGGGACCACCAATCCCCCTACTCAAGTAATCGAGGCGACAATCTTTCGGACGAAGCGTTCGGCCACGGCGGTTTCACGGGGACGGTCTTCTGGATCGACCCAGGAAAAGATCGAATCTTTGTGTTTCTCAGTAGTCGACTCCATCCCGATGGGAAGGGTTCTGTCAACACACTTGCGGGACAGATAGCAACGCTGATTGGCCAGGACACGCCCAATTAAAATTGAAAAAGCTAAACTGCTGACTTTTCACACGAACGTTCATTAGCCAAAAATGCAAATGAACTCCGAAACCCAGTTGCATCGCCTTTATTCGCGTTATTCAACATGACTCCTCGACTGATCGCTCGCACCCTCCTACTCATCTTGGCGCAATGTATCTTTGCTTTGGCAAATGATGAACGCCCAAATGTGATTTGGATTTCCTGCGAAGACATCAGCCCCCACTTGGGTTGCTACGGTGACCCTCATGCAATCACTCCACATCTCGATGCACTCGCTCGGCAAGGCGTACGTTACACACATGCCTACACCACGGCGGGAGTCTGTGCCCCGTGTCGATCAGGTATCATCACGGGGATGTACCAGAACAGCATTGGAACTCATCACATGAGATGCAATGCGAAGCTACCCGAGTGGCTCGATCCATTCCCCACTCATTTGAAGGACGCAGGATACTACTGCACCAATAACAGCAAGACTGATTACCAATTCAATGAGCCCAACCCAAAGGAGATCTGGAATGAATCCGGATCAAAAGCACATTGGAAAAATCGCGAAAATCCAGAGCAGCCTTTCTTTGCCGTCTTCAATTTCACCGGCTGCCATGAGAGCGGGATCGCCAGCAAGTCAAAGTATCAACAAGTCACGCGTGACTTGAAAAGCAGCGAGCGTCAGGACGCTGCCAAACTCACAACACTTCCACCGTACTATCCGGACACTATGACGGTACGTGAAGACTGGAAACGCAATTATGAATTGATTACGGCAATGGATCATTGGGCCGGCAAACTCATTGAAGAATTAAGAGAAGCTGGGCTTTATGAAAACACGATCATCTTCTTCTGGTCTGACCATGGCATCGGTCTCCCCAGAGCGAAGCGTTGGCTTTACGAGTCGGGAACACATATACCGCTGATCGTGCGAATCCCTGAAGCCTATCGTGTTGGGAATCAAGGCCAGCCGGGATCCGTTGAATCACAGTTGGTCAGCTCAATTGACTTTGGCCCGACGGTCCTGAATCTCGCTGGACTCAAACTTCCATCCTACCTGCAAGGACAACCATTCCTCGGTCATCGCTTACCCGCCAAAAGAAAATACATTTATGGTGCCCGAGACCGGATGGACGAAAGATACGACATCATTCGATCTGTGCGAGGACCGAAGTATCGATACATTCGTAACTTCGAGCCATTGAAGCCCTACTACCAGTACATGAACACACCAGAAAAAGGTGCAACAATGCTGGAAATACGGAAGGCTGAAAACACTGAGAAGCTAACCGAGGCGGGGAAGATTTTCTCGGCGGAACGAAAGCCGGTTGAAGAACTTTATGACGTCGAGTCGGATCCTCACGAGATTAACAACTTGGCCGCAGACCCCAAACATCAAGCACGCCTCCAAGAGATGCGTTCGGCCCTTGCACAGTGGCAGCGTGACATTGGTGACATCGGCCTTGTTCCCGAAGCGGAAATCGTCATCCAAGAAAGCCAGGCCGGATCCAGATATGAGATTCTGCACCCTGATTTATTGAAAGGGCGATCCTCAGTAACTGGAGATACACCTGAAAAGACACTCAACCAACTGGTCGATGTTGCGACAAAGGCTTCAGAGGGGATCCAGGCGCTGCAGGATCTTATCGATGCTGCATCATCAAATGACGCTTCAACTCGCTACTGGGCGATGACGGGGATCGGCAACATTGGACCAGAAGCAAAAACCGCTCTAGAAGTTGCAAAATCCGGATTAAAGGATCGCTCGCCGAACGTTAGAATCGCGTCTGCAAGGGCTGTCTCAAGGTTGGGGGAAACCGAAATCGCCTTGAATGTTCTCATGCAAGAATTAAGGGGTGATCATCAGTGGGGCCGCCTTGCGGCTGCGATTGTTTTGGACGAGATGGACGAACAAGCCCGTCCTGCACTCGACGCTTTGAAAGCTGCCCTGCACGATCAACCCAATAAGTACATTGTTCGCGTGGCAAACCGCGCGGTCAACGAACTCCTTGGCACGAACAATCAAGTGCCCTGATGCGTACGTACCGAAATCAATCAATCACCGATGATGAGATGATGAGATCAACTCCGATGAATCGAGCTCTATTTCTTTTGACCGCTACGTTGCTAACACTTTCACTGTGCTCATGTGGTGCGAAAAGAGGTGGCCCCTCCGATATTGATGCTGACGCCCCGAAAGAGTTTTCGCAAACTGAATCGGGACTCAAGTATCGCATCCTCCGAAAAAGTGATGGAACCAAACCAGTACCTTCCAGTCAAGTCGTCGTGGATTACACCGGCTGGCTTGATGACGGAACGACATTTGATTCGTCCTACGAACGCGGAGAATCAACTAGTTTCCGACTTGCCAATGTCATTCCAGGCTGGACCGAAGGAATGCAACTCGTTGGCGAGGGAGGAATGATTGAGCTCGAGATTCCATCGGAACTCGGTTACGGTGAAAGCGGGCAACCACCGATCATCCCACCCAATGCGACACTTCATTTCAAAGTGGAACTGCACCGAGTCGAGCGTTAAACCCGCGAGTTAATACCACGCATCAATTCGTGTTCGCTGGATCGGTTCAACGAGACGCATTCGTCATAAAACCTGAGCCTAGTAGGCCTCATTCGCAGAGTGCTCCTGCCACACGAGAATCTCTCCCTTACCGGGTACAGCTCGGTCACCCGCGTAACGCAGATAGCCACCCGCAGCCGCATCGTTGGGCAATTCGCACCCATGCGGCTTCAAGAGAGACGAATAGACAGAGATGAAGGTCGGATTCTGTAAACCGCTTCTCGCAAACGTCGGCATCATATCGAGCGGCTTGAGCGAGATGATGGTGCCTCTCTGCATCCAAGCACCCGCTCGGATTTCCGCACCGTCTCGCAGCACGATCGTGCCGCCCTTCATCTGAAGGCCAACAAAATCTTTGGCCGGTCCGCCGATAACGATGGTTCCCCGTCGCATTCGCATTCCAACTTCAATTCCCGCTGACCCATCAATGATGATCAGACCACCTTTCATACCGGCAAGGCTACCACGATAAGCAGCACCGACCTGCTGGCCAGCATGCCCGTGAACGTGAATTTTTCCGCCGGACATTTCCGCGCCAACCCAGTCGCTGGCGTTGCCAAACACCTCAATTTGACCCGCCTTCATGTGTGCTCCAAGATGCATTCCCACATCACCGTGAGCCGTTAAAGAGCCGCGTGTCATCGCTCGACCGAGATGACGAACTCGATGCAGATCACCATGAAGAATCAATTGATCGCTACGCTCACCATCAACGTCAAAGAATTCATCCAAACGAAGCTGACGCTTTCCATGGTAGACAATGCTGGAGCAGATCTCCTCGTGAGACATCTCAGCGAATCGATCCGGAGTGATCACTTCGGCTTCCAACGCGACAACGGGCTCTTGCCTTAGTCGTAATGTGATTGCATTCATCACTCGCCCTCACCCCCAAGCGTGACGCAATCTTGAATCTGCGACCGCTCAATGCGTTCCATCTCAACAGGATAATTTTCAAAGGACATGCAGTAGCGGTCCTCGAATAGTGGTCTCAAGAACTTATCGATCTCAGGATCATACGAAGGCTGCACCAGATACTCACGACCATCAGGGGTTTCGCGAATGTCTCCCTCCTCGATCACGATCTCACCACCCTTGAATACATATCGAGGGTGCCCGAACATTCTGGCGATGTCATGATCCTGGTGGTAGATCACCAAATCAGCGTCTTTCCCAATCCCCAAATCGCCTTTCTGTGGTAAACCCAAAGCACGCGACGGACCTGCGGAGGTGATGGTGGCAATCTCGTACAGTGTGTATTCGCGATCGATCTCAGGAAGCGAAATTTTGTTCTTGATATTCGGCGGCAGGTTCGCCATGCACTCGTTGCGGTAGTCGGAACACATCAGCAGTTGAATGATTTCCGGATACCGCCAGAAACAGGCACCATTGGGATGATCCGTTGAGAGGAACACACGCCAAGGATCATTGATCAAAAGCAACAACTCCAAGCCAACCGCCCACTGGACAGCGTTCACCAGATTGCTCGGGCGATAAGTGTAAGGAACAATCCCACAACCGGTTTCATTTTCGACATCAAGGTTACCCCACTTACGTCCCGTCAGCTTGTAAAGCAAATGCTGCCAAGGACCATCCGCGGTGATTGTCACGGTATCACCGAACAAAACAGCCCCCGCATCGGTGGTCATATTGGGGTGGGCGTTGAAGTAGTCTGCCAGCTGCGCCGCCTCGGATCTCATATTGCCCCAGTCATCACCACCGTAGGCATGGTATTGCAAGTGAGCAAAATGTGCTCTCGAACCCTCCAGATGCCTCATGGTCTCCAGAGTCGTTTCAACGTTACCGGGCGCACCCAAATTATTGCAGTGGAGATGCAATGGATGAGGAATCCCTAACTCATCGATCATCTTGGCAAACTTGGTGATGATGGTCCCGGGTGTGACGTGATCATATCCGTCAATCTTCGATGTCAAATGTTTTGCGTCGTTACCGTATTTCCACGATGCCACACCGCCCGGATTCACCGCTTTGACGCCGTAGGATTTTGCGGCCCAAATGTGCCAAGCAAGGATATGCTTGGCTCGCTCATCTTCACCTTCTTCAAGAAGGTCGAGGATGATTTCATTGTTCGCCATCAGCACCAAGGAACTTTTGTCAACGATGGGAATATCTCGAAGCTCTTCATGTGTATGGCGTGCAGAAAGCACCGGCACGGCGGCTTCGTTGACCGTGGTCCAACCCATCCCGGCATAGAGATAACCGGTGGCGAAAGTCGTGGGAGCCATCCCGCCGAGTCCGCTACGACGTGTTTTGGACCGGATGAACGCCTGCGTTCTTCGATGATCCTCGGGCGTCATTGCCCTTGCAAAATTGATCGAACCGCCCGCGACATGGGTGTGCACGTCCACACCACCGGGCATGATCACTAAGCCGGTCGCGTCGATCGTTCTGCCCGTTTCAAACTTGGACGAAAACCTACCGTCAGCGATATAAAGGTCTTTGACTTCGCCATCAATTCCGTTGGCGGGATCGTAAACTGTTCCACCGGTGATCCGAAGCATGCGATCTCAAATTTTTAACGGGTAACAACAGTGGGGCCTCATTCACCGCATGAATGAGGCTTTGCTGAAGGACATTGAAAGTATTCACAAAGTAGTGCACCGCGTGACAAACGACGAGCTTCTCCTCTGAGGAAATACATCACACCTGTGATTCTATCATCTGCGGCTGATTGGTCATCCAGTCAGGCTTCTCCGCAATGGCCTCCTTGATCCTTCTCACCACCTCTTCATCACTTGGGTAAGGTGAATTCAAAGCAGGTTTGAGCGGCATCGGCACCTCATCCATTCGATACCCGGTTCCCGGTGCCGCAATGCCGGCCGGTGCCGTGGTGATGTGTACCCTTGAGAGTCGACTGGTATGCGTCACGTGGGGATCAAGAACAATGGTGGGAACCTTGGCGAGGTGGTCAATCGCCGGCTTGGGCATCGTGGCACCGGGATCAGCACCAATAATGAATGCACAATCGGTATCCCCCCGCACGAGAACATCAACCGTGGAGAATTCACCTGGATTGTATCGCGGATAGCCACGATTAAGCGAAATGCCAAATGGATAGCCGGTCTGCCAACGCATGATCACGTCTGCACCCGTCACGTTGCCGTGCCCACGCATCGGCATGGCAACGAACTTGGTGAAGGCATTCATTTCGGCTGCGAAAGTTAATAGAGCCGCAGCATTCATGTGCTTGCCACGAGTCATGGACAATCCCATACCAAAGAACATGACACCGAACTTTGCCTTCTTCATTTGGTCAATCAGATCACGAAGGACCTCCATCGAGACGCCCGTCGCAGCAACCTCAGCTTCAGAGATTTCCTGATCCTTGATCATCGCACGCATGATGGTCAACAACTCAAAGTCTTTACCGGGACGCACCTGTAAAAAGTGATCCGCGGCCTTCGCACTCTTCGTTTCTCTAATATCCACCATCACTACGGTGCGATCCTTCCGCCCGCGTGGCAGAAACTTACTTTTCTGCATCAAGGTGTATTTCGTGAAATGTCGCGGATGACACTCCGCAGGATTACCTCCCCAATAAACAATGAAATCAGCTCGATTCTTTACTTCACCAAGAGTACACGTGACCTTACCACCCAACTGGGCAGCTATTTCAGTTGGGCCATGTCACAAAGAGGTGTGACTATCAAGCAGTGCTCCCAAGAGATCCGCCATCGCCACACACTCTTTCTGAGCCTCACAAGTGGTGTTACTCATCCCGTAAACAAGCGGCATGTCAGCATCGTAAAGATAATTCGCTGCAACTTGGATTGCGTCGTCCAAGCTGGCAGGCTGACCGTCAATCAGTGCCTCAGGATATTTCTTTTCGGCCGTGTGGTTCAGGAACCATGACTTACCAAGAATGCAAGCTCGCTTGGCCTGATGAATTCGCATGTCATCGGCATGCAGTTCGATGTCATCACAAACGCAACCACAAAAGGTACACGTTGCATTTTCTATGACTTTCAATTCCATGAAACATCTCGCGAAAATAAATTTGAACGCGGCGTAACATCAATCCTCTTGATCAAGCATCGCAGCCGCCAGAGGACGCATTCGCGTCTGAATCGTTGTCGATGTCATCCGAACCGGACGACGGAACGGTAAACGTTCAGCCAAGCGCCCGACCGTGGCAGCTCCCTCGGACCCGTCTCGGCATAAAGCGACCCGGCTCAACCTGCTCCCAAGCCGCAGCGTCAGACTGCTCATCGGGAAGGGAAAAGTGAGGTGAATCCGGTCCGTTGATCTCTTTATTACTCATATTCGTCTGTTTGCATTCAGAATGAACTCAATCCGCTCCCTGCAACACTTAGTCTCAGTATATACAAAGCGATTCATTTTCCGCGATGCGGATGGGCTAACGAGGCAATTTCATGCTGATACTCCGACCAACACTCCTCCCTCATGTCCTATCGGTACGATCTGTCAGTCCAGCCACTCCCAATCCCACGGAGTCTGAGTTCTAGGTCAACTTGATCGAAAGACAAATGCTAGCTATCTAGTTCGCTGCGTGGAATGATTTCGACATCCCAACCTTTACTCGTTGGCATTCCAGTCCCATCGGTGTCTCCACCCATCAGCTGACAAGTCGGAGGTCCATAGGGAACAAACACGAGCCCCTGAGGGACTTTAGCGGTCTTACAAACAAAGTCGGCTTCACCGTGCTCGGTACGCACCACGACTTCAGCGCCATCTTCAACCCCTAATGCCGCCATATCGTCTTCGTGAACCGATAGGGTCGTGGTGATCTCCTTATACTCCTCACCATCTTTACCAATATTCACGTTAACGCCCTGTTGGGCTGTTCGCATCGGATTGAGCATCACTCGAACCGTGGGCATCGATCACTCTCTTTTTTAACCAATGAACATCACTTTGGGTGAAAGACCAAGAACCCTTCTCAGTCTTACATTATCGCAACAGGAGACAATGACCTGATGCTTAGTCTTTAGACGAATCCGGGACACCACAATTGGGATCATCCAACTGATGTAGATGGAAGTGGTGAGGCCCGAGTTTGCCTCCGTAATTACCTGCCGAGATCCTGAGCACACCGGGCATCGACCTAACCGTCTCGAGGCCAACTTTCATTGCGGTGGCAACCGCTTGGGTGGAGAGCCCATCAATCACGATCTCGTAAACCGCTTGCTCGCCTTCTTGCAATTCCGTAGCCGTTTGCCCGACCAAACTGGGACACCAAGCATCGTTCGTGCTCGCCTTGAGTGCTTTATATTTCGATCCAACTTTTGAACCGCTGCGAACAATTCCCGCAGGAAACGGCAAGATCACATCACTGAGATCATCAATCGCTCTGACTGCAGCACGCACCGCTGCAAGTGTCTCATGCTGACTTCGGCCGCAAACCAAGAGGTTGCCGCCACCGATTCCTTTCACTGTTCCAGCAACATCTTCGCAGAGGAATTCTCCGTCCATCACCGGCACTCGCCAGAACCGCTGATTCTCAAACTTTTTTGAAATCTGGAACCCATCACCGAAGAACCGCAACTGCGAGCCGATCTTGATTCGGTCTTTACGCCTTTCGGCGGTCAAGCCGGAATAACAGGCAGTCGTTGGACACGTCAGAATGTTTTGCCCGACCCTTGCCGTGACCGCTGACTCAAGAGATTCCCGGTCAAATGCAAAAGCTAAAATCGAAACTCCTGGACGACCGTCTATTGTTTGCGACGGTTCCAAAAACCGCTCAACACCCGCCTCGGCATCACAACCAATCACACTCGAAGCGTTACCGCAAAATTCGGCCGCCGCGATCCTCACCAAGTCTTCATCAATGGCAGTAACAACAATTCGAGTCGCTCGCATTGGAAATGCTTCAGCGAATGTTTCGTCTACAACGGCGTTGTTCATCTTGAACCTTCAATGAGAATCAAATGCCTACGTCTCTTCACCACACGACTGCGTACGCATCTTGCACAAGATTGGTGAAGCGAGGATGGCAAAAACTACTCAGGCATTTCAACGGCAAGAATGCTGACATCATCCTTTGGACCATTGACCCGACACCAGTGATCGACTTTGGTCTTCATGTGGTTCACTGCCTCGTCCAGCGACATTGACTGAGTCTCTTGAATCGACAATAGCATCCTCTCATCCCCGAGCTCATTCAGATCCTGATCCATCGCCTCGGGAACACCATCGGAGAAGACAAAAAGTCGATCTCCTGGTTGTAACGTAACCTCTTCCAAATCGTAATCGATGCCCTCGATCCATCCGACCGCAAATCCCTCGGCAGGTAGGATTTCGGGATCCTGCCCTTTCCTCATGATCACCGGTGGAACGTGCCCCGCAGAGACATACTGCAAGTTCCCAGTCTTGCGATTTAAGACGCCGTAGAACATGGTGAAATACAACTCACCTTGCTCTTCCATGGGAAACCGTCGATTGAGTTCTTCTGCGACTTCATGAGGCAGAGTGATGCTGGGGCGAGTGCCATCTCCGAGTTTCGCGAGTATTGAGGATGCCGAAATGTTTCTCGTCATCGAACGCGCCACCGCAACACTCAGCAGTGATGACGCGACCCCGTGGCCGCTCACATCCACCACGTAAAGAGCAACATATTCTTCATCGAGCGGAAAGTAGTTCAGGAAGTCACCGGCCAGTTCATCGCATGGTACATATTTCCATGCCACATCAAGTCCAGCGGCGGAAAAATCATCAGTGGGCAGCAGTGACTGCTGGATTCTTGCCGCCGCCTCGAGATCACGCGACATTCGCTCATTATGTGTCTCTAACTGATCATTCAAACGCTCAAGGGTTTGATTTTGCCGCGAGAGCTCATCTCGGCTTTTTGACAACTCCTGATTGACCCGAATCAACTCGCTATTTTTCTCAACCGCGTTCTCGAATGTACTAATCAAAAGATTCAGCACCTGCTGTCTTCCCGATTGAACCGTGTAGGTCTTACCGCGAAGATTGACTTCCAACGCCGCCTGCTCATCGGACTCATCCTCGTCGATCGTGGAGTGCAGGAGCGAATCCACCCGACCCAGCAGATACTCTGCCTCGTATGGCTTGGTAACATAATTGTCAGCACCTGCCTGCAGCCCCTCAATGATATCTTCCGGAGAGGAGAGCGTACTGAGCAAGATGAGAGGAATCCGACGCAGCTGTTGATCCTGCTTGACAGCCTGACACAACTGATAGCCGTTCATCTCGGGCATCTCGATATCGCTGATGATCAGATCCGGCGGATCGTCACGAATCATTTCCAGCGCCTCGGCGCCATCTGATCCCCAACGAACGTGGTAACCCGAACTCTCCAGACGCTTGATTAGCATCTTCGCCTGAATGCGGCTATCCTCGGCGATGACAATCCTAGTCACTTGCTCATGATTCACAGTAATGCTTTACCTGAATGAATGATCTGCGGGGTTATCTGAATCATCGTAGTGTAAAGGATTTCCACGATCGATGCGTCACTATCTCAATGAGTCTGAGAAGGCTTCTTTCAAACGATTTGTTGCGTTCTCGAGATGCTGTGACTGAATCACCGCGTTGACTTGCAACTCGCTTGTGTTGACCATCTCAACGTTGATTTCAGCAGCAGCAAGTTGATCAAACAACTTGGTGGCCACATGAGTGTGGCTTCGCAAACCGATCCCGCTAACGGTAACCTTCGCGATCTGCCCACACGATTGAACCTCGCCCATGGAATGCTTCTCTTGAATCTGGCGAGCAACGGCCACCCCTTGCTCAATCGTCGACGCGTCAACGGTGAAACTAATACTCGTTGCCGTCCCTTCACCATCGTTACCCTGAACGATCATATCGACGAAGATGCCAGCGTCACCAATCGTCTCAAACATCTCCGCTGCAATCCCCGATTGATCAGGCACGCCGTGAATCGTGATCCTTGCTTGATCCTCGGTAACCGAAATACCAGTTAGAGTAAGCGCCTCGAGTGCGTCGTCCCGCAGGCGACTGACCAATACATCCACATCGGCTCTTCCGCCACGCTCTGCCTTGATTTGATCCCAGTTTTTGGCGTCCTCAGGTCGCGAGTGGAGTCCGAAAGCCTGATGCACGGCTCGTAGTGCTGTGCTTGCATCTGCATTAGCCACCAACGTCGAAATTTTAATTTCACTCGTGGTGATCATTTGTATGTTCACACCCGCATCAGCAAGCGCGCGGAACATTTTAGCCGCAACATTGGTCTGCGACGCCATATTCAGTCCCACCACCGAGACCTTTGAAACTTCGTCATCATGTGTCACGCGACTAGCGCCGACTTGATCGATGACTGCATCAACCGCCTCAAGCGTGTCCTTCAATTCGCTCCGAGGAACCGTGAACGAGATGTCTGCGCGACCCTCCTTACCAATGTTTTGAACCACCATATCAACGGCAATTTTACGATTCGCGATGGCAGCAAAGATCTGTTTGCTTTTACCGGGTACGTCAGGAACTCCCAACACGGTGATCCTTGCCTCACTCGCGGTCATCGCGGCACCACTAACAGGTTGCGTTCGTGACTCGGGTTCAGCAACAATCATGGTACCTTCGGTATCCGAGAAGCTACTGCGAACATGGATTGGAACGCCAAACTTCTTCGCAAATTCAATACTACGATTGTGCATCACGCCAGCGCCGAGACTCGCCAACTCCAACATCTCGTCATAGCTAATGACATCAACCCGACGTGCCTCTGGCAAAAGGCGAGGGTCGGTGGTGTAAACACCATCGACATCGGTGTAGATCTCACATGCATCCGCTCCGAGAACCGCTGCAAGCGCGACGGCAGTTGTGTCGCTTCCACCTCGCCCGAGGGTCGTGATATTCAGGTCGTCATCGATCCCCTGAAAGCCCGCCGCAACAACTATATTTCCGTCATCAAGTAAACGCTCGATGCGTTCCGTTGAAATGGACTGAATCCGAGCCTTGCTGAAACTATTGTCAGTCTTCATCCCAATTTGACCGCCAGTGAGACTGATCGCCTTGGATCCCAATTCATGGATCGCCATCGCTACCAACGCCACACTGACCTGCTCTCCCGTACTGAGAAGCATGTCCATCTCTCGGGCGGGCGGTGCATCACTCACCTGCGATGCCAGATCAAGCAAGCCATCCGTATTTTTACCCATAGCGCTCACCACCATCACGACACGGTGTCCCGCTTGCTGAGCACGAATCGCTTTCCTCGCAGCAGCTCGAATTTTCTCGACGTCCGCTACGCTTGTCCCACCAAATTTCTGAACGATTAAAGACATTTTTTATACTTTAGAAATCAAAAACTTTATTGAGGCATTCAACGGTTGAAGATTGACTGAAAAAGCTTCACGGGGAATATCACCCCTAGAACGACGCGTTATTTCTTAATGAAGTCATCCATGAGGTCCCAACCTTTGGGGTAGGACCAACCCGTTTTGGCAGCCGATACCTCACTGTAGGTCGTCTCAGCATCCGCTTCGATGCCCGAACCAGCTATCAGTAAAGGCACCATCCCGTGGCTATGTTTCTTTGTGCTGCAGGGAGTCGGATGATCGGGGGTGATTAAAATCCTGTGCTCACCGTGACGCTTCAAGGCCTCAGCGAGCGGACCAACAATATGCCGATCAATCTGCTCAAGAGACTCGATCTTTGCCTCATGGCGTCCCTCATGGGAAGCCTCATCCGGTGCCTCGATGTGAACACAGACAACATCGTACCGATCAAGTGCTTCGACAGCCGCCTGACCCTTTGCAGCGTAGTTTGTATCAAGGTAACCCGTGGCACCTTCCACTTCGATTCGCGGCCAGTCCACCAAGGCAGCAATTCCTCGCAAAAGATCAACGGCGGTGATCATGGTACCGCTAAGGCCGTAGCGACTCTGGAAAGAAGGAAGATTCGGAGCCCCGCCTAATCCCCAAAGCCATAAGTGCGTTGCGGGACGTCTCCCTGCAGCCACTCTCGCAAGATTCACTGGATGGTTCGCGAAAAGGTCTGCCGACTCGCTCATCAAACGAACCAGAAAATCACTACCCGGTCCCCGAGGAAAATCATCACCAATGGGCAAATCCGTTAAGTCGTGTGGAGCAGAGCTCCTAGTGTCCCTCGAAAAGACACTCTTCGCATCGGGCCTCCCTCGGTAAATCAATAGATTGCGATAACTCACGCCCGTGACAAACTCAAAGTGGCAATCGGGACTTGCTTCACCAAGTAATTCCTTTTGCGCCGAGGCGAGCAACTGCGAAGCTTCTTCGGTCGTGATGTGGTCAGCGGTGAAATCCTTCATGACCTGATCTTCGATATTGACCAGATTACAACGCACCGCCCAATCATCGGCACCTAGCTGGATACCCTGGGCTGCTGCTTCAAGGGGTGCACGGCCGGTAAAGTATTGATCCGGGTCATATCCTAAGAGGCACAGATTCGCGACCTCGCTACCCGCCGGTAGGTGACTGGGCGTGTTGTTTGCCAGCCCAACCTTTCCTAATTCGGCAAGGCGATCCATCGAGGGTAAATCGGCGGCCTCCAGCGGCGTCTTGCCACCAAGCTGCTCAAGTGGCTCATCCGCGCACCCATCGGGAATCACAATCACGTATTTCATTATTTTCTTCGATTCTTCGTTCAAACAAGATGCTGCTTTGATAAGCAGCTAAACCGGTTGTGCTGCGATCCGGCGGTAGGTGATGTGCTTGGCACTCGGGATCCATCGAATGACTTGAAGGCTGAGACCACCAGGCAAACCTAAACGGCACTTAACCGCCCCGCGGGCATTTTCAGCGACGAACGGTTTCGACGGAAGGGGGTTCCGGCATCGCAGGTGCCTGATTCCGACAAGCAAAATGCACAGAAAACACAAATCTGGCTAATGATGGGCACATCGAAGACGAAAGCCAGACTTCCTAAAAAAGATCCCACAGACGATCTGCGAAACGAACGGGCTCTTCCTCCGCTGGCTGCCCATCGAGCGCGGCAATCCATTGGCTGGGCTGATCGCCGTAGTTTTTACCCGTCGACGCCTTCAAGGACTGCACCGCAATCGATCTGGTAGCTGGATTTCGATCGGTAAGAGCTATCCGCAGTGAATCGATCGCAACTTGATCAGAGAACGAGGCCAAAGCAACGACAGCTGCATTTTTAACATCCTGATTGGTTTCTGTCCCGAAAGCGGTCGCTAGCAACTGCAACGATTCCTCATCGCCTCGTAGTCCCAGTGAACGACACGCTTCCATCCGTACCTTTGTGCTAACGTCGTTGAGTCCCGTTTCAATCAGCTCCAAAGATTCGGTTCCCTCCAAGCGACCGGCAGCAACCAACACCAAACGCCGCATCTCCGCACTTTGGTCGTCCGCCAGAATTTCAGCAAACTGCTCTACCCAACGATCCTGTTCCGAGGCAGATAACGAACCAATGGATTGGCTAACGTCAAGTAGCTCCTGCCATTTGTCGTAATCAGTCGTGCCGTAGGCTTTTTCCTCACGCCACTCCTTCAACGAATAATAAGGGTTGGCGACCTTCAGGGCATACATTGGTCCATCTTGACAGCCAGTGATCAGGATCGACTGTAAAGCAAACAACACCCCGAACGCAGTGACCGTACAACGAGATACCACAGCACGCTTCGTTATTTGAAAGATCGTTCTGGATTCGAGACAATTCAACGCACAACCTCGCTCGGTTACCCACCGGATTCATCGGACCACAGCCGCGCGAGAAAAGCATCAACGCCACACTCGCCTAGGTCGTGTACCAAAGATTAGAAACACCAGCCAAGGTCACTTCAAAGCGTTAGCATGGAGGCCGCCGCGTGAAACATCAATCTCCGTGAAACTATTCTGCAAAACAACAGCCCCAACTTCCTCTCGCCGGAGCATCACGATTTTGAATTCTGATTGAAGCAGATTGACCTTCGCCGCCCTCCTAAGGTTCAGTATCGTCGAGCAGATCATTTCGCCACACCATCGCTGATGCATTCCCCTTAGCCTCAAGCGATGGCTTCACTTGGCGTTAAGCGAACCGCCGCTTCCTTGATCAGCGAAAAGTAAGTTCAGATCCATCTCGAAGAGGTCATGAAAGGATTCAGGCCATGAGGATCAAACAGATTCACATCGTCACCGATGGCGATCTCGTTAATCTACAAATCGAGTCTCTCAGTGACTCACTGAACGTGATCCAAACCACACTGGGCAATGACCGTGATGTCAGTGCGGAATTCCAAGCCTCACTATCCGATATTCTCCATGGAAAAGGTCGATTGACCGGTTCCCAGGACCGCTCCACCGCCAGCGTGACGTTTGAAATCGGCAACTCGAGCATCGTCAGGCATCTTGACCGTAACCACGCACACACGCGGCGATGGTCAACACTTCAGAACTTGGTCGATGAGAAGTCCGTAGAAAAGACGCCTCCACCAAATGCGATCATTGACTCAAAAGTGATCAACAAAAAGAGGAACGTTCCAACACTCCCCCGGTTATGGCAAACCTTTCTGTCGAATGCGGAATCCTTGATCTGCGGAACCGATGCTCCTTTGGTCACACGATTGCTTGAGTCCTACACCCGCTTGATTGAATCATCAGAGAGTTTCTCGGCATCTGAAGTGCAGTTGACTCGCGATGACGATCTCGCACCGCAACCGAGCAAAAGCCAAGCAACTGGGAATTCGATCTCCCGAGGCAAGTGCTGCTTATTGCGTGCTCGCATCTCGGAGATCGAAACCGAAATGGCCGAACTCTCTCGGCACCAAACCAATCTCCCAGCGCTCTTGGCGAGGCGAACGCATCTCAGCAAACGACTTAAACAACCAGCGCCCCCCCTTAAAACACTCTCCTCGTCTCGAGAAAGCGAACTGTTGAAAGAGAAGCAGACGCTTACCGACGAACACACCATTCTGGTTGAGCAGCAGCAGAGAACTCGACAACACATCGCCGATATCGAATTGGATCTACAAGCTTGTCGTCCTCAGAGGAGAGGACTGGAGGCCAATCACTCAAGGCTAGGTATCGCAGAGGATTATCAACAACTTTGCGTGATTCGAGATCGTGCGATCCATGACCTAACCCGCTTGGATCGTCAATGCTTAAAAGCCCAGACCGAAATAAGGAAGATCAATCGCCGTTTGGATCAAGCAACTGCGAAGCTTCGCCAAACAGATACACCGTCATCGAAATACAGCGTTGAGCACCGCTCGCTACAAACGGAGATACGCCGTATCAACGGTCAAATCCAATGCATTGAGCGAATCAACTGGCTTGAAGAACGTCGTTTGAACCTCCAAGAGCAAATCGACGCAGAAGAGCGATCGGAACCTCTGAATGACTTACTCGAAAAAGCGAATTTCTGGTACAGAAAATTAAGCGATCAAAATGAAGGCACACTACACCTGCAACCAAGCAGCACACACCGCAACAACGGGCGACCTGAGAAATCACTGACGGTTTGCATCGATCGCCAACCCGAAGCAAGACTCACGATCTTCGAGCGACATGTAGCGAGCCTTGCCTGTCGATTAGCGGTAGCTGAACAACTCTCAAATAAGACCTCTTCTGCTCCCATAATTGTAAGAATACCTGAGCTAAAGAACTCGCTCACTCAGGATCTCTCGGTTCACCGCCATGTCGCGAACACGCTAGCTGAATACTCTCGACTCCACGGGCAAATCATCGTCCTTACCGGTGATTCTCAAGTTGCTTCAATCTTTTCAGACGCAGGTGCAAAATCGCATCTTGCGACCTCAACGGTTGACACCGATATCAATCAACATTCCATCCGAGAGAAAAACCCCATCAAAACGACCGGTGAGCCACCGCGAACCATTCAGGCGTCAGCTGAAGACGAGCCCCATCATCCAGCCGCTGCCCGCGAGGTGATCGAGGAGCAAACACCGATCGCGTCGAAAAACAACGTGATTGAACTCAGCACCAACTTGGATCAAGTCAAGCTATTGGCGACTACCCTATCGGCATCTCTGAGCAAGTTTGGCATCACAACGATCAAAAATCTGATTGATACGACCGACGAACAACTCGCAGAAATTTTTACCGACCGGGCGAGTGAGCAAAGTGATATACAGCAGGCCAGAAGCATTTGCGAACTGGCTTGTTCGTCACCGGCCATCACCTGGTTTGATGCAACATTACTAGTCGGCGCAGGCATCTCCAGTCCAGCGGAATTACAGTCTTGCCCTGCAGCAGAACTCATGCTTCGCACCGAGGAATTCCTGCTGACTCGAAAGGGTCAAGAATGCCTCGATCATGCAACAGCCAGCGAAATCTCTCGATTGCTCACTTGGCTAGCTGCTGCCCATCTGAGCGAACATGAATCAGGGATACACAGCGATGTTAGCGATTCAGCCCCATCTCCCTCCGAGCCTCTCTCCGCACCCCCGCAGCTGAATATTATTGCTCAACGTTACGAAATGGTTCACTTGGACAAAGACGCGATGAACCTAGACCGTCAAGCCACCGGCAAACAACCAGAGGTATCCAATGCCATCTCCCTCACAACCAGAGTTGAGCAATGCCCATTGATTGACCAACGTACGGCAAAGCGACTAATGGAGGTGGGTTATCAGGATCTCGGATCCCTAATGAACGTCGACCCCAACTTGATCGCCGACGAACTCGGTTCACCTAGAATTAATCCTAAAGACATCGCACTTTGGCAGAGCCAAATTCGCTTGGCATCCCAAATCCCCAACCTGACTGCAAAGCAGGCGAAACTCCTCTCACACTGCGAATTCGATTCGATTGAGAGCGTCGCGGCGATCCAACCGAACGCGATACAAAAAAAACTTGCTGACTATCTGAGAAGTGGTCGAGGCAAAAGAAAATTTCGCGGCATGAAACCTCCGTCCGCTGCTACGGTCATTGAATGGACTGAGACGTGCAAATCACGAACTCATCGCAACGCAGCATGAACCCTCGGTAGAGTCTACAAAGGGTACTAGAACCGGCTTGCCGCATTACCTGCCCCTTTCTCCCTCGCATCGACAAACATTATCCAAATGCCAAATCTACCGCTGACGGACGAAGAACGATCAATCTACCAGTGGCAAATGTGGCTCCCTGATCTCGGGGAAGCTGGACAAGAAAAGCTAAAAAATGCAAAGGTGATGATTTCTCGTGTTGGCGGAGTCGGAAGCGTTGTCGCTTATGAACTTGCTGCAGCTGGGGTGGGCACGCTGGTGTTGGCTCACGCGGGAAATGTCAAGCCGAGCGATCTAAACCGGCAGCTACTAATGACCCATGACTGGATCGGAAAGCCTCGAATCGAATCGATTCGCAGACGTCTCCTTGAGCTCAACCCAAGACTCAATCTGATCACGATTCCTGAAAATGTGAATGATCAAAACGCCCCTTCATTGATTGAACAATGTGACGTGGTGGTTGACTGTGCTCCACTATTTACAGAACGGTTTGCGATGAACCAAGCAATCGTTGAACAAAACAAACCACTCATTGAGTGTGCGATGTACGACATGGAGGCTCAGCTGACCACGATTACCCCGGGACAAAGTCCCTGCCTACGATGCATCTTCCCGGAAGCACCGCCCACTTGGAAACGAGAGTTCCCAGTTCTTGGAGCAGTCTCTGGAACGATCGCCTGCATGGGCGCGGTCGAAGCAGTCAAAACGATCACCGGCATCGGTGAAAATATGTCAGGCAGATTACTCCACATCGATTTTCGCCGCATGTCCTTCCAGACCATGAAAGTGGCTAGAAGATCCAACTGCCCCACATGCGGTGGTCTCTAAACCGCCTCCAGATCTTACTCGCGCAGCCTCTAGCTCATAACACCACATGAAGCTGCAATCAGAATCCTCAATGGATGTAATCCTTGATGGATAGGTGGTTGTGGCTTTCAAAGTTCGCATTTTTAGGCTGTGCATGATACGCTTTGCTCTTCAACAGGCGCGCCTAGCTGTACCAACCCAACAAGGTACACCCAGTTGCACCAGATCAGGGAAGGACACTTGTTCTCTCGCTGCTTCCAAGTTACCTCCACACACTAACTTTTTTACTCCATGTTCAAAAAACATCTCCCAATCTGCATTGTTTTTGCGGCACTCCTCAATCAACAACTCAGTGCCGAACTACGGGTTTCAAACCTCTTTAGCGATCATATGGTTCTGCAGCAAAATCAACCCATTCGTGTTTGGGGCTGGGCAGATCCTAGCACTTCGGTAACGGTTGGTCTGACAAACGGTCAAAACTCAACTGCATTTGCAGTTCAAGCGGATGAAAACGGAAAATGGATCGCCGAACTAGCGTCAAAGCAAGCTGACGGTAAACCCTACGGACTCTGGGTGCATAGTGGCGAAGAAAAAATTGAATTCAAAGACGTGATGATCGGCGAAGTCTGGATTTGCTCCGGTCAATCCAACATGGAATGGAGAGTCTCGCAGGCCGCAAATCCACAGCAAGAAATCGCCAATGCGAATCACCCGATGATTCGTTTCTTTGATGTGCCAAAACATGTTAAGCAGAATGAACCGCAAGAGGATGCGCAGGAGTCAGAGTGGAAGATTTGCAGTCCAGAAACCATCGGCGGATTCAGCGCGGTCGGTTACTTCTTTGGAAGAGAACTTCAGGAAGAGCTAAACATTCCAATCGGTCTGATTGGTGCAAACTGGGGTGGCCAAAGAATTGAACCTTTCACGCCACCGATTGGATTCAAACAGGTTCCAAATCTTGCGGACTATGTGAAAGACTTAGACGCGGGGAAATACAAGGGTGGTGCAACACAGATCTACAACGGCATGGTCGCGGGACTCGCTCCGTACAGCGTCAAAGGTGCAATCTGGTACCAAGGTGAATCCAACGCCGGTGATGGCCTTCGTTACAACTACCTAAAAGAAGCACTCGTCAAAGGTTGGCGATCGGTTTTTCAAAACGATGCTCTCTCCTTCTACTGGGTTCAACTGGCAGACTTTGGACGAGGCCACACCGGTCAACCGGCAGGTGGCGGATGGGGTCCGGTTCGTGAAGGCCAAAGACGCGCACTGCGAGTTGCCAATACGGGAATGGCTGTAATTATCGACATCGGGGCAGAAAAAGACATCCACCCCAAGAATAAGCAAGACGTTGGAAAGCGACTCGCGCAACTTGCATTAGTGAAAAACTACGGACTTCAAGATGTCGCCCCAACTGGACCACTCTATGATAGTCATAAAATCGAGGGAAACAAAATTCGCATCACCTTTGCCCACGTTGGAAAAGGTGGGCTCATGGTTGCTGATAAAGGCGGAGAGCATTACATGGGCCCCGTTGAGGAACTAGCCGATACGGAGCTAACCGAATTCTCGATTCAAGATGCCGAGGGAAACTGGCACTGGGCCGATGCTAAGATCGATGGGAACACGGTCGTGGTCAGCAGCAAGGCGGTCGCTAACCCGAAGAACGTTCGCTTCGCCTACGACTCCAATCCGCGAGTGAATCTGTACAACCGTGAGGGCCTACCTGCATCGCCATTCACAACGACAGATTGATCGAGCAACCAATAACTCGGCAAATTCACTCGGCGGGTCGACATTCGTTCGGACCAGAAACGCCTCGGCACGCTCTCAACCAGCATGCCTGAGAGCGTCAATGGGGCTCATCACCGCTGCACGTCGGGCAGGATAAAGTCCAAAGAGCACGCCAACTGCAACCGAAATACCAAAGGCTAATGGGATCGACCAAGGAATAATAATCGGCTCCATGGTCTGAACCGTTTCCGGAAGGGACTCCATGATCTCGGGGAAACCCGTTTCAAGTCCCCAACGGAACCACTCCAAAACGCGGTTGCATGTCAAACCGGCCAGAATCCCCGTGATGCCACCGGTCACACTCAACAAGACGGTTTCAATCAGGAACTGACGAGTGATATCGATTCGCCGCGCCCCCAACGCGCGACGAATTCCGATTTCCCGTGTCCGTTCGGTGACTGTCGCAAGCATGATATTCATGATCCCAATACCACCAACCAATAGCGAAATACCAGCCAGCAAACCCATCATTGCGACGAACATCATCCGAGTATTACGGGCTTGTTCAAGCAGTTTCAGCGGCACTCCGATCTTGTAGTCGGTGAACAGATGGCTCCTCGACAACGCTTGCTCAACGGCCTGTCCGGTTGCCACCGCGTCCTCTTGGTTCTTGAGCCGAAGTGTGATTTGCGAGAGTGCTCGCCCGCCGTTGTTACCCACGGAATAGGCTTCACCGAAACGACGCCAATAGGTCTCAAGCGGCAGATAGACGTTATCGGAAAAATCCTGACTTCGACTCGTGTCCTCCACACTGTCTAACTCCTCGCGTGCTTCCACGACACCAACGACGCGAAAGAAGTCATCCACGACATGGATCGATTTACCAATCGGATCCTCGTGTTTAAACAAGGTATCTGCAACTTCGGCTGCGAGCACGCAGACATTATCCGCGGTATCGATATCTCGTTGATGCAAGAAACGCCCCTGCCGCAACTTCAAAGAATAAAGATCACGATACTCTGGTGTGCAAGCATTGATCTCTCCAATCGTGACTCGATCGGCGTAGCGAAACTGTCGGCCTGTGTTGCGATAAAAAGGAATCACCAAATCAACACTGGGAACATTCTTCTCAAGAAGCCAACAATCTTCCTCGGTCAGTCCGTAAAAATAAACTCGTTGCCCACCCGACTCTTCCGTGGATGGTCGGGAGGTCATCACGATGATATTTTTTGCTCCCAACTCTTCAATCTGCGAATTGGCTTTATCTGCAATCCCCTCGCTAATCGCCAACAGCCAGATGACACTCGCAACGCCAATGAAAATACCGAGAATGGTAAGCATTGAACGAAGCGGATGCATCAACAACGTTTTCATACCAACTCGGACATCGCGCAATCTCAATCGAAGACGTGATGGCGTTCCTTTGCGAGCCTGCAATGAATTTGCAGGATTCTCACGGCTTGGCTCCTTGCTGCGCTGGTCACTCTCGATTTGCCCGTCACGCAACCTGACAATTCGTCGAGCGCGCTGAGCGACTTCTTCTTCGTGAGTGACCATCACAATGGTCACTCCCTGTTGATTCAGTTCATCGAAAAGGTCCAAGATCTCTTCGGTCGTTACGGTATCAAGATTTCCGGTTGCTTCGTCGGCAAGAATAAACTCCGGCTGGTTAATCAGACTTCTCGCGATACCGGCTCGCTGCTGCTGACCTCCCGAAAGTTCAGTGGGTCGATGCTCGGTTCGCCCCCGAAGTCCCACAAGGTCCGTGAGCTTCACGGTTCGATCGCGATCGCTAAGGGTCATCCCGCCGTTGTAGGCAAGTGGCACTTCAACGTTTTCGATCACATCCAGTTGCGGTAAAAGGTTATACGCCTGAAAGACAAAACCAATTCTCTCGGCACGTATCGCCGATAATTCATTATCCGTTAGTTTCGCAACATCGCGATCGCCGATGAAGTATTCGCCAGAAGTGGGGGAGTCCAGTCCACCGAGAAGATTCAAGAACGTACTTTTACCCGAACCACTTGGCCCCATGATGGCGACGTAATCACCGCGGGGAACATCGAGATCAATCCCCTTTAGAACGCGAACCGACTGCGAGCCAAGTTGATAGTCTTTGCACAGCCCGCGCACTTTCAACGCAATTTCGGCGTCGGTGGCATCTTGGCTCACAGAAGTCGTCATCGAGGGCCTGTCGTTTGTGAAGTCGATTTACAACGTTGAGATTTCGGGGAAATCCATCCGTTCAAGGATCCCCTCATCGCTAATATTGAGTACCACTTCCTCTCCGACTTCCAAACCCGACTCTACAATGAGACTTGTTTCATTGGCTTTGCCAACCCTCAGTTCACGCGTTTCAATTGAACCATTCTTCAAGGGAATCGCACAGTAGAATTTCTCGCCACGTTCCTGAATGGCTTCGATTGGCAACTGCAAAACATCATCCATTCGATCCACCAAAATCTTCGCTTCAGCGGTCATACCGGGTCTCAAATCGAGCGGTGGATTATCGATCTGAATCGAAACCTCGTACTCTTTCACATGCGACATGTACACGCTGATTGGTGGCAACGGATACTCGCTGACCTCCACAACTTTCCCAGTCAGCGGGACATCGGGAAGCGAATCGAGTCGCAACTCGGCGACCTGACCCTTCGTGATGAATCCAATCCTAGATTCGTGTACCTTGGCGATGACCTTCATCTTCTTGGGATCAGGAAGGTTGATGATCACTTGACGCTCACGAACCGGCGCTCCCTCCTCGATAAGAATGGCAGTGCTTGTGCTTCTTCGATTCTGCTCGTAGACAACTTGCCCTTGAACCGGGGCTGTGATGCGACACAACGCAATCTGCTCCTCGATCTCAACAAGCTCTTTGTTTTCAAGCTCCAATGTCTTCTGTCGCGAACGCAACTTGGCTTCGGCAGTTTGAATTTTAGCCTCAAGTTGCGTCAGCATTTTTTCTTTGGTGAACTTACTTAGAACCTCAAGCTTTGTCTTCGCAACACCGAGCTCTTTTTTGGCCTTTTCTAGAGCAAACTGATCCGCATCCAATTGGGCATCAGGGATGTACCCGCGTTCAGCAAGTCGGTTGCTGTACTGCAAATACTCTTCTGCTCGACGCAAATTCTCTTCTGCAACAAAAACTTCGCTCTGCTGTTTTGCCAAATCTTCGATGTAGGTTCCCTCCGCGTACTCATGGAGGGCCAACCGTGCAGATTCCAAATCCGCCTCTGCTTCAATGGCTTCCGATTCGCTGTTACTACAGATGATTTGTTGTTGCACCAGTTGTTTCTGAAGAGCTGCATCATCCAGCTTGACGAGAAAATCTCCCTCTTCGACCCAAGTGCCTTCAGGGACAATCTCCAAAATATTAATTGCGCTGCTGCTGCTGCGACCTTTGACGAGACAGCGAACTTCAACGTTGCTTGAACTGTGCAACTCTCCGCGTTCCACCACGACGTGTTCAAAAGCTGCAACCTGAGCCGTCGTCGTCAGGATATCAAGCTCAATATCGTCTCCGAAGAAACTAGCCGTCGTCTCATCGGGGGCCCTGGTAAAACGCATCAACAGCACAGCCGCGATACTCGCGGTGATGCAGAAAACCAGTGTGGATTGAAAAAACCCAGGTCGTTTGCGTCGATTTTGCATCTAGCACTCGTGAACGGGGTAGCGAAGGCGAAATCGCAGGCATTTTCATCATGCGGCGGGCGATATCGAGCACCAAACTAAAACCGTGACGGATGCAATGAAGTTCTGTGACCATCGCATCAATGGTTGCTTTGCCGGCACTTCTTAGGCGGGAACTAGGGCGGGACTTGGTTGCAATCGGCTTTCCAGTCACAATCCTTGCAACGGCTGAAGTTCCTCACAACCAAGTCAATACAGTATAGCTCAGCAGGCAATCATTTCCATAGCCGAGCGCAAACCACGACGATATCCCAACGTCGAGGGGTTGCACAAAAAGCGGAAAAATCGGGGTAGATTTGGTTTAACCACGCTTTGAAAGCCGAAATCCACTTAGCGCGTTACGTGAAAGCAGCTGAAAAATCGACCTATTCGAAGCGTCACTTCCCTTGTCCGCGATCAACAGCAAGAGCGATCTACTCTTGGAACTCAACCAATACGGGTAGCAGACGATTCACTCCATCATCTACTTCTGCGACAAACTCGGAGCTTGAGACACCCTGCTGATGACCTGAACTCGAATCCACCGCAGGTGGAATGATTTCTTGGTACCCACGGCCCTGTGATGCTGGATCGAGCCAAATGCCTTGCTCGTCGATTTCCATGGTACCCATCTCAAACTCGATCAGTACACGCAAAACCTCGTAGCTAACCCAAACATTGAGCAAATCGTTTTGGGCGTTCAAAAGATCGGTTAACGCAGACACAAGGTCGCGTGCCGCGGTTGGCGAAGTTCGCGTGGGCTGATTCGGACGCACTGGTGGATTAAGTCTCAAACGCGCAATATCAACCTGTGCGATCGCCACTCGAACAGCTGCTCGTCGAACCTCAAGGTTGATCTGACTGAGCTTCACAATTCGAAGCGTATTGCGAAGACTCTGTTCGACTTGGTCCTCGAAAAGCATGTAATCCCGCCGAGCTTGCTGATAACTGATCAACGCCGTGCGATAACGATTACGTTCGATCAAGCGGGTGGTTGGCGTATCCAACTGCAACCCCATTCGGACTCGGGAATAATCCGTGTCGAATCCAACGGGATTATTTGGCTTCGTCCCCAGATCCCCCGTGACGACGACATCCAGATCACTCTTTAAGTCATTGGCGACAACCTCGATCCTACGCCATGAATCAACAAGATTCGACCTCGCGTTCATCCAATCGAGACGGTTAACGCGAGCAATCTCCAGAGCTTGCTTTGGCTCTAAATTGATTGGCAAGAGAGAGATGCCCTGTAATTTGACCTCAGCGTGAACCAACGACAATTCGAGCAACAAGTCTGATAAACGCGTCGTTAAGTCCACTAGGCTGGTGTGTGATTGACCAAGATCATTTTTGTCTAATGCCTCAAGTAAATCGTTTGACGCCTGACGAGCTTCAAGAAATTCGCTTTGAATCTGAGGTACACGCTCTTTGAGAAACTCAACACGATTGGTGAACTGCTCGGAATCATACACCCTTGGATCAACATCGGCATCGAGATCGGTTACTTGTTGCGCGACCAGATCCAACTGTTGCATCCGATCGGGAATACGATCGATCAGATTCGCAAGACTCCGTCCGGCGAGCGCCAATTGCGTATCAACCTTTACATCTAAGTTCTTGAGCGCGAGTAACTGATCCCGCATCGTCTCAACATTCGGTTGAGTTCGCCCACGCCGAATCCGCAACAATGCAGCAGCAGCTTCATCCTGCAAATCAGTCAAACTGCCGTCAATGAGGATAAAACGATCCAGTAGGGGGTCATTGATTTCCACCGACAGATCAGGCGGCAGACCGAGGGAAATCTTGTACGCATCGACGCGACTATCATAGGACGCCCGCGAAGCCAATAAACTACTTTGTGCATTCAGCAGGGCCTGCAACGCTTGGTCGACCTGCAAGCGACTACTAATTCGATTGGCGTCAAAAGCAGCTTCCAACTGCGCTGCACTATCACGCAGTGCAACGACATTTGCCTCTTGGTTGCGTATCTCTTGTTGATCTTGAAGTAAGCCAAGATAGCCACCGGCCGAAGGTGCACCATTGCGCCCACTTGGGAACCCTGCGATCACCCCCAACCCAGATTGTCCAATTCTCGATCCGGTTGAAGGACCGCTTCCATTTGTGCGACCGGTCGCAAGACGAACATAGAAGCCTTGTCGATACTGCTGCATTTGACGCACGTTCGCCAGTAGATCACGTTCACTCTGGGTCAATTGCTCGAGCACACGAGCCCGCCCACCCAGACGCAACAGCGGTTGACGTAATGCAAAATCAAGTGTCGATCCAAATGTTTCGCTACCGGAACCCCACACATCCCATAGCAGTGAATTCGCCAAGCCCACCACCAATTCACCACCAGCTGCCTGCGTCTTGCGGAAGAAAACTTGACTGTCCAATCCTGTCTCGCTTCGTCCGCCAAGACCTGTACCTCGATAGTTTTGATCCAGCACGCCGTCAGCAAACCACTGGTAATCAAATTGAAATCGTTCGCGAGAAACCTCTAAAGCAGATAAATAGAGTGTCTCCAATTGGCGCTGATACTCGCGAGAATTCAACCGTCCGACAGAGATCGCCCCGCGAAGGTCCAACGCGACTTCGCCATCGCTGTTCCGAGGGAGCGATTCTTCCCACGCTACCGACTCCACCGTGTTCAACTGACCATACTGATGCCAAAGGTCGCTCCCCTCCTTTCCATCAACCCAGTGCATCAATCGATGCGAGGTGGGATCATCGGGTGGCATCGGAGGCTCATCAACCGAATTCGGATCAGCCAACCTAGAGTTAGGGCCAGGATAAATCGTGGCCTGATCGAGATAACCACCCTTCTCCTGAATGAGAGCGTACGCTTCTCGGTCAGCTTGTTTGCGATACCAGGGTCTCGAACAACCGGCAATCGAAATGAGCAGCAGACATCCGGACACCAACAGCCTGATCCGTTCACCATCGTTCGCGGCATCTCGATCGCGATCGTGGTGTTGTAGCATCGACAGCGATTTCCGGATCACAGTGTACAAGTGGCCAAATCACATGAAGATCCGATCAGACAAATCGCCCATCGAGAGGGACGCTCATCTGAGATCTTCGCCGCCAGACAGATCGCACCAGCGCATCGCTGGCGCACCGTGAGAAGTATCGGCAAAGAGAACCGAAAGAATTGATTTTTTGAGAAAAGTTTCCGCAATCCCTACCATCGCACCGCGTGAAACACGATGCAAGGCAGCAATGCGGACCTCAAATGCAAGAAGACCTAATTGGATTCAATTCGCTTGAGGAATTGGAAGATATCGCTTTGAGTCGTGAAAACCATTGTGCTGTCGCGATCTAACATCTCCTGGTAAGTCTCCATCGTTTTAATGAACTGATAAAACGACACGGACTGCTCTGTTTGGTTGTACGCTGAGGCATAAATCTCGGTTGCCGTGGCATCGGCTTCGCCCCGAATCTCTTGCACACGCTTGTACGCCTCGGATTCGATCTCGAGCAAATCTTTTTCCTTTCGTCCGATGATCTTGGCGGCTTCACCGGCGCCTTCACTTCTAAATCTTTCCGCGATCTGCTGGCGTTCGCTGATCATACGATCGTAAATTCGCTTTTGAACGCTCTCGTTGTAATTGATTCGTTTGAAACGCACGTCGAGCAGTTCAATACCAAAATCAGCCAGTTTTGTAGCGGCCTTCTCGAATATCTCCTCTTCGATTTTTGCCTTACCCTTAGTGATGCTGTAGAGAACACCGATCGAACCGACCGAACTGGCATCCTCGATCACATCTGGAATAACGGTATCCTGCACCGGTTCCCGATCTTTGGTGGTTCGAATCACCTCGATTAACTCGTGCTTGGCAATTGCGTTACGCGTTTCGCTACCAAGAATATCGTTCAGACGCGACTGCGCACTTCGCTCATCTCTTAGCCGAAGAAAGAATTGCTCCGGCTGGTCGATTCGCCATCGACCGAATGTGTCAACGACGATGTAGGTCTTATCTTTGGTGGGCATCTCGCTTGGGCGACCATCCCAATCGAGAATTCGCTTATCAAGACGATTAACTTCTTGGATAAACGGGATCTTGAAATGCAATCCGGCATCGACAATCGGTTCACCAACAGGCTTACCAAACTGAGTGATGATGACCTGCTCAGTTTCATCCACAGTATAAGCCGCACTGATCGCAAAGAAGAGCACGACAAAGATAATGATTGGCATCAAAGGAAGAATGGTTCGTTTCATTTGGCACCCCTCGCTGCCTCAGTGGAAAGTTGCAGTAATGGCAGGATTTGACTCGCCTCCTCATCAATAATGATTTTGCGACCCAAGTTTGGCAGCACCTCACGCATCGTCTCGATATAGATGCGTTGCTTGGTGACCTCGGGTGCCTTGAGATACTCGGTATAAAGAGCATTGAAGCGGGCAATGTCCCCCTCTGCTTCGTTGATGCGTTTAACCGCATAGCCCTCGGAGGCTTGTATTTTTTGCTCCGCCTCACCACGTGCCCTAGGAACCTCTTTGTTGTATTCACCGTTGGCAACATTCACTAGTTGTTCGCGTTCCTGCTGTGCCTGGTTCACCTCGTTAAACGAAGGCTGCACGGGAAGAGGTGGGTTCACGTTTTTCAATTGAACTTGATCGATACTCAGCCCCAATTCATAGCGATCAACCAACGTCTGCAGGTTGGCGAGCGCCTCAACTTCAATTTCCTGACGTCCAATCGTGATCACCTCGTCAACCGTCCGGTCACCCACCACCGTTCGCATCACCGACTCAGAGAGATCTCGCAGCGTCAAACCAGGATCACGGACTTTGAAAAGATAGAACTGTGGATCCTTGACTCGATACTGAACGACCCATTCGACGGTAGCTGAATTCAGATCGCCGGTCACCATGCTGCGTTCAGACGATTGCTCCGTTGAAAATTGCGTTGGATTCGTTGAACCTTCAACCGTTGCAAATCCGAACTCCTGCTTCAATTGCCGACGTACGGGAACAATTGAAACCTGATCAACTCCGAACGGGATTTTAAATCGCAACCCTGGGTCAACCGTTTTGATGTACTTTCCAAATCGAAGCACAACGCCCTGTGACTCGGCCTGAACGGTGTAGATGCCCGTGTAAATCAGAATCAAGAGTAATAATGCACCCGCCCCCAACAGGATCAACGGACGATACTTTTCGTACTCCGACCACTCAGGCTGGTATCGAACGGGACCACTCATTTTGCTCTCTTACGATCCGTGTGAATCTTGCTAGTAACTTCAAAAGTTTCCCACAACCTAAAGGGTGATCAGGACAACTAAGAACAACACGATGGAAAACAGGTGAAATCTCCACCATCGCATGCGATACGTGAAACCTACCCGCAAGATTGCGATTCGACCGGCACACCATGAAAACAGTGGCGAAAAGCGATTGGAAAAGAACACCTGCCTCTTAAAACCCTCACAAACCTCACGTGCGGTCACGTCTATGCACTCCATTGGCACCATTGCAATCTGGCAAGGAGCAACTTTCCGAAAGTCGGAAGCGAAGGGATCAAAAGCGAATTAGGCGGCGTCTTGAAGCTGATTTTGAAAGACAAGACCCACGTGATCAGCAGTCACCTGAGAACAGCTCCATTGGGCAGCCAATCGAAGTGAATCCTCGGCCATCTCGGTAAGAAACCCAACCCTGCCCTTGCTAAGTCGATAAAGAAGGCGAACAGCCGTTTCGCTGAAAATCACTTTATCTCCACCAACCTCGCTTAGGCACATCTCAAGCATGTCGACTGTTTCTGCCAACTGCAAACCATTGAACTGAATCCGTCGGCTTACAGTGGTTGAAAAGACTTTATCAATGCGTTGATCAAGAGGAAGATCACACCCGAGATCACCCCGACCATCATCTGCAGGCATGGCAGGACCCGCAAACAAAAGACGCAAGCCTCGAGTCGTTCTTGACAATTCGCTGGCAAATCGGATCAGGCTTTGATTCGGCCTATCGAGTAACCAGATGACGGAAAGACCTCGATCCGCATCGCTGTCGATCTGCTCGCACAGCAATTTCAGGCCAGCTTCACTCGATAGATCCTTTGGCAGATCCAATGATTGACATAAATCATTGATCGTACGACCGTCGCCACATTGTCCTTCATGCGACAAGAGCACACGAAGCGATGTCGACTCAACCCCCTGCAGTCCAGCTACCCAATTCAGCAAACTGGTTAGACCTGATTGTCGTTCTGCCTCGATACGTGCAAACTGAGTTGGCGACGACACATAATCTGTAAAATCAGCGACGAATCGCCGATGAGAGTACGACATGTAAAACGTCGCCGTGTCCCTTAAGCGAAACGGTCGATCGACCATTCCCCAATGTGCTAGGTAATCAGACAACCGGTCATACCTCTACTTTTAAGTTGCATACCATTTATCGGCTCAAAAAGTAAAGGACTTGAAACGCTTCGACATCACTGAAAAGCTCCGGATTGCTTGGAGCATTGATCATTCAGGCTGCGTCAGAGTGATATGCTGATGTTCTTGGAGCTCCGAGAAGTGAAATTTCATCCATGGAACCTGACCCCAACATCATGACCAGACGATATTTCGTACCGGACCTTCCCACGGCTGGTGGATTGGTATCACTCCCAAGCCTCGAAGCTCAACATGCAATCCGTGTCATGCGGATTAAAGTCGACGATATTGTGGAGCTATTCAATGGAGCGGGACTTCAGGCAGAAGCAAAAGTGGTTGAAATAGGACGTCATGAATGTGTGTGTTTGGCTGAAGCCGGCCAGCTGGTTGACCGTGAACCAAACGTAAGCCTCTACCTAGGAATCGCCCTTCCAAAACCCGACCGAGCAAAAGAACTGATTGAACGACTAACCGAGCTAGGTGTTCAGCAGGTCACTCCGATTCTTGCTGAACGCACCCAGCGAGGGCCAACCGAATCGATGCTGGAAAAGCTTTCCAAAGTGGTGATCGAAGCGTGCAAACAAAGCGGCCGAAACCAACTCCTACACATCCAATCACCCGTTACCGCCGAGCATTACTTTCAGGAAGTAGCCACCCAAAGGAAGATCATTGCTCACCCAACCGACCAAGGAATTTCTCCCACCTCACTGATGAGCAACTCGCTAGACCAAAGCTTTGCAATCGCCATTGGCCCTGAGGGTGGGTGGACTGATTCAGAGTATCAAAAGGCGGTTGATCAGGGCTTTGAATCAGTCAATCTTGGCAAGAGGATCTATCGCATTGAAACGGCCGCGGTAGCCCTTGTATCGGTTTTAGTGAGTTAAGGAATCCCTCGAACAATGGTTGGACCAACCCACTTAGTTAGTGATACGGGTAGGTGTTGCCAAACCTTGACCAGTCGCTGTTTTCCGTCTGAATCGGGACGCATCTCCTCCGGCGAACCGCTCCGAACGTAGTACTGCCAAACAGCCGGCGACGGCTCAGCCCCCCACTGCCGTTTAAAGCGATAAGTGCCGCTGCTTTCACTGCTTCGTCCAAAATCGAATACCTGACTTCCCCGCTCAATCGATCGCTGCAGGAGATGCCAGTACATGAGCATATTGGCATTGGTTCGATTGTATTCTCTCAAACTACTCGCGCTGGGCACTTCAGAAACTCCGCCCGAATGCACTAGAAGCCCAGAAGCAATCGGCAAGTTCTCCTTGCGAACCACGCAGATTTCCGCATCCCCATTGAACTCCCGAAGAAGACTCGAAAACAACCGTCTCGAAAAAACAGGCGTCCCAAGGTCTCGCATGTTACGAGCGAAGACGCGGTAAAAATCATCGAGTAACTCTTGTCCACCAAACTCAACGCTTAAGTCATAGTCACCCGACTTCTTAATCTGGCTTCGGTGCTTACTTTTGAAAGACTTCAAGAGTTCTTCAGCAGTGCTTGGCAGTTCAAGCCTCATGTGAAACTTGTCGGTGCGTTCAAAGTTCAGACGTTCATGCTGAACTGGTACCTCATGCCTCAGTTCAAGGTACTTCACCTCCAAACGGTCGGCGAGTTGACAAGCTTGATCAATTAAACCACGTGCAACCGTTTCATCTTTGGCCCAGACACCACCAGTATTCACGTAAGGTAGGCTAACCAAGAAGCGACCAAAGATCGGCCCTTTAACCAACATTAATGGCAGGAGGCCCGTGACACGACCTTCCTCTTTAGCGCGTATAAGATAGGGACGATGCGAAAGACCATCCGCAACACCAGAGATCCATGCTTGATGGTGGGCATTGAGTTTCGGAAAAGCGGTTGTTCCAAAATCTTCCCAACCATCTGGCCAGTCCAGAATTTCAAGATCCATTACCGTCGCACACCGAATAGATAGCCCCAAGTCGCTTAACGGCTCAATGCATCGGGTTATCAGGTAAACCGACCTAACACCGAGCACCAAGCGAACGCCGCACACACATCACACCCGCGTATAACGATGCTTTAACAAGCGGTGCGGGGTGTCATTATTCTGCATGCGGATTGATTGAGATCCCAAGAAAAAACATGCTTGAGGCTGCGACCTCAAGCAATCCAAGGATCGCCCCACGGAGAAACGATACGATCGATACGATCGTCAAAGATTATTTACCGGTCTGTGCAGTACCAGCACTGGCGAACCAATGCCTGCAACGTCTGCATTGGATTACTCGGCTTGATGACTACTCTTCGGATCGAGCTTCAGCGGAGGCACCTGAGCACGAGGTTTCTCAGCAATCGTTCCCGGCACCAACCAGGGACCGGTGGAGTGCTCTTCAATCAATTGGCTCAGTTCATCATTGTCAATCGACTCGATTTCCAACAGACGCTGCGTGACCGCCTCAAGGACCTCTCGCCGCTGCTCCAAGATCTCACGCGTTTGTGAGAGAGCATCTTCGATGATCCTTGCAACCTCTTTATCGATCAACTTGGCCATCTCTTCGCTGTGCATCATTTGGTAGCCTTCGCCACCACCACCGGCGAGGAAGGGAGACCGAGAACTTTTACGGAAATTGATCCGGCCCAATCGACTCATTCCATAATCCATCACCATGCCTCTGGCAACTTCCGTACAACGTTCGAGGTCATTCTGTGCGCCAGTGCTGATATCTTGGAAGATCATTTCTTCAGTCAGCGTTCCGGCGAGCAAGACTTTCATGTTGCTCTCAAGCTCACCCTTGGTGAGCAAGAATCTTTCGGACTCGGGTCGTTGCATCGTGTAACCCAACGCTGCAATACCTCGAGGAATGATACTCACCTTATGAACGGGGTCGGTGTTCGGCAGTGCAGCGGCCACAATTGCATGTCCCGCTTCATGGTAAGCCACACGAATTTTTTCCTCCTCATTCATCAAGCGGTTCTTTTTCTCAAGTCCAGCTGTCACCCTCTCTACCGCTTCGTTGAACTCCTGCATTCCGACCGCTGGCTTTTCCCTGCGGGCAGCAAGCAGAGCAGCCTCGTTGACCAGATTTGCAAGGTCAGCACCGACAAACCCGGGGGTAATGGACGCGATACCTTTGAGATCAACCTGCTCGTCGAGCTTCACATTCTTAATATGAACCTTCAAAATATCTTCCCGTCCTCCAATATCAGGACGATCCACCAAGACATGACGATCAAAACGACCGGGCCGTAGCAGAGCGGGATCCAATGTCTCGGGGCGATTGGTCGCCGCGATGACGATGACGCCCGAGTTGGAATCGAACCCATCCATCTCCACGAGCAGAGCATTCAGTGTTTGCTCGCGTTCATCATGCCCGCCCACGGTCGAACCGCTGCGGCTTTTACCGAGAGCATCCAATTCGTCAATGAAGATGATGCACGGGGAGCGACCTTTTGCTTGCTGAAACATGTCGCGAACACGTGCTGCACCGACGCCCACATACATTTCAACAAAGTCGCTCCCAGAAAGACCGAAAAACGGCACACCCGCTTCCCCCGCAATCGCTTTGGCAAGCAACGTCTTTCCAGTGCCTGGCGGGCCAATCAACAGAACCCCTTTAGGAATGCGTCCGCCAAGTGAATGGTACTTATCACTGTTCTTGAGAAAATCCACCACTTCACGAACTTCCTCCACCGCTTCGTTAATACCAGCGGCTTCATCAAAACTTATTGATAGGTCTTCCTGCCCATAGAGTTTCCCTCGGCTTCTTGAAAAGGACATGGGTGAACCGACCCCACCGATTCTTCTCAGCATGACCACACCAAGAACCAAAAGAATGCCAATCATTAACAGTTCTGGCCAATGATCTTGAAGAAGGCGGCTTGGTCGAGCGTTATCCCAAGTAACACCGGACGCTTCCAAATACTCCACCAATCTTCGATGTTCCGATTCATTGTTGACATCACGAACTGCTTGAAAATTCACGCGTATCGCTTCACGGATTTTTTCCGTTCCGTTTTTTCCCAGTGAGCGATACATGACCGTTCCAGTAACCGCTTCGTCAGAGACGAGGATGTCTCGCAAGTCACTCAATTCAATCAGAGTCTCTTCGTTTTGAATCGAGGTCACGACGATTTTGGCGACGCGTGGATTCGCTGCATCATCGAGATTTTTGACGACTGAAGATGAACTCGATTCTGGATTCTCGATTGAACTCTCAGTTTGATCCTGTTCTAGGGGCACATCCGTCTCGGTTGGAGTACCATCCCCTTGATCAGAAGGTTTTCCTTCTAACGCGTCATCAACTTCCGGAGGACTGGCGTCCACTGCCTCAATTGTCTCGGAAGTGACCGATGGATCACTCACTGGTGCAGGATCGATCGCCACTTGCCTGGCATCAGCCATGCGTTCCAGAAGCGTCATCATCTCAGGGTAGCGTAGACGACGATCCGCGTTCCCGAATAGAAAAGCGCTCAACATGATTGCCGCGACCACTGCAATGAGCACCAACCAAATGCTCCCGCCGCTCCCACTGTCGTTCGTGCTTTGGCCTTTAGGTTGTTGGTCGCTCATGTTTAACTCGAATTAAAAAGTGCGGTCAGCCCATCTCCTCTAAACACCGCAGCGGCGGTCGTATCGCTACCGATGCAGAAGATCCGTTACTGTATGATCACAGAAATACCCGATGAGATCGATCCCTGATTTGGCTTCCCTTCGCAGGTTTGCACCGTCTGGTTCGTTTTACGGTGCGCAAAGAAGTCGTCTTTGACTTGACGTTTACAGCAACACCGCAATGGCTGGTAAACTGATTTGGGTCAGTTGCGATTAAACTCCGACAGCAGACGTGCTCGCCCACGTCACCCTACTGAATCAACGAATATGAATCCCGAGTTGCCCGAATCACGCCACGAGTCGATGGACCGCCCTCAACAGAATGTCTTGGTCTTAGGCGCGACTGGCAGCATCGGTACCGCAACGGTTGATGTGCTTCGAAATCTGAATCAAGTTGACACACAGCGAAGGTGGTGCCTTTGGGGCGCTTCGGCGCACTCTCAAGCGGAAAAACTACTTGAGATTCAAGCAGAAGCGAAAAGCTGGCACTCCTCAGAAAGCCCATGTCGCCTGCTGCTTTCAGATGAAAACATCGGGAAATCACTCGTTGAGACACGACGAACCTCGCAAAAAGAGACGGACCACGCAGACTCAATCGGCCTCGGTCCCGAATCCCTTGTTCAAGCGGCTCAATCACCCGAGGTGGACACTGTCGTGGCGGCAATTGTGGGCAGAGCGGGACTGGAGAGCACTCTGGCGGCGATCGATGCGGGTAAGCGAGTAGCGTTGGCAAACAAAGAAACACTCGTGGTAGCCGGACCGGTGGTACAAGAGAAACTGAATGGCAGCCCCGCAGAGCTTCTGCCGGTTGATAGTGAACATTCTGCGATATTTCAGTGTTTGCAAGGCTCAAAGGACTCACCCCGGAAACTCATCTTGACCGCGAGTGGTGGCCCATTTCGAACTTGGACCAAGCAGCAAATGACCGAAGCCACCCGCGAATCGGCGCTCGCTCACCCGACTTGGGAGATGGGTCCAAAAATCACAATCGACTCCGCGACAATGATGAACAAAGCCTTGGAAATCATTGAAGCTCGATGGTTATTTGGCCTTCCCGCCGATGCGATCGAGGTGATGGTCCACCCTCAATCCATCATTCACTCGATGGTGGAATTCCAGGACGGATCTGTTTTATCCCAAATGAGTCCGCCGGACATGCGATTGCCGATCCAGTATGCGTTGACCTACCCAGATCGCCTGCCTTGCGACGCACCGACATTTGATCACCAAAACAACTGGAATCTTGATCTGGAAGCAGCAGATTTAGATCGATTTCCCGCTTTGAATCTTGGTTTTGAAGTCGCAAAAGTGGGGGGAACCGCTGGAGCGGTGCTGAATGCGGCAAACGAAGAAGCGGTCGGTCTATTCTTGGAAGGAAAAATTCGGTTTACTGACATCGTCGAAGGCTGTGCAGACGTGCTGCGTCACCACAACTTTGAACCATCCCCCCCACTGGGACGTCTTCTACAATTGGACGGCTGGGCGCGAGGAGAACTGCGAAAACGCATGAATTTGCAATCCTAAGGTGATGAATCGATGTTGGATTGGGGATTCGCAGGTCTTCTGGACCCCGATTGCAGCTTCGATGCCTCGAAGCCTGTTGAAGACCAACGTTTAAGAAGTAACACGGTATTTAAGAAATCGCACGGTTCCGTGTCGCGATGAAGCTTGCTTGAAGCAGGTAAATAATAGCGAGAAAAGGTGAAAGCTAAATGATTGATTGGGTGACAGACGTGATGCCTTTGGCTCAGGCGATGACGGATGATCCAGGCTTGCTAAGCAGTTTGGTTTACAAGCTTTCTCTCGCGCTGCGAATTGGACTTGGCATCGGCTTGGTGATCTTCGTCCATGAACTCGGGCACTTTGTGGCTGCGAAAACCTTTGGAGTGAAGTGCGAAAAATTCTACGTTGGATTTGACGTTCCTATTCGCTTAGGGCCAATTAAATTCCCCAGCACCTTGGGTAAATTCAAGTACGGAGAAACCGAATATGGAATCGGTGTGATCCCTCTTGGTGGTTACGTCAAAATGCTTGGCCAAGACGACGACCCCCGTAAACAAGAAGAAGAAGCAAAGCGAATTCAAGTTGAAGGTGAAGACGCAAACGACTCTGAAGTCAAAGCCCTTGACCCACGAAGCTTTCCAGCAAAACCGGTTTGGCAGAGGATGATCATCATCAGTGCTGGTGTGGTGATGAATGTGATTACCGGAGTTCTATTTGCGGCGATTGCGTTTGGCTTCGGTGTTGAATACAACCCCGCAGTGATTGGGTCGGTGACCCCGGGTGGACCAGCATGGCAAGCAGGAATTGAACCGGGTGGCCAGGTCATCAAGGTCGGCACTTGGAGCGATCCGCAGATGCATTTCCTTGAGATGCGAAAGGAAATCCTGACACGCGGTCTCGAACAACCCGATGCTCCCATTGATCTCGGTGTCAGCTATCCCGAAGGCGATAAAAACTACACCCTGACCACCCAAGCGAGTCCCCTGCAAAAAGAAGCCAGGATGATTGGGATTGCGATCCCCAATGCTGCTCGCCTCGGATCCAATCCTCGACTGGTCCCTCAATCCACGGCTGCCGCGGTCTTTTCATCCGCAGATGCCGATGCAGAGATCATTGAATTCGATGGAATACAGATCGATCAAGATTCAAGAGTGCCCGCGGCGCCGTTGTTGCACCGAATCTACTCAAAGCCGGATCAGGCCATTGCACTGAAATTGCGGCGTGCAGATGGCTCTGAGCTGAACGTTAACCTACCACCCCAACAAGCCAAGACGATTGGTTTCCGATACCGATTGGGGCCGGTAATTGCATTGGTTAAAGATGGTCCCGCCGAAAAAGCTGGGATACGAGTTGGTGACCTGATTCATTCGATCGACGGGGAAACCGAACTCGATGCATACGGAGTTGCACAGAAACTCGCGGCCGCAACCACTCCGATTTCATTGACGGTTCAACGAGATGATTCGGAGGGCAACGCGTCGGAGATGGTCGATCTTGAGATCACCCCGGCAGGAGCCCTACAAACGCTCAGCCCCACTTCGAGCATTACGGGGGAGATCGCCGTGAACTCGATCGGACTCGCTTACCAACCTCGGTCGGTGGTCGCAGCCCTAACCAAAACGACAGTCGAAGACGAAGCAAATGCAGAAACTGATACATCCTCCCAAAACGATGAGGATGCCGCTTCGAGCGGAGCGCTGCAGGTTGGGGATGAACTACTGTGGGTTGAATTATCCGTGGATGCGGCCAAAGAAATAGTCGGCGAGGATAGCGATGAAAGGGTCACCGCCTTGGTTCAGCAGTTGGTGGACCGCTGGGAAATCTCAGAAACAATGCCGCTAAACAATCTCTTAGACCTCATTCAGATCCTGCCCGAGGAAACCATCCTTACTGTTGCAGCCCAACGTGGGGAGGAGGGGAAAATCATCAAGTCCAATGTCACTGTCGAATCGGACACGAGGTTTGTATTTGATCGAGGATTGATCCTGGGACAGCGTCAAGCGATCCAAAAGGCGGCTTCGGTCGGCGAAGCTTTTTCGCTCGGTTTACGGGAGGGTGTCCGAAGGTTTAACGATGTGCTGCGGTTTCTTGCCATGATTCCTCAGGGTCAAATCAAGCTCAAACATGTCGGAGGACCGCTTGAAATTGTCAACATCGCCAAGCAGGAAACAGAAAAAGGTTTCTCAAGACAGTTAATGTTCTTAACCATGCTCAGTATGAATCTGGCGATCCTGAACTTCCTACCCATTCCCGCACTTGATGGCGGGCACATGGTCTTTTTGATCTATGAACTGGTTGCCGGTAAACGAGCCAATGAAGCGCTCGAGTTCCGCTTGACGGTTGCAGGAATCCTTGCCCTACTGACCCTGATGGCGGTCGTCTTCGCCAATGATATTCTGCGGTACCTGTGACCTAGCTTGACCGGGATCAATAACGTGGAACGGACGAGTCGACATCAAGGCTCCACTCGTCGATTCCCCCTTTCATGCTTTGGACATTCGAGAACCCTTGTTCTCGAAGCGCGTCAGCTACCTGCATACTGCGAACGCCGTGATGGCAATGAACGATAATCAATCGGTCTCGATGGGGTTCAAGCTCTGCGAAACGTAGCCGGAGTTGACTCATCGGGAGTAAGAAGCTGCCGTCGATCGCTGCGATGGAAAATTCGGATTCTTCGCGCACATCGAGCAGTAAAAAATCCGCTTGTTCTTCTCGCAGCTTGGCAACCGCCTGCACATCGACTTCGGGAGTGGAATGACTCATGAACGTTTCCCAATAATTGCTACTATAGCCGGCAATTCGAAATAGGCGTTTCAATGATGGCCGAAGCGCCCAAGGTCTCAAGACGCTCCATCGCTTCGATAATGTCTTTTCGTTTGACCATTACTCGAACGGAACACCACTGCTCATCTTCAAGTGCATTAACAGTCGGTGAGTTGAAGCCGGGAGTGATCTCCTCAGCATCAGCTAGCTTTGCCCTCGGCACATTGTACTCGAGGAGCGAATAGTCGCGTGCAATGACCACCCCTTCGAGACGGCGAACGACCCTGTCGGCGGTCACCGGGTCGTGATTTCGGTCGTTCTGAATCAAAACCGTCTCGTAAGACCCGATCTCCTCCAGAATCCGTAGGCGATTGGCGGCAAGCGTGCTCCCAGTTTCGACAAGATCGACGATCGCATCGGCGATCCCAAGCTGAATCATTACTTCAACACTTCCGGACAAAGCGACCAGATGGGCTTCGGCCTGACGATCAGCGAGGTAGCGACGGGTCACAGCAGGAAAACTCGTTGCAATCCGAGACTGATCGAGTTGTGATGCATTCGCAATATCAGAATCATCCGGGACACAGAAAGCGAGTCGACATCGTCCCATACCCAATTTCATTCGGACAGCGATATCTGCGCCAGCCTCTTCAACAAGGTCGCTTCCCGTGATTCCCATATCGATGGCACCCTCCGCACAAAGCGTCGGAATGTCATCGGTTCTCAGAAAGACGAGGTCAATTGGTAACCCACTGACCTTGGCAAACAGACCACGACTCTGGCGGCGAAACTTGATCCCCGCCTGGCCGAGAAGCTCCGATGCGATTTCACTGAGTCTTCCTTTGCTTGGAAGCCCGATTCTTAGGTTTCTTGGTCCGTCCAACGGTTTAGCTCTTCGCTCGATTGTATTTAGCTGATGAATGAATTTGACCAACAACACCACGTGGTCGCGTTACCGATCAGGAGTGGATTACTTTTCTCGATTCGCTTTCTCGACGAGGCCTGAGGTGCCCTCGCGACGCGCAAGCTCGCGAGCCACCTCATCAAGGTGAACGCCGCGGTAAGCGAGCATCACCAATGTGTGATAGATCACGTCTCCTGCCTCATACACAAAATGCTCTCGTCCCTCCTCGCCCTGTTCGTCGGCTGCCTCGATCAGCTCGCGGGCCTCTTCAAGGATTTTGCCGCCAATTTTCTCCGCTCCACCCCTCAGCAGCTTCGTCGTGTAGGATCCCTCAGGCAACTGCTCTGCTCGGTCGAGCAATGTTTGCATCAATCGCGAAAGCGAGTCGAGGGACTGAGACATGATGTTGGAAGGGGCTTGAATTTCGGAACTGGGAGCGAGCCTCGTGGAAAAAAATACATCTCCTCGAGGATCACGATGTTAGACCGATCTCAGCACATTGCCAACGACTTAGAGGAATTGCGCACGCGAAAGGTCGCTCTTCGATGGTTTTTTCGACTAAAAAACCTGTTTCCTTCCGCCAACGAGTCATCCTACCTATTCGCTGAATTGGGAACACTCGGCACAATTAATGCCCTCACACCATCATCTGGGATCACGATTTGCAACCTATAGTGGGTGTCTGGAGCCTTCAGAGGGTCACAATGGTGCGGTCGTCCCATCCCAAACTCGCATTACACATCCCCATCGCAAAAACCATGATCACGATCGTTGATTATCAAATGGGAAACCTGCGCAGCGTTCAGAAAGCGATTGAACGCGTCGGAGGCTCCGCTCAAATCAGCTCGGACCCGAAAGTCATCGCCAATGCGGAAAAACTCGTGCTCCCTGGTGTGGGTGCATTTGGTGACGCAATGAACGAGATCCGCCGCCGAGATCTCGCGGATCCGATCCGCGATTTCATTTCGTCCGATCGACCGTTCTTGGGAATTTGCTTGGGCCTTCAACTGCTCTTCGAAAAAGGCTACGAGAACGGGGAGCATCAGGGTCTGGGAGTGATTGAGGGTGAGGTGGTTCGTTTTGATTTGCCCGAGCAGTTCAAAGTCCCCCACATGGGTTGGAATACCGTGCAAAAGACTAAAGAATCGCCGCTTTTAGTCGATACGCCTGAGGGGAGCCACTTTTACTTCGTCCACTCCTACTACGTCCGCCCCAGTGACCCCGATGTGGTTGCTCTTCGGTGCCACTATGGGACGGATTTTTGCGCGATGGTTCAACGCGGTAACCTGTTTGCCACGCAGTTCCACCCTGAGAAGAGTCAAGAAAACGGCTTGAAACTCCTGAGACAATTTCAGCAACGGTGACCAGTCAGGGTAAAGTACGAGCACAAAAAATTCTCGTCAAAAACCACCCTTCTTAAGGTGTTGTTCGTTCCATTACGTGGCGTATGACATGGCAGATAAACCGAAAATCTCGATGCTGAATTTTTTTAATTACTGGGAGTGATGTGAGAATTACCTCCCTAAGCAATTCGAACTTCAACTTTAGGGGGCTTTTCTTTTTGGGAGAAAGGCGAAAGATAAAAACCGCCGTTACAGTTTGCCTTTTTTGCCCAGCATCGTTTCTAAGAGTAATGAAGTCCATGAAACCGACTTTAAAAAACGTGATCTTGGCTGCCCTCTTGGTGGTACTACCTGGCAAGCTTTGTCTTGCCGATTACGAAACTTCTTTTTTCACGCTGGAGCTTGACCCGCTTAAGCGTCCCACCAGACAAATCGATCACTGTGAGGATTGTGGTGAATTCCATGCCACGGGTGTCACCAGTGCGTTGAACTTGCTGAACGCTCAGCGCGAGCGAGGCGGTATTGCACCGCTAAAACATGCCAGTGATCTCGAGTTGATTGCTAAAAAGCGTCTCGACCTAATGGTCGCCAGCGGCCAGAAAGGACATCCGCCCGGCTCTTTTGCACCCGGAAAGTATGAAGGGGTGGGATGGGTCTACGGCCATGCTCCTAAACGAGTCTCGGCTTGCTACTCCATGGATCCCACCATGAAGGAGGCTGGCGCCGTGATGCTACACGTTAAAAATGGAGTCTTCTTTGTAGTGGTCTACCGCTAAGTTGAACGCAAACCGTTCATCCGCCTACGAGACAGAAGAGTCAATGAACTAACTGCTGGGGAGTCATCAATACTGTTCTGACTCAAACTGCTACCAATCAACCGGCCACAGAGCGTCTTGCAATCAGTCCTGACAAAGCTGATTCAGTTTCTCAGTAGCGGCCCCTGAATCAATCGTCTCTGCCGCCATTTGAACACCTTGCTCGAGACTTGATACTTTGTCGACAAGCAACAACGCTGCAGCAGCGCCGGCGAGCACGGTATCGCGGCACGGACCCGGTTCACCTTGCAGGATTCGCTGAATGATCTCTGCACTCTCCTGAGGATCTTTTGCAGCGAGAGCCTCTCTACCAGCAGGTAAAAGATTGAAGTCTTGCACACTCCAATCCATTTTTGAACATCCCTCTTTGGTGACATGCATCACGTGAGTAAGACCATCGAGGGATACCTCATCTTGCCCATCTTCGGCGTGAATGACGAATGAGCTTTGGGTTCCAAGCTGATAAAGAGCCGCAGCAACTTTGTCCTGCGAGTCAGGCGAGGAAGTCCCTAGCAACTGGTGCGTCGCGCCGGCTGGGTTACAGAGTGGGCCAAGAAGATTGAACAGTGTTTTCACTCCCAGCTTCCTACGGACGCCAACCACGTGGCGCATTGCAGGATGCAGCTTCGCGGCGAAACAAAAGCAGATACCTATTTCATCGAGCCTTTGAGCCACGACTTCTGGTTCACTCTCTAACTTGACCCCGAGTACTTCAAGAACATCAGCGGAACCTGTCAGGCTTGAAGCTTTTCGGTTGCCGTGCTTTGCCACGGGCACACCGCTAGCTGCGGAAACAATCGCAACCGCTGTGCTGATGTTAAAAGTTCCACTGCCACTGCCACCGGTGCCGCAGGTATCGAGTAACACTTTGTGCTGATGCGGCAATTTTGTCATGTGTCGCCGCATTGCACGTGCAGCACCCACTAATTCACTGACCGCTTCTCCCTTGTCCCTCAGAGACAAGAGCAACTGACCCACCTGTTCCTCGCCAGCCTCGCCCGAGAGCATGGAATCGATTAACCCGCTGGTCTGTTCAGCCGACAGATCCAATCCCTCACGAACAATTTCGATTGCATCAGAAAACGATACGGTGGAAGAAGGATGATCCATGCGAACGTTATCTCTCACGTAGAACAGGCGAATAATTGGTAGCGGGCTTGTCTCAGGACTCAACATGCCTGCGGGGAGCACAATGCATGGTGGTCGCTTCAGATCAAGACTGTACCAAGGACCTCATCCCCCACGCAACAAATCAGTCTCGTTTGTTCAGACGGTTGCACCTAAAATCTGACCATGAGCAAAAAAATCATTATCGACTGCGATCCGGGTATTGATGACGCAATTGCCCTAGGAATGGCACTCTTTGATCCTCGACTAGAGGTTTTAGCAATCACCGCAGTTGCGGGTACCGTTGACGCTGAACAAGCAACCAATAATGTGACCTCGCTCGTCACAATGCTTGACCCACCCAAGTATCCGCGGATTGGTAAAGCAACCCCGGGTGAGAACGCCCCAGTAGCGGACGACTCGTTTCTGCATGGCAGTGATGGCTTGGCAGAGTGCCACTTTGAACCCTCGGGCCGGCAACGCCAACAGGCGAGCGAGAAAGTCATCAGTGAGCTGATTGAACAATATCCCAATGAAGTATCAATTGTTTGCTTGGGCCCAATGACCAACCTTGCAAGGTTGATACGTTGGGAGCCGAACCTTGTTCCATTGATTGACCAAGTGTTAATCAGTGGGGGAACAGTAACTCACCCGGGGAATGCGACCCCGGTTGCCGAAAGAAACATTCACTTCGATCCTCAGAGCGCCGCAACTGTTTTTGCATCAGCAACCACCAAGACCCTTGTTCCCCTCGATGTGACCGAAGAGGTTAGATTCGGTGTTGAACTGCTCGATCAACTTCCAAGTGCCGGTACGCACATGGGTTCACTACTGAGAAAACTTCTTCCGTTCGCCTTCCGCGCTGCACATCAAAAACTCGGTGAAGAGTTAATCCCTCTTTACGACCCGACCACACTAATGGCCATCTTGGAACCAGACTTATTTTCATGGGAACCGATGGCGGGAAGGGTTGAGACAGGCGGTGAATTAGCACGCGGCATGACGCTATTCGATCAACGTCTGCGTCGGAACTGGCCAATGAACATGGAGGTTGCTTGTGATGTAGAGGTCGAGGAAGTTCGAGATGCGATCATTCGCAGCATGCGTTACGCCGGCCAAAAAAGCTGAACATCGCACCTTGCAAGCGAGTCACTGAGATCCATTATTCAGACAAACTTATCGATCCAAGCGATCCAACTATCCATACCGATTGGTCAAACACCGAAGGTGCGTTGCAGCAACTTCCGCGCGTGCAACCTGACCACAACGACCAGCTCTATCGCTCATTAATGCCAGAACTCTTCGATAGTCCGACATCGAACGGTGACTGATATCCCACCCTGCAGCGAAGAGGCATCGAGTTGCATCCGCAAACTGATCTGCAGCATCAAAGTGCTGGCTCATCGACATCCAGAATTCCATGATCTGCTCACTTCGAGCAGCGATGTCCGGCAAGGTTAGAGATTGAACGTAAGCGGTGTCGGCTTCGCCGCAAGACTTCAACTCAACAAGTCTCGCAACTGAGAATTTAGCAGCAAGAGGCTCGGTCCAATGAAAACCAAACGCAGTCGTGTGATCGGTAAATGAAGAACATTTTGATGCCTGCTGGTAGTAAGCGGTTGCCTGTTGAATGTTCCCCCGTTTCTCGGCTTCATAACCCAACAACTGCCAAGCCCAAGCTTGCTCAGGAGCCAATGTGGTGACAGCTTCAGCATGACGGGCAACCGCACTCCAACGCTGAACCCGCCTATCCCCGGTCAACTCCACCAACCGTTCTAGCTGCGATTCAGGAACGAGATCCACATCAAAAAGACAACGATTGATCTGATGTGATCGATCTTCTAGTCCGTCTTCCAAGGTCGTAACAATTTGATCTCGAGACCAATGCCGCAGCAATTTCTGGGCTTTCAAAAAGCGGATAGCAACCTCAGCGATACCGAGACTCAGGAGGCGATTGACCGAGATCTCCTCAGGCAGATTCGGGGAGGGAAGCTGATCAAACTTCACCCCGTAATGCTCAGCAGCCCACCGAAACGTACGGTCGCTACTAGGGGAGAAAGCGTTTCTACGAATGCTACCTCGCTTAGATTGTTCCTCAGCCCCCACTGCTTCGGCCAAAAAGCGATAGGTCGTGCTAGAGTAAGTGTTGAAAAGAACCGCTTCAGATAAAGTCTCTCCCCAAGGCAACCAATCACCTCCTCCATGGTACCAATAGACAATCTGTCCGGTTTGATTACCCTCCGTCAAACGAACACCAAGCCAGTCACCCGAATCATTACCGATCAAAGGAATGAGGTCAGGCACCATCAATCCTGGCCAAATCACTTCAGGGTCAGGTTGGAGTAAAACGCTCGGGGGAACAGGTCGTAGAAACTCACCTGCAAGCGTTTCCTGCCAGATCTCCGAATCAAACCAGTCGGCAAGGTCTGGTGTCAAATCACAACGATAGCGTTCGGCGATCTGCTTCGACCAACTCGATGAAGAGGACGCGACGGAGGGGTTCTGAGACGGCAAATGAAACTCAATGATGAAACGCGGAATCGCACATCACCTGACCACTTCCATGCAATTCGCAGCACGCAATCACCGAATCACTGGTTTTGAACCTGTGTTGCCAATCCCTCGTTGACATCGCAACACAGCAAACCCGACTCTCGTTCCTCTTCACCATCCATTGCAGATCAAGACGGATCACCATCAGATAAGGCTTACATCCTGGTGGGGAAAGCCAACCAAGTGTAAGTGGGACCTGCTTATGGGGTGATGATTGCGCTCTCGGATGCACTTTTAGAACAATGCAAAACTCATCCAACATCATCCACGGCTTAAGCGTATCCACGGCTAGAGCGAGGCATCAAGCGACCGGACGGACCATCCGGTCAAAAAACCAAAAATATTAACGAGCGATCAGGCCAAGCTCTCGCTCAGACTTCAATCAAAGCTCCACCTTCGGCATCACTTCGTCGACAGGCGTCAATGATTCGCTGTGTCTTCAAGGTTAGATCGGGGTAGAACGGGTCAATCTTGCCACTGTTAACACAATCAGCAAATCGTCTCACCATATTCACCTCCGCAGCATTCCGCTCACCCGATGGATACTCGGCCACCGCGTTTCGATCAGTATGCCTGCGAAAGTTCCAACGGCAATTATCAATATCCAGCACATGTTGATGCTGATTCCAGCTCGCTTCGGCGTCGTAAAAAGGAAGAACAAAATCGTCAACTGATAGATAACCTCGGTCCCCCGAGACCATTGCGGTCTGCTGATTTACCGTCAAGAAGGAACAATAGAACGATGCGGTCACATCATTGGGGAAATGCAATTCGGCGGAAAACTCGCCCGGCACCTCACCATCGGATTCCGTTCCAGCAAGCCACGTTAAAGTGCGTGCCGAGAGCTTAGTGGGCATTTCGAGCCCAGCTGCCCAGAGCGTGAATCGAATGCAATACCAACCCAAATCGCCTAAGCATCCATGAGGCTCCAAGATCGCATCGGTTCGAATGTTACTTTGCTGAAAGGATTCATCCCCAGAGAAAGAGAAGTGGGTAGAAATTCGTCGCGTCTTACCTACCACCTCTCCCGCCTGAAGAATCTCTCGGACTCTAGCCAAACGCTGACTGTGATCGAACATCACTCCGTCCATGAATTGCACGCCTGCTTCAGCGCACGCATCAACCATTTCTTGAACCTCTTCTTCGTTCACCGCAGCGGGCTTCTCACAAAGGACATGCTTCCCAGCTTTCGCAGCCGCAACCACCCATTGCTTTCGAATACCGGTAGGCAGCGGGACATATACGGCGTCGACATCATCTCGGCTAAGCAATTCCTCATAGGAGCCCACCGCAGCGACATCTCCACGCTGAGGAACCTCCTGAGAGCACTCATCGATAAAGGCCTGAGCTTTTTCAACCGACCGACTGGCAACCGCCGAGACTCGGCCATTACCGCTAAGATGGATCCCTTTCCAATTCTTACGGCCAATTCCTGCTGTACTCAGAAATCCCCAACGACAAAGCGAATCACTCATATCACCTACTCAATATTTGAATCAGTCATTAATCTTGGAATTGACATAGCGTATCGACCGCGGTGAAGAATCGAAAGCAGGCAGCTTATCGCCTAATCTGGTACACCGGCCATCACACGAATCCAAAGTTCATCCCACGTTTTCTCGCAAGTCTTGGCTGCGCCAGCGGAATTGACACTCCAAGGATCAGTAGTTTTTCAACCTTAAGTGCGAACCACAGCGTTTGACACAATAGCGATATT
>CALIBL010000018.1 GCA_938045805.1 uncultured Rubripirellula sp. | reverse complement strand
AGTAAGACCGACCAAAGAGCAATCCTTGGTTCGAGTTGATGAACGATCGGCGGTAGTGCATCAGGAGAGATGGCAGTTACAGCCTGTTTTATAAAACGGAAGATCGGCCCCACTGACAATCCGAATAAAACACCCGCCAATCCACCACTCGCGGTCAACACAACCGTCTCGGTCAAAAACTGCCCGATGATGTCACTGCGGGCTGCACCCAATGCTCGTCGAACCCCGATTTCGCGGGTTCGCTCGGTGACGGTTGCGAGCATGATGTTCATGATCCCAATACCACCGACCAACAAAGAGATGCCAGCGATCACCACCAACAGCACATTGAACATGGTCCTGGTTCGTTCCGCTTGGCGTAGCAATTCGCGTGGCACAACGACGGCGTAATCTTCTTCTTCGTGAAATTTCTTGAGTAGCGTTTCAATGATTTGCGCGGTCTCGTCAACCTCTTCAATTCGGTTGACTTCTACCGTGATTTGACTCAACTCAACGTCTTCCCCAACAAAGTTAAACCCGCGCCCGCCGCCGACGCGTTTCATCACCAGGTCGCCCACGCGTTGCCGAAGCGTCTTGATTGGGATGTAAGCATCCAAGTTGTAGTCGCGTGAATCCAGACTCCCGCCGATCGCAGCCGAAGCGGTTCGATCTTTGGTTTGACCGATCACGGTATAGAACTCGCTGCCAACCCAAATCGCTCGGCCGATTGGGTTCTCATAGGGAAACAATCTTCTCGCGGTTTCGGCCGCTAGAACGATCACTTTTTCTCCACGATCGCGATTGGCCAACCACCGTCCGCGAGCGATCTCCAGGCGGTTCAGCTCAAGATATTCTTCCGTACATCCAACCAGTTTCGTGTCGGCGGTACGATCATCGAGACGGAGTTCAAATTTCAATTCGCGCATCGGGATCGCGCGACGAATGTTAGGGATATTTTCGACGATTCTGCGGTAATCGGCTCGGAGCAAGCCGTAAGTCTTGACCCGGCTACTGGCATCCTCCTCGCTTCCTTCATTAGGCTGCTTGGTGCGAACGATCACGTTCTTGGCACCGAGCTCGAGGATCTGTTGTTGAGCTCGATAGCTGACACCCTCGCCCATCGCCACAAGCCAGATCACGGTGGAAGTCCCGATGAAAATTCCGAGCGCAGCCAACCCCGCCCGCATCTTTTGCACGAGCAGGCTTTTGATGCCTAGGTCAACGGTTTGAAAGAATTGTGCTATCACGGTTGATGAGTGCCTCTCGAGGCGATCCGATCACTTGTTTTGGGTGGGTTTCTTTTGGGTAGCTTTCTTCTCTTTTAAGACCGAATCCTCCGATAATTTTTCTGTCGAGCCTTCATCTGCGGCTGCAGCCGGTTTGGCTGAGCCCTTGATCGTCTCGGCATAGCCTTCGAAAGCATAGGGATTGATAAACACTTCATCCCCTTCATTAAGCCCAGCGAGCACCACTTGAAAACTCTCGCTGTTGTCACCGAGTTCAATTTTGGTTCTCTCACGTCCCTCGGGCGTCTTGACCCAGCAGAACGCTCCCTGCTCGGTCTCGACGATCGCGGCAACTGGAATCTGCAAAACATCTTCATAGGTTGCAACGGTGATCTCTACCTCCGCGCTCATTCCTGGCAATTGATTCTCTGCCGGAGGAAGCGTGATCAGCGTGTCGTATCGAACTTGATTACCGGTCCACCAACCGGCCGGCTTGGTGATCGATGCGACCTCGGAAACTTCACCCGTCACCACACGATTTCCCATCATCACTTGCGCGGGCTGACCGACTTTCACAAGTTTGACGGAGGATTCATGAACTCCAATTTTGACCTGCATTTTTTCAAGATTCGGCATGAGCAACAGGACCTGATCCTTGTGCACATTGGTACCCTCGGCGATCGGCGCGTTTTCCCATTTAGCAGCATTAGGATGGATGACCAAACCACTATGATCCGCTTTGATCACGCAGTACTGCAATTCCTCGACCGCACGATCACGCCGTGAACCATCCGCGGTTGCCCTCTCGACGTTCGCTTGATGGGTTGCTTCGATCGATGTCAAATTCCCGGTCAGCGTTTGAAGCTGCTCTTCGTAAGTGAAATTCTGAAGCACTTCAAGCTGCGTCCTCTTCAAATCCAAATCCAACTTCGCCTGATCGACCGCAAAGCTCCGCTCTTCAATTTCGGTATCGTTCAAATAGCCGCTTTTAGCAAGCAATTTGCTGTGTTTTAAGCGGTCGGTGGCATTCTGCAAAATCGACTCTGCGACGGCGATTTCTTTTTGAACCCCAAGCAATTCAGTTTTGAAACGCCCCTGCTTGTACTCTTCGACCGCTAGTCGCGATCGCTCAACGGTTGCAGCGGATCGGTCGGCTGCTGACTGCGACCAGTTCGCGTACTTAGTTCGTTCATCCACCTGCTCCTGAATCCCCAGAGCGTCAAGACGTACAAGCTCGTCTCCCTCGTTCACGTATGTACCACTGTCAATGATCCAAAGAACAGCGTTGAACCCACGCACCTTGGATTTGAATTCATGATTCTCAGAACTCTCCAAAAGCCCCTGCTCCCGAACGATCACAGCCAGGGGTCCCCGCTGAATCTTGGCTGTCAGCATTTCCGCGTAGGGATCGATCGGTTCCCTTGAAATCGATGCGGCGATCAGCCAACCTGCGCCACCGAAAACCATGCAGACAGCCGCAACCTTTAGGACAATGCTAAAACGCCCCTGAGCTGGTTTGAAATCGGTCATCGGTTGGTGGTTGTTCACGATGCTAGATTCAGAGGTCTTCGTATCTAAATTGTGAGTCACTCGCTTGCTCAACCGCTGCTGCGACCTCCTGCTGAGCTTCAGGCAGGTGGGTCAGTGGATCGAGGATGACCTGCTCACCACTTTGCAGTCCCGAACGAACGACAATGAACATTTCATTCCCGTCACCAAGATCCAATTCCCTGCGTAGCACCTGACCATTCTTCTTGACCCAGCAAACGAATCCATCGCTCGACTCAACACACGCATTGGCGGGAATGGCAAGCGCCTCGGGGTACTGGCCGAAGATCACTTCCACCTCGGCACTCATCCCCGGTCGTAGCCCGGATAGATTTGGCAGAGAAACAATCGAATCGTATTTCACGACGTTGCCAGTCCACCAACCTGCAGGCTGAGCCACAGACGCGACGTAGCTGACTTGACCCGAGACCGGTTTTCGGTTCAGCGTCACATTGGCCGCCATACCGGTTTTCATCCGATCAATGACGGACTCGTGCACGCCAACCTTCACCTGCATCTGACCAAGATCAGGCATGAGCAAAAGGGTTTGATCTTTCTTGACGGTAGCCCCCGCCTCGATCTCGGGTGCCTCTTCCCACTGTTGGCTGTTGGGGTAGATCACCAAACCAGCACGTTTAGCGCGGATCGTGCAAAGTTCGAGCTCTTCGAGTGCCCGGTCGAGTCGCTTTTTATCCGCGAGAGCTGTCTCAAGATCTGCTTCGTGCGTTGCAATCGCTGCCTGAAGCTCGCCTCGTAAACGAACCATTTCCTCTTGCTGCGTATATTCCTTCAGGACTTCAATACGAGTTTGTATCAAGTCAACATTCAGACTCGCCTGTTTGGCCGCGAATTCTCTTTCCTCGACTTCAAGTTCGCTCGCGTACTCGCTACGCGACATCATCCGCGAGTGATTGAGACGATTGGTGGCGTTAAGCATCCTTGACTCAGCCACCGCAAGATCCTTCTTCAACGACGCCAACTCGGATGGAAACAAACCTTGTTGATATTCGTCGATTGCGATCTTCGCTCGTTCAACATCAGCCCGGGATCTCGCCGCGGCCGATTCCGCGAGATGAAAAAATTTGGTGCGTTCGCTAATCTCTTCCTCGATCGCAAGCGTCTCGAGCTGGATCAGAATCGCACCCTCTTCGACCTGAGTCCCGCTCTCGATCACAAACGTGATCGTGTTATCACCCCTTACTCGGCATTTGATCTCCGTGTTGTTCGCACTCTCAAGGGTTCCCTGCTCAGTGACCGACACCACCACTTCACGCTGATCGACGGTGTATGTGGGAACCTCGACGGAAGTATTGGCGGACGGTTCTGGAAGGATCGCAAATGCAATCAGCCCCGATGCGACCAGAAGTAAGGAAAGGATCACGAAGCGTTTCATTCGACTGCTGTCTCCCGCGATGAAGTCGAATCGGAAGCGTTACTGTCGGAATCAATGGAGTCACTAGCGAGTGTCGCCAATGCATCCTCCGCCGCTTCCTCAACCAGTGCCGCTGGGTTCAGAACGACCTCTTCGCCCTCAACTATCCCAGACAAGACCTCAATGAAGACATCGTTGCTATCGCCGAGTTCCACGGCTCGCTTGACCGACTGACCGTTAGCGGACACCCAACAGTAGTTTCCCTCTTCCGTTTCCACTACGGCAGCAACGGGCAACAACAGCACATCCTCGTGCACCGCCAGAATCACTTCAATCTCGGCACTCATCCCCGGCTTGAGTCCCTCATTCTCGGGAAGTTTGATGACCGTATCGTATTTCACCACATTACCGGTCCACCATCC
>CALIBL010000017.1 GCA_938045805.1 uncultured Rubripirellula sp. | reverse complement strand
AGTTTGTAATCACCGATACGAATGCTGCTTTCCAACGCAACGCTATTGGGAAAGTGCCAAACCATTGTCTCACGTGGTTTGCCCTCAGCATCCTTAACAAGCGATGGATCGGTTGGATCTTGTGCAAGCAGATTCGCTAGGTTTGCCCCGTCGAAGTATTTGTCGCCAGCTTGGTCGGCCCCGACCCAAGATAAAATCGTTGGATAAAAGTCGAGTCCGTTCACCATCACATCGGACTGCTGTCCCTTCGAAATATTTGGGCCAGTGATGATCAGCGGAACGCGAGTGCCGCCTTCCATCAGTGAAATCTTACCGCGATCGAGCGGATAGTTGTCTGTGTAAATCTCTCCGGGGTGACCTTCCATGCCACCGTTGTCAGACGTGAAGATCAGATAAGTGTTTTCGCTGAGCTTATGCCCCGGCCAACGAGGATCTTCGGTTTGCTCGAGGTAATCAAATATTTTGCCGAGGTAGTAGTCCAGTTCTTCGACCATGGCACAGTAAAACGGATTCGTCTGGCCTTTTCCTTTCCATGATTCAGGATCATCTTTGTCTGGCTGCACGCTCAGCTTTTCGCAGTACTTGTCCAGCAGTTGCTTACTGCGAGTGTGAATGGGTGAATGAACCAGCCACGTTGCGTAATAAAGAAAGAACGGTTCGTGATCGTGCTCACGCAGAAACGTCAGCGCGTCTTCGCTGTTCTGATGATAGGGATAACCGTTTTCATCCAGTCGGTACGGATCATTTTGATTGCTCGTCGCAAACTCGCTAATTCGGTCGGGCTTCATCTTCGAGCGAGCGCCCCGAGAACTTCTGCTCCACCCGAATCCTTGATCCTTGGCGTCGGGAAACGCGTTGTGCTGGATCGCCATATGCCACTTGCCGGCATGGCCTGTCGCGTAACCTTCTTTTTGAAGTGCATCGGCCAATGTGAATTCGCTGTCAGGCATCCGCCCGCTGTACCACGGCGGCATCATGGGGTGCGCTGTTTTGTGATGGGGTCGTGGCGGGTTTCCTCCAACCACATGCGTCTTCTGAGCTCGAGCCGGATGCACACCACTCATGATAGCGCACCGTGATGGGGCGCAGGTCGGTGCAGGGGAATAGGCTTGCCAAAACATCACTCCTTTCTTAGCAAGTGCATCAATGTTTGGCGTTTCCATTGGTGATGGTTCGTCAATGTCATAGCACTGAATGTCCTGCCACCCAAGATCATCAGTCAAGATCAGCACGATATTTGGCTTGGCTGGCCGAGTGTCCGCATGTGTTGCTTCCACGCAAGTCAGAGAAAGTAAAGCTAGCGTGACGAAAAAGTGAATATTTCTCATGAGGTATGCAATTTGAATCGATCTAATCAAGCTGTACTGAACATCCGCTAATAATCGCCAATGCCAGAAATTTAAAAGTTTTTCAATTACCCTTCACGAATCAAGTGGCCGTGTTCAGATTCGCCAAGTTTTGGCGGATGCAATTGTAGATGTATGGTTTTTATTATCGTTGTTGTTCAGTCGGTTTCTAACCAAATTGACCGTCGAGGTCTGCTTTGGTCATTCACCAGTGTTTTGAGAGTTGATTCTGAAACGGCGTAGCATTCCAGTTTCGAATCACGAGATGGAAAGCAAAGTGACTCAAAAGAGACGGGTGGGCAAACCAAGAACATTACGCGCGATGCGTCAAACTTCATTGCAGTAGAAATCGAGTCTTGGTTGGAAGACGGAAGGTTCACATTGAGTGGGGGAACAGCTGAACCCATGCGCCACGATTCTGTGATTCCCTGAACCGTTGGAACAAAAAAATCATATTGAAAATGCTCCCGCTTGAAGCCACGCTGAGTTGCGTAATCAATCCATGATTCATTGTATTTGAGTCCAATTCTAAACTTCGAATAGTCGAATGATTCGTTGTAAACAAAGACCCGGATCTTATTTGTTTCCTTTTTTTCGATACCACTCGTATCAGGAACGTCATTTTCTTCTCGTTCGAGTTCTAGAATTTCGGAAGGGTATCGCTTTTTCATCGACGCGATTGCTTTGAGCAGTTGTCTTCGAAAATGAGTGGATAGATTGGAGAGATCCAATTTGCGGTAGCCCGTATATCCACAGAAAAAGACGGGCATTTCTTCAGGTCGGTCGTACTCCAGAAAGTTGAGTTGGCCGCTTTGGAGTTGATTCCATTCAGATAGGTCGATCTCACAGTAAAAGAAGGCATCGCCCGGGATGAAATAGCTGTTATTTGCCAAGCACGGGGCAGTGATCAGTAATGAGATCACAGCGAGAGGGGAAATTCGAAACATGACACGAGCCTTTCAGGCAAAGAATAGGTACAACTGCAATGCCAAAGCTGACCGCTGGGTGAATAATTCTATAGATGGACGCCGATTGATTTCCCACCTGTAAGTAATCATAGTCGTAAATGCGTCAGATGTATTAGTCAGATAAGCTGACGAATTGACAGGCGTTGCTTTATTCCATCGGTTCATTTGGTTCCGATGACCGGTTCGAAAAGTCTGTGCTCCACACATAGGAATATGCGTTGCCTCACTTGGATCTTCGTCTTAAGACCGTTGCTAAGCAGATAAAGGCGAATTGCCATGTCGATATCGGTTCTGACCATGGAAACTTGCTGGTTTCTTTATTGAAGTCGGGCCGGATACGGGTAGGAATTGCAATTGAAAATAAGCAACAGCCTTTCGAAAACTCGCGATGTGCATTGATAGGACTAGCGGGGGAAGCGAGGTTTGCTGACGGATTGAACGGTCTTGCAGCGGGAGAAGCTGACAGTTTGAGTATTTGTGGTATGGGAGGAGGGTCGATCGATGCCATTCTGAGGGAGCATCCCGAGAGAATTCCACCTAAAGTCGTGTTGCAACCCAATCGAGACGAACACTTGGTTCGTCGCTGGGCCATTGATAGTGGCTACCATTTGGTTGACGAGTACATCGTTTGGGGGCACTGGCCATACGCAGTGATGGCTTTCCAATCTGCATCAGGCAACGATCCCGTGTATCACAATGAGGATTTAGAATCCGCCTTGATGTTTGGTCCAATCAATCTTAGACGTTCTAATCCGCAGTTCATTAAGCGTCTAAATGAGGAACGACAATATCTGCTAAACCTAGGCGGCTTGAGTGACGCGAGTCGCTATCGCCTCGAGTTAATTCAGGGGATCCTGCATAGAAAGCAGGATGAAACGAACCACTAGCGGAAGTCCAGGATTATTTTGTCTGTCGTCTCTTTTCTCCACTGAATGCGAGACATTCACTCTTGGTTCGGAGCGAAGACTTCAAAGGTTTTTTCTGCAACAATAGTGCCCTTGAGTTTGATCCACATGTGCCAGCGACCTAGCTTATCATCGATCGGATCCCAAATCGTGTCACCAAGGTAGAAGTCCCACTCGTTTGTCTTGACGTACACCGAACCATCGAAAGGATCGCGTTTACGGCCAGCGGAGTCGAGAATACCTGGGTGGTCAATGCAGTAATCGAGTTCTTGGTTCTTTGCCCCTTTCACCTGGATAACAAAACCGAACTCAATGTTGATTTCAGCAGGGACTCGCGTCGTAACCTTGCAAAGTTGTGGTAAATCTTTTGATTCGGAATCCCACTTTGTATAGATGCCGTAGGTTCGCATCCGGACTTCCGTTTTTCGTTTAGCCATTTTTGTTGTTCTGGAGATTTACAGCCTGATGATGTTTCCACCGCAATCGCGAGGTCCGTTTTCTGCTTCGTCCACTTGAGCGGGCAAATATCACCGACTCTCCCGATCTATTTACGAGAGACGATGGTTCAGTGGCTTCGCCCTTAGTCAATGATGCATGCGGGCCTGAAATACCGTTGATCCATGAAGAGTAGTTGTTTTTAATGAACCTTTGGTTTAACGACATGGACGCGTATGCTACAGCAATAGAATCCGAGAGAAGTAACCACCTACCCATGGTTACACTCAGAGGGAAGATTATTTGCTGAGACGATTCTCTGATTTTCTCGCAGATTTTGGTTTGGGTTAAGTAGATCGTCCTAGGGATTTTTTATCCTTTCAGTCACTTTGAACACCACTGCATTCGGTGATTCAGAGAACATCGAGGGCGATTGTATTTTAGGTGTGGGAGTTGATGTATCGATGCGTTGGATAATCGGAGTTGTCGCCGCCGTTTGTTGTTTGCTCCATACAACGAGTTGGTCCGAAGATCCTGCATTGAAAAGACTTGATGATGTGATAGAGGATTATCAGAAAACGGAGCAGCACGCTATTGAAATACTGTTACAGGCGTTTGAGCTCGAAACGGATAAGATCAGAGAGGGCAGAAGCAGATTTTCTGCTGGTATGAGTGCGGCAGACAGAATTCATTTTGCGCGAGTGATGCAGGCGGAACGGAAGTCCTTCATTCAGTCACGTACGTTGCCGCTCTCGATCGCGCTGCGACAACACACATCACAGTATCTTTTCAAGATAACGACCGTGCGTCACAAAGTTCTTTCAGCATATGATCGCGCAGCGGATATGAAACTCAGATCGGGTGAGGATACTAAGAGCGAGCAATTGATTGAGAAGGCCCGGGAGATTCTGGATCCAAAGCGAGCATTTTGCTTTCAATATCAGATTGCGCCCGGAGAAGTTGTTAAGAATTGGGTGTTGTTTGATAACGGAAAGTTAATCATGCCAAATGGTAAACCCAGCTGGTCGACTTCCGGTAATTTATTAACGATGAAGGGAGAGGTTGGCCGGACCCTGAAAGGTGGAATATGGACGGATCGACTAATCATTTCTAATGATGGATTATCCATCTCTGGGAAGAATCATGTAAATCATCAGAAGTCTGGTTTTCGAAACGATTTGGGATTACCTGTGATTTCGGAGCATGAACGGGGCCTTGGAGCCAAATATCCATTTTAAGATCTTCAATCAAAACCTGTTATGTTTTTATAGTCGAAAGCATTGGTTTCAAAGTAAGGTAATCTCATCAGCTCGACCCTTACCAATAAGCTGACTCCTGGTACGTCTGCCCGCTTTCAGGGTCATGGTAGTAATAGTGCATTCCGCCATTGCTCGCAGAATATCCATAAACAACCGTTCCCTCGGGAACCTTCCATTGGAGCCGTCCTAACGGTTTGCCAATTTGATCTTTGCTGATGGGGCTTCTCTCATCGCGAAAAGAATCAAGTACTTCTCCGTCTCGAGCGAACCGCTCGTTTAAGAATCGATTGAGGTCTTTTTCTTTGACTTTGTAGGTTGCGTAATGATCAAGGAAGTCTTGTTGTAGTGTGATGTCCGTTGCGTTTGGTGGAATCAATCCACGTCCTCTTTCCGTCCACCAAATTGTATTGCGGTTTGAATGATGGGTATTAGTTCCGTAGATCCAATACAAGACCGATGCGACCACGATCCAAAGAGTTAGAACAATGGTACAGCCTGTTAGGATCCAACGAAGGATTGGAGATCTAGATTGATTCATTGATCTGCAGGATGCAAGAATGCTAGAGGTCAGAAGGGATCCTTAATCAATTCAGTTTGGTTGCGTGTTCCTAGTGCAACCTATAATCCGAAAACACTCCTGCTTCCGAGTGCAAGCTGGTAGATTTAATTAATTGTAACGTTTCCTTTTTTCTAAGGTGGAGCAAGTCCGTGCAAAAAAATCTATCCACGCGCATTGCATGCTCGATACTTGCTCTCCTGCTTACTGATAGTGCAATCTCCAAAGAGCCACCGTTCACAGATTATTGCGAACGACTCTCGCAAGAGGTTCAGGGAAAGAAGCACGGTTTCCTTGCTGGTAATCTCACCTATTACGTTGGTGGATTTCACGCTAGTTGGAATCTTCAGGAACATGAAACACTGGGGTTAACACATCCCTTCTTTCATGACCTGAGAAGTCGTGGAGTGGGGATCGCGCAAAGCAAGGGAACGGGCGCAGGAGATACAGGGACGGGCAATGACTTCGGTGGTTGGGAGTTTTATAAGGATACACGCGTCCTTTACGGATCTGTGTTGGTCGGTGGCAAAGAATACCGTCATCCAGCGCCTCGTAAAATGATTTGGCGCCCTGATCGCATGGTCTGCGAGTATGAGGTCGACGAGATTATTCTGAAGGAAGAAAAATTTATAGGATTCAATGATGCCGCCTGCACGATCATTACAGCATCCAAACCGGTAAAGTTACGCTTCAACGGACAGAGTTTTTTTGGTCGGCACAGCGTGACAAGTTCCGCATCGATTCGATATGTCCATGCTGCTAATTCCATCCACGTGCTTGAAGGTGGAACAACTCTTTGCAAGCCTGATACGGATCGGTTAGAGAAGGTCGCACCAATCATGTATCAGGGTATGAGCACGGTGTTGAAGGTATCTCAAGATATATCTTCGACTTGCACTTTCACCGTTGGTCCCAAGGGTCAACAGGAATACGAGTTTGTGGTTGATTGCGACAAAGAGGGCGTCGCGATCACTTGGGCGATGAGTGACCAATATGAACTCGCGATCACAGCTGCGGAAGAAGTTTTCGGTAGCGCAATCTCATCCGACAAAGCCACAAATATCGACGCATCTTTAACGGCCAGTGACATAACCAATGCTCGGCACACGATGGCTCAAAAAACGTCCGCGGTTAACATCGAACTAAATCAACAGATACCTTGGTTTCGTTGTTCAGATCGAAAGTACGAAGAGATTTATTATTACTTGTGGGCTCTGTATCTGATGTACTACATCAATGTCGGAGACGGATGGGAGCAAGAATCCCACACTCAAACGGCAGTCAATAATTTTCTCGGTATGCACCGCTATGATTCAACATTTCAGATAAGAGTCGGAGCTTGGCTGCAGAATCAGGCGCATTATGCCTACGGGAATGTTCTAACGTGGAAGCATCTGTTTACGTCTGGACATTTCCGACGAGCGGACAATGGTGTTATCGCGTTGGCAGATAATAAGGGGACGACTTGGCATTCAGGTGTCTACGGTAACGAGTTATCTGAGCACGTGCTTGGCGCGTGGCAAATCTTCGAGCACACGGGTGATGTTCAGTTTCTCCGGGACTGTTACGAGGGTTACTTCCGTGACGTCTTCTACGATCAAATTGCGCCATTTGCTTCAAATCATTTCGAGGTCGCAGAGACCTTGATGAAGATCGCCAAGATTTTGGACCATCATGAGGACGTTTTGCACTGGAATAAAATAGTACCGCGTGACCAAAACCAGATTGATTCATGGTTTGAACAGCGATGGGAAGTGCATGGTCATTCAAAATACTTTGCAGGTCCACAGGATGGCATGTTGATGACCAATGGTTTTTGGCATTTTCGCTCACCGCACTTCCCTCGTGATTACGCTCAGAAAATGACTCAGGCTTGGGCGTTGAATCGAAAATCTGGTTTCTACGGCATGTTCTTTCCACTCGCAATGTCTCGCCAGTCAATGCAAGATTATGCAAGTCGTGTGGATCAATCTTTCGGCTACACTCCGGATACGGCCTATTTCACATTGAGTGGTATGTTTCAGCAGAAAATGGGTGTGATAGCTCAAACGTTATCGCTAAATCATTTATCTAACTATAACTTTGATGATGAATGGAACATTCCTGTTGCACCAGAATCTTACACGAGATCCGGAGAGAAATTTGGGGATCAGTATTCGAACTTTAATGCAGGTAAAATCCTGCTTTATCTAGAGGGCTTTGGTGGCATCAGGTACTCCATTCCCCAGAAGCGACTTTGGGTGCAAGAGAATTTGCCAGCGGCATGGCAGTGGATGGAATTCAAAATCCCGATGAATCTCGGCGTAGATCAAGAACCGGTTTGGGTTGATTTGCGGTACGCTCGAGAGTCTGTGGGGAAAAAGACGACCAAAGAAATATCCGTGGAGCATTGTCCTCTGTTACTTACAATCGAACCGTGCACTGAGGGTAAAACAGTCTCTGAAATATCGGTGTTACCGGAAACCGCGGCGTCAGTCCGAGACGGATTGTCTGAGTCGTTTCAAGTAAGATTCAATGAGCTAAACCCGAGAACAACTCTTTCGGTGGTGTTAGAAGATCGTGGTGATAAAGAATGAGTAGTAGATGCATTCGAGGTTTGGTAGTCGCGATCACGACGATGATTGGTCCGCTTCTGGGGATCTTAGACGCGGATGAATTGTTTGATATGTCAGCAATTCGCGATCATCGGACTTTGGATGTAACGGTTACACAGCCTTGGCATAACGTGTCCGGACCCGTCACCACGCGTCAGAAATTGGTGACAATTAATGTCGGAGAAATATGGCCTGGGCAACAATATCGTGTTCCCGTGCGAATGGTTGTGCCCGCAAACAAAAAAGCGAAGGGTTTCCACCTCACGGGTTCTCACAGTCCAAAGAGATTGGAGCAAGATGCACGCTTGACGGACTTAGAGCAAATGCTCGTCGAGGGCGGCGTTGGCTTGGTAAAAACCGTTGTACAGGAGCCGAGAACTTTTGGATTACCGGAATTAGCCAACGAGGCTGAGCGTCGGTTTGCGCGAACCCTCAATCCGCAGTACAAGATTCAGTACTGGGCTTGGCCCGTCACACTGATGCGCGCGGTTACCCTGGCGTATGCTGAGACTGATCATTTTCAAGTTGGTAAGGTGGCCATGAGCGGAGGGTCTAAAAACGGTGCGAGCCCCTCGATGGCGATCATTCACGATCACAGGATGACGGCAGTTCATGCTTCTGTTTCTCCGATTTGGGATTCGCCGATTCGCTTGTACAAACGTCAAGCATGGGATGAACTCGACTCTGCCTCGGGTAAACGCGGTATTTTTTCCGGTGGTCACTTTGGCCCGAGTTTCCATGAGGCAGTACTAGCCGCGGGTCATGAATGGAATGCCCTGCAGCGGTTTGCCGCGCAGATTTCTGATGAAGTATTCATTTCAAGAAATGTCGATCAACTTCGCAAACGAAACGTGGAGATGTTATTTCACCCGGGTACACACGATATGGTTGCGTATGACTTAGTATGGGGCGGAATTCATCATCCAGGTATCCCGCTGTATCTCGGTGCAAATACTGGGCACGGCAAAGACGGCCACCCTCGACTTGAACGAGATCAACAAAATAAAGCGGCGTTTTTGCTTTCGCACTTTTTTCCACAGCAGACCCTTGGGAAAATGCTTATTCCACCACAGCTGAGCGTCAAGAAATTAGAAGATTCAGTCGAAGTGCGAGTTCGATTTCCCAAAGGAAGTGACGCAGAAACGGGGCGTATATGGTGGATGGAAAACCGAGCTAATGATGGCACACCGCGTTATCTGTCTGAGCCTATACCGGCTGGGAACAGCACATCCATGAGCTATAAGGAAGAAGGCGAATCATGGGTAGCTAAGATAGCTGTCGGATCTCAAGTGAAAACGTTGGACGTTTTCTCTAATCATCGGAAAACCATTTCTTTTAAAGGGGTGCCTTTTAGAACGTACCTCTCTAGTCCTTACACGCGAGTTAATGTTTCGGACGATTGACGCAAATGCCTTGGCTATCGGACCAGATGACGACTGAATTACGGCGGACCTGAATTGTATTCAGGTGAAAAGATACGGTATCTCACTATTTGGTGCTGTGTGAGTGACCGTGTTGATCAAGTAGGTGGAGCGGCAACTTGAATCCGTCTGACTCTAGAAAACCGACGAGAGACAAGATCTCATCTTCCGTGAGCACATCAACTAGACCAACTGGCATTGATGAGATATTGGACTCAATTTTTAAATCGATTTCACTCTTGGGGATGATTGAAACTGCGTCGGGTAAAAGAAGGTTTGTGACCAACTCAATGGTTTCCTTTGTCTCCTTTTGTATGATACCGTTGATTGCTTGGCCATCGGCAGTGAGTATCTTCCAAGATCTGTAATCTTTATGTATTTCTGCCGATGGCTCTAAGATTTGTTGAAGTAGTTTTTTTCCACTTAAACGTTTACCAACTGTCGTTAAGTCGGGTCCCAAGTTGACGCCATGCCCGGCCAGTTGATGGCATTGATTGCACCCCGCTTTTACAAACGCTTGCATGCCGTCCATGATTGTTTTTTCATCTTGCTTGGTTTTTAGCGTTGCGAAATCCTGCATTTTCCAATGCTTAATGACTTTGGGGGCCGCTTTCGCGAGAAGGGATCTCACATCATTCAGCTCGTCAGTCACTACCATTTCCCCTCGCATCACTACCCAGTGCCCCGGAAATGTACAAAGGTAGGGGTAGATACCAGATTTGGTTGGTGCGTTGAAACGCAAAACATGAACTTTTGCTTGACGGGTAGGACCTATCATGGGCGTAGCTTGCAGAATCAAGTTTTGTTGTTCCGCTGGGATGAAATCAGAGTTTGCGTTTTTCGGATCACGAGCCATTTCGTTTGCAGCCATGCCTACCTGACTCAAACTGTCGGGTTTGATGAATAAGAGGTTGTGGTCTGTCGCATCAGGGTTGGTGAATATCACTTTGAGTGGCTGTCCTGCTTTGACGGCAAATTGCTCGATCGTGAAACGCATGCGTTCAGGGACACAACTAATCGCTATCGTTTTAAGTTCCTTTTGTTGATCAAATTGAATTTCTTTTGGCGTTGGCCGTGGTTCCATTAGTCCAGAATCGCTTTTTGCCTGTTTGAGAATCGATTCGATCTGGTAATTTGGATCATTCTCCCAATGTTTACGTAGGGCAGCTGATCCGAGAGCGCATTCGATTGCATATTGTAGATGCTCCTCGCGCGGATACTTCATTACATCCAGCATAGCATCGAGTGCTTCTTTTGAACCGATATAGGTCGATGCGATGGCTGCCTCCATTCGAACGATTCCAAAGGCATCGTTTGCAGCAACACGTAGAAGATCAATCGCGTCGGGCATCTCTGAGTGTAGGAATCGCAACTGCCTTGTTGCCGCGGCACGGGCGTGATGATCCTCACAGGTCAGCAGTTCACGAATTAATTCAAGATTGGGTGCCTTGATGCCTCTCAAGATCCAAACCGCTTCCAGTTGGTGATGTCGAAAACGCGTATCGTCACTCGATAGGTCGCTAATCCATTTTTGCAGGGCAGTAGCGACTGCTTCATGGTTGCGTTCCCGAAGTTCCCGTTTAGCCCAATAGCGAATTCGATATTCGGGTCGTTTTAGGAGTGATAATAATTCTTCGATCGATGCGTCATGTATTTTAGGGGGGTCTTGTAGCGGTGTATCCTTGGTAGTAATTCGCCAGATTCTTCCCGAATGGCGATCACGGCGATCGTCTCGTAAAGAATATTGTGCGTGTCCTTTGATTGGGTTGTACCAGTCACAAATGTAAAGCGCGCCTCGTGGACCGTAACCGATATCGACAGGAATGAAACTCAGGTTGGTCGAGAAGATAAGGTCTCCAACGTATTCTTCTTTAAAGCCGAAAGCATTTTCATTCCAGTGATGGATTTCCACACGATTGGTCGGCTTGTAACGGACTTTTATGAAATCGCCTTGCATGGACTTTGGGAAAGTTGCAAAGTCAACGAATTCTTGCCCACATGTACCAGAGTAGGCTTGAAGTCCTTTGGGGGTAGCATGCTGCAACGGGTAGGGTGGATCAAGGGAATGAAAAGCTGCTGCATAGATGGGGTGGCTGGCAACGTGCTGCCCCCAATCATCAAACGTGACTCCCCAAGGATTGGTACTACGGTACGTGCCAAAACTTGTCAGTCGTTGAGTTTGGGTATCGAAGCGAAACCAGCCACTATTTTGTTGGCGAATCGGACCATATGGTGTTTCCACCTGGGAATGATGGAAGATAGATTCCCTGAAGAGGAGGTCACCGTCCGGAGTCCAGACAAAGTCGTGAAGTGCGTGATGGGAGTCCTCGGTGCCGAATCCGGTCAGGATGCGTTCACGGACATCGGCTTTGTCGTCCCCATCAGTGTCTTTCAAGAAAGTGAGATCTGGCATTTCGGAAACATAAACGCCCCCATTTCCAAACTCAAACGAAAGTGGAATGTGCAGATCATCAGCAAAGACGGTTGATTGATCCGCTCGGCCATCAAGATCGGTATCTTCTAGGATCACAATCTTATCATTGGGTTCGTTGCCGGGATAAACATGAGGATAAGTCGTTGAGCACGCGACCCATAGCCTGCCTTTGGAATCCCAGCGAATTTGGATGGGGCAAGCTAATTCCGGAAACTGTTCCTCACCAGCAAATAAATTGACTTCGAATCGAGGGTCGATCTTAAATGCCTTTAGTTCATCCTCTGCAGACAGCCATTGATTTGCACCTCGACTCGTTTTCGAATCCGGTAGCGGAGGCACATTGGAGTCGTCGATGTTCGAAGATTCGCCGGTAGATGTGTTCCAGATTGCGCGTTCACGATTCTCCACTAGCAGATCAAAGCTTTGCATCGCTGGTAGAAAGTCCAAGTAACCATAGTCTTTCCTCCGTCCACCCGTGTAATAGAAAGTGTTGAGGGGGCGGTAACGCCGCAGGTATTGTCGGTTTTTATCGATCGCGAGTTGTCGAATTGATTCATCGATGCTGGGTGGCGTCTCCTGGAATAGTCCCCGATAAACGAGATTGGCAAAAGCAGCATAGCCGTCCACGTTTAGGTGAACACCGTTAATTGTGTATGGCATTGCACCAGTGGTCATTAAAGCTTCAGTCTGGTGATACACATCAATAAATCCAATTCTTTGTTCTTCAGCCACTTCACGCATTACTTCCGTGTAGAGGCGTAGATTTGCATTGTTCATTGATGCGGCTGGAATCGCTGGCAGGTCTTCATTGGCGGTAGGTGACAGAAGTACAATTTGTGATGCTGTTTTTCCGTTGAATGATTTGGTTCGGAGTTGATCCACAAATTGAGTAAGATTATTTCGAAATGAACTCAGACCTTCTTTTCCAGCAAACGATTCATTAAAGCCAAATGCTGCAATGATTAAATCAATTTTTTCATGATGAAGGTGTTGGAATAAATCCGCAAAGTTTTCAGGTCGAGGGCGTAAATCAACACTATCTCCAGACCACGCCAGATTGCGTATGACGATCTCTTTGGCTGGGTACCTCTGATAGATCAGTGACTCGAGGTGCGCGAAGTGGATCGAGCGGTCGAGAAGTGTGTTGCCGATTAGCGCAATACGCGTTCCTTTCTTTAGATCAATAGGAAGACGCACCGAAACAGGTTCAGCAGAGTTTGGCCTTGGAGCGGTTTGTTCGTAAATTCCAAAAGTTGCGTACTTTGGATCATCCGTGACGTTTGACTCGATTTTCAGATGCTTCGCGTCTTGCTTTGATTTTGGATTCGCTGTCTGCGCATTCCCGTTGGTTTGTGCAACACAGGTCGCAACGGATGAAAAGATGCAGAGGAAAGCCAAGCACATCGCGATCATATTGACAGAGTTTTTCATGGTCTTCCTATTAATTGATCGTTGCGTCAACACGATTCGACAATTGTTGCGGACAACAAGTCATGAGAAGTGATGGTTGTGTTGTGTCCAAAAAAATAACTTCATGGCGAGGTTGGTTTATCCAGAATCAACCGCTTGCCCGCGATCAGATGTTGCACGAGGTAAATACCTCGTAGGTCGTCGAACGGACCTTTTTTCTCACCGTCATCGAGTGTGTATGTTAGCGAAATACCGAGGACGCGTGCCCGCTCCTGACTTGATGACTGAAGGAGCGGGTGACCGAACGTTGAGCGATATTTTGATGCAGACGGTTACCGAGCGATCTTGAGGATCGAAGTCTGGTGTGGGTGCGTGCCCTCCTCGAGCAGCCTTTTGTGCCAAAATTATACGTGTCAGGCGAAAAGAGCTTTATTCAGGCCTTCTGATATTCCCATAACTTTCGATATGATCTTGGCTCGTAGCATTTTCAATGATGCCATTCTGTTTCTTGTTGGCTTGTACACCATTTGACACTGTTGAATAACTGTTCTGAATTCTGTGTGAAATCGATCCAAGCCTCACATTACCTGCATCGCTAACCCAACCACCAACGATGAAAACTGACGAACTGCGTGAGAAATATCTAGAATTTTTTGAAACCAAAGGATGTGTTCGTCGTCCTAGTGATGTGCTGGTGCCGTCTTGGGATCCTTCGGTGCTTTTTACTCCCGCGGGGATGAACCAGTTCAAGGATCATTTTCTCGGTAAGGTGAAGTTGGATTTTACGAAGGCAACCACTTGCCAGAAGTGCTTACGGACCGGCGATATTGATAACGTTGGCCGTACCGCTTTCCACCACACATTTTTTGAGATGCTCGGAAACTTTAGTTTTGGAGATTATTTCAAGGAGGAAGCAATTGCTTGGGCGTGGGAGTTCTTAACAAGTAAAAAGTGGTTAGCGATTCCCGAGGAGCGGCTGAGTGTTACTGTTTACAAGGACGACGATGAAGCTTACGGCATATGGCAAGAGAAGATAGGTCTCCCAACCACTCGGATTGTGCGTCTTGATGAGGATGAAAACTTTTGGCCTGCTTCGGCGCCGAGTGAAGGCCCTGATGGTGTCTGTGGGCCTTGCAGCGAAATCTACTACCATCTTGAAGACGGAAGCGATGTCGAGATATGGAATCTTGTGTTCACTCAGTTCAATCGTGTCGGAGGACCACCGGATAATCTACATCCGTTACCGAGTAAAAATATTGACACGGGAATGGGACTGGAGCGAACGGCTAGTGTGCTTCAGGGTGTCCCGACGAATTACCACATCGATAATTTGTATTCGATTTTGATGGCTGCCTCGGAGGTGACTGGTAAGAAGTACGAGTATGAAAGTGATAATGGAAGACGCTTACGTCGTATTACTGATCACGCGCGTGCTTGTGTTTTTGCAATCCACGAAAATGTCTATCCGGGGCCAAAAGACGCTAGGTACGTGATCAAGCGGTTGATAAGACGCGCGGTACTAGATGGCTACCAAATGGATATCCGTGAGCCGTTTCTTTTTAAGTTGGTCGAAGCTGTAGCAGATGCATCAAAAAACCCTTACCCCGAATTACAGCAGACGACTAAACGGGTCTCGGAAGTCATTGAATCGGAAGAAAAAGCGTTCTTTTCAACGATTGACGGCGGTATGAAACGCATTTCGCAACTCTTTGAGCAGATGCGTGAAGAATCTGCTGTGATGGTACCTGGTGATGCAGCGGCTGAATTAAATTCGACATATGGTGTTCCGCCAGAGTTATTGCAGACACTGAGTGCGGAACAAAACTTCACATTTGATTGGCATGGCTACCGACAAGCGATGGACCAGCACGCCATCGATAGTGGAGCTGGACAGCGGGAACTATTTCAAACTGGGCCGCTCGAAACCTTGAAGGAGGCTCTGCGCGAAACTCCTTTTATCGGTTACGACACCACCTCGGCCGATGTCGAGATTAAAGGAATCATCACGGGCGCAGGTGATAAAGGGGACGAGGAGGGCCAGTTGCTCAGTCATCTTGATCGACCGGGTGAGAACATTGTTCGTCTTGTGCTCGCTCAATCGCCGTTTTACGGTGAATCGGGTGGGCAGATAGGTGACACGGGTCGTATCTACTCAGCTGCTTTCGAATTCCAAGTCATCGATACACAAAGACACGCTGGCCTCATTGTTCACACAGGAAGGTTAGTTCGAGGTGAAATTCATGCCGGTGAGCAATGCACGGCAGAGGTGGATGAGGATCGTCGTCTGGCATTGGCAAGAGCTCATTCGGCAACTCATCTCTTGCATCACGCTCTTCATGAGCATGTCGGGAGACATGCCGAGCAGCAGGGTAGCAAAGTCGAAGCAGATCGACTGCGATTCGACTTCAACAACCCTAAGGCAATTGCCGATGAAACGTTGGTTGCCATTGAACAAGATGTCAGCAAACTTATCGACGCATCAGAGTCAATCGTCTGGGATACCGTTCCTCTAGAAGAGGCGAGACGAGTTGGTGCAATGATGTTGTTCGGCGAGAAATACCCAGATCCATGTCGAATGGTCACGATGGGTGAGTTCAGCCGAGAATTATGCGGTGGAACACACCTTCAAAACACACGAGATGTACAGTCTTTTGAGATTGTCGTTGAAGAGAGTGTGTCTACTGGTACGCGTCGAATTGAAGCTCTAACGGGATCTCGCGCGATTGAGCATCGAGAGCAAACTCGAGATCTTTTAACTCAAGTTGCAAACTTGCTGACCTGTGATGTGAGTCATGCGCTCTCTGCATCGATCGAGCTGATCGATGGAGTCCGATCGCTGAAAAAAGAGCTCGCATCCGGTAAAGGTACTGAGCATCAAAAAGAATACACGTACACCGGAGACGGAGTACCAGTCAATCTTTCGGACTATTACGAAGTGCGAAACGCGGTTCGGGAGTTAACTCGACGCCTTAACGTTTCGATTGAAGATGTTTGCCAGCGTTTGGATGCATTACTCAAAGATCACAGTAAACTGGTGGAGGAGATACGGAAGTCGACTGCAGGCGGAAAGGTTTCTATTGATGAATTGATGAGTCAATCAGAAAAGGTCGGCGATACATTGCTATTGGTGGCTGAGACGCCAGGGGCAAACCCGAATGTCATGCGGGGGTGGATTGATCAAATTCGAAAGCAAAGCGACTGTGAAACGGCCATCTTCTTCGCCTCAGCGCAAGATGGCCGAGTGATCTTGGTGGCGGGTGTTAGCAGAGGTTTGGTAACGCGAGGTTGCCACGCCGGAAATTGGGTCGGAGATGCTGCAAAACTGGTTGGCGGCGGTGGAGGTGGTAGGCCCGACATGGCACAAGCTGGCGGAAAAAACGCATCTGAACTGCCTCATGCTTTGGCGAGTGCCCGTGAGTCGATGCGATCTCAGATTGAGTAGTGATCGATATAGCTCAGGCTCCGAGCCGATTTGCGAGTAGCTTGCTAGCTTTTGCTAATGACTCCCGACAATTTTTTGGGGAGTCAGCGGGGGCGATTATCCAAAAATTTCATAAATTTGGGCCCCCACTTTTCCCTTCTTACAGAAGACGGGTTTGAATTTGGACCGCGTCGCATGGGTGATTTTTGGGGAAAAATCTGAGTTGACATGGGTGGTCTTCGCTTGCTAATCCCGCACTAGAAGAAGGTTGTGTATCGCCAACTGCGTTTGGTTGTCCACGCTTTCTGATGAGCGACCAAATACGGAGTTTCATTGTGGGTGTGCATTTTGCGGGAAATGCATGCAGGCCTCCCAATATGGCTCGAGCAATTTAGTTTCAGCATGACAATTTCTGGGTCAATTGTCCGGTTGAAATGCTTCACTTTGAGACTCCGGGGCATCAGGGTGTCGTACTATTGGCACCCTGATGCCTTGATTATTTCATGAGGTTATTCCTTAATCCTGTCAGCGCAGTAAGAGAGACAGGTTAAGAAAACCGCTTTTTCGTTTCGTCTTCGACGTGCTGAAACGAGTTTTCTTACCTGCTAATGGTTCGCGGCGTTTTCTTATGAGATAGGTGGTTCGGTTCTTCGTAGGGTGCGGGGCAATAATGTTTCGTCGTCGGTCGATTATTTTCCTGATAAGTCTTTTCAGTTTTTCTTCCGGTGCGTGGTGGCTTAACAGGCTTTCTACGATGAAGTCCGAGATCGTGCAGCCAGACGCCGATGTCGATAGCAAAAAGGAATTCAATGATCTGCTAAATCAGATCATGATTGACAGGGAAGTGAACCTTCAGATCACGGATTTTGAGGTCACAGATCAGATGATGGGTCGGATAGGGAACGCAACTTGGTTAGAGACCTTGATCCTCGATAACGGTGCCATTTCGGATGGTGCGATCAGTGTGATCTCGCAACTCGATGAATTGCGTCATTTACGATTACGAAGATCACCTATCACGAATAAGGGTTTGCGGCAAATAGCTACGCTGAATTCTCTATGGTATTTGAATTTGCCGCACGCAAATTGCACAGATGCGGGGATTGCCGAATTGTCGAAGCTACCTGCGTTGAGGCAGTTACGGATGGGCTCGCCCGGTCTGACAAACGCCGCTGCGAGTGAGTTTGCCAAAATCAAATCGCTCAGGAGTCTTCACTTGATCGGTGTGCCAATTGATGATGAAGGTTTGAAAATCATTGCAAGAATGCCAAAATTACAATCCCTGTATCTTGATGACTCGCTTGTGACCGAGAACGGATGGGAGTGGTTGTTTGAAGTCGTGCCGAATTTGCATGTTCATGTCAATCAGCAACATCACGATCGAGACCCACAGGCTCATCAGCATGATGAGTAATTGGCATATTTGATCTTGATGCAGGGACTCACTTTCGCACGTCATTGAGCGCGCGAATGAGCGAGGGAGTATGGGTGTTTTCCAAGCGTACTTGATCCTATTAGAATGACCCCTCGAATTCTTCATTCCTTTGCAGGACAGGTCAAATGCCCTCTGTACTCGCCATCGCTGCTCATCCCGACGATATTGAATTCTTGTATACAGGGACTCTTCTACAATTGGCGAAGCGAGGTTGGGACCTTCATTACATGAACCTGTGCGATGGTTCACGAGGCAGTACTGTTCTCAGTCAAGAAGATTGTGCTGCCACTCGGTTGGAGGAAGCAAAGGCTTCGTGTCGCCACCTTGGAGCAACTTTCTATCCGCCAATTTACGCTGACATGGAGGCTTGCTACACCACGGAAAATCTTAAGAAAGTGACCGCTGTCGTTCGGCAAGCGAAGCCCTCGATTGTGTTGACTCACTCACCAGTTGACTACATGGAAGATCATGAAATTGCATGTAAGCTTGCTGTAAGCGCCGCATTTTCTCATTACATGCCTAACTTAGTTAGCGATCCGCCTGTTGATGTATTCGCGGATCCCGTAACGGTCTACCACGCTCAGCCAATCGGTAATACTACTCCATTAGGCGATCCTGTTTTTCCGCATTTTTATGTTGATGAAACAGATGTGATCAATGAAAAGGTGAAGGCTCTTGCTTGTCATGCCAGCCAAAAGCAGTGGTTGGATGAAAGTCAGGGTCAGGATAGCTACCTAGAAACCCTTCGAGAAATGAGCCGACAGGTTGGTCGGATGAGCCAACGGTTTGAGTATGCCGAGGGTTGGCGGAAACATCAGCATTGGGGCTTTTGCGGACCTGATGACGATCCGCTTCGCAAGGCTCTCTCAGAGATCATCGTTGAAGGAAAAACGCCCGAACGGTTGCCGTAGCCTCAGGCATTGAGCGGCTCATGATTTGAGACACCCAATGTCTAAAAAGCTTTAGTTATCCCAGCACAGTCCATCATGCAATTGATTGAGGTTGCGGGCTTCTGCATTCGTGACCACGAGCATGTCTTCCACTCTTACGCCCCCGTCTTCGCGTCCGTAAAGGCCCGGCTCGATCGTAAAGACTTCCCCCTCAAGTAATTGACCACCACCATGGTCAAGCAAGATCGGTTCGTGAACGTCTAGCCCAATACCGTGGCCGGTTCCATGTTGAATGCTTGGTTGGTTGGTGATTTCGCCGCGTGAGATTGGGTAGCCATGAGCCAACAAGCGATTTTCCGCCGCTTTGTGAACAGCGTCACCCGTACTACCGGCACGGAGAACAGCAGTTGAGGCTGCTTTGGCATCAAGTACTGCCTTGTGCATGGACTTCACGGTCTCAGAAGCTTCGCCATTCACCACGGTTCGTGTGCAGTCACCCCAGAGTCTGGTTGAATCATCTCTTGGAAACAAATCAATGATCACTGGGACTCCCGTTTTGAGCTTTCCTTCGCCGGGGTGGTGGCAGTCAGCAACGTGAGGAGCGGTTGCGCAGATAGCACCATGGCCCATGCTAAATCCCCGTTGCATGAACTCAATGGCCGCCATCGAACGAAGACGCTCGCAAGTTAATTCGCAATGGTCATAAATTAGAAAGCCGTCCGAATTGGCCTCGCATTTTGCGACTCGTTCACACAGGATTTGCATGACGGTTTCAGTCGTTTTTTGTGCTTTGATAAGCCCCTCAATCTCTTGGTGAGTCTTCTGCCGACGATCGGTAACGCCTAAAGATTCATCATACCGAACGGAGATTTCGGCTTCCTGCAAGTGCCACGCATAAATGTACGGAAGCGAACGGTCAGCAAAGACTTCTTCTACTTTTGCAGCACGTAATAATTGTGTTGCCGCTTGGGCGGTCGCTGTTTCTCGGTCTGGGCTCAAGCCAAAAGGAGGCGCATGTTCAGCGGGACAGGTCACTTCATCTGCGTGGCTCATTTTGACTACTCGGTCCATTTCCAAGTCGCGAACCAGTGCGATTCGACGAGAATCGAGTTCGATCCAAGCCGCTGGGTCTCCCAGTGGTACACCAAGACGTTTAAACAGTGACGCGTTTTTATCTGGGAACCCGGCGAGAATTCGAGCAGATGAGGGTGCTGTTTTCATTGGTGGAACCACTTCAACTTAGTGGAAAGGGAAAAAAAGTAGCGAATAACATGGTGAAGAACAAAGCAGATAAGCCTAAGCCGATACTCATCGGAGTAATCACTCGAAGCCCCTCGGCTTCCGTCATACCACTCATGCGTGTCATCACCCAAAAAGCACTATCGGTCATCCACGACACGGGTTTACTTCCGGCGCCAATCGCCATTGCTAGATAGACAGGATGATAAGGGAGCGTCTCGTTGCTGAATCCCTGAAGGATGCCAGCGGCAGTGATCATTGCGACCGTTGCTGATCCTTGGAGGGTTCGAATGGAGGCTGTGAGGCAAAATGCCACCACGAGCAGAAGCAGTCCCGGCACTCCCTGCGCGTGAGCTCCAACAGCCTCACCTATGCCCGCTTGCCGTAACATTGCTCCAAAAGCGCCACCGGCCGCGGTGATAAGAATAATATTTCCAGCGGATGCAAGGGAACGCGTGATCAGAGAATCGCGATTAGTAGGCGGGCAAAAGTGCCTGAGTGATAAAGCGAACGCTGCTCCAATGGCGATTGCAACATTTTTATTAGCGAGGAAGAGAACAAAGTCGGTCAGTGTTACAGCCGGTATCCAAGTTCCCTTCAAACGTTCTGCCAGTGCTCCGATGGTAATCAAGACCACCGGAATGACGATCGGGGCGAGTGAACGTGTTAGAGATGGGGTCGTCTCTTGCGGGTTTGTATTTTGATCGACGTCAATCGGATTAGCGTCAGGTAAATCATTTAAGTCCCTAAGCGGGATTTCGACGCATCGATTGATCAGGCGAGCAATTGCCAAGGATAAGATGCTGCTGCAGCCGCCAATTGCCAGACCTGCAAATAACATCGTTGAGATGTCAATTCCAAGTTCCCCCGCCACAGTTAACGGGCCGGGAGTCGGAGGAATTAATGAATGTGCAATCGAACCGCCCGCAAGGATAGACAAAATGAAAAGCACGTAATCTTTACCGAGACGTTGCCTTAGTGAGCGTGCGAGAGGCACCATCAGATAGAAAACGGTGTCGAAGAAAACAGGAATGCCCAAAACAAACGAACTGGCTGCCATCGCCTCGGGCGCCCGTTTTGGTCCCGTGAGCAGAAGGAGACGGTCAACGATAACCTTCGCAGCCCCCGATTCCATTAGGCATTGACCGATGATGCTCGCCAATCCTATCAAGATACCAATCTTCCCCGCAGTAGCGCCAAATTCGGTGGCCAATCGCACTGGCGCCGTCATTAGTGCCGGTTTAGAGATTAGCTTGGCCGCCTCCTTCGACGTCATTTGTTCATGACTAACCTGAGTTTCGACATACCTCTCGACAGCAGCATCCCCCATAAGGGCTGATACCAACAGCCCAGCCAGCAGCAAGGTCAGAAAGGCGTGCAGCCGAAACACGAGAATACAGACGAGGACTACCAGGACAGCCGAAATAACGAGTAGCCAGATATTCATTCAGAATCAGGAATTGGTCGAGAGTTACGACAGGCGGTCACTTCAGAGACGGAATTTCAATACTAACCTAACGCTTTGTGTCATGATTGTGGTGAATGAAAAACCTGAAGCGTGCCGATAATCTCTCGCTCTTGCTCTCGCGGTCTCAGACAATAGGGATTGTCGTGAGTCCAATTGTGTAATAGTTCGGTTAGAAATAGGGAATGAACTGCCTGTGATTGGTGATTCGCGGGCTTTTTATTACTGCATCTGCACGCAAATTGATTTCTGGTCGATCAATCCGTCATGCAGAGCTCGTGTCATCCGTTCGTGAATTATCGCCGTTTTTTGAAAAAAATGCCACCTGGTTCCCGATTGGAATCACCGCTGGCTACCTGTCGCCACGGTTTCCCCGAGTCCAGAGGTACGCAGTTTGAGGCATCCCTTGGAGGTGTGAGCGAGCATCGATACCTTTAACAGCGAGTTCTTCACGCTCGAACCCCTTTACATTCTGATGGGCGGAATTTAACTGGATCAGATGGTACACTCCAACATCCGTTAAGACGATCTTTCGCCATCGGTTAGTCTAAGAAACCACATAACGCTTTGCAGTCTTCCTATGAGCTTTTCCTCCAGCGCTGAGACGAGTTTTTTTCTCAGGCACGAATTTGCGATTCGACGGCTTCATTCCTTGTTGGGAATCGTTCCGCTCGGTCTTTATATGGTCGTGCACTTGGCTACAAATGCGAGTCTGTTGAACGCTCCTGAGACTTTTCAGCGAGCGGTTTATCTGATTCACAGTCCTGGGAAACTACTACCGTTGATTGAGTGGGGGCTCATTTTTTCGCCTCTGGTGTTTCATGCGGTGATTGGGGTGTGGATTTCAAAGACAGGTCAAATCAATAGCAGCCAGTACCGCTTTGCGAGCAATCGACGTTATACGTTCCAAAGATGGACCGGAGTGATTGCTCTGGTTTACCTTTTCTTTCACATCCTACATCTCCATGGATGGTTTCACAGCGATTTTTGGTTGGCTGTGGTTCGACCGCAGGGGTTCGCGTCATTCCGCCCTTTTAATGCCGCTAGCACGCTGGTTTTGGCGATGGAGGGGGTGGTCTGGCCGGCTTTTTACTTGGTGGGTGTCATGTCTTGTATCTACCATTTTGCTAACGGCCTTTGGACCGCGGGGATTACTTGGGGGTTATGGGTTTCACCAACGGCCCAAAAGAGAGCGAGTAATTTGTGCACGGTGATCGGGGTTGGTTTAGCGATCATCGGTGTGAGTGCGTGGTGGGCGGCTGTATCTCCAAATGCAGAGGATGCCGCGGCAATGGTCGAGGTTGAAAATCGCATGTACGACTCGGCAACGGCATCTGGGATGGTGACTGACAATCCTGCGAAACGATCAAACGTTGACCTGGGGTCGGTCGAGGTTGTCAGCGAATGACACTGATTGGGTGTCGCTCTAGTAAGCTCATCCCAGATGTTATTTGTGAAGTTTGGTTGCGAATTTTTAATTTCACTCAATCTATTTCTTGATATTACGGTAATTCAAAGATGGCAAAGCATCGTGTAGTGGTCATTGGCGGAGGTCTAGCGGGTCTAGCATCGACAATGAAGCTTGCCGAGTTGGGTGTCGAAGTTGATTTGATTAGCCTTACACCAGTGAAGCGGTCTCACAGTGTTTGTGCTCAAGGTGGGATCAATAGTTGCAACGACCAAACACGGCAGCTTGGTGATAGCGAGTGGAAGCACTTTGATGACACCGTGTACGGGGGTGATTTTTTGAATCACCAACCGCCAGTCAAAGAAATGGCCTATTGGGCGCCCAAGGTCATCGACCTCATGGATCGTCTTGGGGTTCCGTTTAACCGCACAGGCGAAGGATTTATTGATCGTCGGCGTTTCGGTGGAACACTTTATAAAAGAACTGCGTTTGCCGGTGCCACGACAGGTCAGCAACTGCTCTACGGATTGGATGAGCAGGTCCGCAGGTGGGAATCGCAGGGAAGGGTCAACAAGTATGAATTTTGGGATTTTCTCGGTCCAATCCTAGACGAAAACAATCGATGCCGAGGTGTCGTCGCGCAAGACCTTGTTTCGATGAAGATGCGAGCGTTTCCGGCCGATGCAGTTGTCGTCGCCACCGGCGGGTGTGGACTAATTTACGGTCGAAGTACCATGAGTGTGTTCTGCACGGGTAGTGCGGCGAGTCGCTGTTTCCAAGCTGGAGCCAACTATGCCAACGGAGAATTCATCCAGGTCCACCCGACTGCGATTCCAGGCAGTGATAAGTTAAGGCTGATGAGCGAATCTGCCCGAGGCGAGGGCGGGAGAGTTTGGGTGCCGCGTAAGGCTCAGGATGTTCGTGCTCCACGTCAGATCCCTGATTCGGAGCGGTATTACTTCCTCGAGGAGAGATACCCAGAGTACGGCAACCTCGTACCACGTGATATCGCGACGCGAGAAATTTTTGATATCTGCGTGAATGATGGTTTGAGTATTGAATCCGATCGCATGAGTGTCTATCTGGATTTGACGCACCTTCCCAAATCCGAGTTAGATCGCAAGCTGGGTGGTATCCTCGAGATCTATGAGAAGTTTCAGGGGGTGGACCCGAGGACGGAGCCGATGCGGATTTTTCCTGCTGTGCATTACAGCATGGGAGGCCTTTGGGCAGACTACGCGAAAAGCGGAGATGGGGGTCTGCTAGCGGGTGATCCTCGTAATCACATGACTAGCCTCGAAGGACTTTATGCAATCGGTGAGTGTGATTATCACTACCATGGTGCTAATCGACTCGGTGCTAACTCGCTCCTGTCGTGCATCTTCACGGGGCTATTCACCGGATCTTCGATTTTGAGCTACGCCGAGGGGCAATCTTCGGGACATGCCGACGTTTCTTCAAGCTTGATTGAGGGTGCATTAGCGTCACACGGTAGTCGTCACCAATCACTTCTTGGCGGTCAAAACGGTCAAGGGGAGAACCCGTATTTGATTCATCAAGAACTCGGTGATTTGATGACTCGAGTTGCCACGGTCGTTCGACGAAATGACCAATTAAAGGATGCTCTCAGTAAAGTCGATGAATTGCACGAGCGAGCAAAGAAAGTGAGTCTTTCGGACACCGGTACCTGGACGAACCAAAACGTGATTTTTGCCAAATCAGTTCAGGACATGTTCCCGATCGCCAAGTGTATTTTGAAAGGTGCACTTCAGAGAGATGAGTGCCGTGGCGCCCATTTCAAGCCTGAGTTCCAGAAACAATCTTTAACGGCAGACGATCCAGTGGGGCGTCGCGAGCAGGCCGAAAAATGGTGCGACGAGTTTGATCAAAACAACCAGAAGTATCTCAAAAGCACTGTTGCTCGTTGGGAATCATCGAGCGATCAACCTCAATTGACCTACGAAGATGTCGATACTTCCTTGATCAAGCCGAGGCCACGTCTTTACGGTTTGGTTGGTGCAGAAGTTATTGAAGAGGTCTGGAAAGAGCGGGCTGAGAATCCGACGAGCGACAAATCTAGAGCGGTCTCTACAGTCTGAGAGAAATAGGTGAAATCCTAAGACATGGTAAATGTCTAGGGTTTTGGGATAAGTGTCATCGTTTATCACAATTAAGTTAGAGAATCAGGAACGAAAAATGATTGCTCCAGAACCGTCTGAAAACAATCGACCTGAAACCATTACAGTTCGCGTTAAACGTCAGGATGGGCCAGGGAAGCGACCCTATTGGGAAACTCACCGAATCCCCTACGAACCTGAACTCAACGTCATTTCGGTGCTTCAAAGATTAGCTGCCAGTGCCGTCACCGTTGATGGTAAACAAGTGTCCCCAGTCGCATGGGATTGTGGCTGCTTGGAAGAAGTTTGTGGTTCTTGCACGATGCAAATTAACGGACGAGTCAGGCAGAGTTGCAGCGCTTTAGTTGATCGTTTGATTGCGGAATCTGGGCCGACGATTGTTTTGGAGCCCATGAGTAAGTTCCCAGTGGTTCGTGACCTTGTGGTTGATCGACAGCGATTATTCCGCGGATTGACGCGAGTGAAAGCTTGGGTTCCGGTGGATAGTTATTACGACATGGGTCCAGGAGAAAGACAACTTCGATCTTCGCAGGAACAAAATTACCCACTTAGCCAATGTATGAGTTGTGGGTGCTGCGTGGAAGCATGTCCGCAGTACACCAAAGTAGAGGTGGAGCGGTATTCGGATGAATCCGATGAAGCCTATGAGAGGCGAAAAGCCGAAGCCTACGATCAAGCTTTCCTCGGTCCTCAGGCCATTTCCCAGGCGGTATTGTTTAACAACCACCCCACCGGAAAGGCTCTGGCAAACGAACGTATGGAAGCGCTCGTTGGGCCCGGAGGGGTTCAGGCTTGTGGAAATGCGCAGAATTGCGTCTCTGTTTGTCCCAAAGAAATACCTCTGACAACTTCCATAGCAAAGGCAAGTCGAGCGTCAACTTTGCATGTTGTGAAGAAGTGGTTTGACAAGTAACGACCACCAATCAGCTCAGATCCGTTCACGTGCTCTCGTCTTGAATGCTAGGTTTGACACGGTTGGCAAGTTAGTCATTCGATTGAATGACCCGAGAATACCGATTTTGGACAAAACTAGAACGTCGGTTTTGATAACAAAGGTGTTGAGTGGATCATGAGTTTCTTGTGGTCGCGAACCACCCGCATGAATTCGCGTTCATGCACTGGTTTTTTCATGAAATCATGAACGCCCATTGCTTGGCAACGATCTCGAAGGGAGTCGTCATTGGATGCCGTTAGGGCTACAACGGTCGGCCGCTGTTGACTCTCCAGTTGATTGACACTTTCCAGAATATCGAGGCCGCATCCATCAGGAAGCATGAGATCTAGAAGAATAAGATCTGGTGTCGGTGCTTGCGAGTAAATTGATTGTCGCTTGAAGAATCGTAGAGATTCTTTAAGCGTTCGCATCAGCGTTAATCGATGATGTACTTGACTACGTCGAACAGCGAACATGGTCATTTTGGCATCCGTCAAACCATCTTCCACCAATAGAATTTCCATTGGTTTCGTTTTTAAATCATTGATCATTGATTCAACCTTGGATCAACAATAACGGCAGAAGCACTCAGGACACTCGGCAATATCTTGATCGCCTTCCTCCCTAGCATAGCATTGAGTCGCGGGCTTTGCATTGAGAAGGCATCAACTTACGTCACTTTTCTTCTCAACAGAAAGATGAAAATTACTCGGTCCGTACTTGTTGACAACAACCTCAAGCACTGCAACATTCTTACGAGTCAGTGATTTGTGACTGTCATGAATATCACTGATCTTATCAATACGGTTTTACGTCATACCGCATTCAATTTTTAGTTCATTCTTGGTGCCGCCATTTTCCAATCTGGGTGGTGTTTGAAGATTGTTAATGCGGGCGCAGCCTGCCAGTCAGGAGATTCGGAGAGACGTTGCCTTGCCAATGCAAACGGGAGTTGGCCGTTGATGGACAGAGCCGGCGAAATTACCTTTCGTGTACACGGATGACACTCCCTTTTAATTTTCACTTATTGCAACGCCTCAGTCTTTTCACGGCGGGAGATCACAGTTTTATTCCCTAGGCGGGGATGCGACCAAATCTCTTTCCAAATTGCACCACTTCAGTAATTTAGATACTTAGTCTCAGGTGGCGATTCGATCGTTAGTCGGTAGACTAACGATCGATGAGTGTTTTGTGAAAGAGAGTGATTTTGGTGGTATAGATAAACCGCAGGTAGGGTAAGATCGCGCGGTCATTAGGGTTAAGAGCGGAAAAGGATAGCCCGATGCAGTCAACCAAAGACGACGGAGAGATATTCGAGAAGTTCGTTGATCATGCCGTCGGCGATGGTGATTTCGAGGATCTTACCCGATCATATGAACGGCTAACGGATCAACAAAAGATAAGTTGGACCGGCCATCACCACATGCTGAAGCTGTTAGGTCGGGGTGGCCAAGGTGTCGTGTATTTGACTGAGCACAGGGGAACTGACGGATTTACTGTTCCTGTTGCAATGAAACTTTTCTCCCCCGAGCGTTATGCGTGCGTTGAATCATATGCTGAGGCAATGGGTCGAGTAGCTAGTATCGCGTCTAGGGTAGCTTTGATACAGCACGATCACTTGATTGATGTGCAAAACTTCTTTGAGCGGAACCGCATTCGTATCATGATGATGGAGTGGGTGGACGGTTTTGACTTACGAGAACTAATGGACAATCACTTATTACGTGCCTTGCACAACCAAGTGAAGCCCGATCGATGGCAATACATCAATGAGGTGATTACTACCGAAGGTGTGCAACAGACTCGATTCAAACCGGGCATTGCTGTGGCAATCGTTCGCGATGCTCTCGCTGCATTGGCCGCTCTTCATCGCGAAGGCATTGTTCATGGGGATATTAAACCAGCTAACATCATGCTGAAGCGAAGTGGTCACGCAAAGCTAATTGACATGGGGTCTGCGATGGATTTTCGTGATCCACCAAATGAACGTGAGTGTACGCCGATGTATGCTCCTCCCGAGGTCTTGAAGAAGCGAATGGTTTCACCACAGAGTGATCTTGCGAGCTTAGGGTATGTCTTGGTGGAATTGCTCAGCGGTATGAATCCGTTTGGGCGGCAAAGAAGTTTGCGGGAATTATTGGCATTCAAAAATGATTTACCTTCTCGGCTCGATCAAATCTTGCCTGACGAGGTTTTACGGAATGAACTGCTAATGAATTTCCTTAACGGTTTAATTGCTCCCGATCCAAAGTTGCGGTTTGTGGATGCAGAAGCAGCCGAGCATGTGGAAAAGGGTGCTGCAGCCTTTCATCGTCAATTAGTTTTGGGTGATATGGCTACCGAGTATGACAACGATATACGTGTTTGGCTTGAGGAGCTTCGGAACTTGGAAGTCGCTGACCTGAATAACCAAGACCAAGAAACTAAGCCGGCTACCATAGACGACGATTTCGCTTCAGATTTTAGTGGATCTTGGGATTAATGAATCAAAAGCATCTTGCAGTAGCGGTGGAAGCGGCACGAGCTGGCGCGAAGGAATTGATGAAGCGACGGGTCGAACATGTTGTGCGAGAAAAGCAACCCAAGGATCTGGTCACCGATGCCGACTTGGCCTCGCAGTCGGCAATCCGATCCATCCTCCTTGATGCGTTTAACGGCTACGCGTTTGTGGGAGAAGAAGAAGGTGAAGATCGACCTCCTGGGGCAGTGCGATTAGGTTCTCCTGATGCGCCTCCCTGCTGGGTAGTTGATCCATTAGATGGTACCGTCAACTATGTGCATCACCTGCAATCTTTTGCGGTCTCTATTGGACTTTACGCTGCTGGCAAAGCTAGGCTTGGGGTTATATACGACCCCGTAAGCGATGAGTTATTCACGGCCATTGACGGGCAGGGTGCACAATGCAATGGACAAGAGATAAAAACTAGCGATTGTGTTGATATTGAGCAGGCCTTGGTCGCGTGCAGTTTTCCCGCAGGTGTAAAAGGTGGAGATCCCGAGGTTTTGCGATTTGTTCGTGTCTTGGAATCTTGCAGGTCACTACGCAGATTAGGGTCTTGTGCTTTGAATATGTGTTATGTCGCGTCGGGGCGACTGGATGCGTACTGGGCAACCAGCATCGCACCTTGGGATTGTGCTGCAGGGGTGGTGATCGCACGGGAGGCGGGTGCAGTCCTCACTGCGTACGATGGTGGCAGGTTCGATGATTGGACACCGAAGTTTTGCCTCAGCGCAACGATGTCCCTGCATCAAAAAATGACGCAGCGTTTATCGTGATGAAGAGATTGTGTGATGGGCTGATGATGATAAAGAACGTCAGGTTTTTGATGATATGCAATTTGATTTAGCAAACATGTCAAAGCGAGACATTTATCTATGGATGACTCGTCTCATTAACCCACGTCCGATCGCTTGGGTTTCAAGTCTGTCAAAAAGTGGTGATGCTAACTTGGCTCCGTTTAGTTTCTTTAATGGTGTCGGTTCGAACCCGCCAACTTTGGTTTTTTGCCCCGCCAACAAACGGGATGGTTCGCCAAAAGACACCCTTGTAAATATCCAGCAAACGGGGGAGTTCGTTGTCAATGTTGTGACGATGTCGCTTGCCGAGTCGATGCACGCGACTGCAGCAGAGTTGGAACCAGACATCGATGAGTTTGAATTTGCGCACCTTGAAAAGCAGGAATCACATCATGTTGCTGTCCCTAGGGTAGCAAACGCGTTAGCCGCGTTTGAATGTGAGTTGTTTCAGGTGATTTCGTTGGCTACAGGTCCAGGAGCTGCAAATCTGGTAATTGGTCGGATTCTGTCTTTCTATCTTTCAGACCAGATAATCGATGAAACGACTGGACAATTCGAAGCGAGGAAGTTGCTCACGATCGGACGCATGGGAGATTGTGACTACACTCGAACAGCCGATCGTTTCAAAATTTGATTGCGAAAAACTTCCGATGTTGAAAAGCGTTTAGCTAACGAAAAAAAGCTCACCCGCCATGCGGATGAGCTTGTCGATATAGGGACGATGCGGAGTCGAAACTACTTGGAGTAAAAGTTGTAGTCTTCGTTGTATGGATTAAAATCTTGAGCCGTCAAGCCGACATTCACTTTAAGATTGAGGTAGTTGTACTCTTCCAAAACCTCTAGGTCACCACTGTCTTCAGATTGTGGCCAATCGTATGCGATGTAACGAATCGGTAGATTCAGGTTGTTGTCGATGAAGACTTGAGCTTTGTAGAATTCGAGGGCAGGATCTCGTGTTGGTTGCTTAACCTCCAAGACTGTGCACTCGGTATCTTTGACTTTTGCATTGGTTCGGAAGTCGCAGGTGACGTCTGAAAATCGCTTTGATGTCTCTCCACGCTCAATCAGTTTTACAATTAAGTTTTCGACGCCGATTTCAGTAACCGGGTACCGTTGTCCTCTCATCGCGAGCATTCCATCGGGAGCAAGCGAAACGGTGGGTAAGAATTTGCCTTTGAAGCCCCCTTCGTGGGCGACGATATTTCCCTCGTTTTCGTTTTCGACGTAGATGACTTCACGTCCTGCTACGGATGATGGTTTGAGAAACTTCAAGTAAACGCTGAGCGGCTGTACAAGCTTTCCATTCTCGAACTTACGGTTTCGAACCTTCAAGGTTGCAAATTCATGTTGTCCTAGAACACCTTCGATACGCTCACGCTTGACTAGGATCGCTGTGTAATCAACCACCTGCGTTCGGCAATCACGAAGGCCTGAGCGTGCCAAATCCAGTGCGCGATCAAGACTATGCATTGGAGTTGGTTCTAGACGTGCATCAGCAACTTTGGCGTCCGGTTGGTTAGAACCTGCTGTTTCTTCAGCTCCTAATGAACCAATGAAAAAGACTGGAATGACGAAAAGAAATGCAGCGATTGAGTCGTGACGAAGAATGGACATAGTAACTTCCGTGTTTTTGTTCCGCAGGTCTGAGGCGTCCCTTGCCTCATGGTATGTAAGTTATCGCCATACCTTACGGGATGTATGATTGGTTTGCTCGCTGGTGATATGACCATCTCAACCGGACCAATTGCTACTTCCTCCAGAGGTGATGCTACACGCGGATTTAGTTGCGAATCATTCTCGGAATTATTGAAGATCGCCGAACAATCGATTGTGAAACAGAACTGAGAGTTTCACAGTACCTCATCAGGCAATGTGTCTGAAGTGATATGACCCACGCTCATGAGTAAATTTTAGATCAGATCGCAGATAAGGATGAAATAGGAATCAGGCGATATATAAATAGTGTGGTTAGGCTATTCGGATCATTTCCGTGGTTTTGCACTTTAGCCCTTAAAAAATGAATGTGGTAAGTTTGTCACTTCTGAGGAATGATCGACGGGTTGCGGCTGTTTTACACGCAGTGAGTTTTGCATAAATCATGCTTCATAACATTGGGTTTGCTACCGAAATAGAAACAGAGCCGCCGCTCGTCACTGACCGGCACATCGAGCACCTGCGTACATCTTGGTGTGAGAATGAGTCATCCAAATTCTCCGAATCCAGTTGATGTCGCCAGCGATAGATCAAATCATTAGATGCTTATTTGTACTTCTGCCACAATTCAACTCTTTCGAACGACGAGATGTTATGAACGCACCTGGATCAGGTCGGCCCGCGACTGGACGCCCATCTCAACCATTGCCAGAACCGTCAATAATTCCGACCAATGGTTGGCATTGTGGACATTACTTTTATCGATTTTGCAGAGAGCGAATCGACTCGAAGTTGTCTCAGTCCTTGTGCGATCAATTACATGAGTCCCTGCATCCCTCTGGGGAGAAATGTCCGGAGCGACTAGCTTCTTATTGGACCAGTGGGCATCGCGCGGATTTTTGTGTGATGGTGATGGATCCTGATCCCTCGAAAGTAGATGGTGTGCATCAGTCCATCATGGCTCCGGGTTTAGGAGCTGTTGTTGAACCAACCTGGTCATTTGTTTCGATGAGTGAGGTAAGTGAATACGTGCCGACCATTGAACGTTTTCGAGAACGCTTGATTGCTGGTGGGGCTGATCCGAGTTCGCCTGAGGTTGAAGCCAAAGTGGCAGCTTACGAAAGAAGGTTGCCGATGATGAACGAGCAGCGCTTAAGACCGGACATCCCAGATTGGCCTGCTGCTTGTTTTTATCCAATGAACAAGAGCAGGGTGGTTGGGGCGAATTGGTTTTCTGAGTCATTTAGCCGCCGCAATTCAATGATGGCGGAACATGCACAGAGTGGAATCGCTTTTGCTGGTAAGGTGAGTCAGGTCATTACGGTAGGTGTTGGCCTTGACGACTGGGAATGGCTTGTGACTCTATGGGCAAGAAATCCAGAGTACTTACGAGAGATAGTGTATAAAATGAGATTTGATGAAGCGAGTGCGAAGTATGCGGAGTTCGGACCATTCTATGTTGGGTATAAGTCCACTGCGGAGCAGATTCTTCAGCACTGCCGTCTGATCTAGTTGCGGGTTGGCCCTGCCTCGCTTCGAGGTTGTTGATGATCGAAAATGACGTGTGGAGACAATCACCTCCAGCAGATGATTTGTGATTGCGTTGCATTTGTTCTTTGTTGCCATCCGCGTAGGTATTCTGGTAGAGCGTGACGCTGAAAACGCGGTTCGCTCTCAATTGAGAAGCCGGCTTCAATTAAGATCGTTTCGATGCGACTGCATGCATTATCTTTGGTTAATAGGTTGTTCCCGTGTACTTCAATGTAGGCAGCTTGAACATTGCCAAGATTCGGTGATGCATCTTTCAGCACTGCTTCCTCCATCCCCTCAATATCGATCTTTAGAAAGTCGACTTGCTGATCTTTTAAGTAGTTAGCGAGTTTGACGCAGGGCACATCAGTTTTAAGCGTGCCTTGGCGTTGACCCCATTCCGGCCGAAGGGAGTTACCTCGCCCGTCCGCACCTGGATGGAGTTCGCCGTACAGGGGCGAGTGTCCCGCCTGATCGCTGATGGCTGCACGAATAGCGGTCACGCCTGGAAGATCATTTTTATTGATATTTGCTTCAAGCAATTTAAACGCAAAAGGGTCCGGTTCGAAGCAGATGATTTTCGCAGTTGGCCAACGATATTTCCATTCTAGGACCGACACACCAATATTGGCACCACAGTCAATGATGAGCGGGAATTCATTCTCAATTGAGAAGAAGCTTGGAAAGTCTTCTGCGGCACGAATCATTGAATCCGTGGCTTGTTGGTTTTCGAAAAAGAGTTTGTAACCGCGGAATTTAGTTTGGTGAGTGGCCATCGGATGACTTTCGCTAGATTTCTGTGAGCTTCGGTTTCATTAAATCGTTTGGTGCTAGGCGATTCTGATTGCCGATGCGGGACGCAAGTTTGTCTTTGAAGTTGATATCAGCGAACGAAAAGATTCATTTGATTCTATTTTCTTTATGATCCCATTGCGTATGTTTGCTAGGTGCGACTCGATCTAGCGAAATAGGGGAGATTAGTTTGAAAAGCCATTGGTTGCGGCTGCAACTTGCCGCAATAGTTTGTTTTGTGATCGGTTGTTTGCTTGTTATAAGTCCTGCCCAAGCCGGTTATCTCGGTGGATATTCAGGCCAGATTTTTTACGAAAATTTTGATGACTTCCGAGGAGATGGATTGATCCAACAGCCTAATGCGAGACAGTTGGATTCAGATCGATGGCGTGTTACTGGTTTAAGTGAGGCCGATGGGGTATTTGGCGGAGCATATCTTTCGGGGGATTGGACACGTGGCGCGGCGACAGGGTCAGTAATCACTGGCGGTGTGTATGCATTTCAAATTGGGTCGGAGTCAACCGAGAACTGGGCGATAGGTTTTCAGCAAACAGCAGGCGACCTAACTCCAGGCACATTAACTTTACGGGTTGTCAATGCGACAACCGAATCCGTTCAAGCGATTGATGTTGGATTTCAGGTTCTGTTCAGAAATAACGCGAATCGGTCGTCGGTTGTGTCGATTGACTACGGATTTAATGACCTTGTGTACTTCGGTGGTTTGGGCGGAGGTTGGCTATCGGATGCAGAAGCCGCCAATGCCGCACAATGGGTTTCACATTCATATCATCAAACCATCTCGGGCTTTAGCCTCGCACCAAGTGAAGCGTTCTACCTGCGCTGGAGTTTTGATGACTTCGGCGGGAACGGTAGCCGTGATGAAATTGCAATTGATAACGTCAGTTTAGATTTCCAAGCGTCAGCAAGTCCTGTCCCGGCTCCGAGTGCTGCTGGATCTTTGCTGTTGATCTGCGGTAATTTCTTGCTTACGCGAAAACGCTTTTGCTTTTCCCGTGCGCGATAGTGCCGAGGAATGGGTACCATTCCAAATGGTTTGGTGATGATCGGAACGGGATCCTCAAGATGGCTTGCCAAGTGTAAAACACCGCCTTTGGTTGGCTCTGCAGGGGGGTATTTCGGCGTTGATTTACTAGTCTCAGCCACTACGATCGATTTAAGTTGACCCGTGAAAACCAATGCGTTAGTCTCAAACGCGAAGATTAGAAGCGTTGTAGCCTTTTTCCCAAGCTACAATACTACGATTCCTTCCTCAACATTCCTTGTATCACTAGTGGTGCGAGGCCTACCCCCAATTATGGCGCTAGACTGAATCCGAAGTTGAATTCGCATTAATCATCTAAGTGTCGTATTCCTAACTCAACAACCTCGACGAATCAAATACGGTTCGTGAGTACATCGACTACTCATGTGATCTTTTGATTCGTTTTTGATCCAAGTCAGATTTAAATTTCATTCTCGGAGAACAGAGAAATGAGCTGTCAGGGTAATCCTTTTAGTCGTCGTGGTTTCTTAACAGCTGGAGCATTCGGGGGGCTAGGACTTTCGTTGCCTCAACTCCTGTGGATGCAACAGGCTGCAGCTGAACAAAAGCATTATGATTTCATCGAAGCCAAAGCTAAAAGTGTCATTCATGTTTACCTACCCGGTGGAATGGCTCATCAAGAGAGCTGGGATCCGAAGCCTTACAGCCCGCTCGAGTATCGAGGAGAAATGAAACCTGTGAAGACAAACACGGGTGAAATCTTCTGCGAATCGATCCCTAAGCTCGCCTCAATTGCTGATCGTCTTTGCGTCATTCGATCGATGACCCATGGGGAAGCGGCTCATGAACGCGGTACCCACAATATGTTTACCGGTTACAAGCCTAGCCCTGCCCTGAAGTACCCCAGCTTTGGCGCAGTAGTCAGCCATGAATACGGGCCCCGCAACAATCTGCCTCCTTATGTCTGTATCCCTAATCAACCCAATGAATTTGCTGGTACGGGTTATCTGAGTTCTTCCTACGGACCGTTTTCGTTGGGTAGTGATCCAGCTTCAAGTGGTTTTAAAGTCCGTGACTTGGATCTTTACGGTGGGGTAGACGAAGATCGCTTCATGCGTCGTCGATCAGCGCTCAATGCCGTCAATAAGCACTTGGGTTCGATGACTAACGCAGACAGCGTTGTTGCAATGGATACGTTCTATGAGCGAGCGTACAGCTTGCTAAGTAGCCCCGAGGCAAAAGCTGCATTTGATCTCAGTAAGGAAGATCAAAAAATGAAAGAGGCCTACGGCGTCAACCAAGCCGGTCAACGGCTGTTGATGGCTCGGCGTTTAGTGGAATCAGGATGTCGCTTGGTTACTTTGACCTATGGTGGTTGGGACATGCACAACGGTATCACTGCGGCGATGAATCGCACGATGCCACCGTTGGATCAAGCTCTCCATCAACTGATCACGGACCTCGAGCAACGAGGGTTACTTGATTCGACTTTGGTGATGGTCAGCAGTGAGTTCGGTCGAACACCAAAGATTAATAAAGATGCGGGTCGTGATCACTACCCGAAAGTCTTCAGCGTGATGATGGCTGGCGGTGGTATCAAAGGAGGTACCATCTATGGTGCGTCCAATGCGACCGCGTCGGAGCCTGAATTTGATCCGGTAGCACCAGCTGATCTTGCGACAACCATGTACCGTCAACTCGGGATCATCGCTGACAAAGAATTGATGGCACCGGGAGACCGTCCAATTGAGATTGTGGACGGCGGCAAGGTTATTGAAGAAATCATTGCCTAGGTTCTAGGTGATTTCATTGTGTTTTGGGCTAATCCCCGATTAGCCCGCCTTTTCCTTGGTTGCGAATCCATGTGTCCTCATGATGCTACAGTTTCATTCTAAGTTAACCGTCTTCGCTGCGATTGTTCTGTCGTGTTGCTCGTTTGCAAACGCTTACCGTCCTGAGTTGGTGAGTTCGACCCCGCGTGGAATGCAGAGGGGCACCACTCAGAAAGTCGTAGTCGAAGGTGTTCGGCTAAGTGATTCTCGGCAATTGCTACTTGATTACCCCGGGATTAACGTCGTCAGTTTAAAACCGCTGGACGATAAGAAGGTTGAAGTTGAACTCGAAGTTCCTTCTTCGACAAAGCCTGGGCTGTATCCGATGCGTGTCGTTTCGGAGACAGGACTGAGTAACGTTCTTATGTTTGGAGTTGGAGCGTTACCGAACGTTGATGAAGTGGAGCCAAATAGTGACTTCGCGTCGCCGCAGGTAATCGAAAATAATGTGACGATTGAAGGGTCTGTCGCCAGAGAGGACGAGGATTACTATTCCGTCACCCTTAAGCAAGGTGAGCGTTTAACAGTTGAGTTGGAAGGTGTTCGGATTAAAAAAGGGCGCAGTAACCCTTTCTTTGACCCATATGTGGCTATTCTCAACTCGGAACGATTTGAACTAGCCACCAGCGATGATGCACCACTGTTGCAGCAGGATTGCCTTTGTTCAATCAAGGCGCCTGCGGATGGTCAGTATCTGATCGTCGTAAGAGACAGTTCTTTTGGTGGAAATAACGATCGTTATCGAATGCATGTCGGATCATTTCCGCGACCCATTGCAGTTGTTCCTGCGGGAGGTGCACCTGGCGAACTTGTCGAGATGACGTTCATTGATTCACTCGGTGATGCATGGGTCGAAAAAGTGCAGTTACCAAGCGAGCAATCCGATGCATTCCCTGTCGTTGTAGAGGACGATTTTGGTGTAGCCCCTTCACCAAACTTTGTTAGGGTCCAAAGTCAGTCAAACGTTTTGGAGGTGGAACCAAATAATTCGTATAAAGAGGCGACGGTAGGGACGCTCCCTGCTGCTTTCACTGGCATTATTGGCGAGCCAGGGGATGATGACTTCTTTGGTTTTGAGGCAAAGAAAGGGCAGACCGTTCGTTTGAAGCTGTTTGCTCGTAAAACGCTTAGGTCGCAATTAGATGGCGTAGTGAATGTATACAATGCCACGGGCGGTCGCGTTGGAGGCAATGATGATTCAGGGGGGTTGGATAGCTCGCTTGATTACAAGATTCCGGAGGATGGTATTTATCACGTTGGGATAAATGATCACCTGCGTGGTGGCGGGCCAGCGTTCAGTTATCGATTAGAAGCGACATTTGTCGAACCAGAACTGGTTCTTACTCTTCCAGATCGGCAGCGCTATGTAGCGACGCAAGTTAATGTTGCTCAAGGGAACAGAACTGCCGTGATGCTCAATGCCTCCCGACGCGGTGTTGCTGGGCCGATTGATCTAGAGTGTTTGAATCTGCCTGAAGGCGTCACTTTAACTCCCTTGCAGATGCCCGCTAATCAAAGCACGGTTCCGTTCTTGCTGACCGCCGCAGCCGATGCTCCTCTTGATGGGCGTTTAGTCAACGTTGTTGGAAAGATTCCTGAGAATCCGATACAAGGGCGTTTCACGCAGCAGCACCAAATGTTGATTGGGCTCAATAACAACGTCGTCAATGATTACAAAGCCGATCGCGCAGCTATCGCCGTGATTAAGTCGATGCCCTGCACAATCGAAATTGTGGCTCCCAAAGTGCCAATTGTCAGAAACGGTTCGATGGGCCTAGTTGTGAAAATCAATCGTGGTGATTTAGACGCGGATGTGCCCATTCGAATGCTTTATAACCCACCAGGTATTGGTTCCAGTGGAAGCATCAATATACCCAAGGGCAAAGATGAGGCAGTGATTCCACTGACAGCCAATGGCTCTGCAGCAATCGGTCAGTGGCCGATTATTGTCTACGCTTCGGTGGCTGGTAACGAGATTGCTAGTGAGCCCGTGATGTTGGACGTGCAAGACAAGCTCTTTAATTTTACCTTCCCAAAAACTTCGGCTGAATTGAGCAGTGAAGCGACAGTGATCGTCGAAGTCGAGGTAATGCGTGAATTCGCTGGTAACGGCGAGATCGAATTGCTCGGTCTTCCGGCAGGTGTCGTTTGTGAGCAGACAAAAATGCCGGTAACTCAAGAGACTGAGCAACTTGCTTATCGCGTTAAGATTGAAGAAGGAGCAAGGGTTGGCCAGCACAAGTCGATCGTTGCTCGCGCAACTGTAACCAATGAAGATGGTGAAATCCGACAAACGCTTGGCACCGGCACTCTACAAGTAGATAAGCCGTTGCCTGCTCCGGTAGCCAAGAAAGAAGAACCAAAGGCGATGGAGACCCCCAAAGCCGAGGCCCCGAAGCCAGTGCAAGAAAAGCCTCTCAGTAGGCTTGAGCAGTTAAGATTGCTGAAGAAACAGCAGTCAGAGGAATAATTCATAACCTAAGGTAAAATGACGAACATACCGTTGTTCGGTCACAAGATAGGTGATGGCACGGTATCGATCGAACGCCCCCGAGATTAAAGGTTCGAAATAATCATGCGTTTTCAATCGCTGATGACAGTGGCATTGATTGTTTGCTTTTTCAATCAAACCGCTTCCGCGGCAGAACCCGCCGCAGCGGCTGCCGCCGCAAAATCAACTCCGCCTACTGGTGCAGGGCTTGAGTTGTCGGTGTTCCCTGCGACGATCGATTTGACGACCTCTAGAGATTACCAATCATTTATTGCAACGGTTCGGAGACCCGACGATGTGACACTCGATGTTACTGAAACGGCAACTTGGACCTTGGCGAATGAACAATTTGGTCGGATTGAAGGTAATCAGGTGTTTCCCGTCAGTGATGGGGAGACAGAGTTGATCTGCGATTACGGTGGGCAGCAAATTCGCGTGCCGGTTAAGGTTGCTCGAAGCTCCGAAACGCTTCCATTGTCGTTTGAAAAAGATATCGTCCCGATTCTCACTCGCAGCGGATGCAATACGGGAAGCTGTCACGGTGCTGCAAGAGGCAAAGATGGGTTCATGATCAGTCTATTCGGATACGATCCGAACGGAGACTATCATCGAGTCACTCGTGAAATCGGGATGCGCCGGATCAATCTGGCGGTTCCAAACGAGAGTCTTTTGCTTACCAAAGCTGTTGGGCAGGTTCCACATTCGGGCGGCAAGCTATTTGGGCAAGATAGCGTCTACTATGCAATGATTCTCGAGTGGCTTAGAGACGGAGCACTGGCTGACGCGGAGGCTCCGCCAAAAGTTGCAACTTTGGATATTTTTCCTCCTCAAGCAGTGATTGAAGGTAAAGACAGCACTCAGCGGTTCATTGCTGTTGCTCAATACGATGACGGAACCACGCGAGATGTTACCAATCTGTCTGCGTTCATGACCAACAACGAGACATCAGCTGCCATCGATCAGGATGGTCTGGTGACCGCTGGCGCAAGGGGAGAAGCCTTTGTCATGGCGAGATTTGAGACCAAAACGGTGGGGCGTCAGGTTTTGGTTTTGCCAACCGATCTTCAATATGAGGCTCCGGAGGTCACCGGAAATTATATTGATCAGCTTGTGGGTAAGAAGCTAAACCAACTGCGGATCCTACCAAGCGGTTTATGCACAGATGAAGAGTTTTTGCGTCGAGTGACAATCGACATCACAGGACAACTTCCCACGGAAGAGCAATACAACCAATTCATGACAGATCAAGCAGACGACAAGAGATCAGCTTTGATTGAGCGGTTGCTTGGACAAAAAGAATTTAGTGAGATCTGGGCAATGAAATTTGCTCAGTTATTGATGATTAAGAGTTCGAATCAGGTGAGCTACAAGTCTGCATTCTTGTACAACCAATGGCTAACCGACAAGTTCGCGAAAAATGTTCCGATCGATAAGATGGTTCGCGAGTTGTTGGGAGCGACTGGGGGAACGTTCAGTAATCCTGCAACCAATTACTATCAGATCGAGAGGGATACGCTGAAGCGTGCCGAGAATGTCGCTCAGGTGTTCATGGGAATTCGGACCCAGTGTGCTCAGTGCCACAATCATCCTCTAGATCGCTGGACAATGGATGACTACTACGGTTTTGCAGCTTTTTTCTGTCAAACTGGGACTAAGAATGCGGAAGATTATCGAGAGCAAATTGTCTACGACCGGCGCAGTGGAGAAGTTAAGCATCCTGTATCTGGTCAGACAATGATGCCCCAATTCCTCGGCGGTGAGCCGGTTGATACCAAAGGTCAAGATCGCAGAGTGGTCATGGCTGAATGGTTAACCAGTCCAGAGAATCCATACTTTTCAACCAGTATTGCTAATCGTGTTTGGGCGCATTTCATGGGTGTCGGAACAGTCGATCCTGTTGATGATATCCGCGTTAGTAACCCGCCAACCAACCCAGAACTCTTCCAGGAACTGGGAAATAAGTTAGCGGAGTACAACTTTGATTTCCGCCAACTAGTTCGTGATATTTGTAACAGTCAAGCTTATCAAAGAAGTGCATCGCCCAACGAGAGTAATCGAACCGACACACGTAATTATGCTTACGCTGTCGTTCGACGTATCCCGGCTGAGATGATGCTGGATTGCGTAAGTCAGGTTACCAACACAAATGAAAAGTTTAGGGGCCTACCACTGGGAGCACGTGCGGTCCAGATTGCTGACGGTCAAACAAGTACCTACTTCTTAGATACGTTTGGACGTGCTCCTCGCGAAACGGTTTGTGATTGTGAAGCTTCAACGGATCCATCGTTGTCACAGGCTTTGCATCTGTTAAACGGAAGTTCAACAAACGGTAAGATCACACAGGGTAAAGTGGTATCGGAATTGCTTGAAGGTTCCACGCCTGAGCAGGCACTAGATCGACTTTATGTTCGTTGTCTGTCGCGATACCCAACAGAAGCTGAGCGAGCTGAACTTCTCGCTGCAATAAATGCTTCGCCCAGTCCGAAAGAGGGCTTGGAAGATATCTTTTGGGCGATCCTGAACTCTCGCGAGTTCGTATTCAATCACTAAGCAAGGCAGTTGGGTGAAAACGACCAGGATGTGAGTTTTTCCCTGCTACCCAGCTTTTTAATGTCCGCGTATTGAACTGTGACCTACAGTCATGTGTCGGCTGCGCATCTTTCGGGATGTGCGTCAGGTAATTATCCAGATTTGATCTCCATGTGAGTTCGGTGGTACATCGCTCACGAACAGTTTTGATGGAATTCACGATGCAACGATTTGTATTTGCACTACTGGTTATTGGTGGACTTTCAAACCAAGTTTTTGCGCAGGACGCGGAGAAATCTGCCACGCCGGTGAATTTTGTTGAGCACGTCCTACCGATTTTCCGTCAACATTGTCTTCAATGTCACAACGCCAATGATGCCGAAGCAGGTTTGGCGATTGATAGCTACGGAGCTGTCATGGAAGGGGGGGGAAGTGGCGATGTTGTTTCGGCGGGAGATTCTGCGGGAAGCCGACTCTATCTTGTGATGACGCACGATGAAGAGCCCGCAATGCCACCGAATCAAGATCCAATTCCACCGGAACAACTCGAGATCATCAAACGGTGGATCGACGGTGGGCTGCTAGAGAATAGCGGTAGTAAAGCCAAGAAACGCAAAGGCCCCTCGTTAAGTTTTTCCACCTCAGATACTGGAAAGCCAGATGAAGTCATTTTGCCAGAATCCGTTTGGAGGGTTCCTGTCGTAACCTCGGACCGAGCTGCAGCTGCGACAGCAATTGCTGCAAGCCCGTGGGCACCGCTGGTGGCGGTTGCAGGGCAGCGTCAGGTGGCAATGTACCACACCGAATCGCATGACCTACTTGGAGTATTGCCTTACCCAGAGGGTATTCCGCAGGTTCTAAGATTCAATCGCGACGGAGGATACCTACTGGTAGCCGGTGGGACTCACTCTTCGATGGGAATCGCCTCTCTATACGACATTCGCAATGGTCAGAGGTTATTAAGCGTTGGTGATGAACTAGACGTTGTCTTCGGGGCAGATATCAATGACTCAATGACCCGAATTGCATTAGGTGGCCCCCAAAAGATGGTTCGCATCTTTGACACGGCTTCGGGTGAAGCAGTTTTTGAATTGAAGAAACACACTGACTGGGTTTACTGCGTGGACTATAGCCCGGACGGAGTTCTTGTGGCTTCTGGTGACCGATCCGGAGGGTTACATATTTGGGAGGCTGACACAGGGCGTCTTTACTTGGACTTGATCGGTCATAAAGCCGCCGTTCGCTCGGTGGTATGGCGTGCTGATTCAAATGTTTTGATCAGTGCGAGTGAGGATGGAACCGTAAAAATGTGGGAGATGAATGCTGGGAACCAACTCAAGAGTTTCAACGCCCACTCTGGAGGCGTTACCGGAATTGCGATGTCTCAAGACGGAAAAATTGTAACTTCAGGCAAGGATCGGACAGTCAAAGTTTGGAACGCGGATGGCAGCGCAGTCGCTACCATGCCTGCCTTCAGTGAGCCGGCGCTTGAAGTTGCGATCACTCACGATGGTACTCGTGTCGTTGGCGGTGACTGGAATGGTAGGACTTTGATGTGGGAGATTGCAGATCCGAAAAAAGTTGAGGAACTTCAGGCAAATCCCCCGGCTTTGAAGCAGCAGTTGGCGAGCCAGCAAAAACACGTTGAAGAGCTTGTTCAGAAACGAGATTCGGTTGTTGCCAAGCAAAAAGCGGGAGAGCAAGTGATTGCCGGATACCTCGCGAGCGAAAAATCATTGGCGGAGCAGGTTAAGCAATCTGAGGCCGCGATGAAGAAAGCTACAGACGACCGAGTTGCTGCGGAAAAGAAAATGAGCTCGGTTCAGACTCTTGCTGCGGCTTCTGAAGCCAAGATCAACGAGATGAAAGAGAAGATCGGCCAACAGAAGAAGGCAATGGGCTCTATCGTTGCTAGCCGCGATGCAATCACTAAGCAAATCGCAACAGTAACCGGCAATCAAGCTGAAGCAACTAGCAATAGCGAAAAAGCAAAGTCGGCAATTGCGGAGAGCATTTCCAAGCAAGATTCGTTAACGTCCGACCTTGCACAGAAAACAGCAACGAACGCTAAACAGGAGATGGCCTTGTTGGCAAATCTTCAAATGATGAACGATGAAGTTCAAATAGATTTAGATAAATTCAATCGCATGACGGCAACAGAGAAGTCGCTTGCGGCACAAATGACCGATGCGAAGAAAAGCAGTGACGGCTACATCCAGCAGTTGCAAGCTCTCACCACGAAAAAAATGGGAGCTGAAAAGGTTCTCCAAGAGCAGCAGCAAGCCATCTCACAACTGAATCAGGCAATTACCGAAACAAATGCGACTTTAGTGGAGCTTAAAGCTAAGCAAGCATCATCTTCGGATGAAGCGGAGAAAGCTTCACTCGCCGAGCAAGTAAAAAACATGGAAGAGATGGCTCAGGGAATGAATGCCAAGATTCAGGAACTGAAAAAATCGAGTGAATTGAGTTCGGCGGACATTGCAAAAATCACTGCAGAAATGATGACCGCTCAGAAAAATCAGGATGAAGTGGCAGGTAAATTGAGCCAACTAGGTGGTGAGCTCTCAAAGGTTCAACCGTTGATAAAAACCGCTAGTGCTGAGTTGGATGCCGCGAAGCTTGAGCAGTCTAAGGCGGCTAAGCAGATGGAAGATTTCAGTGCAATCATGGGCCAATTGGGGGCGGAAAAGGCTGAAGTGGTTAAGCAAGTGGCTGGTTTGATTAAGCAAGAAACCCAGCAAAAAGAAGCGATGAATCGCTACCAAGCGGTAATCGCAGGCCATGTCGCAGATCTTCAGAAGTTAGATGCTGAAGCTAAACGACTTGATAGTGAAAAGGATGCGTTGGAAAGTGACATGGTGACTGTGTCACAGGGACTAGCGGCAGAGGAGATGAATCTGGCGACGATGGCTAATGAGCTCAAGACGCTACCAGCAGTGATTGATTCACTCACGAAGCAAGCCGCGGAGTATCAGAAATCGATTCCAGAATTGCAGTCGAAAATCAAAGAAACAGCGGAGCAAAGAGAGAAATCGCAGCAAGCTTTAGCCTCCGTCAATGAAGAACTGGCTACGGTGAATCAAGAAGTTAGCAATGCAACGGGTAAGCTGGAGACATTGCAGACGGAGTTAGTGGCGTTTGAAAGCACCTCGGAGCGTCTCCGTGCCGAGGCAGAGAAGGCAAGTCAGCTTGCATCTGCCGGGCGAGCGGAACTCGAACCTCTACAGGCTGGCGTGGAGTCTCTCAAGGCGACGATTGCGGCTCAGGAGCAGAAACTTAAGACCGCCCAAGCAGAGATGGCTAGGGTCGAGAAGGAGTTAAAGATGTTGCAACAATCGCAGGCAGAATCAAAGGCTGCCGAGGCAGACGCAACGAAAAAGCTTCAGGAATCTAATTCTGCTTATGAGGCGCTCGAAGCCGCCGAGCAAGAAGCCAAGGAGAAGTTGGAGTTTTTCCAGTCCGCTTACGGCACTTGAACAGTCTAGGCCTCTTTTAAGCTCAGTTTGTTTGTGAAGAACGTCGCTCTCAACTTGATGGATAGAGTCTTGCTGCGGACGCGAGTGTTCCTAGGTTATGACCAATTATCCGCTTAGGGTGGTTGTATCGATTTTGGGACAATTTCTACTCAGCCCCCCGAGCCATTTTGGCTTTTCCTTGGTAGTGGGTGCATGGCTGCTTAGAATAGAAGGGTGATTCCCTCATCGCCTTTTGGGTTGGCGGTCATCTGGTTTTGTGCTTCCCATCGTTGTGGATCGAAGAAGTATTACATGCGACCATTTTGTAAATTCCGCATGGTTCGGCCCACCGCATCATTTAAAGGGTCTTTTTACTGCATCATGCTACTTGCTTGCGTGATGGGTGGATCATCTTCTGCTCAGCCACCGGGTACTCAGCCTCCCCAAGAGCTATTAAACCCATCTGCAAAAGATACCGACAGCGGTATCCCTATCCGAGCTTTTATGTTTTTAACAGAGTCTGGCAACCCAGTCTTAATGCCGTCGTTGACTTGGGAGGAATTTGAAAGGTACTTGAATTTAGATGCCGGTATAGAGACGTCCTCACAACAATTCAGCTATCAGGCTCTGGAGATAATTGGCACCGCATTAGGTAATCGAGCAGAGTTAGAGGTTGGTTTGAAACTAAGTGTGGATGCGACGGCAGGTAGCTGGGTTTCAGTACCGATCAAGTTAGGAAATTTCCACTTGCTTGAACCGATTCAATCGGAACCATTGGTTGAGGTAATGACAACTGTTAGCGCAGATGGTTCAGGCTACCGAGTTTTTTTCAGATCCGATAAGCGAACCGAAACAACCTTGGTGATGCGATTCTCGGCCAAGATAGATGGCAATGCTACGTTACGTAATATGAGCTTTCGTTTACCGGACGTTCCAACAAAGGTAAGTTTAGTAGTCGACGAGAAAGCGGCTAATGCTGACGTTATTGGTCAAGGTGATGAAATCATTCAACTCGGTAAGAATGATTCTGGTCAGATGCAGGTTAGTGTTGAGAGCAGTGGAGGAGAGTACACAGTCCGTTGGGGAAACGAGGGAAAGTCGGAACAGACTGCGCCGATCTACGAGGTGGATAGTCGTGCAACAATACGTTGGGATTCACCTCAGGATCCGCTCAATATCACAGCACGCTTGAATGTTAATAATATTCGCGGCGCGGTGAAAGAATTCGATTTGAGTCTTCCCAAAAATGCGATTCTAATCGAAACACCGAGCAGCCTTGATTCAGGTCAAGAATTTCAGTTGGGTCCGAGTCGTGTAAGCGGAGATGTGCAGCTGCGGAAAATCACTCTCCCGAGCGATATCCAACAGCAACGAGTTGATTTTGGATTTGAATATCAACTCGACCATCAAAATGCTTCCCGAAATGAACCGCTTCAATTTGTTGTCCCTGGCGTGCAAGGCTCATTGCGACATCGAGGGGAGTTAGACTTTTTAACGCCCACCGAATACAGACTTCGCTGGAGATCAAGTTCCTGGGTACGAAGGTTAGCCGCTGAAAATACAGACGAAGCGGTATCAAACAGGCTGGATCGATTTGCTTTTGATCGCTCTTCCTTTGTGCTTCCTTTGTGGCTGAGCGAAAATAAACGTCAGCTTCGAATTACATCTCGCTCAGAAATTACGACGCGTGAAAGCAACGTAACATTATGGATGCAGGTTGAGATATCGGGTGAGACTGAAGATGGTTTAATCCGATTCGATGATGCAGGATGGGAAGTCCGCGTGGTTGAATCACAGTTGGGAACTCCGCTCACGACACTCGAGGAAGAAGGTGATCGAGTCGTTGACATTTCCGCTTTAACCACGGAGGAAGCTTCTCAGCTCCTATTTCAATTTCAACGGGTTTTGAATGATCAGCAAGATGTTGACACTGTGTCCTATGATTTGCCTCGAATACTCGCACCGAATACAGACGGTGTAGTACGCGATTCGACATTGGAGTTGATAAATGACGGTCGATCGATCCTAGTTGTCGATTTAGAAGCATCGCGTGGCTTAACGCGGTCCAATGTCATGAATACGGGTTTGGCTAACGAGGCTACTTCTTATCGTTTAATAGATGGTGAATATCCCGCGAGATTGGAAGGACTTTTAGTAGAGCAGCCGACGCAAATCACCTTAGCATCCGATACAAGCATTGAATTAGATGGTGAATTGTTGACATCCAGCGGTGATTGGGTCGTTTCATCAATATTGGATTTAGAAGGGCGATTAGCGGTACGCATCCCAGATTCGGTGTCTGCGGGAAATGCAATTGAAGAGGGTACCTCTTCTGAAGCCGATGAAAACAACGTGGAACCGAATCGATTGCAAGGCTCACCGTGGACAGTAACGGTTGATGAGGTGCCAGCTGAATTACGACATCTTGGGGAAGATCGATATGTCTTGATCTCTGATCGCTTGACCAGCGGGACAATGCGAGTGCGTTTTCGAGGTCAACAGCAGATTTCAGTATCTGCTAATACAGGAGATGTATTGGAGGTTTCTTTTCCTCGTCCAGCGGTTACTGATGTGACGATGCGTGGGCCAGTCATCATCAACCTGCAAGCTGACCAGCAGAGGCGGTTAGTGCTAATGGATCAAGCTGGAGAGCAGTCGCTGGAGTTTCCCCAGATACCTCGAGAGCCATTGCGTTTGCGATTAGCGACACCAGAGAAACCAGATAAGAAAATGGTTGTGGGGCCCACGGTTCTGCGATCCGTACTGGGCTCCTCAGTTAGGCATGATCAAATATTGGCAAAAGTAACTGGTGGTAATTCTTATGAATTTTCGCTCCGCGTTGATCCGGCACTGACTACCGTCAAGTGTTTTTTAGATGGCCAACTCGTCGGTTTTGAAAGAACAGGAAACAAGCTAGTTGTCCCACTCGCCACAACCGCAAATGAACAACTGATCGATGTAAGGGTTTGGTCGCCGACTGTAAATAACACCTTTTTCAATGAATTAAATCCGCTGGTTGAAATCAATCAACTATCACAAGGAGCGTACTGGCAAATTGTTGTCCCGATAGATACGCATGCTATATGGGCGTCGCATGTTTTGGGTCGCCTGATGTCTTGGCGTTATGATCGTTGGAAATTATACCGGGACCCCAGTTACAGCGATCAGGCACTTCTTGATTTAGTTTCGTCGGATAGCAAATTCATCCCCGAGGGCAACCGATACCTTTATCGTGGCATGGCAACTTCGGATTTCAAAGTTTGTCTTCTCTCTAGAGTAGGGCTTTGGATGATCGCGGGTTCTTTTGTGATTGCGTTTACCAGCGTCGTGACGATGTCTCGCACGTTCCGACACCCGACTGCGATCATGATTCTTGCAATATTGCTCTCGGGTATTTGTCTAATTGCACCTGATGGTGCGATCTTGGTGGCTCAATTTAGTTTGTTAGCGATGCTTCTTGTCATCGTCATGTTAGCGGTGCGAGTGTTAGCTCAGCCAAATTCTGCGAGAAGAATCTTATCGGCATCTAGTTCACCCTTTAGCCCTGTAGCTAGTTCACCGGGAAGTCAGTCAAGTCATGTTACCCGAACCCTCGAACTAGTTGAGAACGAGGATGAGTTTCAAGAAGGAGCCGATCAATGACAATCATGAGAAGTCATTACCGGCCGATGATTTCTCAACGGTTTAGTGCCGTTTGCATTTTGCTTGCTCTCGCTTTGGGGATGGTGAGCGGTTCAAGCATACTAAGCGTTAGCGGGCAGCAAGTAGAAGGTAATCAGAGTGGAACTGTCGAGCAGGGTGGTGATCCATTAGATACCTCATCAGAGACGGGGTCAGATCAGGTAGTACGCACCGTTGTTCCGGAATTGATCACTGCGGAAGATATCACCAATCCTCAAGACTCCGCGTCAGACGTCGCGATTGAAAAGCAGCAGAGAAAGCTCAGCCTTCCTTGGCCGCGTACACTAGCTGATGGCCGAAATCTGAGACCCATTGCCTTGTTTTCTTCACAAATGGATGTTTTGGTATCCAAGGATTTTTTACCGGTCGATCTCCGGCAGTTTTTAAGTGCACTGAAGACTCAGGAAATTGATTCAAATAACGAGACATCCGCAGAGATAATATCGTCCCAGTATCTTGTTGAGATGGTTGGCAGGCAACTGATCTGTCGTCAGGGCTACTTGACGATTCAGCCAAGAGGAGAATCCGCTAGTGAGTTGGCGCTTGGTCAGCAAAATGTGGTAATCCGTACTCAAGACGGACGCCTGGGAAATGGTGAATCTACAAACTCAAGTCCTTATCAGTTTGATTCTGAGGGTGGAGCTTTTATCTCACTCGAGAGATCCGATGATGAGTCAATCTTGTTGGATTATTTATGGTCAAGTTACGGGAGATTGGTCGGGAGTGCTATTGAGTATGATTTGCAACTTCCAAGAGTAGAGCAAAGTACCTTAATGATTGCTCTTCCCGAAAATCGCCAGCTAACTTCGACAAATTGCGTGGTGGAACGAATGTTGGAGGTTGAGCCCAAATTTGAAATGGCGGCCGAAAATGAACGTGTTCACTGGTACAAGGTGGAAGCCGGTGGTGTAACAGAACTGAGTTTAAAGGTCGTGGATAATCGTGAAATCAGTTCACCAGCGATGATTCTGCGGCGTTCGATTCTTCAATGTGATATCAACCCATCAGGTGTTGATTGGATGAGTCGTCTCGTATTTGAACGCGGGCAGGGAGCGCCACTACCAACACTTGCCGTGGTAGGGTCGGCTATCACAAGCGTTAAACTTGATGGAGAAGAGATAACGTATGAAAGAACAGACCAAGGAGAAGAATTCAGTCTCTTGACACTGCCTGTTTACGAGTCAGAGAGGGTGAGCAGAGTGGGTGATACCACCACTCTTACGATCGAGGGTTATGAGCGAGGCATCGAGGCAGAGAATTGGTATGAATTACCATCAATAACCTTACTAGGGGCGATCGATGCGTCCATCAACGAAGAACTCCAACTTTCTTTCGCGGATCCGATGCATCCGATCGCGTACGAATGGCCAAGATTTTGGGAAGCGGAAGCCGAGCAGTTACTCGAGAACGGATCGTTTACGGTACGTGCAGTGGGCCCATTGAGAACCATAGATGCTTCTTCTCGCGCGGGGGTTGGTCGTGAATCAGAGGAATTCGGCAATACCCCAAACTCAGGTGCATCGCAGAAAGCAAGTCCCATCCGGATCATGTTGTCGGAGCGCCCTTCTGAAGGACTGTCAGAGATCAACTTGCAATTTCTTATTGGCCCATCTCAGGTCGATGCTAATGCAAGAATCATTATGGAAATAGATCCCGGACGTGTCGGGCCAATCAAGCTATTAGTTGAAGACGAATGGGAGTTGCAATCTTTGCGTTTTGCGGAAACAAATCGTGAGATACCTCTGCTTGGAAATGAACGTACCAGAACTTCATTGGAGATATGGCCAGACCCCGCTGAAATAGTAAATGGAAAAGTAGATTTGATCGCGCAAGGGCGTCGGGTTTTACCTAGTACCATGCAGTCTGTTGATATGCCTCGTAGTTGGTTTATCGGCACGCAGGCGAAAGGTAGATCTACAGTGTTGGTAGCAGTAACACCAACATCGGATTTAGCTTGGAGCAGGAAGACTGCCTTAGCTAGTTCGAGACTCGCGAATGCTCCCGTTGCGAAAGAAGTCCTTGATTTATTTGAGAGTGTGAATGCTAGGACCCTATGGTTTGCTCCATTAGACGGATGTGCGCCAGAACTGAGTCTAGTCCGACCAAGCATCGATTTTGGTGCCAAGACGAAGCTTGTGATTGGCTACCAGGATGGACAGATGGTCGAGGAATTAATTCTCGAAATGACGTCGCAAAGCCAGTCGATTGAGAGTCTCACTGTAGAGCTGTTTGGAGAAACAGCAGCTCCCCAGTTTCAATGGTGGCTACAACCAAATGATGGTTCCGATTCGTTTCGGCTTAATAATGTTGGCGAGTCGAAGGGAGTGGATAAGGAAACTTATCAACTGGATCTTGAGAATTATTCTTTAGATGGTGGTTGCGTTTATGCGCGGCGTGTTCGCCCCGTAGCTACTGGAACTAAGTTATGTTTGCCAATCATCTTGGGGGCCTTGAATCAAAAGGCAGAGATTTATCTCGCTCCCGTCTTTGAGGTGGTTAATCGAAGTAATTCAATCACCGTGGTGCCGTCAGTAGAGTTGCCAGAATTTGATGAGTCACTACCTAGCGGAATTAAGACTCCTGACAATTATTCGCGCCGTTGGTCTAGGCTGAAGTATGATCCATCAAGGCAACCCGTCATCGCGGTAAAGGTACCCGAGAAACGATCTGAGTTAAATCTGGTGCAACGCGAGGAACTTCGATACCGCGGTTCTATTTCAGGTTTTGATCAGGTGGAAGTTGAGTGCCAGATTCATTCCTCAACGAACATATCAATGGAATTAACAGACGATTGGACGTTAATTTCCCTCAAGAGAGATAATGTTCCCATCGCGATCGACAAGCAAAGAACGAATGAAGTGAGCTTGACTCCGGATTTTAAAGACAGCCTCGTAAGCGCCGTTTGGGAACGCAGAGGTGACGCTAGGCAATTCATGCGAAGATCACAGGTTCCAGCGATCAATCATGGCAATGCGATAGTGATGTCGTCTCAGGTGCAACTGTTGGCAAATCCTGATAGCTTCATATTTGATTACTCATTCGATCGTTTATTTCTCAATAAGACGCTGGGAAATGATTCTTTAAAACCTGGTGAAACGATTTTGTTATTTAGACGAGAGCATGTATTGGCATTTGGTTGCCTCTTATGTTTTTCGATTTTTTGCCTCTCCCTTTGGTTGGGACGGATTTCAATCTTCTCACTCTTTGGATTGCTCGTGTTACTGCTCACGATCAGCCTGTTTCAAAATGTATCGATGGGTTATTGGGCATGGGTCATGATTCCTGTCGTGTGCGGTGGTTTGCTCGCACGTGTATTGTCGATTGACCGAGAAGTCAATCAACCTCCTAAGCAGGTGATTCCACCTAAGCACAACAGCGATGATGACTTCTCAGTGCCAAATATCACTGTTGGAGTGTTGCTCGCATGTAGTTTTTTGTGCTTCGATACAGATCGTGCAAATGGTCAAGATGCGGAATCGCTTATGGACACTGAAGCGTCTGTGGATGTGTTGGTGCCGGTTGACGCTGAGGGAGGATTCGTGGGTGAGATGGTTTATATCCCTAGGAATCTATTTAATGAATTATTTTCAAAGGATGATGCCACGCAAATAACATCTAGCCGATTTCTTACGGCAAATTACAGAATGGAGATAGCTCAGGACGGTGATGGCCCCAGCAGTAGATTGAACCTCAAGAAGTTTGAGGTTCAATACACCCTTTTGCAAAATGAGAAAACACTTAGCCGATCCCTAAAACTGCCGATCCCTTATGAGTCCGTGCGTCGTGTGGAGTTAATTGACCAGTCCATACGGATCTTGCCATTCGAACGCGAGGGGAATTTTACACGACTCGTCACCCTACCACTCGAGCGTGTTCTTAAGATCCGAGTCACCCTAACACCAAACGTGGTTAGCGATGATTCTTGGGAGCGAATAGAATTCCCTATTCCGATGGTTGCGAACTCTAAGTTGCTCATTGAGTCTGCAACTCCTCTTGGCACTGTTCGGATTGGGGGAGCAAATGGATGGTTAGTTAAGGAGCAGAAGAATCTCTCGCGAAATTGGGTGGCTGACATTGGACCAGTAGGGTTGATGCAAGTTGAAATGCGTGCTGAGGATGATCAGGCTACGACACCCAGTGAAGCTTTGGCGAGGAGGTACTGGGTTAGGGCAGGGCGGCAAAACGCCGTGATTGACTGCGAGTTAGACGTTCCCGTTAAGCAGGCTGCCGGTGAAAATTTTCAGTTTGTTATCCTCGACTCGAAAATGCCAAAATTGATCGGGGAGGCATGGAAGCTCATCGGATCAGAGCTTTACAGTCCATCAAGACGCCTAGTGACTGTGCAGTCTTTGAAAGACAATCCCGGGCCAATTAGGTTGATATGGAATGATGTGCTGGAGGGCGAGTTAGTTGATGAGGATTCACTAGTACGAATTGTCATTCCTGAGGTGATTGCTTCTGCATTGGGTGAAAATGCAGACCCTTGGATAGCGTTACAGTCTGAAGAAAACTTACAGATTGAGGCGGTTGATGGCGCAACGAGTGAGCCACTTTCGGTGGATCAGTTTCTTGCAAGTTGGGGAGGCTATCGAGGCTCGATCGGAAAGGCTTTTGTACCCGTTGGTAAAATACCGAGTTTGTCGGTGAGAATGGATCAGGCAGCATCTCTGAACCTCGCTGCTGATCAACATTATCACGTGCATTTGTCTTCGGATCGAATAATGATCAGGTATCGCTTGGTCATTAATTCAGCAGACGATGGTACTGAACTTATTCGTATTCCAGTAAGTAGCAATCTGTCGATCACTCACATCATTAATAATGATAAGGCAGTCGCCTTAGATCCAATTCGCGACAATGACGAGGATGTCTACATACTCAATGTGAAGGGGGAAAATCGAACTTCGGTGATTGAAATGGTTGGGGTTATGCCTATCGATTTAGGTCAGACGTTTCAGTTTCCTTTTGTTAAGACTGCTCCTTTTAGCTCAGAAGGGAAAGTTAATTACCTGGTCACCCGTGATTACGCTGTTCAACTTTCTAATGAAAGTCAATTGGTATTTGATACTACGGACAAGAGCACAAAAGACGCGGTTTTTCTATCTTGGATTCCCAAGGGAAGTCGGATTGTTGGCTTCTGGCGGGAAGGCGATTCGTCTGAATCCCCCGTACCGAATTTGTTCCGAGGTTCCTTTTCCGTCGAGAAACCTTTGGGAAGGAAAGTGTTCGATCAGCTAACTTCCATTTCAAGAGTTGATCGTCGATGGCAAATGAATGTTGTGTTTAACTTCGACGGTCCAATATCCGACACTCTATTCCTCGAAATTCCATCAGCATGGTCGGATGAGCTTGATCTCGACGGGGGAGCGGTTATTGAAAAGGCTGTTTCTATTGACGCGGACACCACGTTATTGCAGATCGATATTGATGCCGTAGAAACAGGCACTCAAACTCTTACTCTGACGAGTAAGGCTGCGTCAAATGGATTAAGCGCGGTGAGTGTACCAGCGGTTTCGGTGATCGACTTTGAAATTCGAAATCTGTTCGCTGCCGTGCCCGCTGAAATCGATAATCAAAAGACGAATTGGCAGGTGAGTGCCGTAGAAAGAACTGAGCTACCGTCCTATTTCGAAGGAGTGGAGGATTTAGAAAATTGTCGTGTTTATCGTGCCAGCAATGCGTCATTTTCCGTCGAGTTAGCTCCAATTGCGAATCAAGAGTTGGCGGCTTCAGTTTTTCTTACCGACATACATGTGTTCCCAAAAGGTAGTGATGTTTTAGTATTACAACATTGGGAGATTTTTCCGGGTAGTAATTCCAGTGTGCGTATCAATCTTCCAGAAGTAGTTAAAGTTCTCGGAGGTTGGGTCAATGGCAAATCCCAAAGTCTGCAAGTCTCGGAGGTTGGGTCAAATCGCACACTTGAACTACCTTACGTTTTGGACGGTTGTTCGCAGACGGTACAATTGCTCACACGGAGCAAAGTCGACGATGTCTCGTCCTATTCCATTTTGCCGGTGCTGGCTGAACTGAAAGGAGGCGAGCGTTGGATAAGTCTGTATGAGCAGGATGACCAAGGTGAAGGTCAGAGTTTACAGCAAGCCTCCGGCGACCAGTCGCGGAGATTTTTGTCTTTAGGACGATCCACGATTGAGTCGATTTCCACAAGTTTGTCAGCGGGACGAGTTGACGAGGCGGATCTGCAATCGTGGCTGCATCAAGCGATTCAGAGGTATGTCGACATCGCACTAGCCGCAGGGGAGGATCCGCAATTATTAAGGCAGCAGCTGATTGCAAACTCAACTGACGTTGGAGTTCAAGGATCAGCTAAAGCCAATCAGGGGGCAAGCAAGGAAGCCGTAGATAACGCTCGTATTACATGGCGCGAGTTGAACTCACGAGTGCAGAAAGATTTCAGAATCGCACACGAAGAGAAAATCATCTTTTCAGGTGCTCCAAGCCAAAACGCTTTGTTTCCTGTTGAAGCATTCAGGGGCTATCGGGTCCAACAGGTGATTGAGGGAACAGATCAAGAGGTCAATATGCTCTTGAGAAAGGGCTTAGAGCGTCAGTCAGCCGTTGCTATATCTCCAATCCCTAGCTTGGTGTTTGGTTTGTTTGGGATCATTGTGCTCTGGTCGCAGCGTAATCATCAGATGATGATGCCATTGTTGGGAAATCCCAGTTTTTGGCTGTTGATGCTTGGCGTCTTCTGCTGGGTTGTCCTACCGGTACCCATTGCGTCAACCACGGCAATACTGGCAGTATTGATTCCACTGTTGGCAAGCTCGAGGCACTATCGATCGCTATTCAGATTATTTTTTAACTGAGCATGTGAGCTGCGGAACGAGTAGAATCGATCGACCATTGTTTTACTCTAATCATGTGAGAGGTCGAGTTGACTGTTCGAACTACTCTTCAAGCATCCAAGATCTCGCGGTTTTTTTGCGTCGTCATTTTTGCATTCGTTATCTGCAGCCACGGATCGAGCCAAGAGTATGGTGCTCTTGAATCATTAAAGAAATCCGTGAACTCGCTTCATGTTCAGGATGGATATCGTGTCCGATTGATCGCAAATGAACCATTGATCACTGATCCGGTTAGTGCGAGGTTAGATCATCTAGGTCGATTATGGATTGTTGAGATGCCCGACTATCCGATGCGGTTACCCCAGCAAAAAAAACCATTGGGCAATATCAAAGTGCTTCAAGATCTCGATCGAGATGGTTTTTTTGAGTCCGCAACTTTGTACGCTGATGGACTTGATTTTCCCACCGGAGTCCAACCGTACCGAGACGGTGTGTTTGTGACCGTAGCCGGTCGGGTGCTTTTTATTGAGGATACCGATGGCGATCTGGTAGCTGACCGGACCGAGGTCTGGTTTGAGGGGTTTGCAGAACAGAATCAACAACTACGGGCAAATCACCCAACGCTAGCTCCCGATGGAATGATCTATGTTGCGAATGGTCTCCGCGGTGGTTTGGTTCAATCCCAAGATGCTCGTTTTGCGAAGAAAGATAAACCCGTTGATCTGCAAGAGGGCGACTTCTACTTTGATCCCAATGGAGGTGATTGGGGAGTGGTGAGTGGAAAAAGTCAGTTTGGGTTGACCATTGATGACTTTGGTAGAAGGATTGGGTGCAGCAACAGAAATCCAGCGATGCATGCGATGATGAATCTGGAGGTAAGTCGAAGGGATTCCTTGGTGGGTCCTCGTGATTTGGTTCATGACGTCGCGTTGGTTGGTGAACAATCCGCTGTCTATCCAAGAGCAACCGCATGGACGACGAGTAATTTACACTCTGGCCAATTTAGTGCTGCTTGTGGTGTCTATGCACCAGGATGGTCATCCCACGATTTAGAGCACTTATTAGTATGTGAGCCGACCGCTTATCTCGTGCAACTTCAAGTGCTTAAAAAAATCGGGAGTTCTTGGTCTTCGCGACGAGTTGAATCGAACTACGATTTTCTGACATCGGAGGATCATACGTTCAGGCCAGTGGATTTGACTTCTGGGCCGGAAAACAGTGTATTTATTATCGACATGGCTCGCGTTGTGATTGAACACCCTGATTTCATGCCACCCGAACTAAAAGCAAGGCCCGATCAAAGATATGGAAAACAGCTAGGCCGAATATGGCAGGTGGTTGAAGGTGAAGACTGGCCGGCTAGTTCGGCCATCTTGACGGAAGCCAACGCGCTGCAATGGCTCGCATCGGATTCTGTTTGGCAACGTTCTTGCGCGTCGCAGTACTATCTAGAATCAGGCGTGTCAAAGGCAAAAGAGGTTCAGGAGCTTCTGCAAAGCCAATCTGCCCCTGCTCCAGGCAAAGCTCGAGCTGCTTACGTGTTGTGGCGGTTCGGCTTATTTAATCAAGTGCATCTAATGTCTTTGATTGAATCGGATGATGCGAGACTCAGGGCGTTAGGAATCCGACTCTCGGCAAATGATCAATTTGGTGCGGAGGCATGGTCCGCCGCAATCCACGACCCGAGTGCGACGGTGCTCTTCGAATTGGCGCTCGTAATAAGTCGCGATCATCGACTGGATAAATCCAATCGAGTTGAATTACTTACACAAATTAGTTTAAACGCGAGTGCTGATGAATGGATTCAAGCGGTGATAGGTAGCGTCCATCGTAATGACTTACAAGAGCTTGCCAGACGCTTGGGGCGTGAACAGAAGATGAACTCGAAGCTACTTGGTTATTTATTACAAAGATTGGCGATGACGGACCCACATGAGTCTGGCGTCCTGATCGCTAGTATTCTTGGCAAGCAAGAATCGCTCGCTCTAAGCGAACAACAGAGGTTGATGTTACTCTTGGACTGGAGACAAGGATTGAAGCGTGGCCGGCATTCTCTGGCTGATTTAATTCAATCACTTGATGGCAGGGCCAGAGAGGTAGTTGACCTTGAATTTCAGCGGGTGCATGAGGCGTGGATCGAAAATCACTATGATTTCGCCAGTCGAGCAGATGGTCTGGCAATGTTAATCGATGTCGGCAAGGTATCTGAAGAATGGCTTCGAAGCGTTACAGGGGATCAGCAAGCCTCGGATGTGCGTGCAGTTGCAATTAGGCGTCTGCTTCAAACTGATTCTGACTGGATGCGAAGTTATCTTGGTGAACACTGGTTGGATTTAAATGCATCTTTACGCCAAGCTGTTTTACAGGCTTGCGTTAGTACAGATGTTGATTCGGCATGGATCCTAACGCAGTTAAAAAAGGGCAAACTTCCGAGGAACGCAATTGATCCCAAGATGGCGCAGCGATTGCGGAACCATCGAGACACCAGTATCTCGAGTCAAGCCACTGAGTTACTGTCTGCTGATCGGGACCGAACTCGCGTTATTACGGATTACCGAGACTGTCTAAAGCTTGATGGAGATGCTGTGCGAGGTAAGGAAGTGTTCCTTGCGCAGTGTTCTTCCTGTCATCGGGTTGATGGTGTGGGAACAAACGTGGGTCCTGATATCAGTGACACGAGGACCAAGACGGCTGAATATTTACTCGTTTCGATTTTAGATCCAAATTCAGCTATAGACGCATCTTTTGTTCAAACGCAAGTTTTGACCCTCGATGGTAGGCAATTAGATGGATTGTTGATAAGTGAACGTTCAGATAGTTTGACCATTCAGCAGCAGGGCGGAGAGAGAAAGTTGGTTTACAAGGAAGAAGTCGAGAGAATTAAAACAACCGGAGTCTCCTTGATGCCCAATGGTTTTGAGAAAACGATAAGTCTTCAGCAAATGAGTGACCTTATTGCCTTTTTGAAGAATTGGAGATATGTCGGAGCTGATATCCCGGGTGTTGGATTACTACAAAAAGAGTGAACCTAAGCCGGTCTGATTTCGCTCTGAGAACCTCAAAAGATGAATCAGCACGAGGTGCTCCTTCTAATACATGATCAAGCGAGGTAGGCAGGAACGTGAATCCGTCAAAATTAAAGATGGGATTGATCGGTGGTGGTGGTGCGGGCTTTATTGGACGCGTTCACGTCACAGCGGCAACGCTTGATCGTGAGGCAGAATTGGTAGCCGGTGCCTTTTCATCGAGTCCGGAGAAGTCGAAGCGGTGCTCTGCGGAGTTTTCAGTTTCACCTGCACGTGCCTATGGAAGTTACTCTGATTTACTCTCTTCTGAGAACAGATTGCCAAGCAACGATCGGATTGACTTCGTAACAATCGCGACGCCTAATCATACACATGCGGATATCGCAATTTGCGCATTAAAATCAGGGTTTCATGTCATTTGCGATAAGCCCATGACAACCAATCTGGATGATGCAAGAAGATTGGTGGAAACAGTATCTGAGACCGGTAAAGTTTTTGTGCTTTCGCATAATTACTCTGGGTACCCAATGGTGCGTCAAGCACGGGAAATGATCAGAAACGGAGAGATCGGAGAAGTGCTCGCGATTCGCGTTGCTTACAAGCAAGGGTGGATGCATGGTATGCAAGCCGGCATTACCCCTAATCGAGGCGCGTGGAAAAGTGATCCTCTTAAGAATGGTCCCGCGGGTTCTTTGGGAGATGTTGGGACTCACGCGTTCCATTTATTGAGTTTCATCACCGGATTAAAACCGACTGCTTTGATGTGCAAGCTCAAATCATTTTCTTCTCACCACAACTTGGATGATTATGGTCAAGCGATCATGCAAATGAGTGGTGATACGATGGCCACGGTTATGTGGAGTCAGGTTTCGCATGGGCGTTTGAATGACTTATCCATTCAAATTGATGGTTCGAAGGGTGCTTTAAGTTGGCGCCAGGAAAGTCCCAACCAATTGATCTTTGGGCAATTAGGGAAGCCCACGATGACCTACGACCGTCATCCTAGTGCTGATTACACAACGCCGGATGCGAAGATTGCCAGTCGGTTACCTGCTGGGCATCCTGAGGCATTTTTTGAGGCCTTTGCCAATCTTTATCGTGATGCCTATAGAAAAATGCGGTGTTTGACGGCCAGCAAAGAGCCGCAGCTGGATGGCGTTACAGATCTCTGTCCGTCGGTTTGGGACGGCTTCGATGGTGTGCTGTTCACGCATCACTGCCTGAATAGCAATGCACGTGGATGCAGTTGGGTTAATTGGTGCGAAGATCAAGAGTAAATTTCAAGGGTAATAAACCTGCCTTTTAACGAAGTTCTTGTGGAAGTTTGTCGACTTCTTTCATTACGTCTTTCGTGCCAATCGCACGGTACATGTACCATGCTTGTTTTTTTTCACCATATGGTTGGTTTGGGGTTGGAAGAGTTCTGAGTCCCAACTGCAGCCCACCTTCCTCGGGATGATCAATCCACCGGTGGTAGTAAAAGGATTCAATCCAATCGCAGGAATCAATTTTTTGCATCGCGTACCAGATCGAGGCAGCTTGCAGTGTCTGGTAGTGGCTGTCGTAACTTGGCGTATGGAATCCTTGCTCACTTAGAATTACGGGTCGGCGTTGTCCGTTTGCTTTTTCCATTTCGGGCGAACGTACAAATCGTCCCAGTACCTCTAGGTTTTGCATGGTTATCATCGGGGTATCTAGCGAGAAAAGAACCTCTTTACCCTCCCAAGCCTTTGGCGCAAAAAGGTTTTCTGGGTAAGGGTGATACGCGATGCCCCAAAGAAAATCACCCTCTAAGAGCGATAGCTTTTGTAATTGTAATAGCGAACGGCGAGTACAAAGTCGCGTCCAGTCTTCTTCGGCAGGTGTGTTCCAATGGTGAGTGTACGATGCAAAAACTCTTGCGTATGGGTTGTGGTGACAGGCTACAGATTCAATTAGACGCATTGATCGGTAATAGATTTCAGTGACGATATTTTCGGGTTGCTTTCCCATGTTGGTCCAAACATGGTGATAATCAATTTCGTTATGAGCGATCCAATTCGTGATTGTTGCTTGGTGTTGGTTGGTTTTTCCGTATCGTTCCGCGATTACATTTAAGATGAAACGATACAGGTTGCAGCCTGATTCGCTTGAAAGGTCGGGCATCGCATAGATACCTCCTGTTGCTTCTGGATGAACGAGTGGAGGGCTCGTTTTTCGGCTAGCATTCGAGGTAATCAGAACAATTGCTGAGACTACAATGTCGTGTTCTTTAGCAAATTCAACGATGCGATCATAGGTCTCAAAAGGTCGTGGGTCGAAGTAAAGTGTTGGATCCGTATCGGGTATTGCTACTAGGTTTGGTTCCGATTGAATCGAAATGAACTGATTCAAAACAAGATTAATAGTGATGGCCGTGATTTTCAGGTCAAGCAAATCTTGCATCGGTCCGCGCTGACTGACGCCACTCAGTCCTTTCTTCGATTTTGGCAGTTGGTTAACCTTTTCTTCGTTTGCATCAATCTCGACAAGCCTGCTTGCAAAGTGTCGAGCGGTTAGGAATTCACCTGGATGCGTGGTACTTTCTAATCTCCAACCGCTCTCTGACCGATCTCGTCCGTCAATAAAACGAGGTAACTGAATAGTTTGATTGGTAGGACTCACATGTTTTTGACAGTCGAGCCCTCTGTCATTTGGGCTTTGCCACAATGGAAATTCGATTAGCTGTATCGGGTCATTGAGGGTTTTGCCATTCACAACAATCTCTAATGAGATTGATTCGTTATCGACGTGAATGTTTGAGATGCGAGCAGGAAAATCGGACTGCAAGTAGTCGTTAAGTTTTTCGCTTTGCGCCTTTTTGTGGGCGTTCTTGATTTGAAGAGTTTCTGCTGCAATAAGTTCTGCGGGACTTGGTTGTATCAGCTTAGGACGTCGCAACTGAAAACTTTTATCCGCTGCCATTCCCGGGTCCAACCGAATATATTTTATCGCGTCATTCTGGCGAAACGATTCTTCGGTACGAAGATCATACCGGTACTCAGACCAGCCCTCACTGATTGAGATGTTAGGCAACTCAAAACGGGAGTTTTCTTCAATGGGAGGACCGTGATAGCCATGGATAGAATCGATGTTTATCAAACTAAAGTATTCGAAAGATAATACGGATTCATCTTCGGTTGGTGGGGATGCTACTTGCCACACAAGATACGGATCGTGTCCTGTCGTAATGATTTTCAGAGCAGTTCCATTTTGTTGAATGTCGACGTCATTGCATCGTTCTCTCATCAATACGAGATCTTTTGCTCCGCATTGCGAGTAAAGAGATCCTAAAATTAAATCGATAAGGCTGCCCAGGAAAATAGCCGTGTATCTATGATTAGAGATGTGGGAAAGAATTGGTCGCATGAATTGGCAAACGGTTGAAAGATACCGAGTGCTCCGAGGGGAATTAGATTTTGAACAGAAAAGAGCGTGCACTCATTATTCGAAGACGACTCGAAGAATTATACCCTGATCCACCAATACCACTTGACCACTATGATGCTTTTAGTCTGTTAGTGGCTGTAGTTCTGAGTGCTCAGTGCACCGATAAAAAGGTGAATGAAGTCACCCCATCGCTTTTTGAGGCAGGGCCCACTCCTTCTCAAATGAGAGATCTCGGGGAGAAGGGAATTTATCCACATATTAAGTCGCTTGGTTTGGCGGCGCAGAAAGCAAAAAATTTGGCGGGACTCTCACGGATTCTGACGGAAAATCATGGCAGTCAAGTGCCATCTACATTTGAAGAGTTAGAGGCACTCCCAGGTGTTGGGCATAAAACCGCTAGCGTTGTGATGTCACAGGCATTTGATGTACCTGCATTCCCGGTTGATACACACATCCATCGTTTGGCGCAGCGATGGGGTTTGACCGATGGCAAAAGCGTTGTTCAAACTGAAGCGGACTTGAAAAAGCTGTTTCCTGAGTCGTGCTGGAATACACTGCACTTGCAGATCATTTTTTACGGGCGAGAATACTGTACTGCACGTGGATGTGACGGCACTGTTTGTGGTTTGTGTCGTGAAGTTTATCCACGAAGGCGTAAAGCAGTGATTTGCAAAAAGCCATAGCTTTGCAACTGGCGCAACAATTGAGGTCACTCCCCGAGGAGTACCATGTTATCTCGATGAATCACTGATTCGTAGGGACGATGACCGAGCACCTCGGCAATTTGGTCGCTCGGCAAGCCTTTGATCAAATTGATTTCACTCGAGGGGTAATTGCTTAAGCCTCTGGCAATTTCTGTGCCCTGTTGGTTTAAGATTGAAACCACGCTGCCGTGTTTAAACGAACCGCTGATTTGTCGGATACCGATTGCAAGCAGGCTACCACCGCGTTGGCATAGCGCTGTTTCTGCGCCATGATCCACAGTAATTGAGCCGTGCGTGCCAGCAGCACTGCCAATCCAGCGTTTCCGGCCTTTGATGGATCGTTCAGGAGGAAGAAAAAGTGTTCCCACTGAGTCTCCCGACATGATTTTGTCGAGCACTTCATCATCTCTTCCTGGAGCGATGATAGTTGGGTGTCCATGCGAGGTTGCAATTTTTGCCGCTTGCAGCTTACTCGCCATTCCTCCACGGCTTTGGTTGTTTTGCTCGCTCTGAGCCATCGCAAGTACTTCGTCGTCAATTTGTGGCACGACGTCTAACTTGGTACTGCTGGGAAGAGAGGGTGGACCATCATATAGTCCCTCAACATCCGAGAGAATAATAAGCAGAGCTTCGGAAAGTAGGCCTGCGACTTGGGAAGCGAGTCGATCATTATCTCCAAAGGTCGTCATCAACTCGGAAACCGCTACCGAGTCATTTTCGTTCAGGATAGCGATTGATCCAAAGTTATGAATCTGATGAAGGCAATTGCGCACATTGAGATACCCCCCTCTTCGGCGGAGATCATCTGCCGTGAGAAGGACCTGAGCAGCGTGGCGACCCAGTCCAGCCAAGGCCACCTCGTAAGCCTGAATCAGATCCGTTTGGCCAATGGCTGCAACGGCTTGAAGCTGTGCGAGGCCACTGGGACGCTCGGTAAGTCCCAATTTTGCAACCCCGGCACCTACAGCTCCGCTGCTAACGAGCAGGGTTTGTCTTCCGGTGTTGGCAATTCGACAGAGTTGGGATGAAAGGCAATCGATGCGGTTGTGGTCAAGAATTCCAGTATCGGAGGTAATGACTCTTGTGCCTACCTTGACGACAATGGTTTTTGCTTGGCTGACTACCTGTTTGCGGATTTCGCTTTGTGGCGGCATTGCTTTTGCTGAGTCGTTGTAAACCAGTTTTTAGCGTATTTTTATGAGATTAGCCCGCTGGTCTGGTTGAGCATCAAAATTTGAACAACATTCGGGATTGTCATGGGGAATCGACGCGCAGGGAAGCCCGCTGTACAACCTTATCCTTAGATCGACCCTGATATTGTTTAGGTTACGGTACTTCATCAGTTGAAGATGAAGCAAATCCTGATTTCATACTTAAACGTCGTTTTCCACAAGGAAAGAGCATTATGAGCGAACTACATCATGAGTGTGGTGTCGCAGCCATCTATCACCTTTCTGGGCGGGGTAGAAGTCCCATTTGCACCGGTGATGGACCCAGGCAAATTTCACGGCTTCTTCCGAGAATGTTGCTGGATATTCAGAACCGAGGTCAATTAGCCGCCGGGATGACCACCTATGATCCCGATCGGCCAAACTTGTTAACCAACCGAAAAGACGTTGGCACCGTTTCGGAGGTCTTTCGTTTGAATCATCGGGCGAAAGCTGAATCTTTGATGAGATCACTCGCAGGCCGTGCTGCCATCGGACATGTAAGGTACGCAACCTGTGGGCAAGACGATCGAAATTACGCTCAGCCATTTGAAAGACGCCACATTCATAAAAGGAAGTGGTTCAGTTTTTGTTTTAATGGTCAATTGTCCAATTACAGCATACTCAAAGAACGTTTGTTGGCCGATGGTGACCACCATTTAGCGCTCGATACAGATACAGAAATTATTCTGCATGAGTTTGGACGGAGGTTGAGCGATTCACGTGGTCGCATTGATTGGATCGAAGTATTACGAGAAACCACCGCTGGTTTCGATGGAGCTTATAGCTTAGCCGTATTAACGGCTGAAGGTGAAATGATCGTGGCTCGCGATCCACTCGGTATTAAACCTATGTGTTACGTCAATGATGGGCCACTGTTCGCCGCTGCAAGTGAAAGCGTCGCTTTACTTAACCTTGGTTTTGACAGTGAGCAGATCAAGTCTCTTCCACCGGGACACGCTATTTTGATTGATCAAGAGAAAGGTTTTCGGCTTGAGAGATTTGCTCCCGAGCAACAGCCTAAGCATTGTTTCTTTGAATGGATTTATTTCGCCAACGTAGCCAGTACTCTTGACGATCAGAGTGTTTACCTGAGTCGCACGAAGCTTGGTGAAGAGTTGGCTCGAGCTGAGCGAGATCTCAATCTCTTGGATCTCGATCCAACTGACACGATCGTTGTGCCAGTGCCTGATACCAGCAAGGCCGCAGCGGATTCGATGGCATATCAACTGTCCATTCCTTGTTGTGAAGGGCTGATACGGAACCGATATGCTGGACGCACTTTTATCGAGGGAGGTCGAGCAAGAAAAGCAAAAGCAGCGACCAAATACACACCTTTGAGAGAAGTCTTGAAGGATAAACGCGTTATCCTTGTTGAAGACTCCATTGTGCGCAGCACAACGATGAATGTTCTTCTGGATCGTATACGAGAAGTGGGGGGAGCGAAGGAGATTCACGTTCGTGTTGCATGTCCACCCATCATCGCACCCTGTTTTTACGGGATCGATATGAGCACCATCGATCAGCTGATTGCACCTAAATATTTTACAACCGATGGTGTTTTGACGGCTGAGTCTCAGCAGCGCTTAGCGGATGACCTTGGTGCAGATTCACTGCAGTACCTGCCAGTTGATTCGATTGCTCGCGCAATTGGAAAGCCGGCAGACCATTTGTGTCAGGCTTGCGTCACTGGCACTTATCCGACCCAGTGCGGCCAGTCCCTCTATCAAATTGCTCTTGATCACCAAGGTTCTAAATTGGACAGCAAGCGGACTTACGAACAACTCTCCGCTGCAATGGGTGTGAGCTAGTAATTTGCCCGTAGAAGGTTCAACTCAAAAGTTCATGCGACACACTCGGTCGTGAGGCCTACTACCATTTAGTCTCAGTACTTTAGGAAAACAAAGATGGGAATTCTTTTAGCACTGGACCAAGGCACCACAAGTTCGCGTGCGATCCTCTTCGATCGATTTGGAAAAATTCTCGGATCCGCCCAGAGAGAATTTCAACAGTTTTTTCCTAAGCCAGGGTGGGTGGAGCACGACGCGGAGGAAATATGGCAGACTCAATTAGGTGTCGCGCGTGATGCCTTGAAGAATGCCTCGCTCGAAGCGTCTAAGGTTGCAGCACTTGGGATTACCAATCAACGTGAAACCACGGTGGTATGGGACCGTAAAACGGGTGTGCCGGTAAGTCCCGCAATTGTATGGCAAGATCGAAGGACAAGTGATCGATGTGATGCCCTAAGATCAGACGGATTTGAGGACACAGTCACGAAAAAGACTGGTTTAACATTAGATCCTTATTTCTGTGCGACCAAAATCGAGTGGATTTTGAACCAAGTTCCGGATGCTCGGTCGAAAGCGGACAACGGAGACCTGCTTTTTGGGACTATCGATTCTTGGCTCATATGGAAACTAACAGGCGGTGCGGTTCACGTGACGGATGTCACTAATGCATCAAGGACACTCTTGTGGAATTTGAGAGAGAGTCGCTGGGATGATGATTTGTTAAGTCGATTCAAGATTCCCATATCGATGATGCCGGAAGTGAAGCCTTCCTGCAGCCATTTTGGCGAGACACGAAAAGAGCTACTCGGTTCTTCGATAATCATTGGTGGAGTAGCTGGCGATCAGCAGGCGGCTTTATTTGGCCAAAATTGTAATCTGCCCGGTTTAGCGAAAAATACTTTTGGAACAGGTTGCTTCGCATTAATGAATATTGGTAGCGACGCGGTGATGTCAAAATCGAGGTTGCTCACCACGGTGGCGTGCGATCAGCGCGGTGATAAGGCTTTCGCACTGGAGGGAAGCGTCTTCTGCGGAGGTTCTGCAGTTCAGTGGCTGAGAGATGGCCTTGGGATTATCAATACTGCGGCTGAGGTGGAGCAGCTAGCGTCCAGTGTTGGAGACACGGCCGGTGTCTATCTGGTACCGGCATTCACGGGGCTGGGTGCTCCGCATTGGGATTCGCATGCACGCGGCACAATAGTCGGAATAACTCGAGGTACGACCAAGGCGCATCTGGCACGAGCAACGCTTGAGGGTATCGCATTTCAAGTGGCCGATGTGCTTAAAGCCATGGAGATAGATACCGGCGAGCCAATCCGAGAACTTCGTGTTGACGGTGGTGCGTCTCAAAATGATCTCCTGATGCAGATTCAAGCGGATTTTTTACAAACGGTGGTGGTGCGATCGAAGGTGGCGGAAGCAACGGCGCTGGGTGCCGCGTTCTTAGCGGGTCTGACAAGCCATGTTTGGACTGATCCTCAAGAGTTAGATGAAATGTATCAAGTCGATCGTATTTTTGAGCCCCAGGTGGCAGATGATTCGATCCTCGAACGCAAACAGCGATGGGCACAGGCGGTTCAGCGAGCAGTGCGATGGGATTAGCATCACCGGAAAGCTAAAATTCTGAATGACCCCAAAGCTAATGATTTAAATTAAGGTGCGGCGACGAGCAGCCTTTATTACCGGAGTAAAGCAAAATGCATCCTTATGCGGCAGAGTTCATAGGCACGATGATCTTGATTTTCTTCGGCAACGGGGTTGTGGCAAATGTTGGTTTAAATCGAACCAACGGTAATGGATCTGGATGGTTGGTGATATGTGCGGGTTGGGGCATTGCCGTGTTCCTTGGTGCAAGTTGCACACAAGAGATCAGTGGCGCGCATCTTAATCCAGCTGTGACTTTGGCGATGCTGCTCAGTGATGAAATCAGTGTTATCAATTCCTGTGGTTACGTCGCAGCGCAAATGTTAGGGGCGGCACTCGGTGCTTTACTGGTATTTGCGTTTTACCGAGAACATTTTCGTCTCACAGGTGACGGAGATACAAAATTGGGTTGTTTTGCAAATGCTCCCGTCATTCGCAATTTTCCCCAAGCATTTTCTTGCGAGGTGCTCGGGACATTTGCTTTAGTCCTACCCGTGTTTTTAATGTCCAAACCGACAATTCTTTGGGCTGACGATACGATCACTCAACCGGCGATCATGGGGCTTGGAGCAGTGGGTGCGTTACCGATAGGATTACTCGTGTTCGGTATTGGTATGTCGCTTGGTGGTACGACCGGCTACGCCATTAACCCTGCAAGAGATCTTGCACCCCGAATCATGCATTGGCTGTTACCGATTCCAGGAAAACGTGACAGTGACTGGGGTTACTCCTGGATACCCGTGGTCGGCCCTTGTGTTGGTGCAATGATCGCAGTCGCCGTCTATCGTCTTTTACTGGCTTTACCCGGTTCCTGATGGACGGTGAACCGATAATCTGCGAGCAAGCATTTTTCCTTATCGCTTGTAATAGTGGCCGCAAGTTCTTTCGATCTGCGAGTCGATAAATGAAAAAAATAGGATAATTCAGGTTTGCCACAAAGAACCTCGTTCTCTTTTGCTGTTCAACTCTTTGAGATTAAAAACGCCCTAGATATGCTACGTCTGATCTTTGCCGGAGTGGCGGAATTGGCAGACGCGCCGGATTCAAAATCCAGTTTAGAAGTTTTGTGTTTGTCACATCTTCATAAGACAAACGTTGTGAGTCGTTGAATAAGAATTACTTACAACTTCTAATTCATCAAAGTCATACGTCTGACCTCTAACGCATACCATTCACAGAGACCTACAACCGAAAGGAATTGAATGCTCGATTCAAGACTGCACGAACAGCTTCGACCTCTTGCGTATAGCTAACGGAAGGGCAACCAAGGCAAGAGGTGAGCAATGCAACCGTTGAAAAGCAAGGTCTTCTTAGCCCACTAAGGTCCTCAAAGAAGCGAAAACCGACCTGCCGCAACACATCGCAATTTATCTATGGGATCCTTCAACTTTATTGATCTCACCAAGTATTGGATGAATCCCAATTGACTGGAATCTATTAGGAAACAGCGGAATCTAACGCCGATCCTCTGAAAAAGTATTGAATCGAATTTCGAACCGACCCTCACTGGTGGCAGCGCCGACAGTCATTGATGGAGTGTTGTGCTGCATCACAATTCGTCCATCATGCCCAACTGCAATGAGCCCACCCGAGCGATCCGGCAATTGACGCGTGATCATTTCATCGACCGCGGCATCAAGTGTTTTTGATGCGTATCGCATTTGCGCGATCACATCATACGCAGCGGCTCGGCGAATGTACTCTTCGCCAATACCAGTGCCGGAGACAGCAGCAAAGCGGTTATCTGCGTAAGTACCGGCACCGATAATCGGCGAGTCACCCACTCGGCCTTTGAGTTTCTTACTCGTGCCTCCCGTGCTGGTTCCAGCTGCCAAATTGCCATGCTGATCGAGTACCGCACAACCAACGGTCCCGTAGTGAAATGAATCGTTCTTTTCCTCAATTGAAATCTCGGTAGATTCCATGACTCGTGGATCATGCCAACTTAGAAAGTAATCAGGCTTTACGATTTCCATACCGATATCTTTTGCGAAGGACTCCGCGCCTTCGGAAACCAGAAGGACATGCGGAGTCTTCACCATGACCTGTCTGGCCAAGGCGATTGGGTTTTTAACATTAGTCACACCAGCTACGGCTCCGCACTGCAAATTTTTTCCATTCATAATGGATGCATCAAGCTCCGCAGCTCCCTCCTGATTGAGCACTGATCCTCTCCCTGCATTGAAGGCCGCATCATCCTCAAGAATCTTGATTACCGCCTCAACTACATCCAAAGCAGGTGAACCGTCCTGCAACATTTTTTTTCCTGCTGTTAGCGCACGAGACATTCCCTTCTCACGAGCAGATTTCATCTCCTTATTCCATTTTTCAGAGTCGCTTCCCGCTCCACCATGAATCACGATCGACCATTGCTTCCCATGATCTGCAGCTTCCACGGAACCTTGCTGTGAACTCATCGAAATACTCATGCAAAAAAGAGGTATCAAGATCATTAAGTTATTCAGTTTCATTCTTATTTATCCCTTGCAGCTTATGAATCAATTAGAGCGATACCATCGTGCCTGTCATCATTGGGAATTTCTTGGTCTGAATCTTTCAGTTCGTCAAGTAACCCACCATCATCAGCTTGACGGAGGTAGAAAGTGGAGCATTGGAGTTTTTCCGTAGATTTTCCGTACAGATACCAACTCAAAGTTTCCGATCACCTCTTTGAGATTAAAAACGCCCTAGATATACTACATCTGATCTTTGCCGGAGTGGCGGAATTGGCAGACGCGCCGGATTCAAAATCCGGTGACCGCAAGGTTGTGTGGGTTCGAGTCCCACCTCCGGTACCTCGTAAATGACGCTGTTTTTGGAAACATCCAGAAGCAGCGTTTTTTTGTTGGTGCAGATCCGTAGCAAATGCGCGGCAAACAAAAACATTCTGTTTTCTAGTTCCACCGAATGTTTGTGATCAACGTTCTGGAATCCAGTATTAGCAAGCATCTGGTTGTGTTTTTCTGGATTACTCCATAATCATTTTGATCCCATAAAATATGGCGTTTTATGTTCATTCTCGTTGAAGTGTTTCGATGTTCTTTATCCATAAAACCGAGGGAAAATCAAACGCATTTGAGAAAGCTAAGCTCGGGTTAAAGGTTTCTTTGGCGACTAAACCCAACACACTTTTGGAGTTTATCACAAAGCTCTCACCTCTGTTTTTAGGTTCTACTTAAACGTTCTTTAAGCAATTCCCATTGTGATAGATGGAATTGGAGCAGAATTGTGAAGCTGGTGGGTTGCTGAATTACAAAACGCATTAAGCTAGGCGGATGTTTAGTGATTCAGTAAGCGGTAAAGCATCCCGCTCCTGCGCCGATTGCAAAGATGGTTTACATTGAAGAATTTCACCACCGATAACATCTACTCACCATTAGGTAAGCGTCATGCAGTATCCCATTCGACTACGTTTCAAGTTATGGACACTCGGTCAACGGATCTCCGCCACGGATGCTTCCGGTAGGTCGTTGATGTTTGTGAAGCAAAAGATGTTTAAGCTGAGAGAGAAAGTGGAGGTTTATGGAGATGAAAGCCAGACCAGTTTGTTATTTCACATTGAAGCAGACCGCGTGATCGATTTCTCTGCGAGTTATTCGTTCACAGATGCAGATGGAGAATCTTGGGGGGCTGTACGTCGTAGCGGGATGAGATCACTGTGGTCAGCTCATTATGAAATTCTTCAGGGTAATCAGGTCGCGATGGTCATTCGAGAGGAAAGCCCATTTAAGAAATTTGTTGAGAGCTTGCTTGGCGGAATACCTATCTTCGGTTTGATCGCCGTGTATCTCTTGAATCCGACGTATGTGATCGCTCGACCCGACGGACAAACAGTCTTAAAGCTAAAAAAACTACCAGCAATCCTTGAAGGCAAGTTTGAGTTGGAGAAACTAGGTGAGATAACTGAGGATGATGAGCTTCGAGCGCTGTTATCCGTGATGATGGTTGGTCTACTGGAGCGTAAGCGAGGATAACGAGATAAAAAGATTTTCGGCGACGGAACGCGGCGTTCAGCCAATAACAAGCTTGCTAAATGGCATTCGAGGATTTCATGATGGATTTTGGGTCTTTCAGTTTGATACCGCCCCTGGTAGCGATCGTTTTAGCTGTAATTAGCCGGAAAGTGGTTGTGCCTTTAGCGGTGGGAGTAGCCGTTGGTGCCGTCATCTTGTCATTTGGCCGCGTCGAATTACAAACGGATCTCAATACGGATGGCAAGGTAAGAGTTCGCATCCTCGCGCCTTCACCTTGGATCTCGGGATGCCGATTTTTCTTATCGATTCACTCTTCAGATAAAAATACGGAACCCGTTACAGTTACTGGCGGCGGGTTATACCGCGATGGATTGAAGACAGAAAATGGTTACGTGGTCTTTCTGAATAGTCAGCCCGAAAATGAAACTAGCGTAGCCGAATTCATCGACGGATTACGCGAAACGGGTTGCGTCATTTTCTTGGATTCCGGCGATCCTGAAATTCCTATCGGCTCTAATTTCGAAGAGCCAAAAATGATCCATTGCCGTGATTCGTGGACTGTATATCCCATAGGTGATCGACCTTTGTTCATTCCGATTGCAGGTCTCTTTGCATCCGTACCTCTTTTATATGACTCGATGACCGAAGCGATCTTCTCTAAGTCTCATTTGCAGGCTTTGGTCTTTAGTTTGTTACTTGCTGCAATGGTTGGGACTCTCGAGGTCGGTGGAAGTATGGGGGCACTGATTGAAAAGATTTCTAAACGAATCCGGACGAGACGAGCTGCTCAGGGAATGATTGCAACAAGCGGATTGGCGGTTTTCTTCGACGACTATGCGAATACTCTTTTGCTTGGTGGCACGATGCGATCCACTGCGGATCAGTACCAGATTTCAAGGGAGAAGCTCGCATACTTTGTTGATTCGACGGCGGCGCCTGTCGCTGGAATTGCATTGATCAGCACGTGGACAGCAATCGAAATTAGTTATCTTGCTGACGGTCTCATGAGTGCTGGACTGGGAAGTCAGCAAACTGCATTTGAATTATTTCTGCATTCCATCCCTTATCGCTTCTATCCGTGGTTGGCACTTGTGATGGTGTTCACAATTGCTTACTCGCAACGAGATTTCGGACCAATGTACCGAGCTGAGTTGGATGCTTCATCGGGCGCGACTGAGACTTCCAGCAAAGCGGTTGAGGAAATAAAAGATGTCCATCCAAAACTTTGGCTCGCTGCGATAGTTCCCGTAGTTATTTGCCTCGTATCGGTCTTGATAGTACTTGTCCTTACTGGGACTCAACAACTCAGGTTGGACGGTAAACTTGAGGTAAATCAGAGTGTTCTCAAGCAGTTGGGACAGATCTTTGGAAATGGTAATTCATACTTGGCGCTGGTGGTTGGAGGTGCATTGGGGTTGTTTGGTGCATTTGCATTGCATGTTGCGATGGGAGTCAAGGCTAAAGATTGTCTCAGGGGCGCTCTGCACGGTAGAAGTCAAATGTTACCCGCAATGGTGATACTTTGGTTGGCCTGGGCTTTGTCTGGCATGACCGAAAAGGATGCATTGAATACTGGTGGGTATCTAACGGGATTGCTGGCAGGTCAGCTACCGGTTTCTTTACTTCCCACCGTTGTTTTCCTGCTTTCGGCTCTCATGGCTTTTGCAACCGGAACCAGCTGGGGCACCATGGGCATCTTGACTCCGGTATCAGTTAGCTTGGCGGTTCAGCTCGACAATGCACAGTCGGACGCGCTCGCGAGTACGATTGTTCTAGCAACATCAGGATCAGTGCTTGCGGGAGCGATCTTTGGTGACCATTGTTCTCCTATTTCTGATACCACGGTTTTGTCGAGTCGTGCGAGTGGCTGTGAACACATGTCTCATGTCAAGACGCAGTTTCCCTATGCGATGATTGTCGGAGGGGTATGTGTGGGCGCAGGGACCCTTCCTGCGGCGTTTGGTGTGTCGCCATGGATTTGTCTTCTGATTGGGAGTCTTATCATCATGGGGATGGTTATGTTTCTCGGAAAACAAATTAGCGAACGCACCATTCCTGATTAAAACTCAGTCACGGATTGCAACCTAATTTTTTTACGCGACCGGCTCGGATTGTGCTTCGACTGAGGAAGCGTTTCTGACGAGTGGACTTTGCGATCTATTCAGTCTAGATCGGCGAAGTGATGAATTTTGTTGGCTAGGTCTAACGTAAATGCTTGGAACTCGCTGCAGTTCACAAGGAACTGTGCGCCCTGTGCTCTTCGTTTTTTCATTTCTTCTAGACCAAGCGTGGGCCCACCAAATGGGACGTGATTTTGCTTGCACGCTATCGCCACACGTTCCCAAGCCTGATCAATGCTCATTTCTCCCGTCTGACGTAGACGTAGCCCTAGGTCACCGGGACCTACAAAGATCATGTCTAAGCCCTTGATGGAAGCGATTTCATCAATGCGATTGACGGCTTCGGGTGTTTCGATTTGGACACAAAGAAACGTTTCTTGGTTTGCCCATTGCGTGTAAGTGTCTGGGTCATGAATGTGATAATCTGCATCGAGTCCCGCGTTATCGATTCCTCGATCCCCAATGGGAGGAAATTTGACCGCTTGCACAAGATCTTGAGCCATTTGAGGGTAAGAAACATGTGGGATCATTAATCCGGCGGCGCCATCTTCGAGGTAGCGGTACAGCTGAGTTTTCCCGGTGACTGGTGGTCGCACCATGATGTCGATATCAAATCGATGAGAGGCTAATAAAAGGTATTCGACATCTCTTGCAGAGATTGATCGGTGTTCAAGATCGAGCCAAATACAATCGTAGCCCGCGTTTGCGGCATGAGCCACATAAGCGGGAATGAAGTGTCCTAGCACGCAGCTTTTAATGAGCTCGCCGCTACGGATACGCTGAAGAGTTTTACTTCTTCTCATCACTTTTAATCCTATGAAAGATCTCGCGGTTCTTTTTCACTTAGTTGTATTGCTTTTGGGAAGATCCAGCTAGCGACAAGACCGGTGGCCAATCCTACAAATAGCGATACCGGAGAAATCCATTGAAAGCTGATCGGGTCATCCGAGGGAGGCTCCACCCCAATAAATGGGCCCATGAATCGAAGGATCGGCCCGGAGAATGCAACCATGATTGCGGATGCAATACTGCAAAGCGTTCCAATCAGAACACCAGTCCGACTTGCAAAAGGTACGTAGAGGGCAAAGAAGAAAAGTAGCGCGATTGGTACCGTGAGCAGGTTTACAGTTTTGTTGGTTATCGCCATGAAATTACCGGGAACAACGCCGACAATAAAGCTTAGTAATGCAACGACTATTCCGGTGACAATTGCGACACGACGTGCAAAAGCAACCGACTCGCGGTCATTTTTTGAAGTCTTTGGGAGAAAATCGCTCATTACCACAGCGGTGATTGAGTTGATGCCCGAATCGATACTTGACATTGCAGCTGCCAACAGGCCCGCGACGACAAATCCAGTCACCACCGGCGGAAGGCTGTTTGCAATAAAGTGAGGAAACAACTGATCCGCTTGACTACTAATGGAAACATTTTCAGGCATAAGGCTCGGGTTTGCTTCATAGAATCCAAGTAATGCGATTCCTACGAGTCCAAGCGTGCCGCCAACAAGCATACCCACCATCAACTGAACAGCGATCGCTTTTCGAGCAGCTTTGACATCGGATGTGGACATGAATCGCTGAATGGAGACTTGGTCCCCAGCCGAAGTGCAAATCACCCACAGGAAGACAGACAAAACAGTTCCGAAAACCGTGACGCGTGTCGATGGGTCGAGACTAAAGATAGGTTGAGTGTCCCAGACTTCAGATTTCCATTCCGTGGGGAACCATCCAAGACCGTTCATCTTCCAGGTAATGGTTCCCAGCACCAGTAATGCACCGCCATAGAGAAGGATCGTCTGCATAAAGTCTGTTAGTACAACAGCACGAATGCCACCAATGGAGGTGTAGGTGATCGCAAAGACGCTCACCACGAGCACAATCAAAGGCGTGTATTCTTCGTCTAGCCCGATCATGATGGCCAATGCCTTCGAGGTCAAATGAACCATCAATGACATCCAAACGAAGCGAAGTACCAAAAACATGGTGCTACCTAGAAGCCGAATCTCTCGCCCTAATTGGTTTTCCAAAAGAGCATAGGCACTCGTAACTCGCTGTCGCATGTAGATTGGCAAGATGATGGAACTAACCACCAAAAAGATAAACGGATAGGCGATGTAGTTGGTTAGGTAGACGGGGCCTTTGCCGAGTACTTCACCTGGAATTGCCAGATAGCTGATCGTACTTAGAAGGGTGGCAAAGAGTGAAACCCCGACAATCAACGGATTCATCTTTCCCGAACCGACAAAGTAGTCGTCGGCGTGATTTTGCGAGCGACTACAGAACCATCCTAAAATGAGGGTTAAAATCGCATAGGTCACCACAATGATCCAGTCGATCGTTGCCATAGACAATTTACCTGCGTTGATACCGGTGGGATTCGATTAGTCAAATTACGCGGATTAAATTCTGGTCTCACGGCAGTTGTGAGGATGCTCAAGACGTAATTCGAAGATAGCAGTTCGCGTGAGTTGTTATAGCGTGCTGATAAAGAGCTGTCTGATAAAGACGATGTTTTTAGCTGCTAAATCGTGAAACTGCATCGTTGATGAGATCATTTTTCACCGGAGATAGTCTCGGCAATATTGTAAGAATGGTCCTGAACCCTAGCGAAAGCATTCAAGGAGGCGAGAAATGCAACACTTATAACAGGTGCGATACTGGCATGTGACAATTCCTCTAGGTGTTGTTTGCGAGAGGTCTTGATTAGATCTCGGATTCTTTTTGCAAGTTGCTCCGTTTGTGTCATCGTGTTTCGATTCGCCTGTATCAGTCCCTCATGAATTTGTCCGATGTAAATCGATGTTTGCTGCTGAAGGTGCTTTAGGGATTCGCGCTGAGTCTCCGTGAAGCGGTGTCCGGCTTTGCGTAGCTTTCGATCGAACTTATCCAAGTCTTGTATATAGTCACTGATCGATTCAAATTCATCAGCGATTCTAATTTGTCTGCGACCTTCCTCGGACACGGAATGAGGAACGTTGCCGGATAGCAATTTTGTCACGAATTCAGCAATTTCATCCTGCATATGATCAAGAACTTCTTCTCTTTTCTTTAAGCGATCTGCTAAAGCAGTGTCTGGCGTCGACTGCTCACGTAGTTCGCCGAGCCAAGACAACATCTTCAAGCACCCGTCACCCATTCTCTCAATTTCTTTTTGCGATTGCTCAATGGCAAGAAGAGGTGTTTCAAGCATCCGGATATCAAGATCAGTTAACCGAGGCTTTTCCTTGTAGCTCTTTGATGGAACGAGCTTTTGAAGGAGTTTTACGAAGAGTGGTACGAAGGGCAAAAAGATCAGCGTATTGATCACATTGAAAATACTGTGAGTTGCAGCAATTGCCGCTGTAGTTCCAGGGAAAGTTATTTCACCGTTGACAATCTTCGGCTGAAGCACATCCACATTGACGATTTGCGGTACGATTTTTACGTACCAACTGAAGATGGCAGTGATCCACAATACCCCTAACATATTGAATATGACGTGAAAGTATGCGGCTCGTCGGGCGTTGGTAGTTGCCCCTAACGAAGCAAATAATGCGGTGATGGTGGTGCCAATGTTTTCGCCTAGCACCAATGCAGCGGCTGTTTCATAGCTAATAACACCTTGGCTTGCTAAAGAAATTGTGATGCCCAAGGTTGCGGAAGATGACTGTACCAATGTAGTCATCACACAACCAACTAAAGCACACTTGAGTACACCCAAGTAGGTGTCCGCATTGAAGAGGCTAAACCACTCTTCAAAACTTGGCATTTGTTTGATGATGGCACAGGCATCTTTCATTAATTCGAGCCCAAAGAAGACCATGCCAACGCCCATGATCGCCATTGCGGTATATCGTCGGCGTTCATTTTTCGAGAACAAATAACCGAACGCTGCTGCACCGAGAATAGGTAGACCGTATTTGCCTATCTTGAGAACTAAAATCCAACCGGTGATCGTGGTTCCAATGTTTGCACCCATGATCACGCCAATCGCTTGGCTCAGAGCCATCACACCGCTATTGACGAATCCAACTACCATCACAGTTGTGATCGAACTGGATTGCACGACACATGTGACGAAGATTCCCACAACGGTTGCCGTCAAGCGATTGTCCGTTACAACACCGATCAGCCGTCGTAGACTTGATCCCGCGACGGCCTGCATACCATCGGACATACTTTTCATGCCCAGCAAAAAGATTCCGAGGCCACCAAGTAACTGAAAGATCAATTCAAGAAAAGAATCCATGACCGTCTCGCCGCCTCAGCAATACGAAGATCGCGTTAAGTTTCGGTTAACTTACAATTAAGCGAAGTTTAGCTGTATTGATGAATGCTGACCAGTTCCGTGGCCAGCTTTGCTACATGGTGGGCCGCGCAGAATAAGAGATTCAGGACTTCTTTTGATCAAGATTTAAATCAAAATCCGCTCCGCAGAGGTATTGATCTATTGTCGATCACTAAGGGATTGTTCGCGTTTCGCTTTGAATTCAGAGGAAATCAGAATCGCCTTTTCACGATCTGATGTACTGTAATCCCAGAATTCTCGCACTACTTGCTCACATGCGGGGAAGTGCGAGCCGTCATCCCCAATTGTATTTCGAAGTTCCCCTAGCTTGGTTTTTAACTCTTCTTGGATTTTTAGATGCGAGGGGTTTCCGTAGAGATTATTCAGTTCTTGGGGGTCTTCAGTCAGGTCATAAAGTTCCCAAGCCGGTGGCGTTTGGTTTTTTCCTTCGTAATCACAGCCATAAAAATAAATTAGCTTGTGTGTTTTAGTCCGGATAGCCATTTCACCTGGATTGTCATGGTGGGCCATGTGCATCCAATAACGATAGTAAACGGCTTGCTTCCAATCAGAAGGTTCACCTTTTCCTTCGCAGATTTCGCGGAAGGATCTTCCTTGGATGTCGCTGGGTTGACTGACACCTGCGTAATCCAGCATGAGAGCAGGGAAGTCAACGTTTTCAATCAAGGCATCACTTCTGACACCAGCTGGGATTGCTTTAGGGTAGCGTATTAAAAGCGGCATTCGTTGCGAAGGATCGTAAGCCCAGCGTTTATCTTGGTAGTCTTTCTCGCCCAGCCAAAAGCCCTGATCACCTGTGTAGATGATCACGGTATTGTCAAAAAGGTCTTCGGCAATCAGATAGTCGAAGAGGCGTTTGAGATTATCATCGACTCCTTTTACGCACCGTAGATACTTCTTGAGGTATGCCTGATAAGACATACGTTTGATCTCTGCGTCAGATAGATTTTTGTTCTCATAATCCCACTTGAATTCATTCGGGAAGTGCTTCGGTAAATCCATCGCGTAGGAGCGGCGAGGATTCCGTCTTCCGATGGAGGTTCCGATATGAGGCACTAATTCATCCTCAAAACCACGGGTCGCTAATGATCCCCAAGTATCAGATTTATGCCAGAGAGAAGCCGGCTCAGGGATCTCTACATCGGCAAGATAATCATCATAGCGGGGATGATTTTCAAAAAAGTCGTGCGGAGCCTTGAATTGGTGACATAAGAAAAACGGCTTGCTTTCGTCACGTAATTCTTTCAACCAATGCAATGTTGCATCAGTGATCACGTCAGAGGAGTGACTTCCAGGATATTGAATGATGTTGTTGGGCCATTTTTTGAGCCCTTGTATTCGGAAGCTTGTGTCAAAATAACTGCCTTGACCGGGAAGAACCTTGTAATAGTCGAAGTTGGGTTCAGCTTTTAGATGCCACTTTCCAATCATGGCGGTCTGGTAGCCAGCGTCTCGCATGAGGATTGGTAGCGTCTGGTTTGCTCTCTCAATTCTGCCACCTAGATCAAAAACACCATTATTGTGGTTGTATTGACCGGTGATGATGCACGCTCGTGATGGTGTGCAGATACCGTTGGTGCAGAATGCATTATCAAAACAGATTCCTTCACGTGCCAACCGATCAATAGTTGGTGTTGGATCAAGCTCCTTGAGTAAACTTGCATACGCGCCCACTGCTTGCGAAGTGTGGTCGTCAGACATGATGAAGAGAATGTTAGGACGGCGACTCTCGGCTATCGCGATTCTTCCAGATGGCCAAATCAAGGTCACCAAGATCAATGCGACGAATGGAGAAACCAATGCTATTTTCATGATTTAGACGCGTAGCTTTGTGGCTATGAAGTGATGAAGCTAAGTGTTTCCTTTTGACCCATGAGGATCATGGAGCGACATGAAGTGGTTCACGCAGCTCCCAATCCATTTGCTCGTCGCCACGCGCTTAATTGGCCCATGTGCATCATAAGATGACCACCAACGTAGAATGCATGCATCGAACCAAGTGTTGGGAATAGTTTCTGCATTGCTTGATTAGGATTTTGAGTGGTGAACAGCGAGTCATCGGCAGCTTCGAGGTGCTCGATTGCTTTTTCATATCCGATTCGAAAATGTGATACGATTTCAGTCATTGCTGGGTAAATCGAGCAGGACGGATCATCGAGACATTTGGCATCTTTTGAAAATAAGGTAATCAATTTGTCTGACGGTCTGATCTCGCTGTCATCACCGCCAAGTTCGCTAACAATGCGAGGGGCGTACAAACCGAGATGACCAAAAATAAACGCGGGATGATTCGATTCAATGGTGCTCCCTGCACAACGCGCAAAAGAGCTGAAGGTTTCAGCTGGGATCCCATTGAGTAATCGATCCGCATAATTCAAGCCAAGCTTTGCAGACGCTGCAATCATCGGGCCAATAGTATTCATGTTAGGGATGCTCTGTTGCCATTAAGTGGTGGGTGAAGTCATTAATCCTCATGCCACGTTAGCATGATTTCTTTTTTGTCATTCAGTCGTACACCATAACACTTTTTGTTCGCCCGGAGGACGCCACAGGATTGGGCAAGTCATCGGTTCCATTATGGGAAATCATATTGTTCATTGGTGACGTCAAAGTCAGATTCAGCTAGCCCTACATTCACTTGGAGGTTGTGGTAGGAGTATGATTCGATCAGTTGTGGAGAGTCCGACGGAGATGTTGGAGTTGCGTAACTGCGAAAACTTAGGACTAGATTTCTTTCTGGGTCGAAAACGATTTCCGCTCTCCCGTAATCTCCCTCGATATTTGACGTTTGGTTTTTGATAATGGTGATCAGGTGAGTTGTGAGATCATCGTGTTTATGGTTGGTCTGTAAGCCAATAGATAGTAGAGGGTTATCCAAATCTTCTTTACCCCTTTGGATCAATTGTTCCGTTAGTTTCACAATACCAACTTCACTGATTGGATGACGCTGTCCCTGCATCGCAAGTATTCCATTTGGATCCAGCCAAATGGTTTTAAGACTGAGTAGAAAACCGGGTTCATGTACGGCCATTTTGCCGTTATATAGATCCTGCCTCCAAATGACTTCTCTGCCGCTTACTGAACTCGGTTCGCTGAAACGCAAGTAAATGCGCCGAGGCGCATCAAGTGTCATATTTCGAAAACGTGTTTGCACTTTTAGTTGCATCACTGTCTTCTCGAGTTGATGGCTATTTTCATTCACTTCAATCTTCTCGAACCTTGCTGTGTAGTCCACAAGGTTATGGCTGAGGTGATCCAAGCTTGATTCTGCGAGATTCAAGAGATCTTGCATCGTAAAATCTTGTTGGCTTTCAACATTATCTTTTGACACCTTGACCTGTGCCGGATTCACCGGTGGGGTAGTGGGTCGGGAGATCCGTCCTATGAATGCATAACCGCAGAAAGCGACGGTCAATGCGATCAGCAGTCGATAAGATTTAACTAGGGACAACACTTGCACAATGCGACCGCTCTAATGTTCTTTTACTGTGGTTGACCGGACGTATTAAAATACAAAGAGCCACCGAATTGATTTTCGGTGGCTCGAGAGTTCATGAGGACTGATTCAACGCTAGTGCTTTAGAATTGCCCGTTTTGAATTGCGTTCCGCTGTGCTTCAAGTTGTTCTTGCCTTACAGCGGCTCCAACAGCTTGCAGGAGACCCTCTCCGATGCTCAGCCTTGCTTCTTGTCCATTTGGGATGCTCTCCTGAATGATCATAATTCGGCCAGAGTCGGAGGATCTGGACAGCGAATCGATCATTGCCATTACAGCGTCTTCAGATGTGATGGACTGTGCGAATTGAAGTATCGGTAACAAGGTGAGTTGGAGTTGCCCAACGGGACGATTTGAACTCGAGTCCGAGTTTGCTGCATCAATCATATCGGTCATCAATTTCTGGCTGTCTTTGCCCATCGCAAGATAAACCGATTTCTTTGCCGTTCCGATATGAATTTGGAAGGTTTCGCCGAGTATTGATCGAGCTTCCTCTTCGTATGAAGGTATGTCCATCTCAACGAGGTGCATTGTTACATCTTTGTAGATTTCACGATCAAAAGAAAAGCGAGGTGCATCTGGTAAAGATTCAACCTTGCCGCCAATTTCTTTTGCAATCGTTGCAAGTTCGTTGCCGTCTGCCACGAAGGCTCCCATCGCAAAGGAAAGATTGTTTTCGCCCGCGAGAACTACAGCGCCCACGTCGGATTTTCCTTCACTAATAGATGCTTCAGCGAGGTCGATAATTCGATTGATGTAACTGACAACCTCAGCTTGAAGATTCGGCGGTAGGTCGCCCTGAGTTTCAAGCAAACTCAGAACCGAGGACTTGGCCGTCTTTAGACTGGTTTGGGCCTGATCGATGGCACTCGGTCCGATTGAAGATGATGCGTGATAAAACGCAGCTGCGTCTGGACGGATTACCGAAGAAAATTGAGAGGCAATCGGTTTCTGGGAGGAAAGAATTTCACCTAAGTTGGTTCCCTCAACCGCGGTGAACCGTGTCACGAAGCTGACGAGCTTCTCGGTCTGGTCAACGTTGAATCCGAATTCAAGCTCATCAGTATCGGTAATGAGTTGCTCAATCTGGGTGAGGCTAGACTCAGCCATTTCGCGTGCTGCTTCGGCGTCAGCGTTACCTTGCTGTGCCATGGCTTGTTCGAAACCTTGACGCATTTGTGCTGTAATCATTCCGCGAATTGGTGCGGGGACTTGCTGCATTTTTAGCTTTACAGAAAGATCATATTGATCTGCGGTATCGCCGAAGATTGTTGTGGGGTCGGTTGGTGCCAAGTTCAACACATCTCGATCCGGCGCAATGATCGCCCAATCCCCTTGCTGTCGGATGTAAATGGTGTTGACACCCACTGCAATCACAAGTGTTCCGTCTTTGAGTTCGTCCACGGGTCCGGTCTGAGCTTCGAGCCTCTGCAAGACGGTCTTCACATCGGGGGTTGGCACCAAAGCGAGTGGTTGTGGCATTCCCTCAACCAATGGCACAATGATTGCGATAGGCTGAGTTGTATCAATACCTTGTGTAAAGGTCCCAGCCATCATCGCAAACAGGCCGCCAGCTTGCGGTTGGCCAACAAGACCAGAGACATAATTTACGTCCTGCATCAACTTGTTAACGCTACCGAGGGTGACTACCACCACAGGCTCACTGCCGCTGGTGTCTGTGTTCTGCGCATCCACCGAATGTGGAAGAGAAGGCACTAATGTTATTGCTAATGCAACAATGCATAGCAGGCGAGAGTGGAATCGCGTGATGATATTCATCAGTAAAGGTCCCTAGGGGTTAGGAAGCTTGTGGAACGGTTTGCTCAACTTGTCAGGTAACTTCTAGTACGTCACTAGAAAACAGAATCATTCAGTTCAATATGCAAGAGTGCAACGAATACTCAATTTACAGCACTCTCGCTGATTGTTTTGCCATCGATAAAATCTTGGATCGATGAGCTACGGGAGCTAACGCTTAGCCGAGAAACCTGCATGAACTACAGAATTGTAGCCGAAAGGTAATTGACGATTAACGTACTCGACCTAGGCGAAATGCTAACACAACATTTTTGCGGCCAACTCCGCCCAATTTAGATCCGTGCTAGCACGCCATTTAGCCCCTAATAATTGCCTTGAAGTGGCATTAACCACTCCAAAAGGGACGCGAACACAGATGAATCGACGCTTATCGCTCTCGATAGACGATTCGACCCTTGGTGAGATCATACGGTGAAAGCTCCACTCGCACTTTATCTCCTGGAACAATACGAATGAAGTGTTTTCTCATTCGGCCAGCTACATGAGCCATCACTTCCGTGCCGGTTTCGAGCTGTACTCGAAAACGCGTGTTTGCCAAAGCTTGGGTGACGGTCCCCTCGACCTCAAACGCCTCTTCTTTGGTACCCAAAACAAAATCCTCTAAACGACGGAGGGTTGATAATGCTAGTGAATCCGTCACTTCCTACCAGCTTGTGAGTTCTAAAAAAGCCATTCGCTCTTTTTCCTCTCTGATTGCTCAGTGAGCGGCAGGTAAATCTCAAGCAGCCTAGGAGCCGACCCTCTGTAATCGAAAAGTGTTGCCTGGGCCAGAATATCACTAATCAATACGAAGGGTGGCGATAAAGACCGCTCGCAGGAAAAATGCGGGAAACAAACCAGAAAAAGCGTTTATCGCTTACTGAATTGGACGCCTCGCCGTGCACCACGAAGCCCCGGTTTCTTCCGTTCTTTCATTCGCGAATCTCGCGTCAGGAATCCGCCATCACGTAGAGATTCATGTAAAGACTCATTGTAGCTGACCAGTGCCCGCGCAAGGCCCATACGAACCGCACCGCTCTGACCAGTCATACCACCACCATTCACTCGCACCAACACATCCACCGAATCGGAGTGTTCAACAGCAACTAGCGTGCTTGTGACGGCGTTTTGGTGTTGCTCATTCACAAAATACTCTGCAAGCGGCTTGCTATTTACGGTGATTTTGCCGCTTCCTGCTCGAACACGTACTCGAGCGACACTGCTCTTTCGACGACCAGTGCCGAGTGCGTCTCCGCTAATTTTGTCCTTTTTGACAGCGACCATTAGATTCTGTTTCTAGTGAGTTGAGGGGAAAGGAGATTCTTTTAGGGGAGCCTACCGAATGACCTTCTTGCTCTTGCGCGAGAGAGGTTGAGGCTGTTGTGCTGCGTGCGGATGCTCTGACCCTGAGTAGATTTTCAATTTCTTGATCATCTGATAGGCCAGTTTGTTCTTTGGGAGCATCCTTCGAACAGCGTGATAGATTAAATCTTCGGGCTTGCGATCCCGCCGATCTCCGTAACTTTCCAATCGCAGTCCTGGATATCCTGTGTACCAAGTGTAGTGGCGATCTTCCATCTTCTTGCCAGTCATCGCGATTTTTTCGGCGTTCAAAACCACCACGAAGTCACCGCAGTCGACGTGCGGGGTGTATTCTGGACGGTGTTTGCCCATCAAAACGACAGCAATATCGCTTGCTAGACGACCGAGAACCTCGTCTGTCGCATCCACAATATGCCATTGCTTCTCGATTTCACCAGGTTTAGCGCTGTAGGTAGGTTGTGCCACCACGGGATTGACTTAGATAATGCGGGATCGGAATTCTTTCGGTCGGATCTCTACTTACGTCCGACTCAGAGGAATCAGGGAATCTATCGAGGAGGTCGCTGCTCGGCAAGGCCTTTCGTCATGATTCCACGGAAATCAGGGGATTAGTGGCGTGATCCAACCTGAAAAATAGGGTCCTCGGCGGGCAACGCTTCTTCTCGTTCTTCCATCACATACGAGCGAATGGCTCAGTCGAGGGGTGTGGGGTTCTCGGCGTACCGTTGAAGGTACTTTTTCATCTTGAGTTTTCGCATCGCGGATTCGCTGGTCATGTATCTGACGCTGCCAAAAACGGGACGTTTTGGCCCCCAAGCACGGTCATAGCGACCTAGCACCCAAAAGATGCCGCTGTAAGAGTTGGGGTCACGACCATCCAAAGCGTATTTATTATTTAGATGGATTAGGATTCGCAGAGCGTGTTTGGGTGACGACGACCAGTGAAGAATCTGCTTACCCCAGAGCATTCGCATGTAATTGTGAAGTGTGCCAGTTTGAACAAGCTCTCGCTGAGCAGCATTCCAAACCTCGTCATGCGTCTGAGCATTTTCGAAGTCTTCCAATGAGTAGAGGTAAGGACGCGGGTCCCGCGCGTGCGTCTCAAGACTCGCTTTCGCCCAGTTTGGAAGGGATTGATAACGATCCATTTCTCTAGGGTGCCTGGCTGCAAAATTAAATCCAAGTTCGCGCCAAGTTACTAATTGATCCATTAGCCCTTCTGCCGAAACACTCAGATTCCAAAAACTGTGGTTTTTCCCGTTGGGTACGCCCAGACGCGAGGGGTTCCAGTTTTCATGTTCAAAGATGCGTTGAACAAATTGATGCGCGGACACATGACCAAAGTGCAAATATGGACTTAGGCGACTCGTGGCCTCAAAGTCAGGGTGATTACGGTCGGTGTCATAAAGAGCTAATCGATCACGCACAAACACTTCCAATCGCCGCGACCCCTCCGTCTCCCCTCCCTCCATCTTCGTGAGCGCACTGACAGAGTGATCGATGGGCAGGGAGTGAAGGCCGTTGGGTTCAAGCAAGTGATCAAGATCGGCTAGAGGCCAGGCCTGAAGGCGATCGATAAGGCTTTTGCTGTCCAGCTTGGGTAGGCAAACATCTTGTAAAGGGTTTGGAAGTGGGGCCCGCTGCAGATGTTCCTCGATATTCTTCTGCATCCAGCGACGATAACTATGTGCAACAGTAAATGTTTTGTCGGCAAGGCGAATCGGGATTAATCCATTGCTGTCAACGAGTTCTAGTCGTGTTTTTAGGCGTTTTTTTACTTGCCGGATTAATGTTGGTAAGAAGAAGCAGGGGTAGTCATCCGTGACGACAGTGCACGCCTGATATCCCATCTGTTCAAGAAGTCCCCGCGATGCTCCGGGAGTAGGCTCGACATAAGGAAGATATGTGACGCAGTGCTCGGAGAATTGCTGCCGATTACTTTGCATCCCTTCGATGATAAATCGGTGAAAGCGATCACTGGCCCATCGGTAATTAACCCGAAGGGGTTCGAGAATGACGAGAGGTTTTTGCAGTTGCATCGCAAGGTTCACTGCGTGCTGCAGCGAAAAGTTCCATCTTGTTCTTCGAAATGCCGTCATCCAGTAAAGAACATATTCGCCGTGTTGATTGACAGGCTGGTCGTTGGCCTGCATCACACGCATCGGGTCGATGGCATGCATGGATTCAGTTTTTACTTTTTCGCGACACAATAGTTTCGGACGATTGCTAAATATCTAGTTGCGAGAGCATTCAAAAGTATCAGAAGTACTACTCTTCCAATTTTGGGGACTGTAGTTGCATGAAAAGAGTCATGCGAATGTTCGAGGATTGAGAAGGTTCCATCTTCTCACACTGAAGACGGGCAACGGACTCCACGGAGGTTTATTCTGAGTCGAACTTTATTCGGATTCCGGGGAGGCCTTTTGCTTGATCATTGTGATCTCATTCCCCTTCGCGTTATGCCGAACTTCATCCATGAAGGCATTGATTAAAAGCAGGCCGCGACCCCCAGCTCTTTCCAGATTTTCGGGGTCAGTGGGATCTCGAAGAGATGATAAATCAAATCCCGGTCCTTCATCGCGAATCACGATCGTAACTGATGAAAGTGAGGCATTCAGATGAACGGTAACACGGCGGTCCATGTAAGGTGCAACCTGTTTTCGCTCAGCAATCAGATCAATGTAGGGTTTACCATCGTCAATCTGCCTCAGTTCTGAAGACACTTCAAGATTTCCGTGAATCATTGCATTAAGCAACGCCTCATCAAGTGCCATCGCGATTTGCATCCGCTCTCCTTCGTCAAACAAGCCGAGTTCAACCATCGGAAGTTCAAGGCGGGAAATGACTTTCGGGACTAGCTGTTCGTCATTTTCCAGCAACAACGAAATTGAGCTCTCAAATGCAAATTGAGCGACTTCTTTTACAGATCGGGCTGCTTGGTTGACTGAGAGAACTTGTCTTACAACCGGTACCAAGGCGGTAGCAAGGTCTCGTTTCGGTACGTAGCTGGAGGCACCTTCCTGAAGTGCCTGAGCCGCGATGGATTCACTCCCCTGACTCGTTGTCAGTATGACCGGTAGAGAGGCCGCTTGATTTTTGACGGCCGCGACTAGTTCCAAGCCGTTCATATTCGGCATTTGAAGGTCGGTTACCACTAACAGCGGTTGCTCTAACTCAATGCACTTCATGGCCTCTTGGCCATCGCCAGCGGTTCGCACGACAAGGCCGTCGTTCTCCAGAACCATCTGAATCTGACGGACTTGAGTGGGACTGTCGTCCACTACCAGGATATGCGTCGGTTCTGGCATCGAGTCTTGCTGAATTGGGTGAAAAGCAACGCCGTGGGTTTCTAGCAGAGTGTACGTACCGCCACTCCGCTCGACGGGGATCCATTTAACATACCATGCTGGGCACGCGGAATCACTCTCGACGCCGCAAATTGGAAGAGTTTATTGAGCACCCTTGGCGTCATCAAACGCCTGAAGGATCCGTTCCATCTGATTGTGATGAATGTAGCGATTCTGGGCCCTTGGCATCGACCGGCGCCGATTATACTGCTCATTCGCAAAGTGAACTCCTTGTTAGATGCTTCCATCATGCAGCATCATGTTTTTGGTCTTCTGAAACGTCGTGGTGTTGATGTTTGAGAAAGCACCATCATTAAGCTTCATGGCGATACAAATTGGCTTGGTTCTTTGAAGAGAGCGACATTTGGCGGAACACGATTTGACACTCTAAAATCCAGCGAAGCCCATTGCTTTGTTACCGATAAATGATTGATTAGCGTAAGAGAGTACTTTGTCACCGAGAAAAAGAATCAAGCGAAAGCCACTCTGGCTCACTCTCTTTATGATATTTGTTGGATGCTTGTCCTACATCTTTTTACTTCCTATATGGCAGGCTCGAGGAAGTTCATTACTCACTCCGGAAGACTTGTATAGTTCGAGGGTTATTGATGTTTTGATTTTTACATGGTGCCTATGGATTGGGGCATCCATCGGCAGTTTCTTGAATGTTGTTGCTTGGCGGATGCCGCGGGGACAGAGCGTTAACGGTCGATCTCATTGTCCACGATGTCAGGCGAAGTTACGTGCCCGAGATAATGTTCCGGTTCTTGGTTGGTTGTTTCTCGGTGGGCGATGTTATTGTTGCCGCTTACCAATCTCGGTGCGGTATCCGATTGTCGAAGTAGCGGTTGGACTTTCGTTAGCTCTCGTCGCATTCGCCGAGATCTATCAACTGAACTTACCGCGTCATTTTTTTCGGCATCAGATTTCCTCATTGGCTGCCCCGATTATTGAGACTCAGGCCCTTCTATTGATGGTCTACCATGTCGTTGCCTTGGCATTTTCTTGGGCTTGCGGTCTAATTCGGCTTGACGGGAATTGTTTACCTCGTCGTCTAGTCAAAGTATCGGTCGTTGTCATCGCGCTGCCGATCCTTGCAATGCCAAATCTGATGGTGGTGCCGTGGCAGGCTGCTGCGGCATCGGATTGGTCACCAGAGGGCCAGTATCTCGACGCAGTGATGAGGGTTTTGACATCCCTAGTCGCGGCAACGGTGATGGGGCGGATTCTTGTTCCAGCTTTTTGCCCCAACGCGGATTTGAAGTTAGATCCACTTGGAAAATCGTCCGAGAGACTCGTTGATCTAATTGTGATCTTAACGTTACCAAGTCTGATTGTCGGTTGGCATGCACTGCCCGCGGTCGTTCTCATTGCATCGGTTCTTGCTGCCCTTTTGCAACCAAAGTTTGATTGGAAAAAGGATGCGTTTGGATGTTTTGCCGTTTCCCTTCCGGTCGCGTTGGCAATTCAACTGTTGTTTTGGCGATCTTTGCATGCGCCATCACAGATTGCCGGAACGGAACGAGGCACTTGGTTATGGCCTTCTGAAGGTGGACTGCCATGGGTGATGTTGGGTTGGTTTGGGATGACTCTCTTGATCTCATATTGGCTTCGTGATTCGATTAAAACCGTTGCTTCAAGTTCAGCAATACGACATCAGGGAGGTTCTTGGGATCCGAATGAGGAGTATCTGGGATTATCTCCAGATCGGGAAAACGACCGCCAAGCGATTGTTGGAGAGGAGATTGAGTCTGATCCTCCAACTACATCACCAACTTCGGAAGAGGATTCAACCCGTTCGTGATCTAATCGTGAATCCTTGGTTTGAGCTGGCAAAAAAGAGCCTTTTTTTGGTCGGGCAGTGCATAGTCAAATCCACAGTTTTTTAGAAAGACCTCTGAGGAACTGATTGCCAGTATCTCCATCACATTGAGGTCTCGCGCCCTCTGAACGCAGTGTTGCACTAGAGACTTACCGACTCCGCTTCCCTGAAAACGTGGGTGCACAGCGAGACATTGCAGTTCAGCAAGCTTGGTGCTGTAGATTTCAATAGCGGAGAAACCAACCACCTCCTCAAGGTTTTTTGAGCCTTGAAAGATCGCGACGAATCCATGTCGTGTTAATTCAATGATTTCGGCCTGTGTCCGCGAAAGCAATAATCGCTGCATGACGAATGGGCGCATCAATGCATGAATTGCATCAGCATCACTCGGCAATGCTTGTCGGATCAGTGTTCCTTTTGGAACGGCCCCCGCAGATTGCAGGCTAGTATTCTCAGCTTCTTTCAATGGCCAGCCTCTCCAGTCAGGCAATGGTGGGCTAATTCAGCTGTACCGGGTTTGTGGCATCCTTGATGGTTTTCCGCATCAGTTCGTAGGGCGCTTCTCTGCCAGTAAAAAGTTTGAATTGGTAGGCGGCTTGGCGAACAAACATATCGATACCGGTAATGATCCGACATTGGGCTCGCTTGGCATGCTTTATCAGGAGTGTGTTTTCTGGGTTGTAAACGGTGTCGAATACTGCCAGGTATTGATTCATTGCTGAGGAGTTGTACGGGGAGCTATCCATGTCTGGGTGCATTCCCACCGGCGTTCCATTTACTAGGAGGTTGATCCGGTGGTCATGCCTAAATTCCCATTCAATGGCCCGACATCCAATTTCGGCTGCCAATATCTGTGATCGTTCTAAAGTTCTGGAGCTAATCATCACATCAGCGTTTCTTTGCTTAAGCCCCCAAGCAATGGCTCGTGATACACCGCCTGCTCCGAGTACGAGTGCAGTCATGCCACGCATCGACCTACCCGAGTCTTTATCGATGCTGAATAATTCATCCACGCAGTCCATTGCTGCTCGGTAATCCGTGTTGTAGCCCAGTGTGTCTTCACCGTTAAAAATCAAAGTATTTACAGCTCCGATTCCGTTCGCACTTGATTCGGCTTGGGTGCAGTGAGTAAGTGCTTCTTCTTTGTGCGGGATCGTGACACTGAGGCCAGAAATGCCCAGTTCGTTGGTTTGTTTCAGGAAGTTGGGTAAGTCACTTTTGCTGACTCTCAGTGGGAAATATCTCGCGTTGATCTTCTGGTCTTGGAAAGCTCGGTTGTGGATGAGAGGACTATAGCTATGTGCGACAGGATCAGCGACGACACCAAAGAAAGCGGTCTCGGAATTAATGGAGTCGTAATGATAGAGATCTCTCATCTCCTTCCAATCAAGTTGACCAGGAGCCATTTGGCGGCCACTCGAGAAGGTCGCATAGGTAAAAGGTGAGCCAAGTCGGTTTGCGAGAATACGAGTTAGTACACCGGATTCGCCCATGCAGATACCGATCGTTGGAATACTCGCGTTCTTGACCAAATTGATCATTCGTAGATTGTCTGCAAATGAGTTAGCCATGGTTGCGATTTTCACGATATCGGCATCTTCTTCCGCCATTGCCGCATGGAGTTCCTCAAGATTCTCTGGGGTTTCATCCATATCGTGATAGCTAATGATTCGCTTGGTTGTTCCGTACCTCGGAATTTGCGATGCAATGTCAGCTTCAATATCGACGTACTCGACGCCCGCTGCGATTGCACTTCGAAGCAGCATGACACGTTCCTCTTCGCCTTTCAGCCACCTACCACCGTCTCCTCGACGTCGTGCTGTAATGACGACGGGGCCGGGACGGTCATTGAGGAGCCTCGAAAGGCTGACCGCGCGGCCGATAAAATCAAGTCGAAGTTCAACGAGATCGGCTCCCTGTTCCACAAGGTGTTGGTGTTCAGCGATCATTCGCTTGTGACGGGAGCGGCCGAGAGTGACACAGATCATGAGTCCAAAGGTCGTATGAAAAGGGTGGGGAGGAGTTTAAGGCCGACAAAATAAAATCGAACGTATCAAGTCAGGTCTTTAGCCTTGCAGCCTATAATAGATTGCGTTCGTTTCCGAGCGGGGGTTTTTTCTAGGGTTGAGCGTTGTTTCGTCATCTGATTCGGAATTTTTGGAAAATGGTGGTTATCAAGCTGCAAAACCGCTCTTTCAGCGGAGTTTCACGGCCTTTTGTTACCGACTTATGCCGGACGGGTTGCCATCTAGCCGTGATTGCGGCCCTCCCCTTGATGGTGTTATTCGGTGACGGACGCCAACTCACTGCAGATGAATTGAGCGGTGAACAAAAAGCGACCCATTGGTTGCTGCCGAGAGGAGACTCGCAATCTTCTGGGTACACCCCGAGCGAAGTGACCGCTTCGCCGTCGGTTCTTTGGGAAGCAAAATTAGATGAGGCGATTGAGACAACCCCAGTCGTTGGGTTCGGTAAAGTTTTCACGGCGGACGTGTTCGGAAAAATTTATGCGATTGACCAGAAAACTGGTGAAGTGAAGTGGACGCGAGATTTTGAGACGGGTTTTTTGGCCTCTCCATCGCTGAATCATCGCAAGGTTGTCATTGGTGATGTTGAGGGCAACGTCTACGCGTTAAATGCGGATGATGGTGCGGAGATTTGGCGAGCGGAAACGGGAGGTGAAATAAATGGTTCTGCAGGTTTTTTTGAGCAAACGACGGTGATCGCGAGTCAGGACGGCAAACTGTATTGCTTTTCTTTGAGCGACGGGAGCCTTAAATGGACCTATCAAACGGATGACCAAGTCAGATGTAGCCCATCGATCGCTAGCCAACAAACTTTCTTGGGTGGGTGTGATGGACAATTGCATCAAGTCGATCTGCAGACAGGTAAGAATATCGGCAAACCGTTACCGCTAGGTGGTCCGACTGGTAGTACGCCAGCAATTTCCGGAACGAAGGTGGTGGTACCTATCATGGATGGCGCGGTTTTAGCTTTTGATTGGAAGGAGCAAAAGCAACTTTGGCTGTACGAGGATGCCGAGCGTCCGATGGAGTACCGAAGTAGTGCAGCGGTAGCCGATGATCTCGTGGTGGTCAGTAGTCAAAGCAAACAGGTCGATGCGATTTCCTTGGCTACCGGTAAATTAAAGTGGCGGTACTCCTTGAAGCGAAGAGCCGATGCATCCCCCGTCATTGCTGGACGAGATGTATGGGTCGCCGCAACCGATGGTCGGTTGATCCGATTGTCTTTGGCTTCTGGAGAAGAAAAATGGTCCTATGAAATTCGTGGCTCATTCATCGCTGCACCAGCAATCGTTGGTAGCCAACTTTTTATCGGCGATGATGACGGAGTTCTTAGGTGCTTTGGGGATGCATCAGCTAATGGGTCATAAGCACCATCAACATCTATTGATTCATCTATTCGACTTTTCAATCCTTAACCTTGCACGTGCTTGAAATGACATCCACCGAAGGCAAAAAAGAAAAAACGGATGTGGGAAGCTATTTTATTTCCAACTATCCCCCATACAGTCAGTGGACCACGGAACATCTGACTGATGTTGAAAAAGCTTTGGGTTCCGATTCGTTCGAGAAAACACCCCTCGGACTTTACCTCCACATTCCCTTCTGTAGAAAACGTTGCAAGTTCTGCTATTTCAAGGTCTTCACTGACGTTAACGCGGCCGAGGTTCAGCGTTATGTCGACGCACTTTGCAATGAAATCTCATTGGTTAGCCAACTACCCGTGATGGGAAAACGATCGTTTCGGTTCGTGTATTTCGGCGGCGGTACACCAAGTTTTCTCTCGCCTAAGCAATTAAAGAAGCTCGCGGATCGTTTAAAGCAGCACATCAGTTGGAATGGAGCTGAGGAGGTGACGTTTGAGTGCGAGCCTGGGACATTGAGCGAGACGAAGGTTAAAACTTTGCGAGATGAGATGGGCGTTACGCGTCTAAGTCTTGGGGTGGAAAATTTTTCTGACGAATTGCTCGATTTAAATGGTCGGGCACATCTTTCCAAGGAGGTGTACCGAGCGTGGGAGTGGATCGAAAATGCGAAATTTCCAAATGTTAACATCGACCTGATTTCTGGAATGGTCGGTGAGACTTGGGATAATTGGCGCGAGAATGTTCGTAAGACCTTGGAGTTGTCACCGGAGAGTGTGACGATCTATCAAATGGAACTCCCTTACAACACCGTATTCAGCAAGGACATGCTTGGGAATCAAACAGAAAGCCCTGTAGCGGATTGGGAAACAAAACGAGCATGGGTGAAGTACGCGTTCGATCAGTTTCAAGCAGCGGGTTACAGCGTAAGTAGTGCGTACACGGTTGTAAAAGATCCGTCGAAGGTCAATTTTAGCTATCGAGATAATCTTTGGATGGGAGCCGATTTATTAGCCACCGGAGTGGCGAGTTTTGGGCATGCCAATGGCGTGCATTATCAAAATCTCGCTGATCTGAATCGTTATTATGAATCCATTGAAGAACGCGGTCGGTTACCTTTGGGTCGTGGTTTTGTGCCTTCCGAGCATCAAAAGCTCGTGCGAGAGCTGATCTTGTTGCTCAAACGCGGATACCTAGATGCCACCTACTTCCGTGAAAAATTTGGTGTCGAGATAACGTCAGTGTTCAAAGATCCGTTGAACTCTTTGGTTGATTCGGGTGACGTTAAGATTGACGGGGACGCGATTCGCTTGACCGACCAAGGATTACTCCGTGTTGATGGCCTATTAAATCATTTCTTTGAACCTCAATTTCAAGGTGTTCGTTACACGTGATTCACAACACGGAGCCCAACACCCTGTCATCTGATTCAGGTGACTGGTTCAGTTTTATGATGGGTGAGTTCGAGGCAAAATTTCCTTGTGACCGCTGCTACTTTTCGAACCACATGTGGGCAAAGCAACTGCATTCAGGCAAATGGCATCTCGGACTGTCGTCTTATGCTGTCCGGTTATTACAGGACGTTTACTTTTTAGATTGGTTGGTCGAGCCTACCATTTCATTGGCAAAGAGTCAGCAAATCGGTTCTATAGAAAGTAAAAAAGCAGAGAGTGATTTATTTGCACCATGTGCTGGGGAATTACTCGAGTTAAACGAGCGAGTACTTGCAGATCCTTCTTTGATTAATGCGGATCCGTATTCTGATGGCTGGATGTTAGCCCTTGGTATCACATCCAGCACTGAAATGATGAGTCCTGATCAGTACGCTTCCCACTTGGAGCAGGCTTGGGAAGTGGCGCAGAGAACAATCAAAGGGCAAGCCAATCATTAATCCAAAATAATGCTTAAGCGAGATCAGTAGCTCGCCAAGTGATTGGCGAGATTATTTCTGTTTATCGACGATCCAGCGATTGACTCTTGATTCAAGCAGCGGAAGAGGGATGGAACCTGCTTCAAGCACGCGATCATGAAACTCGCGAATGTCGAATTGATCCTTGAGAGTTTCTTCCGCTTGACGACGAATGCGTCGAATCGCGAGTTCACCTGTCTTGTAACTCAGGGCCTGTCCCGGCCATCCAATGTAGCGATCAACTTCAGCAATGATGTTGTGTCGGCTCAACGCGGTGTTTTCGGACATGTAATCGATTGCTTTCTGCCGTGACCATCCAAACCAATGAATCCCAGTGTCAACCACTAGTCGACTGGCACGCCAGGCTTCCATGCTTAGGCGACCAAAATCTTGATATGGATCCTGGTAGAAACCAATTTCTTTACCTAGACGTTCGCTGTACAGAGCCCAGCCTTCAATGAATGCGTTTAAGTTGCTTTCGCGACTCATTGGGTGAAGGTTTTTTAGTTCCGCTTGAATTGAAAGCTGGAGGTGATGTCCTGGGACGGCTTCATGGAGGGACAGAGCTTCGAGTTGATAGAGGGGCCGAGAAGAAAGGTTGTAGGTGTTGAGGTAATAGAATCCTCCGCGTGTACCGTCAGTGGCTGGAGGCCAGTAGTAAGCAGAAGTGGTTTGGGGTGCAACATATTCAGGTATCTCACGAAGTCCGTAAGGTATTCGTGGTAAATGCCCAAATAGCTCGGGAAGTTTTCCGTCAGCTTTTTTGAGAATGAAAGCAGCTTCCTTCAACAATTCATCAGGAGTCTTAGGGTAAAACTTTGGATCGGTGCGGAGGTATTCTAGAAAGGCTTTGAGGTCATCTTTGAACCCAACTTTTTCACGTATTGAGTTCATTTCATTTCTGATTCTTTCGTTTTCGCGAATGCCGGTTTCGTGTAGCTCTTCAGGAGTGATCTGAAGCGTCGTAAAAAACTCAACGCGATTGCGATAAAACTCACGTCCGCGGGGCAGGGCAGAGACGCTGATAGTTCCCCTGCATGCGGGTAAGTATTCGTTTTTCAAAAATTGCGCAAATTTTCGGTAGGAGGGAATAACGCTTTGAGTGATCGCTTCGTTGAGAGACTCTGAGAGATCATCCCATTGCTCGGAGCTCAGCGTTCGTTTGGCCGCTTCTTCGATCTTGGTGTAGAAGATAGATGTAGTCGGATCACCTACGACTTGCGCTTCTGCCTGCCTGCCAGAGTCACGCATGATGATCGCCGGCTGCGTGAGTCCTTCCTGTATCCCAAGCCTCATGAGGGATATTTGCTGATCGGTATAGCGAGGAAAGTCCCGAAGCCTAGCAATGTAGTTTCTGAAATCCTCAATCGACTCCGGTTGCATCACATTGGGTAATTCCGGAAAGCTAATGTGAAAACCTTCGCGATTATTAATCGGTAACAGGTGAGTCTTGAATTCAAAAGCATCCAGTTGAGAAGTCAGGCGGAGCTGCGTTAATTCGTAGTCAATTTGCGACAGTTCAGTGAGCGACTTGGGATTGAATGTTTTCAGGCGGTTCAAAAACTCTGTTCGTTTGATTTGGCGGTTTTGTATTGCTTCAAGGCTATCATCGGAGAGGTTTGACTGGCCGCGCGGGTCACCCACGTTGGTTGCTAACAGAGGCGTTTCTACCAGCTCAAAGTTCCAGATCTCGTCAAGGAGTTCAGTGAAAGAATCTTGCTGAGCCGAGATTTCCTCTGAATTGGCAAACTGACCAAATCCCATCGCCAAGCATATGGCGAGTATGTGCTTTGTGATGCCAATCCCCTTCAAAAAGAATCTGCCACGTGAATCGGTGGGTTGTTTTATGGACTGCACAGAGGCAATTAGGGCGGAGGCAATTTGCATTGAAGACTTCTCGCCGACTAGTGGTCTAGGGTGTAAGTGCTGTGACTCCGTTGGATTATACGAGGAAAAACGTCAAGTTTTGACTCCATGAGGCGTGATGCGATGACAGTGGCAATCCATGTTTCACGATTTAAGCGAGTGTTTCACGCTCAACAGTCGCCACCGGCTCCACGAAAAAGTCGGAAATCGGGAGAAAAAGTGAAGCCGCCGCGTCCATTCTCGCTTGTGAGCGATCAAAACCTCTTCGTACACTTCGGCTTCTTGCCCTTTCAGGCAATTGAAATATTCGACTCGGATGGATGAAGAATTGGTCGGCACGGAAGCCACCACCGCAGAAAACCTCCAATTTCGCTATCGCTTATTCAGCTTTCGCGGGGGATTTCATTGTGCGCTGCTTCTGATTCTGTGCTGTTGCTCAAGCGTTTTAGACATACGAAGCTCAGTGTCTGCCAAGGAGCTCCACGGTTCTATTTTGCAGCTTCATGGCAGAACAGTAGCACGGTGGAAAGAAGGAACCGCCGACGCAAGTTTGATGACCGGTGACTGTACGATTCTCTTGGATGATGAATCTTTTACTGCACCTGCGGTTTTGCTGATCGTGGACGGAACTCCTGGGCGACTGCGAGGTCACATGGTCTTGTTCGATTCGGAGAATCTTTCTGCGTTGGATGTAAGTCCTCAGGAGAAACGGTTAATCGACCTAAGGCACCAGCCAATCATTCAAGCGGGAGTGTTTGTTGCGAAGCCTCAAGAAGCTGATGATTTGCTGAGGCAGCTACAGTTGGATGAGCTTAGCAGTATTTCCCACGCAACCATTGAACAGACGCAATTTGTCAAGCAGGCGGCTGATGAAAACTTGCCAACACAGGATCAAAAAGAAGACAAACGCGGACTGCAATTTCTAGTCGGTGGCGGTAGTCGTTCGGTAGAGATTGTTCCGCGGGGCGCGTCATCCGCACCGCAAGTCGAAACGATCAATCGACCTGAGCTAAGCGAAACCATCATCGTGGCAAGGGGGGGCATGACCGTCCTTATTCGCGATGTAAAAGCGAGACTGGCTTCGGGTGATACGATGGATCTCGGGACGATCTCAATTTCCGCGGATCGTGTCGTCGGATGGTTACCCTTAGTCGCAAACATATTCAACGGAGCCGAGGATCTGTCTGAGGCACAAGGGGAACTCTACCTCGAAGGTGATATTGTTTTCCGACAGGGTGAACGAATCATCTACGCGGATGCCATGTATTACAACGTTGCAATGGAGCGGGGTTTAGTTCTTGAGGCGGAAGCGATCACCACGGTTCCGAATCACATGGGTTTGGTGCGATTAAAGGCTGATGTGCTGCAGCAGGTTGCGAAAGGAAATTTCATCGCTTTTGATGCAGCAATTACAAGTAGTCGGATGGGAATTCCGAGATATTGGTTGCAGAGTCAGCAGTTAAGTTTGAGAGAGTCAGAGCAGGTAAGAACAGACCCTGCTACGGGTGCGACGAAAGTTTATCGAGAACCATTTGTGGACAGTCGCAACAACTTTGTTTATCTCAGCGGGGTGCCGGTTCTTTATTGGCCAAAATTTTCCACGAGTCTTGATCGCCCCACCTCATATGTGTCTAGCGTTGGCATTAACAACGATGCTGTTTTTGGCACACAGTTTTTATTGGATTTAGATCTGTTTCAGCTTCTCGGGATTCAGAGTGCTGGTAAGGGAAGCGATTGGGCGTTGTCTTTGGACTATTTGAGCGATCGTGGTTTTGCAGTTGGTACCGACTTTGACTATGAAACCGAGAGTTTTTTTGGAACACAGAATGAGGCCAAAGGCTTTTTGGATGCTTGGTTCATTCGCGATCGAGGTGAGGACATTCTCGGCAATCTTCGAAGAAACTTAACCCCGGAAACTCGGAACCGAGGCCGTGTCATTCTGCGGCATCAGCAGGCTTTGGGGGCAAATGGTGAACTCACTGCCGAGCTTGGGTGGGTGAGTGACAGGAATTTCCTAGAGCAATACTTGGAAAACGAATGGGATCAGGATGTTGATCATCGATCGGAGATCCACTTGAGACGCTACCATCATAGTCATCTCTTAGATTTAACGGTCACTGCTAAAGTTAATGACTTCTACACCGTTACTGAAAGGCTCCCTCAGCTTGATCATTATCTGCTTGGTGGATCCTTATTTGGAGAGCGAGTTACCCTGTCAGGACACAGCCGAGTTGGATACCAGCGTCTCGAACCGGCGAGCTTACCTGTAGATCCGGCAGAGGCAGCGCTCTATGCACCCGTTCCAGGAGAGGTACTCGCAAAAGGGTTGGTGGCATCATCAAAGCAAGAGGTGAGCTTGCCTTTTCAAGTTGGCCCCGTTCGTGTTGTGCCTTCTTTAGCAGGTGAAGCTTCTCACTACGGTCAAGATGTCACTGGTCAACCAATTACTCGTTTAATCGGTCAGGCAGGATTAACAGCGAGTCTGTCAGCTTGGAAAGCAGATCCTTCGGTTCAAAGTGCTCTGCTCAATGTGAGAGGATTAGCGCACAAGGTTGAATGGGTCGCTGGTTACCACTACGGAGATAGCAACGTTGGCTTGGATCAATTGCCACTTTATGATTCTTTGGATGATAACGCGCAGGAACAATTTAGAAGCCGTTTTATCAACTCAAGTTTTGGGGGTGTCTTAAGTCCACAAGTTGATCCTCGTTACTATGCGCTTCGCCAAGGTTTTCAGTGGTTGGTTGCAAATCCCAGCGGAGTCATCGCAGACGACTTGCAGCAATTTCGACTGGGTTTACATCAGAGATGGCAAACGAAGCGAGGCCTGCAGGGTAAGGAGCGAATTGTTGATTTATTGCAGTTCGACGTTGATACATCAATCTTCCCTAGGTCTGATCGTGATAACTTTTCTGAGTCAATCGGCCCGACGACTTATGGGTTGACGTACCACATCGGGGATCGCTTTGCCTTTCTCAGTGATGGTTATTTCGATCTGTTCTCCAGCGGATTGCATTCAATTAGTGCCGGATTGCAAACGAGTAGACCGGGGGTCGGAGAGCTTTACCTTGGTTTGCTTTCGCTCCGAGGTCCGATCAGTAGTACAGTCTTTCGCACAAATCTAGATTACCGGCTAAACGAGAAATGGATTGCGTCGGCCGGAGCGGCGTATGACTTCGACGAGACGGGTAATATCGGGCAGACACTTGCGCTTACTCGCATTGGCGAATCTATGTTGATTCGTGTAGGGCTTAATGTTGACCGGGGACGAGATAATGTTGGTGTAGGATTTTCTATCGAGCCACGTTTCTGGCCCTCACCTCGATTGGGTACGCTCGGTGGTGGTGTGATTCCACCGCCTGGCTCCGATGGGCTTGAGTGATCTTTCTGGTGTTACGTGATCTGATCGTGAATTAAAAATTACAGGTTTTGCTTCGTTTGGGACGCAATCCAATTTCTGTAGTTGTCTGAGCACTCATCGATATTCACTTTGACAATCTCTGGGATCTCGTAAGGATGACACTGTCCGATGAACTGTTTGATGGCGTTCCACTGGGAGGCCGTGCTTTTTATCGTAAGTCGACATTCGTTTTCGATGACTAGTTCGCCTTGCCAGCGATAATGACTACTAACTTCTTTCTCGATCTGGATACACGCGGCTAGTCCATCTTGCAGCAGTTTTCGGCTGATATCTTCGGCAGTCGTTTTATTAGGGATCGTGGTAATAACAAGGATTAGTGATTCGGCTTTCATCATGAATGTTGATGCCTTATTGAAATAACGTGGTTCATCTGTGGTCGATAAATCTGAATTGCAGCATGCATCAACCTGCTAGTGAATCCCAACCCGGAAGAAGGCTCCTCAATCCGTTGTCGTCACTACCGTCTGCCATGCGGCGATGCTAACTTATCAAATGGTTCTGGCGGAGAAACGTGGAGCAAGGATTGATAGACCCCGTGCTGAGTGTCGTGGTTTGATTGTTGTTCACAAAGCACGGCATGCAAATCAAACGGATGCATGGAATCCAAGACATGAGAGTACACAGGAGAGACAATCGTGAAGCTGTCTTTGATGCGGATGGCCTTTTTATCTTTTAGGCACTCTTGGAAAATAGGGGTTTCAGTTGCTTTAGGGGTTGGGGTCGCTACCGCCGTGATCGTCGGTGCTTTACTTGTGGGTGATTCGATGCGAGGGAGCCTTAGAGGGTTAACTCTCGAACGCTTAGGGCGGATTGAAGCAATGCTTTATCCCCGGCAGTTTTTTGATTACTCAAGAGTGGTTCCCATCGATGCAAGTTTTGCACCAGTCATCTTTTTTGAAAAAGGGGTGATTGAGCACACCAAGTCTGACCAATCGGTTAGACGGTCCGGCCGGATCCAAATCATTGGTTGTGATGCATCGTTCTGGAAGATGGATGAATACCTGGTACAGCCGGTTGCTGATCTTGGGGAAGATCAGATTGCATTGAACCAATCGGCTGCAGATGAATTAGGCGTCTCGGTGGGTGATCTAGTTACCGTACGTTTACCCGTGGACCAGGCCGTTCCAGCGGATAGCCCACTCGGGATAAAAGAGATTGATAGCGAAGGTATTCCAAGACTAGAAGTCGTGCAGATCATCCCAAATAAGGGTTTAGGACGGTTCAGCTTGTCCGCCAGTCAGGCGGCTCCAATGAATGTTTTTCTTTCGAGGGAAATGATTGCTTCAACCCTTGATCGAGAAGGACAAGCCAACATGATCCTTTTCGATCATGAAATGTCGTCTAATCGGTTGTCTGTTGACCTGAATGCAATGGGTATGAATTTGTCACCTGTTGTAGGCGACTGGTCGACAGAAGAAGGAGAGGTAAAAGAGGTTTTCACGTACATCTCATTGACTTCGAATTCCCTACTGGTACCAGAGCTAGTGGTTGAGCAGATCATCCAAGATTTTGGTGATCAGACGGTTATTCCTCAGTGCACCTATTTGGCTAACGCAATCGATCGATTGGATGCTGATGGAGAGGTTGTCTCGACAATCCCTTACAGCACAATTATCGCAGTTGATTCGAGCAGTGATCTGCCACTGGACTTTAGTTTGAACTCGGAGCAGACAGCAAAAGGCATTGCGCCAGTGGTTATAAACGAGTGGGCTGCTTCCCGTTTACAAGCTGAAGTTGGTGACGAGATTCGCATTTCATACTTTGAGCCTGAAGTAGAGCGGGGCGTCGAAGTGGAACGCTCTTTTGGTGCGTTGGTTACGTCGATCGTTCCTCTGGTTAGTCCAGACGAGCCATATCGTCGTACGCGTCAGGCGATTTTTCGGAAGCCATTGTCTCGCTATAACGACCCCGATCTTACGCCAACGGTTCCCGGGGTAACTGACCAAGATTCAATTTCAGATTGGGATTTACCATTTAAGTTAACTCGAGAAATAACCAAGGCAGATGATGAGTATTGGAATCAACATCGTTTGACCCCAAAATTATTTCTACCACTTTCTGTGGGGCGTCAATATTTTGGAAGTCGGTTTGGCGTGATCACCGGTCTAAGGTTTCCGAATACAAGAGTGTCTGATGTCGATCGATTGTCGAGCGAGATAGAAGGCTCGTTGGCCTCAGTGAAGGGTCGTCTTGGTTGGTCGATTGTCCCTTTGAAGGCAAATCAGTTGGCTTCCTCGGGCGGTACTACTCCCTTCGATCTACTCTTTTTGTCGTTGAGTTTCTTCGTGATTGCCGCTGCAGTGCTATTGATTGCGATGCTATTCCGCTTGGGTTTGATACAGCGGATGCGCCAATACGGCGTGTTGCGTGTGACGGGTTGGTCACCGGCAGGTTTAGTTCGTTATGTGCTTGCCGAAGGTTTTGTTACTGCGCTGGCGGGTGTTAGTTTTGGAGTTTTCAGTGGTGTTTTTTACGCCATGCTCATTCTTTACGCTCTACGCACCTGGTGGGTCGGTGCCGTAACCGTTCCGTTTTTGGAGTTCTATTGGTCTTATCGCAGCTTGTTGATTGGCTCGATCTTGGGCTTGGTGATTTCTGCTGCAACCCTTTGGATTTCTACTCGCTGGATTTCTGGTTTGTCACCTCAGTTTCTAATCTCGGGACGGAATCCAGATTCCGCATTTGGGGGAAGTTCAAGTCGTCGCGCGGCGTTGCTCATTTTGGTTGTGGGTTGCTTAATTTGTTCGATTGGCTTGGCTGTCTTTGGTGCCATTTCTGGCGGGCAGGTAGCAGCGGGGGCCTTTGTTGGCAGTGGAATGACGATGCTTGTTGGTGCTCTGGTGGGGCAGTATCTGCTTCTTAACCGAATTAGTGACACCACTCAGAAACGCGTTAGTGCGGTGTGTGATTCGACTCGCAGTTTGGCACTTCGCAATGTTGCTCGGGCCCCCACACGTAGTACGATGACCGTCGGTCTGATTTCCTCAGCAGCTTTTTTGATCTTTTCGATTTCTGCTTTCCAATTGAGACCAACTAGTGAGGGGACGGGCGGTTTCCAGCTCATTGGTGAAGCGGCGCAACCATTGTTCGATGACTTAGATGATCTGTCAGTTAGACAGCAATTATTTGGTGTTGACGCAAATAAGTTGAGCGGGAGCTCGATCGCAATGTTCCGTCAGAAAGCGGGTCAAGACGCTAGTTGCAATAATCTCTACCAGGCAGAACAACCCACAGTGATTGGTGTTCAAGATACTTTCTCTCAGTTGCTTGAGCAAAAAGATTTGCAGGGTTTTAGGTGGGCATCTGGATCTGCTGGATCTCTATCGCATCTCAATTGGGATGCGTTGAAAGAAGACGCCACCGGGTCGCAGGACGATCCAATACCGATCGTTCTCGATCAGAATACTGCAATGTGGAGCCTGCAAATGATGAAGGGTGTGGGTGAGGTCAGGCAGTTTAAGTTCTCAGAGGGCGGATCGCTCTTCTTCAAGGTGGTGGGTTTGTTATCAAACTCGGTTCTGCAAGGGAAGGTTTTGATGGGAGAATCGAACTTTGAGTTCGCTTTCCCCGAGGTGAATGGATATCAATACTTCATGGTTGCGTGCGATCCGAAACTGACTAATGAAGTTCAAGGAGTAATGGAGAGCCGTTTGGGCGATGTTGGAATGGATCTGTCTGATTCATCGATGGTTCTGTCCAAGATGTTGGCAGTGCAGAATACTTATTTAAAAACTTTCCAAAGCTTGGGTGCAGTCGGTCTCTTGTTGGGCACTGTCGGACTTGGCATCGCTCAGCTTCGCAGTGTGCTGGAACGGCAAAGTGAGTTTGCGATCTTACGTTCGATGGGGTTTTCTCTTCGGCGACTGGGTGTATTGGTGATCCGAGAGGCATTTTTGTTGCTTATTTTTGGGGTCGCGATTGGTTTTTCCTGTGCTGTCTTAGCCGTGCTACCACACGCGTTGATTTCTGGCATCGATCCTCCCTTGCTGGAGCCGGCGATAGTCTCGTTAGGCATTGTTCTCATAGGGATGGCTGTATCTCTTGCTTCCGTTAAGCAAGTTGTGAAATTGCCGTTATTGGATACGTTGCGTCGGGAAATTGCTTAAACATTGGGATGGCATCATGAAATACATCAATGCATTGAACCGAGATGCATTGGACCTAGTAGCACGTGACCAGCTGGCGTTCGATGAGGCAATGTTGATGGCAGCCGAGAACGCGAGTCAAGGCGAGGCATTAAGAGTGTGGGAGTTTGAGGTACCTGCGGTGATCGCTGGTCGATCGACACGTTTGGAACAAGAGATTGATCTCACGTACTGTGAGCATTTAGGGATAGAGGTGTTGCGTCGATGCAGTGGTGGTGCGAGCGTGGTCGGTGGACCAGGTTGTCTGATGTACAGCATCGTGCTGAGCATGAGCCAGAATCCAAATCTGCGAAAGATCGATCGCGCTCATCAATACGTGATGTCTCGAGTGTTGAATGCTCTCAGTGAGCATGTTCCAGATGTTGAGCTATGTGGGATATGCGACTTAGCCTGGAAAGGGAAAAAGTGTTCCGGAAATAGTCTTAGAGTACATCGTGACCATCTCTTGTATCACGGGACGATCCTTTACAACTTTGATCTTCGCTTTCTTCATCGATGTCTCAAGTTTGCGCCTCGTCAGCCCGAATACAGGCAAGGACGGGATCATATTGATTTTGTAACCAATGTGCCCGTGGATCCGTATGATTTCGCGAAAAGCCTTCGAATTCATTTTGGTGCTGAAACATCAGTTGATTCGACCGTCTACGCCTCGCTAATGCGTCAGATTCGGCACGATCGTTACGATTGCGAGAATTGGCATAAGCGGCACTAAGCAAATGAGCATTTCGCGTTCGTAGGTAAGTATTAACACATGGGCGGACCAACCCAATGATTTCTTTGCCAGAACTGCTTCATCAAAACTTGAAGGAAAGTAACCAGTTACACCTCCTGCAGTTTTGGGATGCACTGCAAGAGAATGAACGAGTTGCGTTGGTTGAGCAATTGCAAGCGATCGATTGGAAACTGGTGGCAAACCTAGCCGTGCAAGGCTGCGGCGGTTCTGCCATGCAGATTGATTTTACAGAGCTCGAACCACCACGTGCGTTTCGAAGTGACGGGGGGGATGCTGAGTGGACGATCAAAGAAGCAGTGGATGCTGGAACATCGGCGATCAAAGACGGCACCGTAGCGGTGGTGATGGTGGCAGGCGGGCAGGGAACAAGGTTGGGATTTGAGCATCCCAAGGGAATGTACCCGATCGGCCCAGTATCCAGTCGCACTTTATTCCAAATCTTTGTTGATCGAATTAAGGCGACGTGTGCGAGATACGGTGTTGCGATTCCCCTCTATTTAATGACCAGTGATGCAACTCATATTGAGACCACCGAGTATTTTGAAGCGAATCATTTTTTTGGTTTGCCACGTGAGCTTGTGACAATCTTCAAGCAGGGAACCATGCCGGCGGTCGATGCTGAATCAGGTAAGTGTCTATTGGCATCACCAAGTTCGCTTGCCCTCAGTCCTGACGGACATGGAGGGACATTAGCGGCCTTGCACCGAAGCGGTTGTCTTGGTGACGCAGAACAACGAGGAATTCAGCACTTGGCGTACATTCAGGTTGACAACCCGCTCGCACAATTGTGTGACCCCACTTTTTTGGGTCATCATTTGCTATCCAAGAGTCAGATGACGACCCAAGTGGTCAAAAAGAGGTATCCCCTTGAACGGGTAGGCAACGTTGTCCAAGTTCGAGAGCGAGTGCACATCATTGAGTACAGCGACCTTCCCGAGGATCTGGCCAATCAAAGACAAACCGATGGGCAATTGAGATTTTGGGCGGGTAATATCGCAGTCCACTGGTTCGACTTGAATTTCCTGAAAAAGTCGCTTTTAAGAGCGGATACCCTTCCATTTCACCGAGCGGTCAAGAAGGTTCCGTATCTTGATTCACATGGACGTTTGGTGAAGCCTGCAGCACCAAATGCAGTCAAATTTGAGCGGTTTATCTTTGATCTCTTGCCTCACGCTAAAGATGCTCTGGTGGTGGAGGCTGATCCTCGTGACTCTTTTGCACCCGTAAAAAACGCGGCCGGAGCCGAAACCGACACCGCTGAGTTAGCTCAAGCCGCGATGTGCGATTTGCATCGAAGTTGGCTGGCAGATGCGGGAGTTGCGGTTTCTGAGGGAGTCAAGGTGGAAATTAGTCCTCAATTTGCCTTGGATGCGTTGGAGTTAGCTACCAAGGTTAGCCCTCGTGAGACGATCACGGAGCACCGTTTTTTCGATGTGGATCGATGCATACCGAGCAATGATTAATACCCCCTAGAGCGGCGAAATAGCTCTTAAAGGCGGGTCAAGTACTTGAACTTCGGAACTTTTCCACCCGAGAAGAGTTTTACCAATTAGAATTCGCGGTCTGCTTTTCCATAACTTTAAAACCTTATCCTGCTGGGATTAGATGAGAAAAACAAAGAATCGACGACGAAAAGCTGGTCTGGGACGACGCGGCGGTGTTGGTCTTGTGATCCTGATTTGCCTGCTATTGGTGGGTGTTTCTGCGGCGGCTGGCTATCGGGTCTTCTATGCGAACCAAAGTGGCATTGATACCGCCAAGCTGATCCAAGATATCGCTTCAAGGGGGCCATTCGATCATATAGTCCTCGAACAGGGCGAGATTGAGAGTAGCAGTAATCAGGTAGTGACCTGCGAGGTAAAGTCGCGCGGCGGAAATGGGGTTGCGATCCTCTGGGTTGTCGACGAGGGAACTAAAGTTAAGAAAGGCGATAAGCTCGTTGAACTTGATGCATCAGAGCTAGAGACTAGGGAAAAAGAGCAGAAGATTGCGGTCATCACCGCCGAAGCACGACTGGCTACCGCAAAGGCTCAGCTTGAGCAGGCGGTTATTGCTAGGAAAGAATATATCGATGGAGAGTATAAAACTGCCGAAAAGCAAATTCTTGCGAGTAAAGCGACCGCTGAACAAGATTTGAGAAAAGCTAAGTTAGCGATTGAGAGCAGTGAACGTCTCGTCGCCAAGGGACTGGTGAAATCGCTACAGCTCGAAGCGGATCGTTACGCTGTCGCTAACGCTCAGAACAAGCTTGATATCGCGGATGCAGAACTTTCGGTGCTCCAAAACCTGACAAAGCAGAAGATGTTGGTTCAGTACGATAGTGACATCGAAGCAGCAACCGCCTCCCGATCCGCAGCTGAAAGTGAATTGCTTGAAGAGCAGGCTGAATACGAGGACATTGCTCTACAGATCAAGAAATGTATTCTCTACGCCCCATCCGACGGCGTTGTGGTTCATGCCAATCGATACAGTAGTCGTGGAGGTAATGCCGAATTTGTGGTTGAGGCGGGAGCGACCGTTCGTGAGCGTCAGGAATTGATTCGGCTTCCAGATCCAACATTGATGCAGGTTAGTTGCAAGATCAATGAGTCTCGAGTAACGCTCATTCGAGAAGGGATGCCCGCCAAGATTACCGTAGATGCAATCCCAGGTCTGAAGCTGGTAGGACGGGTCAAGAAAGTTAATCGTTACGCTGAGCCGGGAAGTTGGATGAGCTCTTCAGTCAAAGAGTATGCGACGATCGTTGAGATCATTGATCCCCCAGAAAATATCCGCACCGGAATGACGGCAGAAGCACAGATATTTGTAGAGCAACTACCCGATGCCCTTCAGGTACCGATTCAGGCCCTGTACGAGCATGGAGAAGATTTTTACACGCTCGTTCGTCAAGGTGATACGACCTTTGAAACCGCTGTGGTCGAGGTCCAAGCAACGAATGATCAGATGGCGGCGATTGCGTCTGGCTTGGATGACGGCGACGCTGTGATCCTTAACCTGAGGGATCATCTCAATCTCATGGACCTGCCCGAGTTGGCCTCAGAAGATAACAGTGCCATGCGCGATATTTCGCAGGATACTGGGGCAGATACTCGGGGGGCAGGCGGCGGACCGCCCCCCTCAGCAGGCCCAGATACCGGCGGTCGAGGCGGATTTGGTGGCCAAAGACCTCCGGGTGGTGGTCAAGGCGGACCGCGTGGTGGTCCTGGCGGAGGTGGTCGACCAGATCTGTCCACGATCGTGAACATGAGCATGCAACGCAATGACACCGATGGTGACGGAAAGCTTTCCTCGTCTGAAATTGAAGCAATCGACGGCCAATTCAAGGATGGAGTTAAGGCTGCAGATGCAAACGGAGACGGTGAAGTTACAAAAGAAGAGCTTACAAAGTCGATTCAGGCGCGAATGGGTGGCGGCGGAGGTCGTCCATGAGTATCGAGCGTCCGAATCCTTCGGGCATTGTCAACGGTTCGAAAGGTAGCGGACGTTTAGCAACGTCCATCAAAAACCTGACCAAGGAATACGTCTTAAAAAGTGAGACCGTGCGTGCGCTGCGGGGTGTCTCATTCGATGTTCCCGAGGGTGACTATGTCGCGATCATGGGGCCATCTGGGAGTGGCAAGAGTACGCTGCTCAATCTGCTTGGTTGCTTGGATAAGCCGACGAGTGGAAGTTTATTCTTGGGTGATGACGACATTGCCCAAATGACAGACGACCAATTAGCGGATATACGTAGCCAACGTATTGGTTTCGTCTTTCAGTCTTACAATCTTATTCAGCAATTGAGTGTTGTCGAAAATATCCAAGTGCCGCTGTATTACCAAGGAAAGTTAGGCGCGGCAGAACGCGAGCGTGCAATCCGCCTTGCCGAGCGGGTTGGGCTGGAGGACCGGCTTGATCACCGGCCCTCGCAATTGTCGGGTGGTCAGCAGCAACGCGTCGCTATTGCTCGCAGCTTGGTGAACGATCCGTTGTTTGTTCTTGCCGATGAATCCACGGGAAACTTGGATTCCGTCACGACCGATGAAATTCTTGCATTGTTCGATGAGCTCAACGAGGAAGGACGCACCATCATTCTGGTGACTCACGAGGATGATGTTGCGGAACGAGCAAAGAGAGTGGTGCGTCTGAAAGACGGCATGCTCCATACTGATGAGGTGATATCAGAAGAGAAGCGGTCGGCAGCCAGAGACGCTCAGCGGGCTGCTGTCGAGGAACTCCTGAAAAGGCAATAGGTTTATCGTTAAGGTCACTCATGCTTTGGCTTAGAACTTGGAAGCTCGGAACAAAGAGCCTCGCTCTCCATCCATTACGCACCGGACTCACGATGCTCGGCATTATGATCGGTGTTTGGGCTGTCATTGTCCTTACTGCAATCAGTCAAGGTGCAAGCGATCAAGTTCAGAAACAGATTGAGTCGCTTGGATCTACGACCATCATCGTGCGTAGTCAGAAGCCTACAGAAGATAAGCTAACCGGAATGGGAGCATCGAAGTACGGTTTGCTCCGAAGCGACTTGGAACAGATATTGGCGAATGTTCCCACCATTCAAACCGCTATTCCCATTCGAGAAATAAGACGGCAGTTCACCTATCGAGATCGCATGGTTGATGGGCGTTTGGTTGGTTGTACACCGCTATACGCTGATGTAAATCATTTAAAAATCCGATCTGGTAGCGGTCGCTTTTTGACCGATGTTGATCAACTCAAAGCGGATACAGTGTGTGTTCTGTCGGCAGGAGTTGCCGAGCGTCTTTTTCCATTTGAAGAGCCGCTTGGTAAACGCGTCACGATTCCTGAACACACCGACAAGTATAAGGTCGTTGGCGTTGTAGAGCACCGAAATCCATCTGCTGCGATTGGCGGTTCTCTTGATTCTCAAGACTTCTCATCTGATATCTACATTCCAATCCGGACTCTGAGAAAACGAATTGGAGACACCATTGTGACTCGGCGGAGTGGTCAGTTCCAAGCGGAAATCATGGAGTTGAACCAAATCACGCTGCAAGCCAACAACCAGGAGCAGGTTCGCACATCTGCTGCATTGATTGAAGATATTCTCGCGCCGAAGCATGAAGCTCTGAGTGATACTGCTGTAGTCGTTCCTCTGGAATTGCTCGAGCAAGCCAGAAACATGAAGTTGATGTTTCTGGGTATCGGTATTTTGATTGCTTGCATCTCGCTGGTGGTCGGTGGTATTGGCATTATGAACATTATGCTCGCCAGCGTTACCGAGAGAACCCGAGAGATTGGTATTCGGCGAGCGTTGGGTGCCAAGCAAGGTGACATCACGAGACAATTCTTGGTCGAGACAATCGTGTTGAGTTTTGCGGGAGCAATGCTTGGTATTGTTGTCGGGCTATTAAGCATCCCCGCGTATCGAACCATGATTTGGTTTGTCCGAAATACAATGGAAGAGAAATTTAACGCATTGCCTGCCGCCATT
>CALIBL010000016.1 GCA_938045805.1 uncultured Rubripirellula sp. | reverse complement strand
GCCAACTTCGAGTACGGTCCCAACTTCGCGAACGTCGATTTTGCTGTCGAACTGCTCGATCTCTTGTTGTAAGACCGAAGCGATTTCGTCACTACTGAATTTCATGGGTCTGTTCGATCGATAAAACGTGAACGCCGGTGTACCGGCGATGATGAATGTATGTTTGTATTGAGCTTCTTCTCTTTGCCCGAAGCCCAAGGGCTACTCTAGGAGTCACTGCTGAGGAGATTCAGCTTAGCTCCCAGTTGAGCGGAAAAACCCGTCCTAGCTTTCCTTGCTAACTTGTCCAATTGATTCGCAACGCTGCTGTCAAAAACGCGATCACCAACACGAACAATCATGCCACCGATCAGTGTCTCATCAACCGTCTCGTTCAGCTTGACCTGTTTATTCATCAGGCCACTCAAGTTCGAAGCGATTAGATTTCGGAGGTCATCAGTGAGCGGCACAGCGGTGCGAACCGAGGCGACAGTGCGGCCCATCATCTCGTCGTAAATCGTCTCTGCTGCTGCTCGGACCGCCGCCACGTAACCTAGGCGATCTCTCGATGCCATCACCTTCAGGAACTTGATGAGAACCGGTTGATACTGGTCACCGAATAGTCGCTCAATCACACGAATCTTTTCAGCTTCATCCACTCGGGGTGAAGCGAAAGCAGCTTGAAGACTCGGATTCCCAGCCAGATACTCATCGACCAATTGATTGAGTTGCTCAATCACTTGATCTGCAACACCTGCGTTGTTCGCGGCACTGATCAACGCCTGAGCGTAGGTTTTACCTAACTGCTCCGCGCCAGTGTCGAGCACCGTGTCATGTTTCTCGGCTTCAGTCATCGAATGATTTGCTTCTTTGCTGACCAATGAACTAGTTGTTGCTTGGAAGACGATCGAGCGATTGGCGAATCAATTCGGCATGATCTTCCGCTTTTAATTCGCGTCCGACAACTTGTTTGGCAACCTGAATCGCCATATCGGATGTTTGACCAGCCAATTCAGAAATCGCAACTTTCTTCGCCGTCTCGATGTCACTCACCGCACGTTCACGTTGACGTTTCGCTTCGGATTTTGCTTCATCGACGATCCGCTGGCCCGCGGTCTCAGCGTCCTTACGGGCGGACGCCAACATCTCCTGAACCTGATTCGCCGCTTCATCAAGCTTGACCTGATACTCCGTCAGGAGTGACTTCGCATCCGCATTTGCTTTCTCGGCTGAAGCAAGATCATCGTGGATCTTTTCTTCTCGGGCTTGTAGGCCGCCCAGAATGACCGGCCACACAAACTTTGCGAGAACAACAAAGACACCGAGGAAGATCAACAGATTGATGATCGCTGAACCAATGTCAATACTCAGTAATGGTGGATGATCACCATGACCGTGATCGGAGTCGTGGCTCTCACCCCCGTGATCAGCAACCTCTGCGGCGGCACCGCTCGCACTCGTTTGCTCATCCGCGGCAGATGCTTGCGGCATCAACGAGATCAGTACCAGCAGTGCTGAGGCGGCCATTAGGCAAAAGCGTCCAGCGGGTAACAACATTGAATCGCCCTTGAGAACTTCTTGGTAAACGGTTCGTCCAGTAGGTTCTTATGATAAGTGGTATCCGTTACTCGGCAGGGTCACCCGCAAAGGCGACTCCCCAGCAACTAGTCGCACTTATGCCAAGATGTACATGAGAATCAAAGCGATAACGGAAACACCCTCAACGAGAGCAGCCGAAATGATCATCTGCGTGGAGATGGTTCCGCTTGCCTCGGGTTGACGTGCGATGGAATCAACCGCTGAACCACCGATGCGACCGATACCTAGACCAGCGCCAAGGATGACCAAGCCCATGCCGATGCCTTTACCTAATATTCCCAGGCCAGCGCCGTCTGCCGCCTGAGCCAAAATCATCGCAAAATCTAACATTTCTGCTTCTCTCCTGAGGAAATTCTCGTGTTTCGGACGTCACAAAAAGTTTTGGTCCGAGGAAGGGGAAAGGGTGAATTTAATAAACTGTGTTTCGTTTAAGTTTGGCCGCAAATCAGATCGGTTTTTGAATCCACCGTCTAAGACGGCGAACTCATCGGAGTAATACGACTCGGGTCGATCAGTTTGTCCAAGTCCATGTTGTCTTCGTCGCTGTAAGGGTCATGTTCTTCGTGGCCATGATCGTCACCATGATGCGTTGCCACCATCGAGATGAAAAGGACCGTGAGGAAGGTGAAAATGAACGCTTGCAAGCAGCAGATGAAAACTTCCAATAGAGTTAGCACCACGCCACCTAAGACCACAGCAATCCCAACACCAGATCCGAGAACCGGTCCGCTTTCCCAAGCCACAAAAACAAGGCCAACAAAAGCAGCAATGACCAAGTGCCCGCTCATCATCGTTCCGAACAATCGCATTGCCAAGACGACACATTTAATCAGCAAGCCCATCCACTCCAACACATAGAGTGGAATACCAAGTAAAAGCATTTTTGGATCATCCCAACCTAGCGGATTGAAGTGAGACAAAAACGCTTTCAACCCCGTCTCTTTGATACCGATGTAGATCACCGCGAAGAAACTGGTCATAGCCATCATCGCATTAAGCGATAGGTTCCCGGTGGCACTACCTCCCCAATGCGAAAGATCTTTGTTGATGAACTGAAGAAGGTATCCAAACGGCACTAATCCGAGGAGATTGGCGAATAATGCAAAAAAGAAAATCGTCCAAATGTAATAGATGTACTTGTCGGTGAGACCATGCAAGTTCGGCCGCGTAAGTTCGTCGCGAACGAAAGAGCACATGGTTTCGAATAATTGGGCGACCGTTCCCCGTGTGCGGTAAGCATCAAGACCCGTCCCTGCGGGCTTAACACGCTTAGCAACGTGCCAAAATGTTGCGACCAAAACGATGGCCGTGAAAAAAGTCATCGATAGATGGTTGGTGATGTGAAACCCGTAGATACCATCCACGATATTTAGAGCTGGGATATCGCCCTGCCCTACCGAAACCTCGAAAAGAGGTTCGGAATGCAGTTTGTGTGGAACTGCATGGCTAAGCGGATCGGCGGCGGCAAGTAGAAATTTCATCCCGTTTCAACTATTTCGCTGGCTCAGGAAAGTCTTAAATGAACAGATCGCCGAAACATGCCGGCAAATCTCTTTTTACTTCACATTACAGGTTTGCACGAGCCCCTAATCTGGTGATTAAGGAGACCGCTACCACCGACTTGATGGTTCCGTTCCTGCTTTGGCTTTGAAACCGAACGAAAGTGGGTTTCGGCTGATTGCTTTGCCGAGTTCACTCCGCGTTTAAGGAATCAAAATGTTTCACCTCAGAGGTCATCGCATGGTTAATGACTGCTGAGAAGATGACGTACCAAGCTATACACATCCCAGCGATTAGTTGGTCCGACGACGCCATTTGATAACGGCACGCCACAAAAAGTGCAATGGTACCAATCAATCGAATTGTCATTCCGAACAGTATCAAACCACCTAAGGTCGCTGGTGCTGAAATTTTTGATGGGGCTTGGGTTTCTTCGCGGCCTGTGGTTTGGCGAAAATGCCTCAGGGGCATCAACGTGAGGTAGGCAACGAAAAGGTTCCCAAGAGAAATCAGACAATAGTCACGTCGCAACGTGGTTTCCAGCGTCTCTCTCGGTAAAAGGCAGGATCCCGCAAGCATTGACCCACCAAGGATGATGCCCCATATAAGCGTAACCGTTGAGCCTATTCGGAACGTTAAAGAGCGAGCTTTGAGTTGAGGTGCTGTCGTGGTATCTGTTGGGCTGCGAATCATCGTTTCGATTGTTGATCGGCTTGGGATGTCTGAACGGAATTGGCCTGCCGGATGAAGTGAACCATGCCTGCAACAAAGCCGGCGAGGGTTCCAAACGCGGATATGTATGCAATATCCGATTCAATCCATCGGTCGAGGGCTAGTCCGATGAGGCCGGGGATGATTGTGAATCCTGCTAGTTCAAAACCCGCGCCGAGCATCCGATAGTCATGCGGTTGATTGGTTACCTTTTTGCAATCGGCTTCGTTGGTTGTCCCTGTTTCTTCTGCTTCGCACCTGGGCGCGCCGTTCGTTTTCGGTGTAGGGTCGCCGGATCGATGCTTCGACTGCGTGCTGTTCATGGCGATTCCATTGAGTTCATCTCAGTTCATCGAGGGTTTATTGCACGACCGACCCTTCGAGGGCTTTTGCCCGAGCTTTCGGAGTCTTTTGCCGGATGTTTAGGATAGCGTGACAGCCGATTGATGTGCGGATGTGTGAAAGCCAACCTGCCAAAATCTTCTCTGAGAGACTGTTACGAGTGTCGTGTGCGGCTAAAGGTCGCACGGTGGAGGTGTGCGGTCAATTCAGTGCTGGATGCCTTGTTTTGAACCGCTCGTATGACCCGTTATTCGGCATGCCTTCCGTTGGTACTGGCAGATCCTCGGTTGAATGAGTGTCTAGTTTGGTTGCTGGTTGGATTTCGCGGAGAGAGTAGGAACGATTCACCCACGTTAATGTGGGGGGAATGGGGGGTGTTTGGCTGTTCTGGGCCAGTTTGCGATTCCTTCGTATTTTACGGGGGTTTTCTGTGTTTCTTGCACTCGTTTGCTTAAAAGCCGCACGTCTTCACTAGAAGTTTTAAAAAGCCTTGGCATAATGGTTTTTGGTGACGATTGTGCCATTAATGGTGGTTCGCCGGCCTGTAAGATTCCATCGCGAGCTTAGTTGAGTCTCGAGTTGGAAGAATCATCGAGTGCCGTTGGGTCAACCGCTCTTGTGCACCCCCGCCAAGTCACCCGCCACCTTGGCTTGAATGCGTGAGTAAACGCTTCAAGCACGAAAGACTGGTTGCATGGAACGCCATCAGTTGGGATCTGGCAATGTTTGTACCGCACAGGGAGGGTAAAGGTGCGCCACGGGCGATAATCAACACATTGACCGAGCCAACGCCTCCGATCGTGGTGTGCTGGGTCAGGAGAGATTCTGAGGTGAACATGATCACGACCGCCGATTTGAAGTCACAGACGCGTCGCGAACTCGCTGACTTAGCAAAAAATTACGGTGTGCCGGGCTGGCACGGCCTGAAAAAAGACGAGCTGATCGATGAAATTCGGAAAGTGCATCGTCGGCTTCGACGTCAGGCCAGCTCTTCGGCTAAAAAAACATCTGGTGCGAGTAAAGCTTCTAAATCGAAATCATCCGCTTCGCAAAAGCGGTCAACTTTATCGGAATCCAAAGCTGTAAAAACCTCGGTTTCGAAGTCATCTCCGACTCGAAAAGGTATGAAGTCAAACTCAAAACCAGTCGGCTCAAAGAGCGGGTCTGGTTCGAAAAAAACGAATACTGCTTCGAAGGCGACCTCGCCAAAAGGTTCATCTACCAAGGCAAAGTCAACACGCAAGTCAGTTGGGTCAAACTCCCCCAACTCCTCAAAGCCTTTGCCAAAACTTCCAGAGCCCAAAGTATCTGCCAAGACAGCGAGGATTCGCGCCCAATTGCGAAAACGTCGTGAAACAATGCAGCAGAACAAGGATCTGTCCACTGCGACTTTGGTTGCGGGAGCAGCGGTCAATCGAGGAAAGTCGAGCAAGCGGGCAAAGGAGCCCCTGCAAGATCGCATCGTGCTCTTGGTGCGGGATTCTTTTTGGTTGCAGGCGAGCTGGGAAATCACTCGTGCATCAGTGGAGAGAGCTCAGTCATCGCTGGCTGAACGGTGGCATACTGCGACCCCTGTGCTGCGTTTATTGACTATCTCGGATGTTGATAAGAACTCGGCGGAGAGCGTTGAGCGTGATATCACGATTCACGGTGGTGTTGATACGTGGTATCTCGATGTTGATGATCCGCCATCACGTTTCCGAGTTGTGATTGGTTATCTGGCTGACAATGGGGACTTCCACGCTTTATGCCGCAGCAATGTGGTTGAGACCCCACGGCCTGGCGAATGCGAACGCCTTGATGAGCACTGGTCTGACATTGCCGAGGATTATGAGAGGATTTATTCGCTTAGCGGCGGTAATGACAACACCAGTAAGGACCTTCGAGATGTATTCGAAGATCGGCTGAGTAAGCAGATGCCGTCTAGGGGTGAAAGTGGGCAATCTGTGGCTGATCCTTCTCTTTTACGCCAAGCTAATTTACCGTTCGATGTGGATGCTGAGCTAATCGTTTTCGGAAAGACAGTTCCAACGGCGGTTGTATCGGTTGCGGGGCGTCCTGTGAAGCTTCGAGAAGACGGCTCTTTCACCGTTCGGATGGAACTGCCGGATAAGCGGCAAGTCTTGCCGGTTACCGCAGAGAGTCGCGATGGATCGAAGCAGAGGACAACCGTGATTGCTGTCGAACGGAATACAAAGGTGATGGAACCCATGGAAGTAGAAGATCGGTTCTGAGTTCTATCTTTGTCGTTGTGTTCGTGCGGTTGATGATCTGAAATCAAAGACTCTAACGGCTATTGTTTCACGGGGTTTGTTTCGTAACTAGATTTGCTACTGCTTGTTGTAATTTTTGGATGTATTAATGATGCGTCAGTTTTCTCTCCGTGGCATTTGGTCTGTTGCTCTCTCGGCGTTCATCACATTGAGTACAGTCGGGCAAGAAGTTCAGTCCAAGGCAAAGAGTCAATCGAGTCAAAATCCCTTACGTATTCTGTTGATCACCAGTGGGTGTTGCCATGACTATGACTTTCAAACCAAGGCGATGCAGCTAGCCTTAAAAAAAAGAGGCGTCTTAGCTACTTGGGATGTGGTCAGTGAAGGTGGGACAGGAACCTCGGCTCAGATAGGACTCTATGACAAGGCTGATTGGGCTGATGGATACGACTTGGTCATCCACAATGAATGTTTTGCCAATACTACGGAAGCGGGTTATATCCGACGGATTACCGATGTTCACCGCAAGGGAGTCAATGCGGTTGTGATTCACTGTGCCATGCACACGTACCGCTCAGCTGAAATCGATGACTGGCGGGAATTTCTTGGCGTCACGAGTCGACGTCATGAACATAAGAGTCACTATCCGATCGAAGTGGTGGAGTCGTCACATCCAATCATGAAGGGTTTCCCAAGCGGGTATAGGAGTGCATTGGATGAGCTGTACATTATCGAAAAAGTGTGGCCCAACACGGAGGTGCTAGCCACCTCAACCAGTGAAAAGACTGGTCAAAAACACCCGGTTTTTTGGACCAATCGCTTCGGGAAATGTCGAGTGTTCGGTACGACCTACGGGCATTCCAACGAAACTTTTCAAGATGAAGTGTTCCTGCAGGCCTTAACCAATGGGGTATTGTGGGCGACGGGTAACGTTTCTGCAGCTGAGTGAACTTGCGTAAAAAGGCTCTTCGGTTGATCACACAACCGAACAGTTCAATGCTGCTTTTACTTCATATCTTCTGCATCGCGTCTTTGTTTCGGGGCATTTCATGGCGGTAGAACTTAGCTGTCCGCAGTGCCAATCTGTCCTGCGCATCGCAGAAGAAAATCTTGGCAAGAAATCTCGATGCCCGAATTGCTCAGAGGTGTTCACCGCATCGGAGCATTTTGACTCAAATGAGACGAATTCTAGTAGTCTGCTTAGTCGTGAAGGCAGCACTGCCTCAGCTTCGCAGCAGTTAGGGCAAATTGTAGCGTCGCAGGGTGAATCCACATCGGATCGCCTATCGTCTTTTACCGATCCATTGCTGGGGGACGATGGTGACAGTCGTTACTCAGTGATTGAGGAGAGCAACCCCTATGCCCCAGTCTCGCCGGTTGTTGGTGAGCCACTTTTGGAGACAGGAGAGATCCGCCCGACGGTGATCGCCATTGATACGGTGATCGAGTCATCTTGGGTCCTGTTTAAGCACTATTGGGCGATGGCGGTCGTGACGGTCATCATTGTTGCGGGTGTCAATTACGGAGTAGGTTTCGTTCAACAACTACTTTCGGTTGCGGTCGAGGCGTTGCCAGGTATCGATCCTGCCATTCAGGTTGCCACACAAATCTCTCTTGCTGCATTTGCATGGCTAGTTGGGTTTTGGGTGCAGTTAGGCCAGTCGCTTGTGATGCTCGATCTTTGTCGCGGCAAAGGAGTTGATTTCGCTAGGATTTTTTCCGCCGGATCATTGATGCTGTCTGCTGTTGGAGCAGCGTTAATGGTTGTCTGCTTGCTAGGTCTGCTGGCGGCAGTCTTTGTGGGGCTTCCTGTTGGGATTGCATTCGCCACGGATCAGGATCCTAACACCATCATGACGGTAGGTCTTGCTGGGGTGGGTTTAGGGCTGATTCCGTTCATAGTTCTGTCAATTCGTTTTTCCATGAGCCAACTTTTGGTAATCGATCAGCATTGCGGGCCATGGGACGCGGTCGCAACGTCATGGCGAATCACAAAGAACAATCAAATCACTCTGATACTTTTGTTGTTGGTGGTTTCTGCAATTTCGGTGATTGCGTTCATTTTGGGGGTACTTGCTTGCATCCTAGGGCTGATTCCTGCAATGCTCGCAGTTGGAGCGTTTGTGCCTCTGATTTACGCCGTCACTTACCTCAATCTGACGGGACAGATAACGGTCTTGCCCAACGCTCAAGCCGTCAGGGCTTAAGTGACTTTTTGCCCTTACTTCTCTTCTTTTCGCACCACTTCAATATCAATTGCATCTTGTGATCGGGACGCGTAGTCCGAGTATGCAGTGTTGTCGCTAGATTTGTCTCGATGCGTTTCATATTCCTGAGTTTCAAATCCGCGTTCAAACCCTTGGGTCGACATGTGCACCTGGAAGTTTCCGATGTATCGGTTGATCACCCAGTGTTTAGCCAAAGCTCTGCCAGCGGGGGTTAGAAGCAGAAATCCCAAAGCGTCCGTGAGTAAACCAGGTGTGAGAAGTAACGCGCCAGCAAACACGATCATCAAACCGTCTTGGATTTCTTTACTTGGGACCCGTCCCTGATTCATCGCTAAGTGAAATCGTTTCCAAGCCTCAACGCCTTCGCGTCGTGCCAATACAGAACCTAGGATTCCAGTTGCGATCACAATGAGGAAGGTGGTTCCAAAGCTGGTTCGCGCAGCGACTTCCACTAAAAGGATGAATTCAATCAGGGGAATGAGGATGAATGCTGCAAGTAATTTACCCAACATCATTTGGCTCTTGTGATTGGTTTAGCACCTTTGTGTCCCATGCTGGATGCAGGTGTCACATTCTGGGGACTGATGCTGTTGGCTTGAAGTGACACCGGTGAAGGTAATGCGATTTGGCAGTGGAATCTAAGATCACCTCCAAGCGGAGCAGATTTTGTGCCGTGCGAGGTAAGAATCTTTGCTCTCCATGTTTTTGTAGGGCACTTTGTCTGCTTCGAACCGCTACATTAGATCCTAGTTACCTTTGTACCTCCTTGTTTTACTGAGAGTTTTTTGAGCGGAGAGGGGCGATTTGTCCTACCGTTTTTCCTTCCTCAATCGAGTTCGTTCCGCACCATGCTGCTCATTTTCCGATGTCCTGCCGTATTGAATACCTTGCGTTGCCCAGATTCCAAATTGCTGGCGGTTACCTTTTTGGCGACTGCTATGTTCCTGAGCATGTTCAGTGCTCCCGCTCTTGCACAAGTTTTGGATGCAAGTGACATCGAGTCAAAAACAGGCACATTGAAAGTGCTTTTGATTACTGGCGGATGTTGTCACGACTATCAAAACCAGAAGAGACTAATTCGAGATGGTCTGTCCAAAAGCCACAGTAATATTGATTGGACGATTTTGGAGTATGGGACCGACCGCGATCTAAAGGTTGATGTATACCAAAGTAAAGATTGGATCAGTGATTATGATCTCGTGATTCACAATGAGTGTTATGGCGGCGTTGAGGACGCTGAGTTTGTCAAGGGGATTGTGGACGGGCATGTTTCAACGGGCATTCCTGCGATTGTGATTCACTGTTCGATGCATTCTTACCGTAATTCACCTGCAGCTGACCTTTGGCGGTCTTTGTTGGGCGTGACCAGTCGTCGCCATGAAAGGCTCAAGCGGTCTCTGCGGGTCGAGGCAACTGAGGCGGGAGTCGCTTTCGGTTTCGATTCCATTTTGGGTGATGGCTGGGATACACCCAATGGCGAACTGTACATCATTGAAAAAGTATGGCCGAACACTGAGGTTCTTGCGACCTCGCATAGCGACGAAACCATGAAGCCTGAACCGGTGGTTTGGCTCAATCGCTATGAGGGTGTTAAAGTGTTTGGGATCTCACTCGGGCATCACAATGAAACCATCGAGGCAGAGGCGTGGCAGCAGATGGTCCGTAAGGGCTTTGATTGGTGCGTGAAGCCGTAGGAGAAACCAAGTGGTTGAAGCGGTTTTGGTTTGCCATCAACGAATCTAGTCGTGGTTTGCTTGATGGTTACTCGTTGATGACCAAGGGTCTGATCCAAGTTTGATCATGAATAGGTGCAATATGCTGGAGCGATTTAGCCGATTGTCAAAGACGTTCATCACCGCAGGCATTTTGTGCCTTGTTCTCATGGGGAGCGAGTCCGCTTGGGCGATGCAGGTCGGATCGGCAGCTGTGTCGGCGAGTAACGTGGATCAAGCACAAGCAAGTGAGCCAGTCGTAGCTGAATTGAAGATCAGCGGCGGTTTGCGGTATCTGTCTAGTCAAAAGGCAGAATTGCGATGGGTTTCAAATTTACCGGGTGAGTCCACAGTCGCTTATGGTTCGGACCGTAAGTTAGGTACCTTTGTCAAATCAACCAGTCGTGGTGTAAGCCACAGCGTGGTTTTGACGGGGCTTGAGCCGGGGCAAGAACTCTATTACCGAGTTGCTGTTCAGCACGAATCGGGTCGAAAACTAAGCGGTTACTTTGTCGTTGAATCTGGGATGAATTATCGGCTGCCCAAGGTAACACCTCGAACGGCTCTGCCCTTCCCCGATGCTTCACGCTTCCTCGATGATCTGCTGCAGGCAGAACTATCGAAATTGGGTGGTGTGGTTGTATTGGAAGCAGCGATCGCAGAAGACTATTTGGGTGCGCTGCTCAAAAAACAAAATCTGACAGTCATTGTTGCCTTTGACGATGACCAAACGCTTCGCGGGTTCAGGCAGGACTGGTATCAATCTGGACTTTACGGCGTTCACCTTTCTGCTCAATTGGCGCGGGATTTACCGGATGAGTTTGCAAATCTAGTGTTGGTTGATGGAGTTGGAGTTGAGGAGTCACTGCAGTGGTTATCTCCTTCGGGTCAAATCCTTTGTCACGCAGAGAGCGATCCGGGTGAGTTGAAATATCGATCACGGAGCGTTAACTGGTCGCAGTATGAGGGCGATCTTTGGTTAGGATCACATGGTTCTATCGAGACGCTTTCAAAGTGGGATCATCAATACGGCAGTGCTGCCAACACATCATTCGTGGGTGAGTCGCTTGAGGGTGTTGATCGAACGGATGATTTGGAGGTGAAGTGGCTGGGGCGACCGGGGGCTGATTTTGGGATCGATCGAAATCCAAGGATGCCAGCTCCACTAGTCGTTGGGGGGCGTTTGTTTCATCAAGGGATGAATCGCATGGTTGCAGTTGATGCCTTCAACGGCGCGATTCTGTGGTCGCTGGAAATACCTGATTTGCGAAGGGTTAATATCCCGAGGGATAGTGGGAATTGGTGCGCTGATGAAGATCGGGTCTATGCGGCCGTTGGGGCGTTTCTGTGGGTGATTGACGCGGCGTCAGGCGAGATGTTGCATACGATCGAGCCGCCTGGCTCCGGTGAAGCCGATCTTGATTGGGGCTATATCGCAACGACGGATGGTTACCTGGTTGGGACCTCCGTAGATAGTGGAGGTATTTACGAGGAGTTCTGGGATAAGCCAAGTTGGTATGACGGGATTAATGATACCGCTGCATCCAAAGTCTGCGGTCGATCTTTGATGGTTTACGACAAGAAGTATGGCGATTTGTCCTGGAAACGCGAGATGGATGCCATCCTTCATTCAACCATCACCGTGCATCGGGACAAGCTCTATTTTGTGGAAGTTGAAGACGCTTCCTTACGAGAGCAATCAGTGGGGCGGCTCACCGATTCAAAAATCTGGTCCAAAGCATCGGTGGTGTGTCTTGATTTAAAGACCGGTGAGGAACAATGGAAGGTCAAAGCACCTTCGGCAAGTCAGTTGGAAGTGATTGCTTTTGGCGTTGCTGATGATGAACAATTTATTCTTGAAACTTCATCGGCCGGTAAGTTCCATCTTTCGTCCTTCGATGCGTCGACGGGATCATTGAGATGGTCTCAAAGCCCAAAGTGGTCGGAAGATAATCATGGTGGTCATATGCAGCATGCGGTTCTGATGAACGGCAACATCTTTTTGCAGCCGAGTATTCTTGATGCGACAACGGGTGACATCATCAAAACGGATACGCTAGGAAAACGACGTGGATGTGCGACGCCAATCGGTGCAGGTGGGTCGATCATCTATCGAGGTGGATCCGGACCCGTCACCCTGTGGTCGCTTGATCAAGAAAATACTTCTGAATTTGCTCGCCTCAGGCCGAGTTGTTGGCTGAGTACGATTCCGGCTCACGGAATGTTGTATTCACCTGAGGCAGGTGGGGGCTGTTCCTGTGGTGGTTGGATGGAATGTTCCATTGGATTTGCACCGGCCATCCATCGGCAACCTGCGACTTCGAAATAACGATTGGGGTTAGATGTGGCGCGGAGTGATATGAAATTGATGGTGGTGATCCTACTGTGGGGTATGGTCCGCAGTGGGGTTTCCGAAGTTGCAATCGGTGAGACATGGCCGACTTATCGACATGACAATCGAAGAAGCGGGGTGACTACTGAAACGCTCTCGTTCCCTCTGTCTTCTTTGTGGGTTTGGAAATCACCACAACCTCCGAGAACCGCATGGAGTGGTCCAGCAAAGTGGGATGCCTATACAGGAAACCGCGACCTGCAGTCGATGAGGAATTTTGATCCGTGTTTCTTTGTGACCGCAGATCGTGATTTTGTGTTCTTTGGATCAAGTAGTGATGATGCCGCTCATGCTTTAGATGCTTCAAGTGGTGAGGAAGTTTGGGTGAATGTGGTTGGTGCACCGGTGCGACTACCACCAACGATTGATGGTGAACGCGTTCTTTACGGTTCTGATGATGGATACGTTTATTGCGTGCATCGAAAGTCGGGCGAGCTGATTTGGAGATTGTTGGGAGCGGATTCGGAAAGACGCATTTTCAATGACCGTAAGCTGATCTCTTTATGGCCCGTTCGTACCGGTGTGATGGTGGATCAAGGTAGAGCAACCTTCGGAGCATCCCTAGTACCGTGGGAACCATCACATCTGGTAACGGTTGATGCGGCTTCCGGCGATGCGGAAGGTGTTGGTTGTTTTCGCCGACGTCTTGATTCAGTAACGCTTCAGGGAGCTATGCTCGCTTCTTCGACCCGCCTTTACGCGCCACAAGGCAGATCAGCACCTTTAGCGTTCGGGCGATCAGATGGTAAGCCGATTGGCCCAATCGGTGAGGCCGGTGGTGTCTTTTGCGTTCTTACTGAGGATGAAACCTTCTTCGCGGGCCCTAACACTCAGAAGGAGACCCAACATCAGATTCGCGCCATGGGCGTTGGTGAAAATAAAGCGTTGGCGTCTTTTGCTGGGACGAATCGAATTCTTATCGACGGAAACAACGCGTGGTTTTCTGCAGGCGGAGAATTGAAGCGGTTGGACCGCGGAGTTTACCTTACTGCGCAATCACGGAAACGCCAGGCACTTGCAACGGTTCCCAAAGATCAGAAACCTTCGGTGGACGTTATGAAGGTGGTTCAAGAGGCGGAAGCTCAGCAGAACGCAGCATGGAAGTGGGAAATCCCTTGCGAGGCTCCGCTAGAAATGATCAAAGCCGGTCAAGCTCTACTGCTCGGTTTCAATGGTCGAGTGCAGGCTGTATCAAGTGAGAGCGGGAAGCTTCTCTGGGATCAACCAATTGAGGGTGCAGTTTATGGAATTACCGTTGCCAATGGTCGCGTGTTCATCAGTACCGATCAAGGTGTAATTTATGCCTTTGGAATGGCATCGTCATGAATCCGAATCATTTGAATTACCCAGGTTCTTTTCGGGGTCATCTGAGCGAGCAGTTGATAGGGTGGAGTCGTGCTTTCGCGATATTCTTGCTTGTTATTTCCTTAGCGTTGAATCCTGTACTGGCTTGTAAGTTGCCTGTATTTCGATACGCACTAGAACGCTGGCCTGTGGATCAATATCGTTTCGTCGCACTCATCAGTCATCCGGATTCACCGGTCGTGAAAGATGCAATTCAGGCACTTCAAGAGAATCAAGACTCTTCATGGAATGCTGAAATTGAATTTGTAAATCTGAATGAAATTACCGAGGAGCAGTGGTGGCAGTATGAAGGTCTTGAGGGAGGATCTCAGGACCGGTTACAGGTCTATTTTCCGAGTGAGGGGAAAAATAAGCGACTCGGTTGGCAGGGCGAATTGACTCGCGAATCCATACAGAGCTGGGCGTCTTCTCCGGCTCGTGAAGATTTGATTCAAGAATTATCACGTGGTGTTTCGGCAGTTTGGTGGCTGATCGAGGGCGAAGACTTGCAGCAAGCCGATCAAATCGAGATGGAGATGAAAGCCATTTTGAATCGAGCCAATCAGGAGATTTCAATTCCCGATGGCGTGATTAGTCAAGCTGATGCAGCAGAATACTTTCAGTTGAACCCTGGTGCGTCGATGGATGATGTGCTTCGTTGTTCCGTTCCGTTGCGGGTAGATTTTCGCCTTCGTCGACTCAGCCCAGAAGATGCTAGAGAGTCAGGAACGTTAGCGATGTTGCGTGCGTTGGGCGTTAATGACTTACAGAATTCATGGCTTGTTCCCATATTCGGTCGCGGTCGGATGTTGGATGCAATCCCCGTCGAGCGTTTTGATCCATCGGTTGTCATGAACGCTTGCAAGTACATGGTCGGCGAATGTAGTTGTACGGTTAAAACACAGAATCCAGGAGCCGATCTGTTGTTATCTATGAACTGGGAAAAGGAGTTGGGCGTTGAAGCGTTGGTGATGGGGGCAACCAATCTGCTTCCTCCGGTTCTTCTCTCGATTCCAGAAGGTCAGGATTTATTACCTGCAACGCAGGACTCAGAGGAGAGCATTCAAGGGGCGAGTCCCTCAGATGTTGTGTCATCAAAAAAGCTTTCCGCGGCGGTTGATCGATCACAGGCCGAGAGCTCAAGTGATATCGGGGTTAGATCATTCTACACTGCGCTACCGCTGGTGGGCCTTATCTTGCTGGCGTTCCTACTACTGATAAAACGCGCAGGTAAAGATTCCATGTAAGGTTTACCCATGGAGTTTGCTCTTTGGCGATGGAAATGTTTTGAATTAGTCTGTTAATCGGGGAGCCAGATGGAGCTTCCTCGTGCCGCCTTTTCATTGGTTGGCTGGATCCGACGTGCTTTAATCCTCACATAAGGTGCAATGTGATTGGCACGGTCCGCAAAGCTGCCTCGTGGAGCATCGGGTTTCGCATGCATCGGTTCGGTCAGGTCTTCAATGACAAATCCAGATCGGCAGATCCCACCAACGATCTGTTCCCATCGATGGACAAATTCCACAGCTCCCTTCTCTCTCAATCGCTGCGCATTTTTACTTTTGGAGGATGTTTCTGAGATTGGTCGATTTCGATAGTAATGGTCTTGGATTTCGTAATATCCCTTTTCGTTTGGATCAAGCGATGCCTGGAGGCTTACCGGTTGTTTGTGCTGGCTAATGTAGAGCCCACCGGGCCGCGTAATTCGTCCAACTTCGCGAAAGACGGGAGCAACATTTGGAATGTAGCAAGTGCTTACCGGGTGAATCACCACATCGAACTCCCCGTCTTTGAGCATGGGCATACTTTCCATCGTGTTTTCAATCAGGCGAAAGTTGTAGCCTCGTTCAGCTGCAACTTGCCGATCTAGCTCCAACATTGCACCACTAATATCAACAACTGTCACGGTTGCTCCGGCAGCTGCATAAAGAGAGCTCTGTCTGCCTCCACCTGCGGCAAGGCACAGGACATGCTTTCCCGCGATGGAGGATCCAAGCCAACCACAGCCATCGACAGTTTTGAGTGGCTCAGCAAGTTCTTGGTCTGATGCTGGTCGGCAGAGCGGCGATTTAGCCGCGGCCATGGAATCGTAGACCTTGCGGTTGATCTGGCGTATTTGCTCGCTATCCATGTCTGTTGATTTGAACGCGTCTTGTTGTGAACCTTGAAGCAGTGAACTTCAGTAGGTTTGTTGACTCGCCGCTATTTCAGCGTTTCCGCAGCAGATTGACAATGATTCCGTAAATTACTCAAGGAGCGAAGTCTCTATGTACATCTGCAGGGGGGGCAGGGTATATTTTCTCTTTCTTGGAACTTTTGCGAGGGATGGGAGTCTGAATCGTTAGGTTGCAGGGCTTGGTAAACCGATTCCTCCCGAGGGAAGATTACCAAACGCGACTATTAGTGGCTGCCTTCTGATTCCAAGATCGTGGCAAATCGGGTTCATAAGCGTTGGTAAGACGAGCACCCCAGGGGAAGTGCTGGGTTTCAAACGCTTGCGGGTTTCGTGTTTCGAACTACCGCGTTCTCGGGTACTTTGAGAGAACACCCACGGAACCGCCTTTCGACTTGGATACGCGGTGACTGCCTTATTTTGAGTTCAGAATCATTGGTTGTATTTGTCGACTGGAAACATGAAACCGACTGAAGACCAACTCGATCAACTGCTCAGTGCGTACCTTGATCACGCGTTGGATCATGATGAATTATTGTTGGTGGAGCAATGGTTAAAGCAAGACCTTAAAGTTTCTGAGAGACTGCGTGAGTTGACCGCTGTTCGTGATTCGGTCAGGCAAGCATTCAACTCACCACCAGCCGAACGCCTTCCGCAGGGTTTTTCCACTGAGGTGCTCGCCGCGGCGGTTGCAAGAGCTTACGAGGAGGGATGTGATGAGTCGCATCCGTTAATGCGAGTTCAGGAGAATCCGCTAACAACTTTGGATCGTTCGACGGGCGAGGTGAGTACCCGACGTCTTGCGGTGGTCGCTCTGACACTCGCTGCCAGCGTTTTGTTTTTGGTATTGGGATCAAACCTCTTGGAGCCAGTAACGGGTAAGCAAGGAGATTCGTTAGCAAAAACAGAATCGGGTAGTTTAACCGACGGTGTTACGACACCTTTCGACTCAAGTAAGCTCCGAGTAGTAGATCTAGACCGACCTGACAGAAATAACAGCGGTTCTTTAGATGTCGTTGTGGCAGATCAAGAATTGCAAGGGAATGATTCCATCGAATCAAATTCGCCACTAGGTGGTGTGACCCTAAACGATATAGCAGATGGTTCTGGAGGTCCGACAACCCGTCCTGAGGTCAATAGCGAGAGTTCCTCAGGTAACACCATGAAAGTTGTTCAAGATTTAGCGACGGATCGCGTGTTTGAGGGTGCTGCATCGCCCAAGGGGGCAATCTTGGTTCTCCGCATCAAGCAGACGGATATTGGAAGATCCGAAGAAGCTGTGCGGCGTGCAATGGACTCAGCTGGAATACGGGGGTCAAGCCAAGTTGCTTTAAATGGAAAAACTTTGGAAGGTTTGGTTGCGCAAACCAGCGATGTTCAAGGAACCGTTCGTCAGGAGGACGGTGTTGGTGCTGGTCGCTCTGTTCTATTCCTACAGCTATCGGCTAAACAGTTTGATCGTTTCTACCAGCAGGTTTGGGGCGATCAAACGGGGGTTGATTCCTTATCAATGTCCGTCGCGTTTGATGCACCGATCATCGGTTTGATCGAATCCATTGTGCATGATCCAACATTGATCAAAGCCGAAGCGACTTCAGTTGAAATCCGAGAGATGACAGATCAAGGATTTTTGGTTGATTCCTTGCAGCAGTTACAGTCGGTGCCCATGGATCGCACGGTCCTTTCGGTTCCTTCGCTGGGGTCGGGCGAAGACTTGCAAACGCAAGTTTTACTGCTCGTTGAGTGAGAGATCAGCATCTCATTGAATAAGAAAAGCCAGCGGCACTTTGCATCGCTGGCTTGCTATTGAAGATGCCATTGCAAAGGTCGTGCTATCGACCAATACGCTGTAGGACAACATCAAGTGTTTTACGGAGTGCGGCTCCACTGGCTCGCATGCCTTGCACTTCCTTGGGCCAAAGGTCAATTTCCATTCGATCCACGACTCCTGTTCGGCCTACAACTGTCGGAACGGATAATGCGACATCTCGAATTCCGTAGCAGCCGGATTGAACGCTACTAACCGGCAGAACGCAGCGTTTGTCCAAGGCGATTGCATCGATCACATCACGGATGGCAATTCCAACCGCAAATCCTGCTCCACCTTTTCTCTTGATGACCTCAGCTCCGCTACCACGAGTTCTGGTGAATAGTTGGTTTGCGAGACTGGGGTTCCAGCCGGGATAACGATCTAGTGGCAATCCTGCGATGGTAGCACTGCTCCAGACAGGCACCATTGAATCGCCATGTTCACCAAGGATCAGTGCATGGGTTTGAGTCGGTGGAGCATTGAGTTGATCCGCGATCAGTGAGCAGAACCGGATGGTGTCGAGTTGCGTTCCGAGTCCAATGACCTGATTGCAAGGCAGTCCCAATTCCTTGGCTGCAACATAGGTGAGGATGTCGACAGGATTGCTGACCACGAGCACGATCGCGTCCGGCTTTGGTCCGGCTGCCTTCACATCGGCCAAAATTTGCATGAACAAATCCGTGTTGCGGTTGATCAAATCAAGGCGGGATTCATCCGGCTTTCGTCTTAGACCCGCAGTGATGCAGATAACGTCGCTCGTCGGGATGTGTTCATAGCCTCCACCAACAATCGTTTGGTCAGCCACGCTGGGGCAACCGTGTTGAAGGTCGAGAGCTTGTCCTACGGCAAGCTCCTGATTGACATCCAGTAGAGCGATTTCTCTCGCAATCCCACCGCATTGGAGAGCAAATGCGGCGCAAGATCCAACTAGTCCGCCGCCACCGATGATTGAAACTTTCATTGAGATTTCTTTTGTCTGCTGAAACGTTTTGATTGGTCTATCAGGATTGAAATAATTGAGCATGGCGTGGAGTTCAACACCTCACCACGCAAATGGATTGATGAACGTATCATCGAGTCACGCATTAACTGGCTTGCATTTGACGGATCACTTCATCCGTGATGGCTTTCACAAGTGCGTCTTCGGAGGAGGTTGTTCCGTTGGTTGCGGGAGCCGAATTCGCTTGGACAGGCGGTGGGGCTGGGAATGCTCGACGCTCGACGCCTGCTGCGGCCCATGAGTCACGGAAGACATCATTTGCACAGATGTCGCAGTTGTCGTACTCAGGAGTATTTCTCGGATCTTTGTATCCCCATTTGTCTTTAAGATCCAAGAGCTCTTGTGACTTTTCGCCGCTCAGGTAAGAGACGTTTCCAAGCTGACGCGACAGCATCAACATTCGGCAGTACGAGTCCAAGATCTCAGTCCACCAGTAAGCCTGTTCGACGGTTTCGCCGTAGCTAACCGTTCCGTGGTTGGCGAGGATCATCACATTGGTGCGATGAACGAACGGTAAGATCGTGTCTGCGAATTGTTGACCACCAGGTGTTTCGTACTTGGTGATTGGTACATCACCCAAAAAGACTTCGACCTCAGGCAGGACGCACTGCGGAATCGGCTCTCTTGCGATGGCGAAGGCAGTCGCATGCGGAGGGTGGCAGTGGACAACGCTCTTGATATCTTCACGTTGTTTGTAGATCTCTAGGTGCAGTAGTGCTTCGCTGGATCGTTTTTTGCGTCCAGAGATTTGATTGCCCTGCATGTCAATGAGTGCAATGTCATCCGGCTTGAGGTAACCTTTGCAGTGAAGCGTTGGTGTGCAAAGGACTTCGTTCTCACTGACACGAACTGTGATGTTGCCATCATTGGCCGCCGCAAATTGACGATTGTAAATTCGGCTTCCAATGTCGCAGATGTCTTGTTTGATGCTATGGAGATTCTGCATTTGTTTTCTCAGAGGTTGTGAACGCGTGTTGCTTTGCGTGCAACACGAGCGGTTTGCTGTAAGGTTTGGTTACGGAAAGGGTTTTGTCGAGTGATTTGCTGTAAATTCAGCGGATCGATACATCATCAATCAGTCCAACGATGGATGCGTCGAGCGGTTTCACATCGGGATAAAACGGTTGAGTGGATTCGGGTCCTTCTGCAAGACCTACCAGATCGCCCAAGCCACTTCCGCAAAGGTCCCAGGCAATCACGGTGTCGCCGCCAAGAGGGTTTGCGTCCAATCGTTCGATCTTGTCGACAATTTCAACACATCGAAGTTTCGCGCCCTGCATACTCGGATGCGAGCGAGCCAAGGTTACTGTTCCGATCGTTCTCGCGAGTTTCATTGCTGAGGGTTCCCCGTGTGTGTGTTCCCTGTCAGTGAATTGGCTGTGCGTGTATTGGCTGTCCTTGCAATAACTGATGCCACGTTTACCGCGGCGATAAGATTGAGTCGTTGCATATCGAAAACCCAGGTCGTCACGTCAAGTTCGAGTGAGAAACGCTCGGCCTCTTCAATCGATCCGACTGTGGCGGCGACTTCTCCCTTCACACGAATTTGTTGCTCAAGTTCTTTTGCGGGCGTGTCACTGAGTACGATGCGAAATGGAGGCCTGTTTAAACCACGCTTTTTGAGTTGATTAGCAAAGGCGTTCCCGCGGTCGGGCTGATCTTTGTCAACGATCCACTCGTCGACTTCCTGCCACGAAGTATGGGTTCGTTCCGTTCTTTGAACACGATTGATTTCGATGCCACGTGTCTTGACTTCATCTAATGCCAAGGGAGTGATGACCGCATCGTTGCAGATGAGTGTCACCAAAATGTGTTTGGGGAGTCGATTGATTCGATCTGCCGTGATAATTCGATCCGACAGATAAGAAGCGGTTCTGGAAGTTTTTGAAGACTCAGCAGAAGTTGTTGTGGATCCGACAGTGGGATTCAGCCGAGCGGAGTGCGATCCAGAAGCATTCAGTCGCGCGAGAACCTGCCTAACAATTTTTTCGATTGCTAAGCGATTTGGTGGATTGATTGTTGCTTGTTTTAGGCCGTCCATTGCGTTCAGTCCACGATCCCCATCACGGTCCATCTAGCTGGGTTGGTTGATTGTCCTGTTAATTCTCTCGCGTATTTCCCGTCACTAGTTACCATGACGCAGTCACCGGGTCTCGACCCCAAATGGTCGAGAGCAATGAGTGGAGGCCCATCGGGCGAACCGTCAACAGTCAAGAGATTGATGATGATCAATTTCTGTCCGTCCAAGCTGTGGTGCTTGATAGTGGCTCGTGCTGATCCGAGAACGCGTGCAGGTTGCATTTGATGTTTCCGTTTTCTAGACCACGCGGAGTTCATCAATCATGCTGCAGCGTCGCTCACGCGTAAATGTGTTCGCGGTGGTGACGCCTTCGCCGGTGGGACCAGCGATTGAGAATGAGAGGTACCCTTCTCCGCCGAGGCCGAGAGCGGACATGCTGGGGCCGTTTTTGACATAAAGGGTTGTATCAAGTTGACGACCCATTTTGGTCATGTTGTGAACATTGCGAGAGTGAATGATCGCAGTGTGTCGGAATCCATGCTCGTACTTCTGCGCCATCTCAATCGCATGATCAATGTTTCTCGCTCGAACGAATGGAACGAACGGCATCATCTGTTCAACACTCACGAATGGATGATGTTCGTCGGTCTCACCAAAGACCAGCTCGACTGAATCATCGATATTCAATCCTGCTGCTTTGGCTAGCACGGAAGCGTTTTGGCCAATGAAGTCTTTGCAGGCGGCATCGTGTTGGTCATCTCCGACTTGAACAATCGCTTTGGCTGTCAGGCTTGCAATTTGACTTTGGTTCAATTCCACGGCACCTGCACGTCGCATGGCCGCCATCATGTCGTCAAATACTTCCTCGACCACGAACACTTCTTTTTCTGCGATGCAGAGAAGATTGTTGTCGTATGCGGCACCTTGGATGATGCTGCGTGCGGCGTTGTCGAGGTCAGCGGTTTCATCGATCACCACTGGGGGATTACCCGGCCCAGCAACAATTGCTCGCTTTCCACTTCGCAGTGCCGCACGACCGACTGCTGGGCCACCGGTAACACAGATCAAAGCAACGCTGCGATGCTTAAATAACGCTTCGGCCGACTCGAGTGTCGGTTCAGCAATGACGCAGATTAGGTTGTCGATCCCAATCTCTTTTTCGATGGCTTGATTGAATCGACGGACTCCTTCAACGGCAACCTTTTTGCCCGAGGGGTGTGGGTTGACCACGACGGTATTTCCACCAGCTAGCATGCTAACGGCGTTCCCGGTGATGGTTGGGAGGCTATGAGTCACCGGCGTGATAGCACCGATAACACCGAACGGAGCACGTTCGATAACGGCAAGCCCGTGGTCTCCGCTGAAGCATTTGGTCTCGATCATTTCGACCCCGGGGGTCTGTTCGCCGAGGGTTCGAAGTTTCTCAATCTTGTGTTCTAGTCGACCGATCTGGGTTTCTTCCATCTCCATGGTACCCAGCTCTTCGCACTGTTCGATAGAGATGCGACGGATGATCTCGATCACTCGCTTACGGTCTGCAATGGAGCAGTCGCGGAACTTTTCAAAAGCAGTTCGAGCTGCGTTCACCGCCGACTCGGCATCCTGAAAAATCCCGAACCGTCCTTCGGAGAGCGAACGTCGAGATGATCCATTGGGGGCGACCGGCATTGGACCGACTTCGGCAAGTACCTGTGCCACTACATTTCGAATGATGTTTTCGTCGTATTGCATGATTCAGTTTTTGGTTGATTTGGGCCCGTGTAAATCAGGATTCCTGCCTTGAGAAGACAGGTTGTTTATCGATGTGAACCTTATCCACGATTCCGATAATGACCGCGTCGATTGGTAGCGTTTTGGTTTCTGGTGTTAACCGTGCGCTGCTACCTTGGGTGATGAGGACGAAATCGCCTTCTCCCGATCCAAGCGTGTCCACGGCGATAAACGTGCGACCGGTCGTAACCAGTGCATTACGCTTTTTTTCGTCAAGCCTGTACGGCTCAACGACGAGGAGTTTGTGTCCGGTCATCGACTCAACTTTTTGAGTGCTGACCACGGATCCGGTGACTTTTGCGACAAACATTTCTAGGGATGCTTTCTTTGGTCTACCGATTCAAAACATCAACGCATTGGCGTGCGACGATGATCTCTTCGTTGGTTGGGATGACCCACAGCTGAATTCGGCTGTCGGAGTGATGGAAACTCGATTCGCCGTTCACCGCTGCGTTTGCATCGCTGTCCAGACGGATACCAAGCTCTTCAAGACCTTCACATACTGCGGCTCGGATGCGGCTCCCCTTTTCACCAATGCCACCGGTGAAGACGATTGCGTCAGCGCCTCCCATCGAAACCAGCATGCTGCCCAGATGACGACGAATCTCTTGGACAAAGACATCGAGAGCGAGTTGTGCTTGTTCGTTGCCCGAGTCTGCTGCCTGTTCAAGATCGCGAATGTCACCACTGAGATTGCTGAGACCGAGTAGTCCGCCGTGACTTGCGAGGTGCGAAAGCACTTCATCAAGCGTTTTCCCGGTTCGTTCAATGATTAGTGGGATTGCAAAAGGGTCGAAATCCCCGACGCGGTTGTTTTGGGGCAGACCCGTTTGCGGCGTCATTCCCATCGTCGTCAAAACGCTTCGTCCCGACTCAATTGCGGTCAAGCTACTACTGCCGCCGAGGTGGCAGGAGATCACTCGAGCGTCATTGCGTTGGAGGATTTCCGCGGATCGCGTCGCGATGTATCGATGACTCGCTCCGTGAAAGCCGTATTTGCGAATGTGGAACTCATCGGCCCATTGCCGAGGAATCGCGTATTCGCGGCGGCTTGCAGGAATGGTTTGATGAAAGTTCGTCTCGAATGCTGCGACGAGTGGAATGCTTGGTAATTTCTCACGCATCGAACGCATCGCGGCGATGTACGGAGGATTATGGGCCGGTGCTGCGGCATTCATCTCCGTCATTGCTTCGAGTACTTCATCATCAACCTGGAAGACACCGGAAAGGCGACCGCCGTGAACCGCTTTGAATCCAATTGCAACTACATCCGATGCATGCTTGAGCACGCCATGCTCAGGGTCTGTCAGTTGCTGCAAGCAGGTTTCTACTGCAACTCCATGATCAGCCACGGGCATTTGTCGTTCATCTCTCCACTGTCCGATTTCCACCATGCAGTGACTCTCAGCTTGGCCGATTCGGTCAACAGCACCACGCGCGAGGCATTGTTCGTTTGACATGTCGTACAAACGATACTTAAAGCTGGTGGAGCCTAGATTTGCGACGAGGACAAGCACGGGAGTTTCTGAGTTAGAGGAATCGGATGGAGTTAAACCAAAGGCCAGGGTCATCTGGGCTTCGGAGGCGAACTCTTCAAGACGCGATGCTGCATCGGGCGTTTCGCCCGCGCTCGCAGTTGGAGGGTTCGCGGTTAGGCCAAAAAAGCTTTGGTCAAACCTTCCGATGGGCGAGGGATGATGTGGCTGCTAACCAATTCACCCACTTGCGACGCGGCAGTTGCACCTGCTTCAACAGCAGCTCGGACGCTCCCCACGTCACCGCTGACGATGGTGGTAACGTAAGCTCCGCCAATATCAACGCGCTTAACAATTTCAACGTTTGCAGCCTTCGCCATCGCGTCGGTTGCTTCGATCAAAGACAAAAGGCCTTTGGTTTCGATCAAGCCAATTGCATCGTTCATGTGAGTTCTCTTTGTGAGTCAAAAGTTGTTTGATAAAAGTTGAAAAATTGAGATTCCGTCATGACCAATCGGAGCGGCGTACTTCAGGCGACCGGCAATGAATGGATGCCGACGTGGTTTCCTTAAGGAGCCTTCTTGGGGTCAATGATCGGGGTGACTACTTCTTGGCAGCAACAGGTGTTTTCAGGACCTTAGGTAGATCCTCGTGCGGACGTGGGATGACCTGGACGCTAACGACTTCGCCGATCCGTCCTGCCGCTGCTGCCCCAGCATCGGTTGCTGCTTTAACAGCTGCGACGTCGCCGGTAACAAACGCGCTGACAAGTCCACTGCCAACCTTGTCCCAACCTAGGAATTGGACATTGGCTGCTTTCATCATTGCGTCAGATGCTTCGAGAAGGGATACAAACCCTTTGGTCTCGATCATCCCTAAAGCTTCACTAATCTTTGCCATCTGAGATTCTGCCTTCAGAAAGGGAGGTTTGATCGTTTCAACGTGAAACGACCGTAAGGAAAACGATTACTGTTCTGTTTGGTGGATTAGTGCCCCTGACACTTACATCCAGATTTTTTGAGCGTTACCTCGGTTGCCGCATCAAGGTTGCATGCGTTGCCTTCATCGGTGTCGATGTGAACTTCAAGCTTCGCAGCGGAGTCTGCACGAACCAGCACATCCTCGAACGTGACGCTGCAACTTGGACTCGCGATTCGTAATTGCATCATGTCGCCGTTTTCGACGCCATAATGCTCTGCATCCGCATCATTCATGTGGACGTGTCTTGCGGCACGAATGACTCCTTGATTGAGCTGGACAGTTCCTGCTGGGCCAACCAGGACACATCCGGGTGTGCCTTCGATATCCCCGCTGTGCCGAATCGGGGCGTTGATGCCCAACGAAATTGAATCTGTTAAAGCAAGCTCTACTTGGCTCGCCGGTCGCGTTGGCCCCAACACTCGAACGTTGGGTAGCATCCTTTTTCTCGGGCCGACGACCATTACCGTCTGCTTTGCGGCATAGAAACCGTCTTGGTAGAGATCTTTGTCGGGCTCAAGGACAGCACCGCGGCCAAACAGGATTTCGACATGTTCGTCGGTTAGGTGACAGTGTCGAGCGGAGATGCTCACCCGAAGATTTGGCTCGCCATTTACCCATCCTGGAGGTGTATCGCGCATGTTTACCGATTGGGTCGGCGCCGAGTTGTCCGAGGCGGTCGGTACTTGTGAGGACCGAATCGCAGTGCGGACTAACTGTTCAATGTAACTGCGATCGATCGCGGCATTCATGGTGGTCAACTCAAGGAGTCCTATTTGGTGTGGCTTGTTTTCTGTGTTGGAGCTGAGATTTGGCTTGATAGCTGTGCCAACCGTAGGTCAACACCAGCGAGTTCGAGGTGATCTTTCCATTTGGTTTGCAAATCGCTGTCAGTTACCACTCCGTGTACTTCTTGCAATCCGCACAATCGACTCAGGCTGACTCTTCCAAATTTGCTGCTGTCCGCTACCACGATTGCCTGGTCAGCGGCGGATAGCATTGCCTTCTCGCTTTCAACGAGCATCATGTTGCTGTTGAAGTAGCCTCGGTCGGTAATCCCAGCGACTGATAGGAACGCTTTGCCCACATTGATGCTGTGCAGCATTGCATCCGCCATTGGTCCAATCGTGACAGCGGTTCTTCCACGTACGCACCCGCCAATCATCACCAAGTCGATCGATTCGCTTGCAGAGAGTAGGTGTGCGACGGGCAAACTGTTGGTCACAACCTGCAAAGGTCTTCCAACAAGTTGGCGAGCCAATTCATAAGTCGTGCTACCGCCGTCAAGCAAAATGGTGTCGTGGTCTTCAACCCATTCGGCCGCGAGTCGCCCAATTGCAGCTTTCGCCATCCAATGGTCATCCCTGCGGGTTCGAAAGACTTCAATCGTCTCCGAATCGCCCGTCCAAAATGCTCCACCGTGCGTTCTTCGTACCAGTCCGCCTTTTTCCAAGACTTCCAGGTCACGTCGAATCGTCGATTCACTCACCGATAAAGATGCTGCGAGTTCCCCGAGCGATGCGAAACCTGATGCCTGAACGAATTCGCTCAGCTGATCTCGTCTCGTTTTGCCCATCGGAATTCTTTCCCCAAACCACATCAATTACCACATTGCTAGCAATGATAGTTTTCCATCACAATTGGTGGTTTGCAATCACGCTATGCTGTTTTTTGGTTTAAAAAAATCGGATTATGGTAAATGTGCGTCTTTTTCCGATTGTTTTTCGCCAGCCGTATTGAGTTCGGGTACGCTCCTGTGGCCGTTTAATCTTAGTTGTTACGCTCGATTGCACGGAGATGCCGCGGTATCGCCCGTTGATTGCAGTCGTGACAGAAATCTCTCATCTCCTCGGTGGCATGATGGTAGAGGTCCCGCGTCGGGAATGTGGCGACGCTAGAGATCGCACGGATTGCAAATCCGGTCAGATTCCAACCTGATTCTGCCGCTGGTCAGGCTGAATCAAGCTTTGCAGTATCGAGTGGTGATCTTGAAATCGGGGGAGCGCCGATTGACTAAGCGGATTTTGGTGCCGGCAATCTTGAGGTTTATCGACGGTTAGCGTGAGAATCGCTACGCTGTGAGCCGCACATCGATTCTGGCATCTCAGTCAGTGGATTGAGTGGGTGATGTGAGGCCGTCCTGTCATGAGGGCAGCAGCAATTGAGATCACTTTGTATCCGGAGCTAAATGGGAATGGCAAAACTAGCAGGTAAGCGCGCGATTGTGTCCGGGGCTTCATTGGGGATTGGCCGAGCGGTCGCGATCGAATTGGCTCGCTCGGGAGCTGAAGTGGTGATCAACTACCGTAGTCATGAAGAGGATGCACTCGCGGCGGTGGCGGAGTGTGAAAAGGTCGGCGGTAAGGCTCACGCAATTCGTGCTGATTTTGGTGATGAGTCACAGATTCACTCACTTGTGGCTCAGTCTGTTGATCTGATGGGCGGGGTGGATCTTGTGGTTAGTAATGCCGTCTACAGTGATCGCCATCTCTTTCTGGAATCCGATTTAAAAGAGTTCCGTAAGACGATTGACGTCAGTATGTGGGGAGCCTTCCACTTTGTTCGTGCTGCATGTCAGCAGATGGTTGAGCAGGGGCAAGGGGGCAATGTGGTTGTCATTAGCAGTCCACATGCTCACATGGCAATTCCCGGAGCGATGGCCTACAACATGGCAAAAGCCGCCAATGACCAAATGGCGAGGACTGCAGCATGCGAACTTGCTCAGCATCGTATTCGGGTGAATATCATTCACCCAGGCTGGACTGATACTCCGGGTGAGCGGAAGTTTTTCAGCGAAGAGACTTTGATGGCCGAGGGTGCAAAGTTGCCTTGGGGGCGTTTAGGGAATCCCGAGGAAATTGGTCGGGGCGTTTGCTTTCTCTGCGACCCCGAAAGTGAGTACATTACAGGAAGTACCCTGACAATCGACGGAGGGATTCAGTTGCCTTGGCGAGAGATGTACCGCATCAACGAGAAACCTTAGTCGCTCAATTGAATCACGCTTTGATTGAACGGGGTGCGTTAGGCGTACAGTCCGGTTAGTGCTCCATCACCACAGTAGTTGGCATTACCGAACGAAGGCATTGGATATCCCATCGCTTCGCAGATGCTCATTAGCAGGCGATTATGTGGCACTCGATTGCAGTTAACCGCTTGTCCAGTTTTGAATCCGAGGCCACCACCCACTAAAACGAACGGGATGTCGTTACGAGTGTGTGAATTTCCTTTCCCGAGTTCGTTGGTCCATACCAGCGTCGTGTTGTCAAGCATCGATCCTTCACCGCCAGGTTCTGGCGTTTCTGCGAGACGTTTTGCGAGATAGGCGACCTGTTCGCAGTACCAAGTATTGATGCGAATGAGTTGCTCATACGCTTCTTCGTTCGAGTCTGGCTCGTGCGAGATCGAGTGGTGGCCTTCATCGATATCCAGCCATTTCATCTTGGCATTCCCAACACTGTTGGTGATCTGGAAGGTCGCGATCCTGGTGAAGTCATTGATGAGGCTACTGTGGAGCAGGTCCATCTGCATCTTGCACAGAAGCGGCATGTTATCGTTCTGCTCTTCGATGTTTGGTTCCAATTGTGGAACAGCGTGGCCGGCACCCTCGTTGCTATTGGCATGTTTGAGTTCGGCCTTGATTTCTTTCTCAAGTGAGCGAACCATTGCCACATGATCTTGAAGCATTCTTCGGTCTTCTGGGCTCACTAAAGATTCAATCTTTTTGAAGTCATCGCTGAGGTCATCCAATACGCTGGCCAGTATGGCTTGATTTTGACTTTGTCCGTACAGCTTATCGAACATTTGGTAAGGATCGCTGATTGGCGCGACCGGCTGATTGGGACCGGCGTAGGACCATCGGGTCCATGTGTCGGCGCGCTCGGGAACCATCACGCCGAACTCGAGTGATCCGAATCTTGTTTGGGTATCTGGGTTAGCTTGTAAGCAGTTTTTGAGATGTTGATCAACGGAGATCCCCATTGACCAACCCGCTGGAGTATCTGAGCCGCCTTGCACATCACCAGGGAAAAGTTCGATACCAGTGAGTAGGCACCCAATGCCTCTCATGTGTCCATCACCATCGCCTTTGATTCGATTGTCAACACCTTGAAGGGTCAGGACGTGCTGCTTGATCGGTTCGAGTGGGGCGAGGATTCGCTTGAGGGAATCGAGCTCACCCGCCTGATCAGGCCAGAAGTGTTTTGGAATGACACCATTAGGGCTAAAAAGGAAGACAAGTCGTTGCTTCTTGCTTTTGGAAGCCGCCCACCCCAAGCTCGGTAGACCCATGACAAAATTTGCAGCCGCGGCACTGATTCCAAGTTCACGCACAAACTTTCTTCGGGAGATTGTCATGGTGTGATCCTCGTTGGGTGATTCAGGTTTTGGTGGGAATTTTCAGGTTGGACGTGCCGGTGAGACCAAGCGGTGGATTCACCGGACGGTCACCGAGTTAAGGCAGGAAGGATGGGCTCATCGAAAGCCGCGGGTCGATACTTGTACAAGCCACGAAAAGTAGCTTAATTGTCGCTGTGCCGATCGTCAGCACCATTATCTCTATTATAGCAGTGAGAAAGTCGGTTGGTTGCCTGTCGATATTCTTTATCGGAAGCGAACCGCCAGACAGTTTCACGCTGCTTAGGAGCTTCAACTTGCTGTGGTGTTCAGTGGATTGTTTTGGTCGGCTTGAGTTATGTGGCCTCGGCATCGATTTCAAGCTCGGACGCCACCAAGGCGATCTCGATGATTAGTTTCTCGATGCTAAAGTCATTCATTCGAAAGAATTCGGTTAACTCTTGGACGCGATTGGCTCCGTAGGCGTTAATCGGTTGTTTGACGAAGTGTTCAAACGCTGATTCCACAAATGATTCGTGTGTATCGGGACAGTTGGCAAGGAATTCAGCCAATTGGCGGGCTCCATTGAAGGAAACCGTTTCGCCCAGACGACTTTGGTAGCTGCCTGAAGTATCGATGGATTGCTGCTTTTCTTCTTTTCGGAATCGTCCAACGGCATCGAATGCCTCCAGTGCAAAACCGAGCGAATTGATTTTGCGGTGGCACACTTGGCAATTCACCTCTCCCGTTTGGAGTTCGACTCGCTGTCGAGTAGTTAGGTTAGGGTGAAGGTCCGGGTTGATCGGAGTAAATGCCTCGTTTGGGGGGCGGAGCACTCGGCCTAGGGTGTATCGAGTGAGGAAAACTCCTCGGTGGATCGGAGAGCTTGTGCGAAAATACGCGAGGTGACTCAGGATCAGTGGGTGGCTGATGATGCCTGCGTGCACTTCCTTGTCCTGCACCGATCGCACGAATGACGCGGGGGCGGGTAGCGGTGGGTTGGTGACTATTTTTTTGATTTGTTTCGGCTCTGAGCCTGCGTTGGATTCCTCCGTCTTGGCAGACTCGGTTGTGGGCTCGCTGTCTGAGTTAACGGATTCACTCGCGTTCACGTCTTGTGCGGTTGCGGGTTGTGCGGGCGTGGGCGTTTCGACTTCTTCCGTCGTATCCGAGTCGTCAGATGCTTGTTCCTCCCCGGTCGGTTCGTGGCTCTTCGAGGCGGCGGGGATGATCTCGGGTGCCCAGGCATCGCCATAGAATTCGTGAAGATCCTTGGTCGTCATGACCCAATCAGCGAGCAGCAATTGCCTGAAGTTGCCTCCATCTTTGAGGTTTTGATCGATCATTGCGTCAAGCGAGCCTTTGAGTTGCTGCACCAAATTTTGGTTGAAACCCGGGTACAGCTCGCTGTCCTTGCTGATCTCTGTGAGGTCTCCTAGGTCGAGCCAGTGGTAAAGGAAGCTGCGGATTTTGGCCTGCGCGCGGTAATCTCGAAGCATTTTTGTGGCTGCTTGTCTGGCTTCTGATTGGTTGGAAAGTTTGTTCTCATCAATCAGTTTTGAGAGCCACGGGTCGGCTGGAAGTGAGTCATAGAGTACCAATGCGAGTCGGTTGGCGCGGCGTTGACTTATTGAGCGATCGTAGTCGACAGTCGGGTAGAGGAATCTGGGCGATTTGAGGGCGATCAGGATCGAGCGTTTGATCGCTTCTCCATCATCCTCAGCTGCGGCGAGTTGCTGGTCGATGTATCGGCTTTTCGTTTCCTCACTAAGTGGGCCGCGCATCGCGATCCTCAGCGTTTCTTCTAAAAAGCTCCTCACGTCTTCTCGATTTTCCCGAGGGATGTCTTTGTTTGCTCGACGGTATCGAGGATAAAGCTCAGACTTCGCGATCTCAGCGAATTCAAGTGCGGCTTTCGTGGTGGAGTCATCCCACTGCCGGTTGACCGACGTCCCCCTTTCGTAACCGTAGCTTCGGTCATCTGGCGGTAGTTTGGTTTGCACCGAGAAGGTCGCCGGTAATCGATTAGGGATGAGATTCTGTGTGGGGATGACTTCCTCGATGCCCGAGGGGGGTATCCAGGAGAGCGATACGACAGCAGGTGGCTGCTCCGTCTTGCGTTTACGTTGCGTGAGCTCGATGGAAAACGGGTAGACGCGACCAGCAGTCAAAAACAGTGTGCGTCGAAATTCTTCTTTGCCGGCTGATTGAACGTGGTTATTGACAAGCACACGATCGGTGGAGCCAAACTTCATCATGCAGGACAGGCTGCTCCTCAGGATGATCTCGTAACGGCCTGAATGGTCTATTTTTAGTGAACCCGACCACCGGATGAAAAATTCTTCCTTGGGTACTCCGTCCACGGGATCCTCTTTCCCAAAATCAAAATTGATCGTGGGATCATTGCGTTCGAGTTTAAGCTTGTCCTGAGCCGACCTTCTACCTTCGAAGTAGCTAGCTGCTACACCGCGTTCATTCTGAGTCCATAGATTGCCTTGGAAGTGGCCATAGAGATCGGCAAGGCTCTGTCGTAACTGTTCACCGGTAAGGCGGGAGAGTGTTAGCCGTGCGGAGGTTTGTGCGTCCGCTGTGCGGTTTGCTAGTAATTGATTGCGGATGTAGCTTGCCACCTCGACGGCCTCCATGCCATCGCATGATTCCGGCTCACCCTCGGGCATCGTTGCCGCAATGATCGCGGTTAGTTCGGCTTGACTGAAGTCGCTCGAGAACGGTTCGTCATACTTACCTGCAACGCCTTCACCTCGCAGCCCATGGCACTGCGCGCACTGTTCTCGGTAGATCTCTTGGCCAGTTTCGTTTGCATTGACTTGTTGGACGAGGCCAGTGAGCAGGTAGCTTGCAGCAAGCAAAATGCTCAGCGGTAGGGGTGTAGCAATCGATCTCATTAGGCTGCTGCTCTTGGTTTGGGCGGGGCTGCGTTGGTCATGACCCGGCATTCTTTCGGTTCAACCGCAGGTGTTTCAGTCTACCAACTCATCCGCTTGATGGCTTTGGTTGGTTTGGTGGGGTCCCTGTTTGCCGTCGCGATGCCGGCTAGCCTCCCTGATGGGGGGTGGCTTTGTGCCGTTTGGGGCGAGGGGTATTCTTCGGGATTAAAAACTGCATTGAGATGCGATTTCCATATTGGCTTTGGGCTTGCGGAACGCCGCGCTTCCGCCATACTTACCCGCTTCGACCGAGCTGCCACAGGTGCGCCGGTTTAGGTTTTTAGTCACAAAACAAGATTTTAAGAGCGTAGTCTCAGTAAGGTGAAGTTCTGATGGCCGAAGTGCTTAATGTCGAAAGTCGCGATCAAATTGGGACGACCGCTTCACGTCGATTGAGGGATTCGGGGCGTGTGCCCGCTGTCCTCTATGGACATGGTCAGGACACCACCCATCTATCCATCTCGGAGAGAGATGTGAAGGCATTGCTGCGACATCACAGTAAGACCGTCACTTTGGCGGGTGATGTGCAGGACACTGCTCTGGTTCGTGATGTGCAATTTGATCCGCTCGGAATCGAGATTTTGCACATGGATTTACTGCGGGTAAATCTGAAGGAGTCAGTAGAAGTCACCGTACCAGTAAGGCTTCAAGGTGATGCTCCGGGAGTCCGAGAGGGCGGAATGTTGCTTGAAAACTTACACGAAGTTCAAATTCGTTGTTCTGCTGGAGCGATCCCAGAGGAAGCGGTTCTGAACGTGAGTGATCTTCATGTCGGAGGAAGCCTCACTGCGGGTGACTTGGATTTACCAGAGGGTGTGGAGTTGGTGACGCCAGCGGATTCCATGGTGGCACACGTTGAAGAGCCCAAGGGATCGAAGTCCGTTGAGGTGTCCGACGCTCCTACCGAGCCTGAGGTGATCGCCAAAGGTGGTGACAAGTCGGAGGAGGAAGAAGGCTAATCGACCTTTTGCACCGTATCGTCTCGAACTGGCATAAATGACATGAAATTAGTCGTTGGCCTTGGTAATCCGGGACGCAAATACGAACAAACACGACACAATATCGGGTTTGTGGCTGTTGAGAAAGTCGCTGCCTTGGCGGGTGCAAGTCCATCAAGGAATCGATTTCAGGGTGAATTTGCGGAGGCTTCTGTTGGCGGGAAACTGCTAATGCTTTGGCCTCAGACATACATGAACGCGAGTGGTAGAAGCGTGCGTGAAGCATGCGACTTCTACAAAGTTTCAGCCGAGGATGTCGTTGTTGTCTGTGACGACATGAACTTGGCAAGCGGCCGAATCCGATTCCGCAGATCCGGTTCAGCCGGGGGCCAAAACGGCCTCGCCGATGTGATCAGACAATTGGGAACCGATCAAATCGCTCGATTACGAATCGGCATCGGTCGCCCACCTGCAGGATGGGATCCTGCGGATTATGTCCTTGGGAAGTTTTCCAAGGGAGAGCAGACTGAAATGGAGTTCGCGACGGAAAAAGCAGCGAAAGCTGTACTGGATTGGTGCTTACACGGAACTGACTACGTCATGAATCATTACAACGGTCAGTCCCAAAGCCCCAAAGAGTGAGATTTCTCGAGTACAAGTAGACTGAATCGTGATTTGCAATTCTGTCCTCCCTCGGGTTCAGGTTATCGGTTGCATGGCAATCGTTTCGCGGTGATTCGCTGCGAAATCAGATTTCGGCCGTTGATTGCAGGTCGAGAGATGAATAAAACTTTGGAAACAAACATTTCGAAACAGAGAGACCAGTCAATCGTGGCTAAAAATACTTACGAAACGCTTCTGATTCTTGATAGCAACCAATACGCCCGTGATCCTGGTGGTGTAGCAAAGACCGTAGCTGATCTGGTCGAGCAAGCAGGTGGTGAAGTTCTAGTGAATCGTTTGTGGATGGAGCAGAAGCTTGCTTACCCAATCGACAAGCATCAAAAGGGAACCTATTGGCTTACCTATTTCGCGATGGAGGGCTCAGGTTTGACCCAATTGGATCGAGCTTTTGCACTTTGTGAGCCCGTGCTTCGGCAGATGACAATTAAGCTTGAGCCAAGATTGGTAGAGCCGATCCTCGCAAATGCCCGCGGTGAGAACATTGTGATGTCTTCGCAGGCAGACTCCGAGGAAACTGAAGAGGCAACTGCGGAGGCTTAACGGCCCGAGGCGTGGTTCATACTCTCTTTGAAAACTTAGTCGGATAGCTGAGAGAACATATGGCGAGTTTCAATCGAGTCATTCTAGTCGGTAACTTAACCCGAGACATCGAGTTGAAGTACACACCAGGTGGTACTGGTGTGACCGATATTGGAATGGCCGTGAATGACCGTCGAAAGAACAGCAGCGGTGAGTGGGTTGATGAAGTCACGTTCGTGGATGTAACCCTTTGGGGCCGAACTGCGGAAGTCGCCAGTGAATACCTTTCCAAGGGTGCTCCCATTCTGGTTGAAGGGCGTTTAAAGCTCGATACTTGGGAGACCGATGGACAGAAGAGAAGCAAGCTACGTGTCGTTTGTGAGCGAATGCAAATGTTGAGTGGCGCTGGCGGTGGCGGCGGTGGTCGTCCTCAGCAAGCCGACTCGGGAACCTCTCCAGGATATAGAGAGCCAAGTTCGGATGCAGTACCTGGGCGAGGTGACGCGCAGCCAACTGGGAGTGGAGCCGGTTACGATGATCCAGATATCCCCTTTTAAAAACGTACAAAGCAGTTCCAGCAGTTAGTAGCCAGCAAATAGACTGGCGGCATGAATGCCAGATTGGCTATGAATCGCCGATCGAGCATTTTTAGCAAAAAAGAAATAGAAACATTCAGTAGAAATAACTTTTTCGAGCGATCTGATGACAGCACCAGTGAAACGACGAAAGTCGTCCCAAATGTTCAAGCGTTTGCCACAGGGTCAAAACGGCGGCATTCAATTGTTGCTTATCCACAACGTGGAGCACCTCGGTAAGCAAGGTGAAATCGTCGAGGTTCGACGCGGTTACGCGTTGAACTACCTTCTGCCACAAGGTCTCGCAACAGTTGCGACGGAGCATCACAAGCGAATGGTGGAAAAGCACCGTGAGAAGCTTCGTGCAATCGAACTCGCTAAGCTCAGTGAATTCCGCAGTCTTGCCGATGAACTGGCTAAGCAGTCAATCACGATCGAGGCAAATGCCAACGACGAAGGGCACCTCTACGGTTCTGTCGGCGCCCATGAAATCGTGGACGGACTGAAGGCTGCTGGTTTTGCTTTGGCTCAGGATCAAATTCGGCTTGAAGGCCCTCTCAAAGAATTGGGTCTTTACACCATCAAGATTCATCTCCACAGCGAAGTGGATGCAAGCGTTAAAGTTTGGGTCGTACCAACTGTCGCTGCGGATGAAACTGCCTCCTGATCAATTCGAGTGGCATTTTGCTATTGAGCTTCAAATTACCGGTTTGGTTGGTCGATAAACGCTTTTATGTCGATGGATCCTTCCGGTGAGATGGTGATATTCACGGGGCTGTGGCGGAACTGGCAGACGCGCTAGATTTAGGATCTAGTTCCTTCGGGAGTGCAGGTTCGATTCCTGTCAGCCCTACTCTACGACGAAAAGCCGTGTGGGTCAGCTCGCACGGCTTTTCGTATTTCCCGCTCTCTGCTTCATCCGGCAGAGTTGAGTTAGATCTTTGGTCAGTAAGATCCTAAATCTACAGGCATCAACCAACTCGTCGCTTATTGGTGTTTTCATCGAGCAAATGACTCGGGCACCGCTCCTGAGTGGGTTGGTTTCCCGGCGTGATGATCGCGCTAAAACTACCGATTTTAACGACGAAAGGTCGCATGTGATGCCTTCGTGTGTTTAGTCGTCATTGACCATATGAGAATCGGCAAATAAATTGTCGCGAAAAGGTTTAGTTTGTTGACTGGAAAGGTTGTACGGAAAATCTTTCCCCGTTGCCCAATCTTTCCTTAAGTGACTTTTGTAGGTCAGGGCTGGAGTTGCTCCTCAGCGAGTTACTTGTGGCAATATTGACCTCGGAGTGGCGAGCCTCTGGATCGTTCACAGAGCTTCTCAATCGCTGGTTTTTCCTGCTTTTGGCGAAGGCCTGCTGAGCATCAGGTGCTTGCGAGAGTCAAACTCCTGCGGTGATCCGATTGATGATTTGGTCACCGATCAAGCGTTACCGAGTTTACTTTTCAGTCAATCGCGAAGGTATCTAATCGGAATCAGAGTTGGATTCCGTCGTTGAGTGTGTGTCGAACAGAGGCCGCACGAAAACGTGACAAAAACTACTTTAACCATTCAGTTCTGCCTCTATCAAAAACGAGAGAGAAAAAAACGTTATGGCAACCAATAAAATGGTTTATTACTTCGGCAAAACGAAGACCGAAGGCAAAGGCAAAAGCAAGGCACTCTTAGGTGGTAAGGGCGTCAACCTTGCTGAAATGACCAATATCGGTCTTCCTGTTCCTCCCGGCTTCACGATCACAACCGAAGTTTGTGATGCCTATTACAAGGGCGGAAAGAACCTGCCCGAGGAACTCATGGGGCAAGTCAATAAGGCAGTACGAATTCTTGAAAAAGAGCTCGGGAAGAAATTTGGTGACGACTCCAATCCGCTGTTGGTCAGCGTCCGTTCAGGCGCGGCTGTTTCAATGCCGGGGATGATGAACACCATCTTGAACCTCGGTTTGAACGATCAAGCTACCGAAGGACTTGCCAAGGCGACCAACAACGAGCGTTTTGCGTATGACGCTTACCGACGATTGATCAACATGTTTGGGGACGTCGTGGTCGGTATGGATCATCACGTCTTCGAGCATGCGTTCGACAAGGTCAAGAAAAAGTACAAAGTAACCGAAGATACCGATGTGCCAGCTGAGGGTCTAAAAGAACTCTGCGAGGCTTACAAGGCCGTCTACAAGAAGCACACGGGCGAAGACTTCCCTCAAGATCCAATTAAGCAACTGCAGCTATCGATTGAAGCTGTGTTTGGGTCGTGGAACACCTCGCGAGCAGTTCGTTACCGTGAAATCGAGAACATTCGTGGGTTGCTTGGAACTGCTGTTAATGTTCAGTCGATGGTTTACGGAAACATGGGTGATGATTCCGGCACCGGAGTTGCTTTCACTCGAAATCCAAACACGGGGCAGAACAAATTCTTTGGTGAATTCCTTGTGAATGCTCAAGGTGAAGATGTGGTTGCAGGGATTCGAACGCCACAGCCAGTGGCAGAGATGACCAAGTGGAACCGAGCAGTCTACAAAGAGTTGTTGGACATCAAGAAAACTCTCGAAGACCACTACACCGAGATGCAGGACATCGAGTTCACCATCGAGCGTGGCACCCTTTACATGCTTCAAACGCGAACTGGTAAGCGAACCGGTCTCGCCGCGGTAAAGATTGCTTGCGACATGGTCAAGGAAGGTTTGATCGACGAAAAAGAAGCAGTCATGCGAGTGCCCGCGAACGACCTTACTCAATTGCTTCTGCCCAGCTTCAAGCCAACGGCACGCAACGCCGCAGACGTGCTAACCCGCGGTTTGCCAGCTTCTCCTGGCGCATCAGTTGGGACGCTTTCGTTCACCGCTGAAGATGCTCGTGCTCGAGCAGAAGCGGGTGAGAGCGTGATTCTGGTTCGAAATGAAACCAGCCCAGAAGACGTCGACGGAATGAATGCGGCTCAGGGGATTCTGACCAGCACCGGAGGTATGACCAGTCATGCCGCTGTGGTTGCACGCGGATGGGGCAAGTGCTGTGTTGCCGGTGCCGGTGAAATTCAGATCGACGAAAAGAAACAAAAGATCAAAGTCGCCGGTCGCACCTTCGGTGTGAAGGACGTCATCAGCCTTGATGGTACCACTGGCGAAGTGATGGCCGGTGAAGTTGAAACTCAAGAGCCTACCCTGTCAGGTGACTTTGCTAAGTTGATGAAGTGGGCGGACAAGTACCGAACTCTAGCGGTGCGTACCAATGCCGACTCACCGGCAGACAGCAAGCGAGCTCGAGATTTTGGTGCTCAGGGTATCGGCCTTTGTCGTACTGAGCACATGTTCTTCGAGTCAGATCGAATTCTCCATATGCGAGCAATGATTCTTGCCGACACCGAGGACGATCGTCGCGCAGCGTTGAAGAAGTTGCTTCCTTTCCAGCGGAAAGATTTTGAAGGCATTTTCAAGGCGATGAACGGTCTGCCAGTGACGATTCGTTTGCTAGATCCGCCACTTCACGAATTCCTTCCGCATGATAAGTCTGCTCAGAAGATTGTCGCGGATGAGTTGGGTCTAAAGCCAGCCGAGATCAACAAGCGTGCTGCTGCTCTGCACGAGGCTAACCCAATGCTTGGTCACCGTGGTTGCCGGCTTAGCATTACTTATCCTGAAATCCTTGAGATGCAGGTTCAGGCAATCGTCGAAGCAGCGATTAACTGTGCTAAGAAGAAAGTTAAGGCTCAGCCTGAGATCATGATCCCATTGGTTGGTACCGCTGATGAACTCTCTTCGCTACGTGCTCGTGTCGAAGAGACCATCGAGCAGACCAAAGCAGCGAAGAAGTACAGCGGCAAACTGGACATTTTGATCGGAACCATGATTGAAATTCCGCGTGCTGCGTTGACTGCAGATCAAGTTGCTGCTCATGCAGACTTCTTTAGTTTCGGTACGAATGACTTGACCCAAATGACATTTGGTTACAGTCGTGATGACGTAAACACTTTCTTGCCAGATTACTTGGCACAAGACATCCTCCACGTTGACCCGTTCCAATCTTTGGATCAAACCGGTGTTGGACAACTGGTCGAAATGGGTGTCGAAAAGGGCCGTAGCACTAAAGATGCCTTGAAAGTTGGTATCTGCGGCGAGCACGGTGGCGACCCATCTTCGATTGACTTCTGTCACCGGGTGGGTCTCAATTACGTCAGCTGTAGTCCGTTCCGCGTGCCAATTGCACGTCTCGCGGCAGCTCAAGCAGCATTGCGAAATGCGTAGGCTTGCAATTTAGCGGCGAATCACTTTTGATGATGTCGGCTGAGTCATAGCGACTTAGCCGACATTTTTTTTGGCTCCACTTCTTTTCAAGAGATCCCAACCATGAGTGATTTGTATTCGCAATACAACGATGTCGAACGTCTGATTGACGAAGAGCAGTTTGACGCCGCAATTGAGGGGCTACAGAAGATTGTTGAGCAGGATGATACCTTTGTGCTCGCGCAGCTTGCTCTCTCTCGGGTTTATACCAAGACCGGCCAGCATGATTTAGCGATCGAGCATGGAGAGAAGGCCTGTGAATTGGAGCCGAGCGAAGCATTCAATTACACGGCTCTGAGTGTGACCTACCAGCGAGCTTGGGCTGGTACACAGGACCAGCAATACATCGCAAAGGCCGAAGAGGCGATGGCGAAGGCTCATCAGTTGGGCTAGAGCGTTGTTCGAGCTTGGTTTCAAGTGACCCATCCCAGCGGTCCGACCGGACGTGACGGGCCGCTTGAGTGTGATTTTTAGCCCCGTGTGCGTTTTTGCCACACCCGAGGGTGGTTGTCACAGGAATGTTACAGGGCTGTTACACACCGCGGGTGATTTGTGGACGGCGGATTCGGTCTGATCAGGTAGACTCTAGGTCGATTCAACGCTGCCTAGCGAAAGTCGCGGTCTGAAATCTTTCACAGGAACAATCAATGTCCATCGCTGTACCGGCACCAACATCTGCTGATTCTCAAGATTCGAAACAAGACGACATCCAGGTCGATGTGCAGGAATCAGGCGGTCAGAAGCGAAAAAAAGATGTGGCTCCCACCACTGGTGATCGCCGGCGTTTTGCCAACGTGAGCTATTGGGCGCTGGGCTGGCTGACAATGGCCCACTTGGTTGCTCTTACGGCTCCTTTCACTTTCACATGGGAAGCACTTGCGGTCACTTTGGTTCTCCATTGGATGACGGGGAGTTTGGGGATCTGTTTGGGTTATCACCGTCTGCTCACCCACACGGGTATGAAAACCTACAACTGGGTACGTTACTTCTTCACAACAATTGGTTTGCTGGCTGGTGAAGGAACGCCTCTTGATTGGGTTGCTGACCACCGAAAACATCACGCATGCAGCGACCAAGAAGGAGATCCTCATACGCCGCGAGACGGAGGTTGGTGGAGCCATTTGACATGGCTTGCTTACCACACACACAACGGCGATCGTAAAGCTTATCTGCAGCGATGGGCTCCCGACCTTTACAAGGAAAAGGGCATGCGTGTGCTGGATATCTTGTTTTTACCAGCTCACATCGCGGTGACCGGAATCCTTTTCGGCATCGGGTATATGTGGCAGGGGATGGATTTGGCCATCTCTTTAGTTGTGTGGGCAATGTTCTTGCGTCTAGTGACAGTTCTGCACGCCACTTGGATGGTCAATAGTGTTTCTCATATGTGGGGCTATCGCAACTATGAGACAACGGATGACAGCCGAAATAATTGGCTGGTAGCGATCGTCGCTTACGGAGAAGGTTGGCATAACAATCATCATGCATACCCAAGAATGGCGAAGCATGGGCACCGCTGGTGGGAATTCGATATCACATGGCAGGCAATCCGGCTACTTCGAGCCCTTGGACTTGTTTGGGATGTGGTGGATTACCGAAACGCTGCAGAAAAGAAGGCTGCAGATCAAGCGAAGGCTTCCGCCTAACGCTTTTGACTACAACCAAATTTAGCCACAAAAGGCCAGTCGATATCGACTGGCCTTTTTCAATTTGATTCATGCCTTTAGAGTTTGATTGCTTTATGGATTAATCGCTGGAACCATCAATGCTCGCCGGCAAGTCTGCGTTGGATGGTTGAGCGTGGGTTGAGAGTCTGCGTTTAGCGGGAAAGGTTCCGTTTTCGGCTGCGTGGTTGCCTGCCTCAGTGGGCGGCTTGGATCGAGAGTCGTTGTCAGGTTTAAGAATGCTTGCAATTAAAATTCTGAAGAAAGAAATTTGAAATGCAGCCTTGATCGATGTTGACACGCATCAGAGAAACAGACTATTCCCGAACACGAAGGTTCTTTAAACCGACTGAAATCGCCTCAACCCGCATGAAAATGCGAGGAGATCGGTGTGAATGACTGGTTTAAAGAAATAGAACAAGCAGAGCTGACAATCAGCTGGGCGATCAGATTTCGAGAAAAAACTTGGTGAAGCTTTCCCTCTTGGAGAGTTGGAAGTTTCATCGCCAAGTCTCGTTTGTTTTTCGTCATTTAAGTAGTCTCACCGCGAAGAAGGAGAGTCGCGTTGATTTGCCTCGTACCCGCACAAGGTTACCGTGCCGTCTGCGTCGGCCTAGCATGGATGCTAGCAGTGACAGGCGTCTCTGGCCAAACCACCACACCGTCGACAACGCCTGCAGGGACAACTGCAGATGTCTCCACGGTGAGTCCGTCAAGCCAGACGGATATGATGATCGCACGCGTTCGTGAAGCGATTAACGCCAAGGACTACCATAGTGCTGTAAAAGCATTTCGGGCTGCATCACAGCAGTCCGGCAGTACAGCACCGCAAGCGGCTGAAATCCAGTCGCTGAAAGCGCAGCTTGAGCAGATCGGTATCGATCCTGCTCTTCTCGCCCCGCCCGCCTCAGCGATGAGTGCGGACGCGAGGAAGCGGGAAGCTCTGCGACTCACTGCGATCGGCCGAGCGGCCTTAGATCGAGGTGAAGTCAAAGCAGCATTGCAAGCAGCTCACGAAGCCGAAGCATTGAAGGTTCCGGAATCGGACTATGCCGTCGGCGAGCCTCGTGTCTGGCAATTGCTTCTTGATGCTGAGTCAGCTGCGCGACGCAGTGGGATCTCAGTCGGTACCACCGGTGTTCAGACCGCTTCCGCGATTGTAGAGGATCAGGGTGCTGTCGCTCAAATGCTCTTCAATCCCGATGAGAAACAAGCGACAGGAGCCGACATTGCTCAGGTTCAAGGCCTCACCGCAATTCCCGAGCGAGGTCCTGGTTATGCCGCAAAGGTTTATCAGCAAGGCCTGAAAGCGCTCAGCGAGGGTGACACCAACACGGCTCGTGAATTGTTCAAAGAAGCTTGGGCAAACGAATCAGACCTCGATCCAGCAACTCGGAATCAACTCAAAGATAAGCTGACTCTCCTTCAGCCAAAGAGACTTCCTGAGAACAACGCGGTTGATCCGGCATTAATGACACCGATTCAGCGTGCTGAGCTTGAGTCACAGGAGCGAGCAAGACGGTTGTTCCGAGAGGTGACCGCAGAGCTGGCAAAGACCGAGCAGATCAAAGTAAATGTTCCTCTCGATGCACTGGACGAGCTGGAAAGCCTTCGTCGTCGAATCGATGGAGCTGATGTTGATGAACAATCAAAACGTTCTATCGCAGTGATGGTGGATCGGGCAATTGCAGATCAGAAGCAGTACATCGATGCGAATCGCGCCAAGATTGACTTGGATCTCCAGAACGATGCGGTTCGCCTAGAAATGGCGACCGAGCAAGCGAGAGAATCAAGTATTGATGAAGAGGTTTCTGCCTTGGTCAATTCCTTCAATCAGCTGATTAAGGATCGAAGATTCCAAGAGGCTGAGGTGATCGCAAAGCAGGTTCAGGAACTCAAGCCCGGCGACCCAATCGCCGTTAGCATGTTTCAGACCAGCCGCATGGGCACTCGGCTGTTAATGGATCAGGAAGTGCGTGAAGCTAAAGAACTTGCTTTCTTAGACACTCTGATTGACGTGGACCGAAGCATGATTGCGATCGATCCAAATCTTCCGATGACTCTGCCTGATGCTCAGGACTGGGAAGCTCTTTCGAGACGAAGATTGCGTCCAATGGCCGATGGCGACTCACGTTTGAGTGCTGCGGAGCAGATCATCCAACAGAAGTTAAGCACCGAAGTGAGTGTTCAGTACGAAAACCGAGCTCTGTCCGACGTACTCAATGAGTTGTCGACAGTTACGGGCGTTCCCATGGTGATCGATGAGCGAGCATTGAGTGCAATTCGCGTGACTGCGGAAGCACCCGTAACGCTCCAATTGCCAAATAGCATCAAGCTCAAGAGTGCTTTGAACCTGATGTTGAATAAGATGGAACTCACCTATGTGATCGAGAATGATGTGTTGTCGATCACTAGCATGGACGCAAAACGAAGTAAGGTTTACCCAAAAACCTACCGCGTGACCGATTTGGTGACACCCATCCCTAACTTTACCAGTGGCTATGAAGATGGGTTGGCCGGCGCTTTGCGTGCTGCCTACCAAATGTCAAATCCACAGGCTGACGTTCAGGTGGTACCTGTGTCGATGACGGATCTGGGAACGGGTCTTGCAAAGGGCAACACGCCATCAAGCATGAACCCCAATGTTCTTGGCCAATATCATTCGATGGGTGCTCAAGGTGGATTCGGATTGAACAACCCACCCATGTCTGGTGGCGCAGGTGGGGGCGGCAGTTTCGCTGACTTCCAGTCACTGATTGATTTGATTCAAACGACCGTTGTTCCCGATACTTGGGAAGCGTTGGGTGGCCCGAGCACGATGGCTCCTTACCCACAAAACCTAAGCTTGGTGATTAGCACAACAAGTGACGTTCACGATCAGATCACGGATCTTCTTGAATCATTGAGAAGGCTTCAGAACCTTCAGATCACGATTGAAGTTCGCTTCATCACTCTGGCGGACAGCTTTGCAGAACAGATTGGTGTCGATTTCCAGGCATCGTTCGACGACAACGTCTCCGGCTTACCAAGTGACGACGAAGGTCCCAGTGTGGCAATCGGTTGGAATGGTGTGGACGGCTTGCCAACCGCAGACTTGGACATCCGTCTTGATAACGGAAGTTTTGGTTTGGCTCCACCATTCGGATCCGGTGGCTTGGGAACTCCATCCACGATCGGTTTTGCCATTCTTAGCGACATCGAAGCGTTCTTCTTCTTGCAGGCTGCACAGTCTGACAATCGAAGTAACGTGATGCAGGCTCCGAAGGTCACTTTGTTCGATGGTCAATTCGCAACCATCAGCGACCAAACGCAACGACCCTTCGTCATCAGTATCACTCCAGTTGTTGGTGACTTCGCCGTGGCACAGCAGCCAGTGATCGTTGTTCTTAACGAAGGTACTCAGTTGAATGTTCAGGGTATCGTCAGCGATGACAAGCGATTTGTTCGACTGACCCTTGTGCCGTTCTTCAGTCAGATCGGTGCGGTGGATACCTTCACTTACGAGGGTCGACGGTCAACTCGTACCAGCAGTCGTGACGAAGAAGACACCAACGGTGACGGAGTTGTCAACGAAGACGATGCAGTGGACGAGAATAACACTCAAGACATCGTCGAGGGTACCACGGTGCAGTTGCCAACCTTTGCTTTCACATCGGTGAGCACGACGGTTAGCGTTCCTGACGGAGGTACAATCCTTCTTGGTGGTATCAAGCGTCAAGCTGAAGGCCGAGTGGAACGTGGTATTCCGGTTCTCAGTAAGATCCCTTACGTCAGTCGTCTCTTTAGAAACGTTTCTGCTGGTCGAGATTCAAGTAGCCTGATGTTGATGGTAACTCCACGAATCATCATTCAGGAAGAAGAGGAAGAGTCACAGACGGGATTCAATCCCACTCGTAACTAGTTCCTCGTGGAAAACTTAGTCAAAGAGTTTGGACGCCGGTGGATTCTTCCACCGGCGTTTTTTTTTGCTTCGCCACTGAAAGATTGCTAAGCGGTCAATCGATGGTCGTTTCCGACCAGTGATTGCATGATCATCGCTACCGCAGCGCTGGTCATGGGGGTACTCATGCTTGCGGGAGGTTCGGCTTCTTGCGCTGCTTGTCCGGGAGCAAGCGGTAGGTGAACAAAAACACTTTGTGTTCGCATACCAAAGATGCGCGAGTAATGCTGACTCAGGTAAAACGCAGCATTGCAGAGGTTTGTTCTCGCACTAGATGAAACTTTGCATGGTATTCCCGCTTCGCAAAGGTAATCGACGCAGGATTGGAGTGGCAATGATGTTCGATAACCATCCGGCCCGTCATTGATAATTTTTCCACCATCCTCTCTTCGATTGACTCCAACCGTTTCAAGTTCAATAGCAGTCGCCTCTGGAGCTTGCCCCAAATGGATAGCCAAGGGAAAGTCACCTTGAAGATCCTTGCACAGCATTTCAGCCATTCTTGCCAACTGTGCGGGGTACCGGCGAGTGACAAGTTCAAGTTCACCGTCGTACCATCGCGTGAGGTCGCACAAAGTGAGCCAACTGGCGTTCTGTTGCCAGTGTTCGTAGGGTTCAAATGCGGTGATTAGGATCCGTGTCACAGGGATAACCTGGCTGAGTACAAAGAAAACTTGGTGCACGTTCACCTGCACCGTTCTAAGGATACTTTGGCTAGGTTTTTGTTGCTCAAAAACGAGTGCTGAAAATCCGACTTGCAGATGTTTATTTCTCGGTTCTGACGATCATCGGGGGAATGTCATCCCCTTTTTTGATGAATCGCATTGAAATCGAGTTAACGCAATGTCGTGTGTTTTTCTGAGTGAAGCCTTCTCCCTGAAACACGTGCCCCAGGTGGCCATCACAATTGCTGCAGATGATTTCCACTCTAAGGCCGTCAGGGTCGGGTCGGCGAGTGACTGCGTTTTCAATTTCGTCATCAAAGCTTGGCCATCCACAGTGGCTCTCAAACTTGTCATCGGATCGATAGAGGGCTGCGTTGCATTGGCGGCAGATATAGGTCCCAGGGTCCTTTGTCATGGTGTATCCTCCGGGACCCGGTGGCTCGGTTCCCTGATTCAGGATGACGTAAGCCTCTCTCGGATTGAGTTGATTGAACTCGCCTCTGATGATCGCTTGTTTGTCTTGGTTGTTGTCACTCATGTTTGTCTTTCCTTCACGTGAGGCGACCTGTTTGGATGATGTTTTGTCGGTTGCTTTGAGGCAGCGATCCATGTAGTCGCGAGATCGATTGATCTCGTACGTGACCCCCTGGATTGAATCTCGGATCGGAGTTCCTCTTTTTCCAGGATGCATAAAGATTTCGGTCCAACCGTCGTAGTTGACATCTTTCAATGCTTCGACAATTGGTTCAAAGTCAAGATCACCACGTCCCGGCATCTGCAAGTGTTGCTCTTCGATGCTCAGCGAATCCAGTGCACCCTTGCCATGTTGCCAAGCATAGAACATGGCGATCGAAGAACTGGTGTCCCTGATCAGCTGCGCCAGTAGCATGCTGTCTTGTGGAAGGTGGTAGGGCGCGAACGCAATTTTGAGGTTCTTTGACGGGCTAAGTTCGTGAAACCATTTGATCGAGTCAGCGGACTCCATCAGGTTGTTGTCGTGATTCTCAATTGCAATAGTAACCCCGGTCTCTTCAGCAATTTCAAGGTGAGGTTTCATCTTTTCGATGAAGTCTGCGACAGCCGCTTTTAATTCCCCGCCCTTCAGTCCTCGAGGCCCTCTAGCTCCGGTGACGATTAGCTCGCACCCTAGTTTTTGGGCCAGTCGCATTTCATCTTCCAATGCAAATGGGCCGAGTTTGTACTGGGTGATGCAACCAAGTTGAACTTGCCAACGTTTGATGAAGTTTGAAAATGTTTCGACTCCGATCTCATCGACCTGCTCTCGTTGCGATCCATGGATCTTTGGCCAAAGGTCAATTGCTGTCGCGCCGGTCCTTGCAACTTCTGGGACGATTTCCCAAACGTTGTTGTATCCATACATGCAAGAGGCGAGGACGTAATTGAATTTGAAGTCTGGCGTTTCTGCGGCAAGCAATGTTTGCGTTGAGATGGCGGCGGATGCAGAAAGAGCGGTCGCCGAAGAGATGGCCTGTCGTCGATTGAGTCGCATTCCAGTTACTTTCGTTCGTTTGTGCGTCACTTGCCCGCCGCGATCAGCCGTGACGGGGATTAATCTTGGGAAGTATAAGTGTACGTCGAGTCGCTGCGTGCTGCACCTTTTGGTGCAACACGCAATGGCGGACAACGGTCGGTTGATTGATTTTATGTGCTATGGTTCACTTGACTCTCTTTTGAATCCATAAATCGTGTTGTGGATGACACGAGTGAATTTTGACCCTTTGCTGTCCATGAGATTGCAGGTGATTTCCATTCCACGAGTCGGTTTTAGCTCTGGAATCACGAGTCGGATGGTGCGCTGGTCTTCCATGAGGGTCGCGTTTGTTACTTGAGGCGAAGCTTCGTTTAGGTGAGGTGAGCCGTAATTTTTTGTTCGGAGAAGATCCCAAGTTTTGATCAGATACTGGTCGGGATTTTCCGCTGTTTTTCGGTCCAGTGGCTCGGTGAACTTAATTTCAACGCCCTGATCAACTGCATGGATTTCGATCGGTAGTTGGTGTGACCCTCCACGGTATCGAACACGAAAAAGTCCTCCCTCTTGTTCTTGCCTGCTGCCGGCCCAAGAGAACATCCCACCAACGTAGAGTTGGCCATCGGTTGGTGAAAAACGTCCGCGGATCATCCCGGTCGGTAGATCAGGGATAGGCAACGCACACATACCACCCTGCGGTTGTCCCAGTGTTTGATTTGTGTCACTTGCTTTCGAGTTCTCATTAGTTAGAAACTCGTGAGGCACAACATAAATTCTGCCGTACCCATAGGATAGGTTTAATAACTTTCCATTCAGTTCGCCCCAGCGATCCGTTTTGGCCCATAGCAGTTCAGCAGGTGATCGATCGAAGGCATTGGTGATCCAGCAGAGGGGCGAAGACATCGCTTCGTCACTTGAGTCCGTCACGTCGTGGTATCCATACATGTTGCCATAGAATCCTCCCTCACGTACCCAATTGATTCGGTTCTTTGGGTTCCAGTGTCCCTCTTGGTCGGTGACGATATAGGTGCCGTCATCATTGAGGCAAACGCCGTTTGCGGCGCGAAAACCCGTGGCGATGATATCCGTTGTTTTTCCATCACTGGAAACTCGCAGAAGTGTTCCGTGGTGAGGTACGACAGCCTTGAGAGCGTGTCGAGCGGACTTGGCATAAAAGTAATCGCCGTTGGCATTGCGTTGAAGTCCCATCGCAAATTCATGGAAGTGCTCCGTGACTTGGTGGTCACTATTGAAACATTCGTAGTGATCCATCTCGCCATCATTGTTTTTGTCACGAAGGGCGACAATCTGATCTCGGCAGGTTACTAACAGACGCTCTTGTTCCCAGAGAATTCCAAGCGGTTGGAATAGCCCGCTTGCAATTCGTGTCCAGATTAAAGTGCTATTTTGCTTGCCGAGACTTTCAAGGTTGTCGACGCGCCAGACATCCCCGTCCCATGTGCAGGCAACCAATGAATTACCCTCCGGGCTGAAGTCCATCCCCGTCACACGAGTTCTTGCGAGCCAAGGGTTGTTCTCTGGTCGTGCTAGTTCTTCGACCTCCCACGTTTCAGATTCGAACCATCTCTTGACGGGTACTTCAAGTTGTGTTGTGTATTGAGCGGGACCACCATGGGTCCACTCAGTAAGGTCACTCGGGTGTTGGTTGAGATGAGTACGAATGCGGGATCGATTCTCTTGGTTCCATTTGGCTGCTGTAATAATGATTGAGCCACGAGAGTTAGTTGCATCGGGACTTAGGTTGGCAATCACCTGTTGATCACGAACCAATAAGGAGCTCTGCTTGGTAAAACCTGCCAAGGAGATCGAAATGAGTTCGCCTGAAGGTTTCTTGATGCTGATTCGATCACCGTCGACCCCGTCGGCATGATGCTCCGCAGCGTCTCCGTCTTGCATCGTGAGAACCACCGCTTCGAGGGCTCGGTCTGTCGAATCTAGCTGAAGTGTGCGGACGAAGACTGGTGTACCTTCAACCGTGATGAGATTCGGATACTCCAAGATTGCGGCTTGACCAACGGTGTAATCGAGAATGATTCGATTCTTAAAACGATGAATCCCTCTGAATTTGGCCCAGTCTTTTGGAAGGGGGCCATATTGCCGGTCGTCACGTCCAATGACTCGGCTTGTCTGAGATGCTGAGGGGTTATTTCGCGGATCTGACCATCCTGGTGCATTTGGATTCCCGGCCACGATTTCTCCCGATGATCGTAAATGAACCCCATGTCTTCCGTTGAATTGAATACCATTCCAGTCGACAAAATCACCGGTCCATGCTGCCGCCATACGGAGCGTGTCATGCTCGAATGCCATCCATGCGTTACCGCGGGCCACACCGCCGGGTCCATCATCTAGACGAATAGCAATTGCTTTTTGTGCAATGCCATCTGGTTTCTCTCCAAATTGAATGGTGGTGATGAGCATGTCCCCATAGTCCATGGTAACCCACGGTTCGATTACCTTCGGTTCTGGGCCGCGAGAGTTGCCGGCGGGCAATGAGGCAAGGTACTCCTTTTCGATGGAGACGTATTGGCTTGGATTATGGGCGCGAAGGAAATGTTCTCGGATGAAGTGAATGACATCGTATTTCTGCTGGGGAACCATCCACGTCTGAGGTAGCATCATTCCACCGCCGTGGGTGAGAGTTTGGTACATCGAATATGGATCGGATCCAAATTTGAATTTACCCTCGGCAAACCGAAGGGAGGTCGGAAGTGATCCTGGTGCCGCGATGGTTCCATGGCAGTTTTGGCAAACCCGTTCATAAATTGCTTGCCCACGTTTCATCGACTGATTGTTCCAGTCAGCGATCAGTCCGGCGTGATCAAGGTCTGCCTCCTGCGGCGGCGACATGGCGAGTCTCTCTTGTTCAGTTGGAGCCAAGTCAATTACAGCCGATTTGCCACCTCGTGAGATTTCCACGAGGTAACGAACTAAATCAAGGAACTCCTGACGTGATCTCAGCACATTGATTTGTCCCACCGGCATGATCGAGTTGGAGACAGTCTTGTCCGCTTCAATCGACTCCAGGTCGATCTCCTTTAGGTCACTTGGGGCAGGTCCAGTCTGCAGAAGCATGACTTCATTTTTGATCGTTTTTGGGATGCCAACGAAGGTTTGGCCGTCCTCGGTGAGGACCTGTTTGGCCCGGTATCGTTCTGCAATTTCCTTCGATGGTTCAAGGATTGATTCAATTAGGTGTGCGGTGCTTGGGGGTTGATCCCAATGGATCAGGGTAGGCGCCAGCGAGTTAGGGTTGGGTTCGGAGTCGTGGCACTTCCAGCAACCCAAAGCAGGTGAATGGAAAAGCAATGATCCCCTTTTGGCATCCCCTTTATGTTCCGAGTCCTCGATGAGCAAGTCAATCTTCTCAGACAAAAGCATCTCATCGAGAGCGGGTCCCTGAGCCACCACGTTTAGGTTCGAGAGTAAAGTGAGGAAAATAATGAAAACTGGATTTTTGATTTGTTTCATTTCAGATGAGGGCTTGGGATGGCGTTGGTTCGAACGCAATGACTGGCTCAGCGAGTCAAAATAAGAATCCAAAGATGGATGGATCCCTCCATTATAAGCGGGCTGCACGGCAGTAGTGATTGGCTTTGACGGATTGTAGAAAAACTCGTTCGGCTTCGTTAGGAATTGTGGTCATCATTTAATCAGTATGATTTGTGGTTGGCGTTCGCAGTACGCGTTGGTTTACAATGTCTTCTTCTTGTTTTGTTTGTCTCTGTTTTGAAGGTTTGTGGTTTGATGGTCTCTTCGATGCGATTTTCTGCTGCATTTATCGTTGTAGTTTCAGTTCTTGGGAGCGGATTGATCGCTCAGCGGCCTGATCCGCGGCAGACACAGCAACGCTTGAAAGAGCAGATGAAGGCAGCAGCAGAAAATCAACCACAGCTACCTTCCGACCCAGTGTTACTTAACTTGCACAAGGAATTCATTGTAAAAGCGGAGAAGTTAGCCGTCGAATACGAACGCAAGAAGGATTTTGATAAAGCTCGAGAAGTATATGAGTCGTTGGTGCGCTTGGTGCCAAAGTATGGAGCGGCCGAAGCAGGTTTGAACCGCATCCTTGCGAACCAAAGAGCTCAAGATCGACAGCTTACCGATGTCTTGGCGACTCAGGGTTGGCAGGATTCTGGTGTCACGCTTCTCGAAGGCATGCCCGTCCAAATCGAGGTGAAAGGTAGCTGGAAAGTGGTGTTTGAAACCGGGCCCGCAGGATTAGAGATACCTAACGAATTTCGCCCCAAGGATAATCGGATTAAGCTGGGGACTTTGATCGGAATCGTTGCCAACACGCCTGCTGAGTTAGCTGAGGGGCAACCGTTTGTTGTCTCGAGTGGGATGTCCTTCAACGCAAAGAAGACGGGGCGACTTTATCTGAGAATGTTCGATGTCGATCCCACCGACAACGAAGGCAAAATGTACGTTCTGATCCAAAGTACCTTTGCTAAATGAGCAATCATTGCGGTCGCCATTGAGCGCAATCAAAAATCATGCGCCACCGCCGAGTAGCATCAGCAAGGCGACCGCGATAAGTGCAGCAGCGACAACCTTTTTTAACTTTTCGGCTTGAAGATTGCGGCTGAGGCGTTCGCCGATTGCAACGCCAAGTACCGCGAGTATCGAAGCGAATCCGATCTCTATCCCAAGTTCGACGTCGATGTGATCTCTAACGCCCAGCAGGATTGCTTTGCAGGTTGCGACCAATAGCAGAAACTGCGTGACGAACGCCTTGTACTGGTTGCTATTCCAGTTTTGGCGGATCGCGTAGGCTGCAATCGGTGGTCCTGCAATGCTAACAGCTCCGGCTAGAAATCCCGAAAGGACTCCAGCAATGAAGCTGTGCAGATGTTTTTTTGATGGCTGCAGTTCTCGGACGCTTTTTTGTTTGGTTCGTAGCGTTGACGCTACCATTAGCAGGACGCCAAGACCGGTGGCTCGGATTAACAAATCTATCGATACCGCTTCAAATATAAAGAGTCCTGCGGGCAGCGCTAAAATCGCTCCAACCGATGTTACTGCGAAAGGGATTCGCTGCACTCCTTTGCGGTAGGTCCATGCCGCCATGAGAAGCATCGGTACACTGCAGACGGATACGATGATGTGAGACGAAATAACATCAATGGCCAGCGGAAGTAGCGTGATAGCAACGATGCCAAATCCGAATCCTATCGCGCTGTGAATCACCCCAGCTATGAGTGAGACGATCATCACAAAAATCAGAATTGAGCTGGTTTCCAAGTGTCATCCCACTTTCAAAATGCACCGCCATAGAGTGCATCCTCATCTTGATTCTTAAGGCCCAATTAGTCGGGCAGTTCTTCGCCGCGGGTCTCTTTGGCAAGAAGGGTGACCGCGATTCCAACGGCGAACAGAGGTACCATGTACTGCGAAGATTGAGCGGGGGTCCACTCAAGCATAGCGGAAGCAGCAATCGCGATGGCCGATCCGATTCTTCCGGCGTTGAAACAAAATCCTGTTCCTGTTCCTCGAAGCCTCGTGGGGAATAGTTCGGGGAAGTACACCGCATAGCCAGCGTGCATACCGAGGGTGAGGAATCCAAAGATTGGCAAAAATATCAGCAGAATGTTTCGAGAGTAATCGCCTGGTCCAAGAACATAGAACAGTATCAGGGCTGCAATGAATCCACCGAGATGATAAAAAACGAAGGCTCCTTTTCGGCCGATCATATTGGAGATGGATCCAAACAGCACCAATCCTAAGCCACCTCCAAAGACCATCACGAGGAACATTCCGGTCATCTCTTCGCGTTTGATCTCGCTTTTGCCATTACTCAGTGCTTCTTCTCGAGCTTTTTTTTGTTCATCGTTAGCCGTTGACCAGTCGATTTCGTTAAGGCCTGCTGCAGCGATGACACTTGATTCTGCTCGACGCTTCAAGGTGTTCTTGCCATAGATGTGACAGCCCCAGAATGTGGTCAATCCGATCGTTGCCAGCGTTGTTCCGACGACCGTGCTGCGTAGATAGCGATTGCAAAATAAGTCCTTCAGTGACCCCGTTGCTTGTCTTGCATCTGCCTGTTCTCGTTCTTTCGCTTGAACCCATTGTTCCGGCTCTTTCATTTTCCAGCGAATGAAGACCGTCAACAAAGCGGGTATCACGCCGATGACAAAGCCAAGCCGCCAAGTGTTCTCGCCGAGAACCTGAGCGCTGATGATGAAGTAGCCAACTGCGACGGCCATCAGGGTTCCAAATACACTAGAAGCGTGGAAGATCGAGCCCATGACCGGCCTTGATCTCTTGGGCATCACCTCCGCTACCAAGGCACTTGCAACAGCCCACTCCCCTCCTACACCCATGGCTACTAGAAACCGCAGGGCGACCATGTGCCAAGGTTCTGATGCTAACGCCGTCACGCAGGTGAAAACCGAGTAAAACAAGATGGTGACAATCATCGTTTTTGATCTACCGATCTTGTCACTGAGCATTCCGAAGAGGATGCCGCCAAATGCTCCACCGAGAAGGAATGATGCAAGTGCCCAGTTATTCCATGATGCGATCGTGGCTTTGGCTTTCGCATCCATTGTCGTTGAACTGAAGTCCAAGAGCTGTGGCATCGCATCATTCATGCTTGCTACGAAAACTTGACCTTCAAACACATCAAAGACCCATCCAAGTGAGGCGATCAGAAGGACCAACCATTGGTAGGAGCTGATGCCTTCGTACCATTTGAGATTGGATTTATCTTGTAAGTCGCTCATGAATATTTCCGGCTGCTTTGGTGGATAATAGGGTTAATCCTGCATGGTGATTTTCACCATGGTTTGTCATTAAATCCAGTCAATTAGTTAGGTAATTGTCGCGTCAAATAGATTAGCTTCCATTGATGCTAAAGAGGCTAACACCTTGCGGGTTCCCGAGAATGATCGGCGTGCATGCATGGTCACCATGTTGTCCACAATTACCACATCCCCCGCTTGCCACTGCAAATCAAATGCAAGTTGCTCGGATAGTTCAATGGCAACGGCAACCGCATTGGTATCCAGTGGAGTGCCATCACCGTGGCAGATCGATTTAGAGGGGTCGTTTCGGCTGTCCTTCCAACCGCAGAAAGCTGCGATGAGTTGGTTGAAGAAAACGCTGCGGCCGTCTTCGAGTTCAACGACGGCCGGTAGGGCAGGCGTTGTTGCCTTGAGGCAATCGTTATCGATCCATTCCCATGTGTATCGGAGTTCGCCCAAGCGTGCTTGTGCCTCTTCTCGGGTTGCGACACCCAAGGTGCTTTTCCAGGAACGGCCCATTCCTGAATTCGCATCATTGTCACTGGGCATCACATTGGTGTAACGCAGACCTTTTTGAGTGCATGTCCGGACGAATTCAGGGCATGATTTTTTTAGCTTCTCCAAGAGCACATCAGATCGACAGATTGGAGTCGCACCCCCCTGCTCTGCTGCGATTTCGCAACTGAAAAAAATCCAGCGAGGATAGAGCGGCGTTTGTGCCATCTCGTGGTGGAAAAAGATTTGAACTTCAGGCGGCGCTTCGTTCGCGGAGAAGACGCGAGGTGTTCGATTGATGCGAACTGCGTTCGAAAGTGATTTTTCGTAGGGGAAGTTGGGGAGGTGAAGGGCTTCGACGATTGCATCAAAATCTTCCGCGGACGACACCGGAAAATCCCTCAACAAAACCGCTCCGTCTCGAGTTGCACTCGCCAGTAGGTCGCTTGCGTGCATCCTCACCCAATCGGTTGCCGAGTTCAGATCTGTTCGCTGATCGTTGCACCGTAGCACATGCGGAAATACTGATCCCTCGTACTCCTGTTGCTTTTCAATTTTTATCTGATCAACGGAAAGGGACGTCATGTAGGACCTTATTCAAACAGTCGGTTGTAAAAGTGATCGAGGACAGGCTTCTTGGTGCCCTACTCGTTGCGAATTATTCATAAATCGGAAAAAACGTGTTGAATGCAGCTTCGCAGAAATCACCAGGGTCATTGAATCGGCGATTTCGATTGAGATTTGAAATCGATTGCATCTCTGAATCCGTTAAAGCGAAGTCAAATACTTCGAGGTTCTCGCGTAGGCGATCCAGATTTGATGATTTTGGAACCACGGATGTTCCGCGTTGAACACCCCATCGCAATAAAACTTGGGCCGCTGTTTTGTCGTGTTTGGAGGCGATGCTTAGGATCGTTTCGTGTTGCAAAAGAGATTCAGAGGCATCGGCCATCTGTAATTGAAAGTAGGACTGCGCACCCAGCGGTGAGAAGGCCGTAACTGCGATGTGGCTCTCTGTGCAGAACCGCAATAGTTTCTCCTGTGAGAGGTAGGGATGCATTTCCACTTGGAGAACGGCGGGAGGGATCTTGGCTTGGCTCATCAGGTCTCTCATCAGAGAAGTTCCAAAATTGCAAACGCCGATCTCTTTGACTAAACCTTCGCTCACTAACTCTTCCATCGCGCGCCAAGTTTCAATGATTGGGACAGGGTCTTCAATCACGGTTGGGTGATCACTCTCCGGGTTGCTGAACCAGCCTGGAGGATAGCGTTCTTCAAAGGGAACGAATTGAGACGAAATCGGGAAATGGATGAGGTACAGGTCGAGATAATCGAGTTGCAGATCCTGTAGGCTTTTGAGAAGCGCAGGCTTTACATGTTCAGGTTGATGATAGGTGTTCCAGAGTTTCGATGTGATCCACAGATCATCCCTACTGATACTGCCCGACGAAATGGCTTCTGCAAGGCCCTGCCCTGTTTCGACTTCGTTTCCATAGTCGCACGCACTGTCAAAATGCCGGTACCCAAGTTCAATGGCGGATTTAACGACCGACGCCGTCTGTTCGTTTTCGATTTTCCAGAGGCCAAGGCCTATCGAATCTAGTTGCCGTCCACTCTTTAACTGGATCGTTTGCATCCTGATGGTTCTCTTGTCGCGTTTTTAAACATGGATCGCTTTGGGGCGGCTAATGTAGCCGATATTTAGTTGTGCCGTTTGCCTGTGACCCCTCTCCCGAGATTTTTTCACGTCAATCTGATACAACCACGGGGGCACGGGACCTGCGTGAGGTAGCAGGCTCCTCGCGGTTACTTTGTATTGATGGGTTGATTAAGAAATGAACGATCGTCCGGTGCGTTTTGGTCTGGTGGGTTTTGGGGCTTGGGGGCAGCATCACGCCAATGCGATCAAAGTGACCGATGGTGCGGAGTTGGTGGCCGTTTCGGCCAGCAGTCAGGCTTCTGCTGATTTGGCGAAACAGACGTATGAAGCAGTCGATGTTTATACCGACTACCGTGAGATGGTTCAGCGTTCCGATTTGGATGTGATTGATGTGGTGGTCCCAAGTTACCTGCATCATGAGGTTGCATCCGCTGTCTTACGAGCAGACAAGCACCTGCTTCTTGAGAAGCCAATGGGAGTCTCGCTGCAGGAGTGTGACGAGATGATAAAGTTGGCAAGCGATCGAGAGTTGATGCTCGCAGTGGGGCATGAATTGCGGTTGTCATCGATGTGGGGTAGGGCCAAGGAAATGATCGAGGATGGGTTCATCGGTGATCCTCTGTATGCCTTGGTGGAATTGTCGAGAAATCCCTACCGCCAAGGTGCCAATGGCTGGCGTTATGACATTGATCGCGTGGGAAGTTGGGTTCTAGAAGAGCCAATACATTTTTTTGATTTAGCGCGTTGGTACTTGCAATCCAATGGGAATCCGTCGAGCGTTTATGCCTCTGCCAATTCTCGCCAGCCCGGGCATCCGGAGTTACAAGATAATTTTAGCGCCATCATGCACTTTGAGGGTGGGGCGTACGCGGTCGTCTCTCAAACTCTTGCCGCCTTTGAACATCATCAAACAATCAAGGTGACTGGGACTAAAGGTGCGCTTTGGGCGTCGTGGAGCGGAGCAATGGATCGAACACGGCATCCAACCTTTTCGCTCCGAGCCTATGATGGTGAGACGGTGCAGACCGTCCCGATTGATAAGCCGACCGGCGAACTCTTTGAACTTGAAGATCAGATCGCCAGAATGGTGGATGCATTTCGTCACGGCAAGGAATTGCATTGCACTGGCAAGGACGGGCGATGGTCAGTCGCAATGTGCTTGGCTGCTGAAGCATCGATCCGATCCGGCAAGCCGGAACTGATCCTGCAATCGAGTTGAACGCAGGATAACCAGTTGCGATCTTTTTTCGTCTGAGATTTCTAAGTGTCGCTCAGCTGATCCACGATTGAAGGACGGCAAAGTCCTTTTTGATCGCCTTTAAATGATCGTCTACAAGGTTCGGGTCGCGGTGATCGAGATACTCTTCGTGCAGTGATATTGGACCCTTGAAGTTCGATGCTTTTAGAAGATCGAAGAAGCTTTCGGGTACCCTCCCCTGCCCCAGCGGCACATTCACCGGGCGTGCTGACGATTCCCATTTGAAATCTTTGACGTAAACCGTTTGCACTCGCGGTTCAATCATCCTCCACGTCGTTGGCCAACTCGTTCCGCCTTCTACGCTGGCGTGCCGGATATCGTATGCGACACCCATGTCGCTCGGTTCAATGCCATCAAGTAATGTTTCTAAGTCCCAGATGGCGGCTCCACAGTAATCCTTTCCAGCATGGTTCTGATAAAGACCTTGGATACCGAACTGATGATTCATCTCTGCCAGAGCTGTTGCTTTGCTGCGAAAATCCAATAGCTGTTTTTGGATATTTTGGGTTGAATCGTACCGGAAATATTTCATTCGGTACCGTTTGATGCCCAGTGTTGCTGCTGTTCGAAGTGTCTTTTCAGTTAATGGATCGTCAGGGTCGTTGATGTCCGAAGTCATGACGGTGATGTTAAGTCCGTGTTGCCTGAGGGCTTCATGTAGCTCGGGAAGTTTTTCGTGAACGGTATCCGGTTCCACATGGCCGCCTTGGCGAATTGGAGCTTCGATTCCATCAAACCCTAACTTGGCGACATGTCTGGCGAGGTCTGAAAATGAAAGCGAGTTGAAGGGTTTGGTGAAGACGCAAAGTTCGTGGCGGGACGAATGGTCCTGTGCTGTGGTGTTGTTTGCGAGTGCTCCTGAAACGCTAGCCAGACAGGCTGTCATAAAAGATCTTCTGCTAAGACCGCCTAATGATTGATGATTCACCATTACGTTCCTTGAGAAAGGTAAGAGAACAGATCGCGGATCTCTTGGTCACTGAGTTCTAAAAGCAGGTTGGTCGGCATGAGGGAGGTAGGAATCGCTTGCAATGATTCAATCCGTTCGCGATCGAGTACTGTGATTTCGTTTTCCGCATTACGCAAGGTGATCGTTTTGGCGTTTTGGTCAGCGATCATCCCCGTCACGGATCGTCCGTCTTCGGTCAGGATTAAGTAGGACTGAAATCCTTCCCTGATTTCCATGCTGGGAGCGATGATGGCATTTAGCCAGAACGTTGCATTCCCCCTGTCGTAACCATCTAGTGGTGGTCCGATTTTTTTTCCTTCACCGAATAATAGGTGGCAGTTGCCGCAGCGTTTAGAAAAAATGATTTGACCCTTTTCAGCTTGACCGCTGCCACTGGCGAGCAGTGTTTTTAGTCTCTTGAATTCATTTTCGTTCGTTGAATCTGCATGGAGAGTCTTTCCAAAAATTTGATCGATCTTCTTCTGCGTCACTTCGGATGGATAGGTCCTGAGTTGTTGAATGACGTCGGCCGGAATGTCTTCAGGACGAATTCTCCATTCACTCAGTTCGCTGATTAATTGATTCGCCCATTTGGGGCGGCTGGCCAAGGTCCGGCATGCGGTCGATCGCAGTCCGTGTTCCGCCGAGATACTGCTCCCGAATGCGGACAGCAGCGTTTTTGCCACTCCATCGCTGTCATAACTTGCTACGGATTGCAATGCTACCCTTTGGAGAGCAGGTTCCTTCGTGTTTCGTCCTGTGCCAAGCGAAAGCAGGGTTGGAAGAGCCTTAGCCGATGGGGTTTCTCCGAGTGTCTTTGCGATCTCTATCTGGAGCGCTAGTTCTGAATTTTGATTTCCTAATAATTTGATACCTTCACTAATCGATTCGTCATTTCCTTGTCGAATCCCAATGATCACAGCCGAGTTTCCAAGTTGGTCTGCGTAGTCTTGCAGTGACTTGGTAAGGGTGGCTGGTAAGGGTGGCATGGTCCTGCCTTCGAATGCTCGGCTCATTCCAAGTGTGAGTTGCTTGCGTTGATCCGAATGATAGGCTTGACTGAGGATCCACTCGCACTGAGTCAGATCCTCTGTCGTGCCAGAAGATGCATACCTTTGCATCAAACGACTGGCAATCGAGGAGACAAATAGTTTTGACTTCCAAACGCTATGTTGTTCCAAGAATGATCTGACTTCGCGCCAGTTCTCACAATGTGCTTCGATGCCCCACCAAATCAGCAGTGGAAGATGGGGGTCATTGATGTCTTGCTCGTGCTGGAGGAGTCCTTCAATGATGGACAAGCCCAAGGGAGCGTCTAATCTCTTTGCCGTTGAAGCGAGTTGACTTCTCACCTGTGGATTAGTTTCCGTGCAGGCTAGCTGATAAAGTCCATCGATCGGTCGGCGTTGATCGCCGGCTAGGCGGATCACCCAGCGTCGTAGATGGGGGTCTGAGTGCTGTAGCCATCGGGTCGCGTCTTTTTCGTGAAATTGTCCCATCAAATTAAGGGACCAAAGTGCTTCTAAGGATCCGTTGTCCACAAGTTCGCGAAGTTGGTCCAGAACGCTGTTGTCTTTTCGCCATCCCAGAACCATAGCGGATCGTTGCCGAACCCATTTGTTGGGGTGATTGAATCGTTGGATTAAACTTTGGCTGGACTGTTTTTCGAGGTCGCCTTGATCGTACGTTGGGGTGCTCTGTGATGGGCTGATGCGATAGATCCGTCCACTTTCTTTGTGCCAGTCATCACTTGGGCTAACATGGCTCAAGCGACTGTCGTACCAATCTGCGAGGTAGATTCCACCGTCTGGGCCAACACCGCCATAAACAGGTCTGAACCAACGATCTTCTGTTTCTACAAGGTTCGCTTCGTCCACGGTTCGGTAGGTTGAACCCTCTGGGATTCGCTGGCTATTCCAAACCACGTTATGGAGTGAATTCGGGGCGATAATTGAGCCATTGAAGGATTTGGGAAATAGGCCACCTTCGTAGATGCAAAAAGCTTGAGCAAAGCGACGACCATCCCCTTCGAAGCCCATGGGTCCAAAGAACCCTAGTGCATAGGGGTTGGTGAGCGGTCCATGTTTACCCCAGTTTTTGGCGGAATAGCTTCCCTGAGGGTAATACCAACCGCGAGTGTTTCCACCATTGGTTCCGCTGAAGACTCGACCTTTTGAGTCAATCTCCAAGCTGAAAGTGTTTCCGCCACCCTCGGCGTAGATTTCGAATTCGCTACTTTCGGGATGGTATCGCCAAATACATTGCCCTTGGAATCGAACACCCTTGGTGACTTTAGAACTGACGTCTCCAACGGTGGTGCTGCCGTTAGCGCCGTACAGCCATCCGTCCGGTCCCCAAAGTAGGCTGTTCGCAACGGAGTGGGTGTCTTGTAACCCAAAACCACTTAGGTGAACTTCTGGTTCACCATCTGGGATGTCATCTCTATTTTGGTCATGGTAGCGCAAGAGGTAAGGAGGGTTAAGAACCCAGATGGAACCGTTACCAACTTGGACAGCCGTGGCAATATTTAATCCAGTAATGACGTCTTTACTCGTGTCAAAAAAACCGTCACCGTCTGTATCTTCGTGAACGGAGATTTTGTCCAAGCCGGGTGTTCCGTGAGGCGGCGGATCGGGAACCTTGTCAAAGATAGCACGAAGATGTTGATCGTAGCGAACCACCTTGAGACCTGCTGGGAATTGGTACTGCCGATATTGCACGACCCACATGCGGCCCCGCGAGTCCCAGCTTATGAACAGAGGTTGTTCAACGCTGGGTTCTGCTGCCATCAGTTCAATTTTCGCACCATCACGAACTTTAAATTGCTCGATCGCTTGATTGGCCGCGGTGGGGGCGGAACCGTCCGCCATGACGCCTCGGCCACCGAAGGTGCGCATGATTTCAGCAACTTGCTCGTTACCAGCTTTGGAGATATCTGGTTCGCCCTGCGATCGAGCAGTCAAGGAGGTGTTGATAACTACCAACGCCACTAGGATGCATTGCTTGATCGATACCCAATGGTTGCGTGTTCGTCGCGTATTTTTCACCGTGATGACGCTTCGTTTGAGAGTGCTAGGATTGGTCATGTTGGGGAGACGATATGGTTGTTGATGTGCGTTACTAGAACCGTCCTCAGCGACTTGCGGAAAGTCTTAGAGCGATCACTAGGGCATTGGCCAGCGTGTTGCAGTGGATTACGAAAGGATTGGGGTTAGCACATTTCCGTGGACGTCGGTAAGTCGGAAATCTCTTCCGGCGTGTCGATAGGTGAGGTCCTTGTGGTTTAGGCCCATCAGATGCAGTGTGGTTGCCCACATGTCATAAACTTCACAACGATTTTCGACTGCATGATATCCGAGTTCGTCGGTTTCACCGTACGTTGAGCCTCCCTTGATACCTCCTCCAGCCATCCAAATACTAAATCCAAAGGGGTTGTGGTCTCTACCGTTGCTTCCCTGAGAGAATGGTGTCCTTCCGAATTCACCTGCCCACACAATCAGCGTTTCCTCGAGCAGCCCACGTCTTTTTAAGTCGCCCATGAGGGCCGCGATTGGCTGGTCTACCTGTTTCGCCATTTCTCGGTGTCCCTGTTCTAGTTGGCTGTGCTGGTCCCATGGGTTGGGGGCACCGCCAGCGCCAATGCCTCGTGTCAGGCAACTGAGTTCAATGAACCGCACCCCTTTCTCGATCATACGGCGCGCGAGAAGGCATTGTCTTCCATAAGCTGCCATCGCTTGATCCGCGGAGTCGAGACCGTAGAGGTCTCGAGTCTCCTGGGTTTCTCCAGAGATATCACACACATCGGGGACTGCTGTTTGCATTCGGAATGCTGTTTCAAGGTTGCTGATTGCAGCTTCAATTTGATCCTGCTCGCCGTGGCTTTCAGAAAATTGCGAATCGAGACTGCGAGTAAAATCAAGTCGGCGTCGTTGCGCAGTTTTGGTGTCACTGCCAAAAAGATTGCGAATCGCTTCGCGTTGATCAGCTTTGAGAATGGATCCTTGATACTGAGCGGGAAGAAATCCATTGCTGTAGAGGGAAACGCCGCCATGGGGCGGTACAGCGTTTCCGCTTTGTAGAACGACGTAACTCGGAAGCTCTTCATTGGCTGATCCTAAGCCGTAGCTACACCACGCACCAGCGGTTGGGTATCCCATGATGGGAAAACCGGTGTGCATGAAGAAGTTACCCTGTGCATGTTCGTTCACCGGCGATGTCATTGATCGAATGACTGCCATGTCATCAACATACTGCCCGATCTTGGGGAACATGTCGCTGACTGGTATGCCACTTTCGCCACGATTTGTGAATTGAAACGGGCTGCGCATGATATTGCCATTGTTGTTGAACTGCGTGCGTTCAACGGTAACCGGCATGGATTTTCCATCCAACTCAGCAAGCTTGGCTTTGGGGTCGAATGAATCAACGTGGGATACTCCACCCGACATGTAACAGAACACCACGTGCTTTGCTCTGATCGGTAAAGACATGGTGGATTGAGCGTGCGCGGGATTTTGTAAAGCCGATGCAAGCGCGACCGCTCCGAATCCATTACTTGTCTTTCGAAGAGCCTCGCGCCGCGAATAGTTTTGTGGGCGATTAAATAGTTGAGGGTTCAGGTCATTCACGCTTCGTCTCGGTGTTTTTTTGTCTGAGTGTTCTGTGGTATCAGGCTGTCTCTGCGATACTTAAGGGATAAAGATGAATTCTTTCAGCAGGTACAAAGCTTGGCAGAAGTCTTTCATCGCTGCTTCTTCCGGCTTGGAAGGTTTGGAACCTAAGTCGTTGAGGTTTCGCAAAATGCTTTGCTGGGTGTTTTCCAATTGCGTGATTCTTTCTCGTTCGTCCTTTGACATGATTTCTTTCAGTTGTCGATGATTCACACCACCGCCTGCAGCGATGAATGTGGCATTGATTTCGTTCGGGGATAAAGCGTAATCGTAAATCGCTGCACGATCGATTTTGGCGGAGAGTAGTCGGTTGCCGCCCGCTGGAAGGTGGCGAACGCCAAAGCTAACGATTGATTGATTGGGTTGGAATGAAATTGGATCGTTGCGACGGTAGCTCTTGCCGTAAGCTTCGCCTTCGCGAAAGAGGCTAATGGTTCCATCTTCCGAGTACGTGATCGCAACGTGGACAAAGCGGTGATTCGCTTCGGTTTCTTCCGTTCCAGAGACGCTTTGCGTTCGCTGATGAAAGTTGCTTCCTGATAGCCACTTCTTATTTTCAAGTTCGGCATAAACAATGGAGTCAAAGACTCCTCCGTCAAGTGTCTGAAGGCTGATGGCTCCTCCTCCTTTTTGGTCAACGCTATCTAGTTGAACCCACACCTCGAGTGTTTTCGCTTTGATCACTTGGTTGATGGGCGAGGTTGTGACATAGCCGCCGTTTTTCAGAATGAGTTTTCCATCGCGAACTTTTGCATCTCCAAACGCCTTGCCGTTCAGTTTGCCCATTTGGTCGTCAAGGTTTTCCGTGAAGTCCCAACTTGCAATTGGTTGCGGTGTGATGGTCGTTGGTTTTTCAAAATCTGATTCAAATCGTTGCTTGGTGTTGTTGTAGATGGTCAGTATCGCCTGCCGGTTCTGTTCTAGTTCGTTCTCGAGTTGTTTGCGCTGCTCTCGCTCGGACTCATAGGAGCTGATGAGTTCCTGAAGGTAGTCCAACGATTGTTTTGTTTCTAACTCGGTTGCTTCTCTGCCGAGGAGAAGCCGGAAGCCATTTTCGATTTGTGATTTTTGAGCGTCCTCTCTGGTTAGGCCCTGATTGCTGTCTGATAGTCGTCTAGCAAGTGATTCAGCGGAGGTGATGACGAGAGGGTCGTTAAGGAGTGTTAGCGATTGAGCGGGGACGTTGGTGACATCCCTGCGTCCGGTTGCCGAGAATGGCTCCGGAAAATCGAAAGCACGCAAGAATGGATCAAGGGAATTGCGTACCACTCGTAGGTAAATGCTGCGGCGGTTTGCCTCGCTTCCGGTGGGTGGTCCATAAGTATCAAGGTTGAGCCTACCCGAGGTTGCGAGAAGGCTGTCTCGAATCGCCTCTGCCTCGAGTCGTCTTAGGTTGCAATGAGAAAGCCATTGGTTCGAGGGGTCTACCTGTTTTGATTTTTCGGACGGTGTTGAGTCTTGCTGCCAAGTCTCTGAGGTCACGATCGTTTTGATGATTGATTTGAGTGACCATTCTTCATCTCTCAATTGATTTGCTAACCAATCAAGTAGCTCCGGATGTGTGGGTTGCGTTCCCATTCTTCCGAGATTATCGGGTGTTGAGACAATTCCCTTTCCAAAAAGATGATGCCAGATTCGATTGACAATCACCCGCCTTGTGAGCGGGTTGTCGTCTCGTAGTAAATCCTCGGCAAGTTGGAGTCGTGATGCGATCTCAGGTTTGTATTCGCGATCATCAATCGCTTCCAAAAATCTTGCAGGAACGATGTCTCCCGGTTTGCGGTGATCACCACGGATGAACAACGGCTGTGTTCGTCCGCTGGTCTCTTCGAGGGTTGGGATTCGGGTGGGTGCTTTGATTTTGTTTTGAATTTCGCGGTACTTCTCGATCAGTTTTCTTGTCCTAGGAAGCGAGCCGAGTCGGTTGGCGAGTAGGCCGGATCGCAGGAAGGTTGCAATCAGATCAGTGTCTGCGTCATCACACTCGGATGAAGTGCTCCAACGTTTGATTGATTCCGTAAGTGCACCGATATAAAGATCCGCAATTTCCTCAATGGTGCTTGGATTAGCTTTTTTGCGTCCTGCCTCAATGACTCGTTTTGCTGAGAGAAGCCGAGGTGATTTGGGGGCAGCTGATCCTGTAGGTTGTAGGATCACGTCTGTGATTCCAAACCATGATTGCTCGGAATTACGAACCAACAGTGGCGCATCGCGGGCAGTGGTCAGTTCTAGGTGCAGGCTATCCCCTTGCCAATAGGATAAGTCGAATCGTTGCCACTTCCATTGCTCCGTTAGATTGGCGACCGGGTAGACCGTTCCATTTCTTGGGTAGTCTTGAACGACGTATCTGGTGGTCGCCTCGCCTCCACCCCGAACTCGTAACCAGACCTCTTGGTTGGGTTCTGCGGTAAAGTCTGGTGATGTGAGTCTTGCTGCGTACTTGTCGCTGATTAGGTTGGAGTAGATCCCTTTGGGAAGGAGTTCCCGAATCGCGGTTTCTCCATCGAGCGAGACAAGGAATTGGCCTCCAGTGTTGGAGTGATGGTCCTGTTGTTCTAGTCCGAGACCTGTTTTGTACCAATTTTGGACTTCATTGGTTTTAGAGAAATCCCAGTGTTTCACGCTTGGTGGGTGATGGTTTTCGGCCGCACGTCGCCCGGAAATCTCTCGGTCGTTTGAAGCTAGGATTTTCTCGAGTGTTTGAATGAACTCGTTCCACTGCCCTTGTTTTTTTTCTTCCCGCCCAATGGTGGTTGTCGTTTGATCAAGCTTGACGAAGGGAGAGAGCAGGAGTGTAGCGTCGTCATCGTTTTCAAGATGCGAGAAATCAGCTTTTATCAGGCCTCGTTTGACTTCATCAATCGAGGAGAGCCACTCTCCGGCGATTTGACGTCGAATCTCTTCTTTGAGTTGGCTCAGTTGTGACCATTGTTGTTGCTGCGGGTCGGGGAGATCGATCACTCGTCTTCCCGGACGAGAAGATGCAAGGATGCCGAAGATGGCGTAGTAGTCCGCCTGGCTAATCGCGTCAAATTTGTGGTTGTGGCATCTTGCGCAGGAAACCGTCATTCCAAGAAAGGCTTTGCTAAACGCATTGATCTGGTCATCAATGAATCGGACCTTTTCGTCCAGTGCGTCCGTCGGAGCAAAGCCGTGAAATACCATTCGCCAATGTGCCGTCCCAATCAGAGATTCGTTAATCGATAGCGTCTTGTTAAATCGGGGATCTTTCAAAAGATCACCCGCGATGTGTTCGCGAATCAGCTGGTTGTATGGAATGTCATCATTTAAAGCCCGGATCAAATAGTCTCGGTAAAGCCATGCATTGTTGATCGCGGGGTCACCTTCACTCCCGTGCGTCTCGGCGTATCGAATCCAATCCATCCAATGTCGAGCCCAACGCTCACCGAAGTGGGGGCTCGTTAGGAGATGATCAATCAAAGCTTCTGCCGTTTCTGAGCGGTTTTCACCTGCTTGAAAACGTTTGCTCCAGTGACTGAGTTCTTCCGTGTTTGGGGGCAAGCCAATGAGCGTCAGGTAGGCTCGGCGAATCAGAGAATTCGGTGAAGTCGGTTTGGATCGAGTGAGGCCTTGTTCTTTGAGTTTGTGGTCAATGAAGCGATCGATCGGGTGATCTGAGGCAGAGGCCCACACTTCCGGTGAGTCTTCTAACTGCGTTGTAGGATTTGGGTGAGAAGGGGGCTGCGCGTCTGCGATCTGCTGAAAACTCCACCACGTTTTGCGGCGTTCGAGCGTTGCCTGCCATGAAGTGGATTCAGCTAATTCTTCTGGAGTGGGTGGATGGTCCCTTGGGTCCGTCGCGCCGGTTTCGATCCAGTGTTCAAAATCACGGATGATCGCATCACTTAGCTTGGGGCCATCCTGTGGCATCTCCAGTCCCGCTTCCTCGTGTTTGATGATGGCCAGCAGGTGACTTTCGGAGGGATTTCCGGGCAGGACTAGCCCGTTTGCACGAATCGAGTCTCGGTGGTCAACAATTACCCCCGATTCTGCCGTGCCTTGCGAGTTGTGGCACGAATAGCAGTGCTCCGCCAAGACGGGGCGAATCTTTGCCTCGAAGAATTCAATCTTATTCGCTGGGGTGTCGTCGGAGGGTGCTTGGCCGTGGGTTGCAATGGGATCCCCAGCACCGTGAAGAAGTGTTAGGGCAATGGTCCGAATGATGAAAACCCGCAACCCTTTGTAGCGGAATCTTGTTGAATCATTTCTCACGATCAATTTCTGTTAGTGCGGGGGAGAGATAGTCCGTATCGAGTTGCCCTCAGTTCTTGCACCGTCCTGTTGCTAGATGGCTCTTATCTTATCGAATGGCAGAATGTGTGTGGGTCTGCTGGCAGGACTTGGTTGACATTCAAACCACGCATCGATATCGTTTGGGTAATGCTGCTCCGACGAATGCCCGGGCCCACAAGGTTCGGGCAGTTTTTTTGCACTTACTAAGGCGATCGGCCCCACCGAGCGATCCATCATGAATCCAAAAGACATTCTCAGTTACGTCGATTCGCTGCACCGTGAAAAAAATATCGACAAGGAGCTGGTTTTTGTTGCTATTGAGTCCGCGTTTCAGACCGCGGCAAAACGCCAATATGGTGAAGAGGCTGATATTCAGGTCTCTTTGGAGCGTGACAGTGGTCGGATCAACGCGATTCTTGATGGTGAGCCATTGTCTGACTTGATCGGCCGAATTGGTGCTCAAACCGCCAAGCAGGTGATTATCCAAAAGGTAAAAGAGGCCGAGCGTGACTCGTTGATGGGCGAATATCGCGATCAAATCGGTGAAATCGTGAGCGGCATTATCGGGCGGGCCGATGGGGGCGTGGCCACGGTGAATCTTGGTAATGTTGAAGCGATTTTGCCCCGCAGTGAGCAGATTCCCGGCGAATCATTGCACGCGAGCGAGCGAGTTCGGGCGGTGGTTTTTGAAGTTCGTGCAACGGGGAATCGGGTTCGAGTTGTCCTCAGTCGCACCCGACCACAGTTGGTGCAGCGGCTCTTTGAACAAGAGATACCGGAACTGGGTGAGGAAATCATTGCGATTGAATCAATCAGTCGCGAGCCCGGATACCGTAGTAAGGTTGCTGTCAGCAGTGTCGACTCACAGGTGGACCCGATTGCTGTTTGCGTTGGTTACCGAGGGAGCCGAATCAAGGCGGTTCGCGAGGAATTGGCCGGTGAGCATATCGATGTGGTGCGGTACAGCGAAGATCCAGAGGTTCTGATCCCCAATGCTCTCCAGCCGGCAACGGTCGAGCAGGTGTTGTTGTGCGATATGATCGGGCGAGCCATTGTGCTGGTTCAGGAAGACCAATTGTCGCTTGCGATCGGCCGTCGTGGTCAGAACGTGCGCCTTGCAAGTAAGCTTTGCGGTTGGGACATCGAAATTATGACCGGCCGAGAGCTGGAAGAGCAAATAGAGAGAGCGGTAACCGCTTTCAGTCAGATCGATGGCATGACTGACGAAATCGCACAGTCGCTCGTCGAGCAGGGTTATTTATCCTACGACGACCTTTCGGTGATCGAGCCTGACTTGTTCATGGAAATGAGTGGTCTCTCAGAGGAGCAAGTTGACAGCATCGTCGAGGCGGCCGAGCAAATGGCCGAAGAGGCTGAAGAGGCGGCCGCTGAGGAGCGTCGCGTTCGCAAGGAGCGTGAGCAGATTCAGCGGGAAGCTGAACAGGCCGGCATCGCTGAAACGGAAGATCCTGCCGCGCAGGAAGAGGGTCAGACTCAGGCTGGTGAAGCTGCAGCAAGCGACGAGACACCTGAGGCTGAAGTGACCTCTGAGGCTGACGAGTCCTCTGAAGCTGCAGTTGAAGATGCCGAAGCGACTCAAGGCGATGCATCTGATAATCAGGGGGATGATGCTCCGACTGCGTAGGTTTTGGATGCCAACGATTTATAAGGGGAAGGGTCGTTCTGCGACCTTAGGTACCTCATCGACGAGCCTTTCATGCACCGAAAGGGCCTACTTTTGGTTCTTTTCGCGGGAAGTTTCGTCGTTACCCCTTGCCTAAAACGGATTGTCTGGCTTTTTATAGGGAAGTTGCGGATGGGAGCTGGGGATAGGTTTTGTTCCTCACTGCCCTGCAAATTGCCCCTAAACGACCTCATCGGTCGCAACATTTTCCGCTATGTTAGTGGAGAATCAAGCCAAGATTGGCTTTGGCTTCCGATGATTTGTCCCCGACGCATGGGTTTGATAACGGCTCATTGCGGCGATGGAGGAATGACTTTATGTGATCGAGACAAATAAGAGATGAACCCGCCCGCGTTTCGGGCATCCTCCCGTACGACGCTCCACGAAACGATTTCGCTCGGCGGGTTCCAAAATTGAACTGACAGGATTTTCGCCCGTGCCCGCACGCATTTACGCGCTCGCAAAAGAACTCAATGTCGATAGTAAAGATCTGGTTGATCTGGTCAAAAAGGTAGGGATTACCGGTAAAGGATCAGCTTTAGCCAGTCTGACGGATGACGAAGCACAAAAGGTTCGCGACCATCTCGCTTCATCCAGCCAGCCTGCGCCAGAGCCCGTGCAGGATGTGGCTCCAGCTGCCGTACGCGACACCTTGCCCTCAGGCCGCAAGCCAATCTCTATCGTCGGCAGGAAGGCAGTTTCGGTCAAACAACAGGACAGCGCTGATAATGAAGAAGCGGATTCTGCTTTCAATGGCGAGGATTCCGCTAGCGAGACTCCTGTAGGTTCTGGCGATGATGGACCTCAAGATTCAACATCCCTCAACAGTGCGACCTTGCCTGGTGCTGCACCGACGCAACCGGTTGCACCCGAGAGAGGGACGCCGGGCGTGCTAGCGAGCCGGATCAAGAGTCGCATGTCTGTTCGTCAACCTGCTCCGCCAACATCAGCTGATGCTGTCGTACCTGTCCGTCCTGATTCGGCCTCCGCGGGCGGTGGGAAAATGAGGTCGTTGGGGCGTGGTGCCGGAGGTGAAAAGCGAGGCGTCGAGGCTGCGAAGCCGAAGAAGCGTGAGCCGCGAGTTGCTGTGAAAATGGCGTCACTCCCCGATGTCGCTGCGCCTGCTCCTACCAAATCCTCGGGTAACGAACCCAGAGCTCAAAAGCCAGATGTCAAACTCAGTCCGGACCATATCGCGGGGCACCGGCAGGGGATGCGAGCGCCACTCGAGCAATTGGCTCAAGAAGAGTCAGATAAAAAACGCTCTGGTGCCAAACGCGGTGTTGCTGGTGGTCTTACCGGCTTCACCGGTGATAAGTCTCGGAAGGCCGGTGATCGCGACTTCGAAGATGACAAGCCACGCAAGAAATTGGCGGGAATGGCGAGCCCTCGTGCGGAACGATCTCGTGGTAAGACGCGAGGACGGATCTCACTGGATGGCAGTGGTCAACCCATCAGTCAGTCGAACCGTTCGTATGGTCGCAAGCGAAAAGGTGTTAACACTGCAGCACCGAGGAAAGAGGCGGTTGCGGTGGAGTTGCCCTGTTCCATTAGGGCTTTTTCAGAGGCGGCGGGTATTTCGGTTGGGAAAGTGCTCGGGACTCTGATGACGATGGGGCTTCAGGGTGGATTCAACATCAACTCGGAACTGGATCTCGAGTCAGCGGAACTGATCGCTACTGAACTCGACTTGACGATCCAACTTCGTGCTGCTGAATCACTGGAAGATTCTGTGATTTCAGAGCTTGAAGAGATTCAGGATGATCCTGATTCTCTCCTTCCAAGGCCACCGATCGTGACCTTCCTCGGCCATGTCGACCATGGCAAAACCAGTCTTCTGGATTACTTGATCGGGATTGATGTTGTCAGTGGTGAAGCTGGCGGTATCACACAGCACATCCGAGCTTACGAGATACAACGGGAAGATGGGCGTAGTGTGACTTTCGTCGATACGCCGGGTCACGAAGCGTTTACCGAAATGCGTGCTCGAGGTGCAAATGTCACTGATATCGCCGTTTTGGTGGTGGCCGCCGATGACGGGATCATGCCCCAAACCGAAGAAGCAATCAGTCACGCCAAAGCAGCTGAAGTGCCGATCGTGGTGGCATTAAATAAGATTGATCTTGAGGGTGTTGATCCAAACCGAGTCATGACTCAGTTGACCGAGCATCAACTGACACCGAGTGAGTGGGGTGGCGATGTTGAGGTGGTTCACACCAGTGCCATCAAGGGTACTGGGATGGATGAGCTATTGGAAACCTTGCTCACCATCGCGGAACTCAACGAATACACCGCGAATCCAGATCGATCTGCTCTCGGGATCTGCTTGGAATCTGAGCAGCAAGGTGATCGCGGCGTCGTTGCTAAATTGATCGTCCAGACCGGAACCCTTTCGGTTGGTGATGTTGTGGTTTGTGGCTCTGCTCATGGCCGTGTTCGTGCGATGTCCGATACCCTTACCGGTGCGTCGCTAACAACCGCTGGACCTAGTACACCAGTGAGTGTGATGGGTTTTGACCAGCCTCCTGGGGCGGGTGAGCGATTCCATGTGCTTGATGACATTAGTAAGGCTCGTGAGATTGCATCAGATCGTGCTAGAACCAGCAGCCAAGAGAGCTTGAGTGGTATCTCAACCAAAGTCTCATTCGAGAATTTCCAGGCGATGTTGCAGGAAGGTCGCTTGGGGCAGCAGGAGGAAAAAGTCAAGCTGAATCTGATTGTTCGAGCGGACGTAAAGGGTTCGCTTGAGGCGATCGATAAAGAACTCAGTAAGCTTGATAATCCCGAAGTTGAAGTTCGTGTGCTGCAGAGGAGTGTCGGGGGAGTCACCTTGGCGGACGTTACCCTTGCGTCTGCTTCGAATGCCGTAATCGCTGCGTTCAACGTGATTCCAGACGAACAGGCTCGCTCGCTCGCTGACGAAAGGAATGTCGAGGTTCGTCGCTACGACGTGATTTACAAGCTAACCGATGATATTAAGGCGATGATTGAAGGTCGTCTGAAGCCGGAGGAACGCGTCGTCGAGCTTGGTCGAGCTTTGGTTAAGCAGGTCTTCAGTATCAGTCGTGTCGGGACGATCGCTGGTTGTTATGTTGCTCAGGGGTCGATTCAGCGTGGTTGCCGAATCCGTGTGAACCGAGATGGTCGCACGATTGGAGATTATGCTTTGGACTCCTTGAAGCGTATCAAAGAAGATGTCAAGGAAGTCCCGCGTGGCATGGAGTGCGGTATTCGACTGCAAGGATTTAATGACATCAAGCAGGATGACATGCTTGAAGCCTATCGGATCGAAGAGGTCGCACGAACTTTGGACTGATTGCGAGCGGTGTTTTGGAACCCCGCCAGTGTTCGAGACGTTTTCAAAGAATGTTCAACTTCCTTGGAACGTCAACCCTCCTCATCGCTGCTGACCATTCATGATGGTTCATTTTTAAAGCAGCATACTTCAAGACTGGAAATTTGTGAGTAGTCGACGATTATTGAAAGCTGGCGAGGCGATCCGTGAGGTCGTTGCCTCGTCGATCCTGACTGAACTTCGTGACCCTCGCGTTCGTGATGTGACTGTAGTTGGAGTCAAAGTCAGTCCCGATATGCGTGAGGCAAAGGTTTCGGTAAGCGTAATGGGTGACGAGTCTCAGCAGCAGCTCTCTCTTCGGGGATTGCAGAATGCAGCCGGTTTTTTGCAGAGTAAAATAGCGAGTCGGATCGATACGCGCCATACGCCACGATTGCAGTTTGTGATTGATAAAGGCGTTCAGCACTCGTTGCTTGTGGGCGAAATTCTCGAGAAGATAAAGAGAGAGCGAGATCCCGCACTTGATGAAACGGAGAGTGGGGCTGCAACTCAGGATGACATGGACCAAGCGGGAGCCTGAGCGAGAGTCGCAGGATGGTTAATTCCCGCGGAAGTGATTCCTGTATGAGTGTTGCTTTTGACGGGGCTCAGAGAAAAAATCATTAGATGAATCGTGTTGGCGATCCCGAAATATCTGGGACACCGCGACTGGGGGAGTTCGAGGTTCGATTACCTCATCCTTTTAATTCAATTCACACCTTTTGGCAGATTTAGCAACAGATGTCAGCAAGTAAGCGAGCTTCATTGATTGGTAAACTTCAGACTGCTTTGAAGAAGTTCTATCAACCTTTACCTACTCAACCTACTCGTCCGCTACTTGAGCATGTTCTTTATGCTTCACTTCTCGAGGATGCCCCAGCGGATCTCGCAGACGAGGGTATGGCAAAGTGTGAGCAAGAGTTTTTTGATTGGAATGAAGTGAGGGTGACAACCATCACGGAACTCAGTCAAGTGCTCGAGAATTTGCCTGACCCGCAGAAAGCTGCTCGGCGATTGAAAAGTAATCTGCAGGCGATTTTTGAGGAGTTCTACACTTTCGATTTGGATCATCTTAAGAAAGAGAATCTCGGTAAAGCGGTTGCTAAGTTTGAGAAGATGCCAGGGATGACGCCATTTGTTCTCAACTACACGGTTCAGAACGGACTCGGAGGTCACGCGATTCCGGTCGATTACTCGGCGATGGTGATCATGCTGTCGACTGAGATCGCTTCACAGTCGGAGGCGATGGCTGGCAAAGTTCCAGGCCTCGAGCGGGCAATCCCCAAAAATAAGGCAATCGATTTCTCTGGACTTTTGCATCAGGCGGCAGTGGCGTTGAATGCAAGCACCAAGGATAAAACCGCTAGACGGCTGCTTGATGCTGTCAGCAAGGGTTCAAGCGAAAGATTGGATCAATGGTTGGCGAGTAAAAAGGCTGCTAAGAAGCGTGTGGTGAAGAGAAAGGCTGACGAGCGAGCTGCTGCAGAGGAGGCCGAAAGACTTCGCCTCGAGGAGGAGAAGGCGGCGCAGGAAAAGAAAGCCGCGAAGAAAGCAGCGGCAGAAAAGGCGGCCGCGGAAAAGTTAGCTGCGGCTGAAAAGGCTGCAAAGGAGAAGGCGGCCGCGGCAGAACAAGCAGCGCAAGCTAAAGCGGCAGAAAAAGTGGCTAGGGCAACGAAGAAGAAAACCACGAGGTCTAAAGCAACGAAGGCGTCCACCACTTCGACCGCCAAGAAAAAGGGCTCCAAGAAAGTTTCTACAAAGGCGACTGGCTCGCCAAAAGTAGCGAAGAAGGCGGCTAAAAAGAGTTCCAAGAAGACATCCGCCGCAAAAACTCCTGTTAAGAAAAAGACGGCTAAGAAGTCTCCGGTAAAGAAAAAGACCGCTAAGAAGTCTCCGGTAAAGAAAAAGACAGCTAAAAAGGCACCCGCCAAGAAAAAGGCCTCTGCAAAGAAGTCTCCTGCTACCAAGGCAAAACCAAAGTCAGCGAAAAAAACGCCGGCTAAGAAATCGGCGAGTCGTAAATTGACAAAGCGAAAGCCTCGGTAGGTTTGAGTGAGTGAACTGATTGCAAGGACGCGCAACTCTATGTTGGCTGCTCCCTCGATCAATCAGGATTTCTCATTGTTGTTTTGGGTTTCATTTCACCAATCTGTTTTTCTTTGAAAGATTCATGGCAGGACATTCAAAATGGGCGAATATCCAGCACCGTAAAGGTCGTGTGGACGCCCAGCGTGGCAAGTTGTGGAGCAAGCTGAGTAAAGCGATTATCGTGGCCGCAAAGTCGGGTGGCGGTGATCCCTCCGCCAACTTGAAACTGCGAAAGGCAATCGATGATGCTAAAGCCGTCAGCATGCCGAAAGATAATATTCAGCGAGCCATCAAGCGGGGAACAGGTGAGCTTGACGGTGGTGATCTCGAGGAGATCGTCTACGAAGGTTACGGTCCCGGCGGTGTAGCCGTTATGGCTGAAACATTGACTGATAATCGGAATCGAACGGGTCCCGAGATGCGATCTTTGTTCTCAAAAGCGGGTGGTGAGATCGGGAAAACCGGATGTGTTTCCTATCTATTTGATCGTAAAGGATTGTTCGTTTTTGACGCCGAAAGCGTCGAGGAAGAGCAGTTGATGGAGGTCGCCTTGGAGCACGGTGGTGATGATGTAGAGTCCACCGATGAAGGGAAGTTTCAGGTTACCTGTGCGCCTGAAGTGTTTGATGATCTTCGAGATGCATTTGATGCGGCTTCGCTGACGCCAGAAATCAAAGAAGTGACTCGCTTGCCACAGACGACGGTGGATGCTGATCCTTCCGTCGGGAAGCAGGTTCTGAAATTACTTGAGGCGTTGGATGAACATGATGACGTTCAGACTGTCAGTACCAATCTGAACATCACCGATGAGTTAATGGCCGAGTGATACTAGCCGGCTTCGATGTCTGTGTCGGTTGATCCTGCTAACACTAATCGCTCCGTGATCCGGTAATAGATCATGTAGAAAACCGGCACCAAAATCAGGACGAGGAACGTTGCCAGCATGAGCCCAAACGCGAGGCTGGCGGCCATGGGTATCATCAGTTGTGCTTGGAATGAGCGTTCGAGCATTAATGGAATGAGTCCGGCAATCGTCGTCAAACTCGTTAGCATGATCGGTCTGAACCGACGCTCCCCCGCCTGGGTCAACGCATCCAACAGGCTGTTGCCGGCCCGGACTCGGGTATTTATGAAGTCGATCAAAACGATTGAGTCGTTGATCACCACCCCCGATAAGGCCACCAATCCAAACATGCTAAAGAGTGTAAGCGGGATACTTAGCGCCGCATGTCCCCACACCGCACCAATCATTCCAAATGGCACGATAGCAAGGATAAGCAGCGGCTGAATGTAGCTGCGGAATTGCAGCACCAGTAAGACATACATTGCGAGAATCGCGACGCCGAATCCAACCATTAAGCTGCCAACAGACTCCTTGCTTTGTTCTCTCTGACCCTCCCAGCGGATGCCAACTTTGGGAAAACGTTCATTCAACTCTGGGACAAAGCTTCGTTGTAACTCCGTAATGATGAGGTCGGCATTAGCCGTGGTTTCATCAAGATCGGCCGAGATGGTCACTGATCTCATTTGGTCTACTCGGTTGATTTCCGAGAAGCCACGGCTCAGATTAACCTCGGCAAGCTCGGTGATTGGCCTCTCTTGTCCATCATTTGTTCGGACTCTGATTTCACGGAAATCCACCAGGCTGCCACGTTCTTGTTCGGGGTAACGAACCATCAGCTTGACCTCATGGCGACCTCTCTGCAAACGCATGACTTCGGCACCAAAGTAGGTGTTACGGACGGTTTCGCCTAACTCCATTGGGGTGACACCGGTTGAGATTGCGCGGTCGTTGACACGAAATTGAAATTCCCATTTACCGGGTGTGTTGTCGTCGGCGATATCGAAGACACCCGCAAATTGGCCAAGACGTTTTTTTATGGCTTCAGTTGCATTGACGAGTTGGTCAATATTTCCACTCGGTGCTAGCAGCTTGAATTCGATTGGTTTACCACCCGGTCCAACGCCAACCGATCCGTAAGTAACGCGTTCTGCACCTGGGATTTCACCGACTTCTTCACGCCACATGGCCAGCAGTTTGTCGCTGTGGATATCTCGGATTTCGGTGTCAAAAAGCTCGGCGAAAACCTGTCCCACGTGACTTCCCGAGCCTCCACCACCGGCAGGATTTTGAAGGTTGCTGATTGTTCCAAGGTCACGGAAAGTCAAACGCACTGGACCAACCGCTTCACCGTCTTCCTGGGGAAAGATCTCGGTTGCGAGTAGTCCATCTCGCTCGGCTCGCGCGGCCCCAACTCGCTCGTTTACTCTGCGAATCGCTTCCTCAATCTGCTTAGTTGCTCGGTCCGTCTCGGCGGCAGTGGTGCCATCGGGGAAGGAGATGGTTGCTTGAAGATTATTGTTGTCCGATTTTGGGAAAAGGATGTAACTGACGACCCCTCCACGCAGGCAGCCGATCGTGACGATAAAAAGAGCGACGGAAACAGCGAGTGGCACCAGTGGCGAACGAAGAGAAAACCGTAATGCTGGCATGTAGATGCGATCTCGCGCAGTGATGAGCGACTTTCCGGCAATCTTGCTGAACGCTCCAAGAGTCACACCGATCGGGCGAAGAGGGAAAAGTAGGATCGATAGGAAGCGGAAGAATCCGCTGTGACTGTGAGCCAAGTGGCACGGAAGTACAAAAACACTTTCCAGAAGGGAGATAACCAGCATGGCGATCACCGCAAAGGGGATGACAGCCATGAACTTGCCCATCACCCCGGAGACGAAAAACATTGGAGCAAAGGCGATGATGGTGGTCGTGACCGATGCCGCAACACTCGGGATCACTTCGACGGTCCCATCAATCGCTGCTTGAGCCCGACTCTTGCCTCGCTGCATGTGCTCGTAGATGTTTTCGCCAATCACGATGGCGTCATCGACCACGATCCCGAGAGCCACTAGGAACGAGAACAGGCTGAGCATGTTAAGCGTCTGGTCACCCATTGATAACGCCACTCCCGCACCGAGAATCGAGATGGGGATTCCGAGTGCAACCCAGAAAGCTAAGCGTGTTTCAAGAAAAAGACTTAGCACGAGGAAGACGAGAAAGAGGCCCTGCCAGCCGTTTCGAAGTAGCAATTCGAGACGGCCCCGCACTTCAGCACTGCTGTCTCCCCAAAGGATAAATCGATAGCCCGAGGGTAATTCTTTGGTGGCTGCGTACTCGCGAACCATATCAACCATCGCAAGCAGATCTTCTTCTTTGGTTCGTTCGACATTGACGACCATCGCAGGTTCACCGTTGATTTCACCTGCTGAAGTCACGTCTTGGAATCCATCTTTGACGGTCCCTAAGTCATTAACGGTCAAGACAACACCATTGTCCTGAGTGACCAAAGGCAACTTTCCAATCTCCTCCCCTACCCTGCCCTTGTTTTTTGCTCGCAGCAGAATCTCTTGTCCTTCGGCTTTTAGTTGACCACCAGGCAATTCAATATTTTGGCTGCGAATCGATGAAGCAACCGCGCCGAGTGACAGGCCATAGCTCCGCAAGGTGGCTTCGGGTATTTCAACATCAATCTGGTAGGGGCGAGTGCCTTTGATCGAAGCAGATGAAACGGCGGGAAGGTTCAGGACGTCGTCTCGGACGATTTCCGCAACTTCGCGAAGTTTTCTTTCACCATCAGGTGAGCGATCTACTGGGCCGATAATCCCGATACGAATGGCCGCTTCGCGGAAGGTGACCTGCTGGATCTGTGGATCTTCGGCTAAGGCTGGAAAGCTTGGGATCCTGTCAATTTCGCGATCAATTTCAGACATCACCTTCTGGACATTTTTTACGTCACTGCGAAGTTCTGCCAAGACGACGCCGTTACCCTCTTGCGCGATGGACGTCACTTTCTTGATGCCGTCAAGGGAGCGTATCGCTTCCTCAATTTTTTGACAGATCGCTTCTTCGCAGTCTCGCGGGGTTGCCCCCGGATAAGGGACGCTTATCGTCACGATTTCAAGTTCAAAGGTCGGGAAAACTTCACGTCGCATCCCGTAGAGAGCAAACGCGCCGACGAGCATCAATGCACAGACAAGTACGTTCATGCCCGGCGAGTTCGTGATCGCCCAGTTCACCAAACGCTTCATGATTTGCCTCCTGCTTTAACACTGCTTCGTGTTTGGCGGATCGACACTTGGTCCGATGAATCAAGGGGTTCTGAGATCTGAGGGGAAGGTGTGGTGCTGTTGTCTGCCCGAGCCGGGAAGGAAGCTTCGCTGACTGTTCCAAGTGGCGAGGTGACAACAAATCTGTCTCCTTCTCCATTGAATCCGGCCACTTCACAAACCCAGAAGTCTCGTCCGGTGAACGAGGTTGTTTGTGAGGTGTGTTCATTGTCGCTGTGCATCGAGTGTGATTTCGCGTTCAGGTTTCCGAGTGATAGTGAATTGACTGGGATTACCTCGTTGCGAATCTGGACGCGGCCAGCGATCCAGTCCACCGGATCGAAGGACTCATCTACCGATGGCTCCAGCGGTGGATTGAAAATTTCCTCCTCGCTCGCAGCAACGTCCAGCACGGAGTCATCGGGAGTGAATTCATAGATGCGATTGCCCGGTTGCAGGGCTTTGGTTGGGATCACGTAGAGTTGTGTTTTTGGATGAATCATCAGGCGGACTCTAACAAACATTCCTCGCACCAGTGGCGTCGTGGAATGCGATGGGATGGAGCTTTCGCCTTGGTGAATGAATTCTGACGGACGGTCTACAATCACTCTGACAGGGACGGTTCTTGTTTTTGGGTCCAGTCCAATGCCGTCATAGCTCAAGAGTTTGCCATTCCACTGGTGTGTCATTCCGTGCCGTCCGGAAACTTCAAACTCGATGATGGCATCTGTCTCTGGCAGGTCGTAGCCGACGCTCGTTTTTGTCTCTTCTATGTCTACTTGGTCCAAAATCCAGTAGAGCTGATCCATCCGCAGGCTCGTTGAAACCTCTACCTTCGATGTGTTCTCAATCGTTACTAGAGGGCTCCCTCGCGTCACAAATGTGTTCACATCCACCTGCTCAGTGACGACGATACCGTCAATTGGGGCACGTACGTGGGTTCGCCTAAGATTGACCTCTGCAGCTTGCAGTTGGGTTGCAGCGAGTTTTTCGGCAGATTCGATTCGGGTGCGTTGCTTCCGCTGAATCTTTAGTTGATTCTCTAGGGAGACAAGCTGCTGCGTCGCTGCGAGCAGAGCGCGATTGGCTTGGTCGATTTCAGTGCGACTGGCGAAGCCCGATGGCAGAGATTCGAGTCGACGAATTTCTCGTTCTTGGATCTTGACGTCTTGCTGGGCCACATCGATCAATTTCTGGCTGTTCAGCATTTCTTGATCAAGTTCCTGAAGACGTTGGTATTCTTGATCCTTTTGTTGTGAGAGCCGCTGTACCTCTAGCTGATAATCCTCCGGGTCGATCTTCATGAGGATCTCACCCTGCTTAACAAAACCACCGGCTTCGCATTTTTCTGATTTTGAAATAATACGCCCCGAAACCTCCGCAGCGACGTTGGCTTCTTCGAATGGGACAACTGTCCCGTCGACGGAGAGAAACAGCGGTGTTTCGGTCGGGTCCAGAAGTTTGATCGGTTCGATGCGAATGGGGGACAAGGCCTGAAGACGCCCGTTGCGACTCATGTCAGGGTCGGGACGCTTTGGCGGTTCCACCGTGCCGAGTGCCATAAAGACTGACACTGCAGCGGCAAGCAACGCGAGCGGCGCAACGAAATTAATCAAGAGGCCTCGAGTGAAAGACGCTGTAGGAGGAGGAGTGGATTGCATGGTTGAGAAAGTCGAACAAGAAAGCGTGTGGTGAAAGGTTGGGGTTGGCTCGATCCCAACTGTGTGATCTCAGTTTGTGTTGTGAGGAAGGAACCTTCGTGGCGATTTAATTAGCAGGTGTATTGGAGAGGAGCACTTTGGCAACTCTCAGACACGGGCACGAGGAAGTCAGTGATCAGTTGCTCATAGTCTTGGATCGTCCCACTTTGAATTGAGGCGAGAGTGGTCGCTACGATGTGGACAACGATTGAATTTCTGTTGAATTTAGTTTCAAGATGTTTCGGGGCAATCAGCATGCGGATCATGCTCGTTCCGGTGGTGTAGTAGGTGCATTGGCCCACGATGCTCAAGGCGATCTGTTCCAATTGGTGAGCTTGAAGTTCGGACTGGCTGAGTTCCCGCAGGGTTTCAATGAGGTGATCAAATTGCGGACGAAAGACAACGCCCACGATGTGTTCAAAGACAGGGGTCGGCCGTTGGATCTCACGCAACAACAGTTGAGTTTCCCATCCCATTTCGCCACTCGAAGCCATTCTGCAAAGGAGGTGACTCACGTTTTGCGTGAGCCTTTTCCTCGGGTCGGGTTCGGTATTATCGGGAGTTGGAAAGCGTTGGTCTTTGCGGCCACGGATGTGATCAATTACCGCTCGGTAGAGGCCCAGTTTATCTCCGAAATGGTAACCAACCGCTGCAACATTGACTTTGGCCTGCGAGGAAAGTTCTCGCACAGTGACATCATCGAATCCTCTCTGGGCGAAAATGGGGCCGGCTGCCGCAAGTAGCCGTTCTTTGGTGGACGCACCGCGGGGCCTATCGCAATCGATATCGGCCGATGGAAGTCCGATCGATTCGTGCCCAGCGGCAGCGTGCGAGATTTCTGGAGGACTTTTGGTCATTTGGTATTTGGTGGGACTCAAAGTAATTACGCCGTCCCCGATTGCTTGGGGGATGTTGTGATTCGGAGACTCGGATTGAACCGGTTGTTTTAAACGATTGTTTTAAACGATTGTTTGCCGTCAACCCCTCACGATTCCTTCCCGCCTGTCACGGTCTTCATTTCCCGCGAAATGTGAAGCTTCTTCGATGCGGGATTGACGTTGGAGGGTGGCGGACATCATTCTTGGGCGGTTGCGTCACCCGATCACAATGCAAGAGCTTCGGGATTTCGGGTGATGCCTCCATTGTTTGAAACTCGCCATCGGTATGCGAGTTTCCAATTCCTCGTTAATAGTTGAGAGTTTTGTGATGACGTCAGCTTCGACCCTTCAGATTCAGCTTCCAGACGGCACCATTGTTCAGCAACCCGCAGATGGCACTTCGATGGATGTCGCACGGGGGATCAGCGAAGGTTTGGCTCGTTCTGTCGTCGCGGCTGAAGTCAATGGAGCAATTGTCGATGCGGATCGACCTTTTGGTGACCTAGAGGGAGACGAGGGGCCAATGGCTCTGCGACTGCTAACCAGCAGGGATCCCGAGGCATTGGGGGTTCTACGCCACAGTGCCGCTCACGTCATGGCACGGGCGGTGATGCGACTCTATGACGGGGTTTCTCTGGCCTTTGGACCCACAACGGAGGGGGGGTTCTACTACGATTTTGAACTCCCCGAAAAAATCAGCGAGGAAGATTTCCCGAAAATCGAAGCGGAGATGAAACGAATCATCAAGGACAAGGAGCCTTTCGAGCGATTTGCCTTGGAGCGAGACGAGGCTCGCCAATTGTGTGCCGACTTAAATCAGGACTTGAAGGTCGAGCACATTGAAACGGGACTTTCTGATCAATCAAGCGTCAGTTTCTATCGACAGGGAGAGTTTGTGGACCTTTGCCGCGGTCCTCATATTCCTGATGCCGGAAAGATCAAAGCGATCAAATTAATGAGCATTGCGGGGGCGCATTGGAAGGGTGACGTCTCAGGTCGCTACCTGCAACGTCTGTACGGAACTGCCTTTTTCGACAAGAAAGAGTTGGCTGCGTACTTGGAGCAAATTGAGGAGGCTAAACGCCGCGACCATCGCGTTTTGGGGCGACAGCATGGCCTGTTTTCGATTAATCCTGAAGTGGGTCAGGGACTCTGCTTGTGGCTTCCCAAGGGAGCCAAAGTGCGTGTTGCTTTGGAAGACTTCCTGCGCAAGGAGTTGCTCTCCAGAGGCTATGACCCTGTGTACAGTCCCCACATCGGTCGAGTGGAGATGTATGAGACGAGCGGTCACTTTCCGTATTATCGAGACAGCCAGTTCGCACCGCTATTCGGTAGCGAGGTGGGTGGATTGTTGGATGCTTGGAGTCGTCGGTTAGAAGAGGGAACAATCGACGCAGATGGCGAAGAAAAACTGATGGAAGCGGCGAAGGTCTTTGGTGTCGAGCTTCCCAACTATCGGGCGTCGGCATCGGTTGAAGACCGGCAGAGTGTGCTGCATCAGTGGCAAATGATGAACGAGCGATACCTGCTCAAGCCGATGAACTGCCCGCATCACTGCCATATTTTCAAGGCTCAGCCTCGTTCTTATCGCCAGCTACCCCTTCGATTATTTGAATTTGGAACGGTTTATCGGCACGAGCAAACCGGCGAACTCAATGGCATGCTTCGCGTTCGAGGATTGACTCAGGACGACGCACATATCTTCTGCACTTCGGATCAGGTTGAAGATGAGTTCCGCGCGACGATCGAGTTGACCAAGTTTGTACTTCAGTCGGTTGGTCTTGATGATTATCGAGTTCAACTGTCACTTCGGGATCCCAAAAGCGATAAGTACGTCGGTTCCGAAGAAAATTGGAAGCAAGCTGAGTACGCTCTGCGAAGTGTTCTGGAACAGTCTGGTCTGGATTACAACGAAGAGGAGGGCGAGGCTGCCTTCTACGGACCCAAGGCTGACTTCATGGTTCGCGACTGCATTGGCCGCTCTTGGCAACTTGGTACGGTGCAGCTCGATTACAACCTTCCGGAGCGATTTAAGCTCGAATACAACGGAAGTGATAATGTTGCCCATCGACCCGTGATGATTCACCGAGCACCTTTTGGATCGCTGGAACGGTTCACTGGGATGTTGGTCGAACACTTTGCAGGAGCTTTCCCTTTGTGGTTATCGCCCGAGCAGGTACGAGTGTTGCCACTGAGCGATAAATCACTCGAATACGCTTTTCAGGTGGCTAGGCAGTTGGAAGCCGAAGGGCTCAAGGTGAGTGTGGATAGCAGCGGCGGCAAGGTGCAGGCGAAAATCCGGAATGCCCAGCTTGAACTGGTTAATTACATGGCCGTCGTTGGTCCCAAAGAAGCGGAGGCTGGGCAGTTGGCGTTGAGAGACCGGATTGATGGAGATCTTGGTTCCATGCCGGTGGCCGAGGCGGTTGCCCGATTGAAGAAAGAAATTGGGGAGCGTCAAGTTCGCCAAGTGGTAAAAAGTTCTGTGGATGCATCAGCAGTTGCGGCAGTCGATTCGGAGGCGGTTGGCAACGAGTACTGATGAAGAGCAGAGCAAAATGACGTGGCTTAGAGTCTTTTGTAAACTCGCGTCCGAAGGTGTTTGGGGACGCGTTCAGGCGGTACGAGCGGCTAAAAACCGTTCGAAAGCTCGGTTGTGTTCCACAGATTTGGGTGAGTTGAGTGAATTGGAGCCTATACTTAGGGAGAGATCGAATGGTCGGGCGTTCTTTCGCTGAGGGAGATGAGACAATGAAAATGCGCAAACCAAGTTCAATGCTGATTCTGTTTTTGGTGATGGCCTCTCTGGTCTGTGGAACGACAGCGACTGCCTTCGAACTCACTGGAGCGCAGACTCGTCTGATTAAACAGGTCAACGATACGGTCATCGCAGCAAGTAAGAGCTACGCCGCTGGAAAGTACGAAACCTCGGGTCAGCAGATCATCAAAGCGATGGAGCAACTCCAGGCGGCGGTTTCCAGTGGTGGAGAGGAGGCATTCGCGGCACTTGCTCCAGCGATCCAAAGGATTGAAAAGGCGCACACGCTCTTGCAATTTGAAGGCATTTCTCTGCCGCCTTTCCGTAAGCCAGACCCCAATGCAATCCCTGCCGATCCTTCTCGACCAATGAAGGTGGAGCCGAAGCCGTCCAGTGATTCACCACCAGAGAAACCCGAGCCTGCAAAGCCAGAACCTACAAAGCCAGAACCCAAGCCGGCTGGTGGCGAGATGATGGTCAGCTTCAAGGATGAAGTGGCACCGATTCTCGTTCAACGATGCGGTCAGTGTCACATTCGTGACACCAAGGGAGGGTTCAATACAGCAACCTTTGCTGCCTTGATGAAAGGCCCACCAGAAGGCGTCGTGATTTTTGCGGGAGATACGGTTGGGAGTCGCCTGATCGAGACGATTGAGACAGGCGATATGCCTCGAGGCGGCGGAAGGGTAACTCCAGCCGAGCTGAAAACGCTCAAGGATTGGATTAATTCTGGTGCGAAGTTTGATGGTGACGATCCAGCTGCACCGATTGGCGGGGGGGCAGCTCCAGCGACTCCGGTCAACATGAATTTAGAAGTTAAACGGGCGACTGGCAGCGAGACCGTCAGCTTTGCGGCTGATGTCGCTCCGCTCTTGGTCGATAACTGCAACGGTTGTCACCTCGATGCGATGCAGGTGCGTGGTGGATTACGACTCGACACCTTTGCGCAGTTGCTCCAAGGTGGTGACAGTGGAGTGATTATCAGTCCCGGTAAATCTTCAGAGAGTTTGCTGATTCAGAAGCTAAAAGGAATGGTGGGCCAACGTATGCCTGCTGGCGGACGACCAGCGTTATCTGACGAGTCGATCCAGCTGATTTCCACTTGGATCGATGAGGGAGCAACTCTCGATGGTGACAGCCCTACACAGCCCATTCGAGTGATGAGTCAGTTGGCCTGGGCGGCAGCTGCATCCCCTGAGGAAATGAGTGAGCATCGGAAGGGTTTGGCGGGGGATCATTTGAAGCTTGTGACGGCTTCGGCAGGAAGTGTTTCTGAGTTGCAGACGGAGCACTTTCACGTCTCTGGACCTGTTTCAGAAGGGACCTTGGAGTTAGTAGGGCGTTTGGCGGAAGCACAAATGAAATCGGTTCGGTCAGTGGTCAAGGGCGAATCAGGTGAAGCTTTCTTCAAAGGTCGGGCGTCCATCTTTGTTTTCCCAAAGCGATATGAATACAGCGAGTTTGCAAAGATGGTTGAGAGCCGTTCGGTTCCCTCGGCTTGGACCAGCCATTGGAGTTTTGATGGGATTGATGCTTACCTTTCAATGGTTTGCAGCGAACAGGAAGAGGATGAAGCGGTGATTTCCGGAAGACTCTCAAGTGCGATGGTCAGTTTAGCGGTGGCGACTCGTCGTCGTGGTGTTCCGAGATGGTTTGCAGAGGGTGCTGGTTTAGCCACTTCAACTCAGGCTGGCGCTACGAGGGATCGAGATGCGCTTCGCCAGCAACAAGCCGATCTTTCCGAAGCACTTTCGACCATGCAAAACGCCAAACAATTCCTAGATGGGAAGTTGTCGCCCGAGCACACCGATTTGATTGGTGGGATGGTCGTATCCACGATGATGGATCGTACCCATCGCCGCAGTTTTGATTCCCTGATTCGTCTATTGGGAAGTGGTCAGCCGTTCGAGCCGTCCTTCGTCGCCTCGTTTGGTGTGCGTCCCGAAGACTTTGTGAAGAACTGGATCACTTGGGTTCGTGGTGGTTAGTAATCAATAATAAAGATGTCGTGGTGGATAGAAAACGCCGCGATGGCATTGCCCAACTGTGAGTCGGTTAGACTGACAAGGGCTAACGTGTGATAGCGTCAGTAATAGATAAAAAACAGTCGGTTTTTAGAAAGCTTTGGTGAGCAAATGATCGTAGTGATGGAGTCCAACGCGAATGACGAGCAGATTCAAGCCACCGTCAGACGCGTTGAAGAGTTGGGTCTCAAGGCAAGCGTGATCGTTGGGGAACAGCGAACGGTTGTCGCAGCGATTGGCGAAAAACGCGAGCACTTCAAGGAGTCACTTGAAAGTGGGGAAGGTGTTTCAGCTGTGGTTCCAATTGCCGCTCCCTACAAGATGGCAAGTCGCGAGGTGAAGCCTGATCCGAGTCAGATCAGGGTTTTGGACTTTGTCGCTGGGGCGGGCAGTGTTGGTTTTGTCGCCGGACCTTGTAGCGTCGAGAACGAAGAGCAGATCCTCTCAACAGCTCGAGCTGTTAAAGCGGCTGGTGCTACCGGGTTACGCGGTGGTGCGTTCAAACCGAGAACCAGCCCTTACAGTTTTCAGGGGCTCAAGGAAGATGGTTTGAAAATGTTGGCCACCGCTCGGGAGGAAACCAACTTGGCCGTTTTCACGGAGGTGATGAGCACCGAGGACGTTGATTTGGTCGCGAGGTATGCGGATGTCCTTCAGATCGGCGCCCGCAACATGCAGAATTACCGATTACTGGAGGCGGTTGGCGCGTCAGGTAAGCCGGTGTTGCTCAAACGCGGTGCCTCTTCCACCATGGATGAGTTCCTCCTGGCGGCGGAATACATCCTCAACGAAGGCAATGATCAGGTGATGCTATGCGAGCGAGGGATTCGCACCTTCGAGGGACACACGCGTTTCACGCTACCTCTTGCCAGTGTCACTTACCTGCACCGAAAAACACATCTTCCAGTCATCATCGATCCTAGCCACGGTACGGGACACACCTACATGGTTCCTGACATGGCCGTCGCAGCGTGTGCTGCCGGGGCTGATGGGATCATTGTCGAGGTGCACCCGGATCCAAGTACAGCGATGAGTGACGGTTATCAGTCGATGACCTTTGATGGTTTCGCGTCAACCATGAAACGCTGTAATGCAGTCATTGATGCACTAAGGAAGGTCGATCAGGAGGCGACTTCGTGAGCGAGCACGGCGCTGGGGATTCAGCCGAGCAGACGCAGCAGCAGGCGGTGAGATCAGCGCAGGAACGCACCCTCGGTCTTTATCATCAATTGATGCAGATCAATGCCGCTTCGCATCTCATCCGGTCGCTTCGCAAACTCGGTCTCATCGATGCCTTGCGTGAGCAACAATGCACTCTTGAGCAGTTGTGTGTGTCAGGGTCGCTTGATACTGAGATTGTTAGAGAGATTCTTGATGCGGCTGTCGCGATTGGAATCGTCGAGCAGTATCAGGACGATTACGCACTGTCGCGAGCGGCTCATCTTTTGTGTCAGTACGATCACGATCTTGCGGACAGTCGATGGGAGCGGCTTGTTGGGCTCGCTCAAGGAGATTTGAGCCGAGAGTCGCACGATGTCCAGTTACACCAAGACCATCTCGCAGCCACTCAGTGGATCCATACCCCTGCAGCAATGGAAGCTGCTGAGATTCTTGATTTTGGAGGTGACTCATCCGGCCAATCGCTCGAAATCCTTGATCTTGGTTGCGGTTCAGCGGTGTGGAGTAGCGCGATGGCGTACCGCGATCAAAAAGCGAACATTACCGCGGTCGACCATCACGCAGCTTTGGAGGCGGCGCTCAGCACAGCTAAGTCCATTGGATTGGAAGAGCGTTTTCGGGCAGTTCCAGCCGACCCCGCGGAGGTTGAACTTGAGCGTGGTCAGTACGACTGGGTCGTGATCGCTCAACGACTTTCTGGGATCGGATCGCAAAATGCGGAGCGTTTTCTGGCTCGAGCGGTTGAGTTTTTGAGAGTCGGAGGGCGACTGGTGGTGATCGATCTGGTCGATATGGGGGGAAAGGTGACGCTGGTTGACCGTTTGGAGTCGTTGAGACTGAAATTGGAGACGAGCGAGGGCGGCATTCTCTCACCTACGCAGCTCCAAAGTCAGCTCACTTCATGTGGGCTGGAGGATTGTCAGTTCGCACTGTTGAGTAAGGATCGAGCTAAATTTGGGATTGTGGTGGGCAAAAAGGGAGCTTGAAACCAGCCAAAACGGTCTGATTTTAGCAATTCGAGGCGTGAGTTCAGTCAATCTTGAGGGGCGAAAGCCGACAGATTGCAGGTTTTTTGAGATTCCTGCTCGGAGTGCGTTGACGAAATCAGTGCTTGGTTTCTAACATACGCCACTTACTAAAACACCAATCGAGTCACTTTGGATTTACAGCGATGGCTGTCCCTAAGCGAAAACATTCTAACAGCCGTAGCGGCAAACGACGTTCTCACGACCACGTAAAACGCCGTCAGGTGAGCTACTGCCCTCAGTGCAGCACCGCAGTCCCGACTCATACTATCTGCCCTAAATGCGGATACTATCAGGGACGAACGGTTGTCGAGCATCAAGAAGACTAGGTTTTCCAGTCTGAAGCGATCTGTGCTATGTGTGAAGCAGATTGTGGGATGTGATTGCTCCTGACTCCGGTCAGCACAGGATCAACACACTAGTCGTAGGCAATTAGCATGACTTCTGTCGGTATCTTATTTCCCGGTCAGGGTGCTCAAGCCGTTGGTATGGGACGCTGGCTTTGCGAGCAGCACCCTTCTGCTAAGCAGTATTTTGATCGAGCGTCCCAGGTGCTGGGGTACGACTTGTCCGACCTGTGCGGCAATGGCCCAGTTGAACAACTCAACGAGACCGAATTCAGCCAGCCCGCTCTGTTCGTTGTGGGCATCGCAGCGGCCGAAGTATTGCGGGAAACGCAGCCGGAGCGGATTGAATCGGTCACTGCAGCAGCGGGTCTCAGTCTGGGTGAGTACACCGCTGTTTGTTTCGCTGGCGGGCTTCGCTTTGAGGATGGGGTGCGACTGGTTCAGCGTCGAGGTCAAGCAATGCAAGCTGCGGCCAATGCTGTTTCCAGTGGGATGGCTAGCGTCATCGGATTGGATCTCGAAGTTTTAGAGGGTGTATGTGATGAGGCTCGTCAGGACGGGGAAGTCTTGCAGCCCGCTAATCTTCTCTGTCCTGGAAACATCGCTGTTTCGGGGCATCAATCGGCGTTGGAGAGACTTGTGCCCGTGGCGGAGAACGCTGGAGCGATGAAGGTTGTCCCACTGAGCGTTGCGGGCGCGTTCCACACGGTATTGATGCAACCTGCGGTGGAAGCCTTGGTTCAGGCGCTGGAAGAAATGCCGATTGCTGACACTCAAATACCGGTCTACAGCAACGTGGATGCCAAGCCTCATCAATCAGCCTCTGAGATCAAAGATCTGCTGAGCCGTCAGGTTGTTGGCTCGGTTTTGTGGGAGGCGTCGATCCGCCAGATGGTTGCCGATGGCATCGGAAAGTTTGAGGAAGTTGGTACTGGTCGAGTTTTGAGAGGTACCCTCAAACGCATCAACCGCAAGCTTCCAAGCGATGGTTTTGGTGACCAGCCGTAGCCGTCGAAACTTTCCGCTTCAGCGGTTTCACATTGGCAAGCATTGCTGCAGTGGTAGTCCAGGATTTCAGTCCGGCATTTCGCAACCTGCTGACTGCCTTCTCGTTGTCTTGGTGAATTGGCATTCCCGCTAGAGAACTCAAATTGAATCTCTGTCTGGGCTTGGGCGGGTACAGCGGTCTTTTCATCTTGGTTCGACGATCATAGATTGTGAGCAAACATTACCTATCACACGAAACTAAAGAGTGACCATGAAACTTTCGATGACAGCGGATTTGACAGGGCAGGTGGCCATCGTAACGGGGGCGTCACAGGGGCTAGGAAAAGCCGTTGCTGTTGCATTAGGTATCAATGGTGCCCACGTGGTGTGTGTCGCGAGAAACGCCGAGAAACTCGCTTCCACCGTTGGTGAAATCGAAGCTTTGGGCGGAAAAGCCGAGGCTCTTGCCTGCGACGTGACCGATCGTGCAGCAGCGAAAGATGCGATTGAGGGCACAGCCAAGAAGCTGGGGAGACTCGATATTTTGGTCAATAACGCTGGGATCACCCGAGACAAGTTGATGAGGGGGATGTCAGATGAGGAGTGGGACGATGTGATTGCCACTAATCTGACGAGCTGCTTTATCTGCTGTCGAAGTGCGGCTGGCATTATGAGAAGGAAGAAATATGGCCGAATTATCAATATGGCTAGTATTTCGGGCATGATTGGCAACCCAGGTCAGGCCAATTACTCGGCGAGTAAAGCGGGGATGATTGGTTTGACTAGAACACTCAGCAAGGAGCTCATCAGTCGCGGGGTGACTGTGAATGCTGTTGCTCCCGGATTCATTGCTAGCGAAATGACTGCTGAACTCGGTGATGTGATCCTTGAGGAGGCCAAGAAACGGATTCCGGCCAAGCGACTCGGTGAGGCAGAGGACGTAGCGGCGGCGGTTCTCTTTTTGGCTTCGTCGGCTGCTGGTTATATTTCTGGCCAGACCTTGGTCGTTGATGGCGGCATGATTGGGTAAATGATGCTACGATAAGGACTCCGAGCGAGAAAAAATCCGGGTTTGCTGGGAATCCTCGCTCCAATACCTCATCCGTGTATTGACGCGTTTTGCTTGTTTAACCTATCTTTTGCCAACGCGAGTCATGTCGCCGACGCGATCGAAACCGCCAGGACCGTTACGGGCTTTGCGGCGGAGATGACCTCCTCCATTTCCCCATCATTTGTTGCTGAGAATTTATAGAGAAATCCCATGGGTAACGTCGAACAACGTGTGATCGAAATCGTGTCCGAACAACTTGGTGTGGACAAAGAAAAGATCACAACAGATACATCCTTCGTAAACGATTTGGGTGCTGACTCTCTCGACACCGTCGAATTGGTGATGGAACTCGAAGAGGAGTTTGATATCAGTATTCCCGATGAGGCTGCTGAAAAAATTCAAAAAGTCGGTGAGGCAGTTGCCTTCATCGAGAGCGAAAAAGGGGAAGACGCGTAGTTGGTTTGCCAACTCAACCGGATTCCGCTCGATTGATACTGCCGCCTAGCATCTCAGGACCGTCAAAGTTCTGAGTTTTGTTGGCGGCATTTATTTTGCTTGAATTGCCATGGGGATTGGATCATGACACACCCTTGGCTGACATCACCTGTAGGATTTGGCCGAAGGCTTTTGTGATGCAACAACCAGCGATGCGAAGGATTGTCGTCACCGGCGTAGGTGTGGTGACCCCATTAGGTAACGAAGTAGACACCTTTTGGAATCGCCTCTGTGCCGGCGAGAGCGGAGTTCAGACTCTCACCACCATGGATACCAGCCTTTACAAGGTCCATTTCGGTGGCGAGGTAGCAGAATTTGATCTAACAGGGGTCGTTGACCCACGCGAGGCGAAGCGTCTCGACCGTTTCACCCAGTTCGCTGTTTACGCTGGGGGGCGAGCAATTGCGGATGCAGGACTTGATTTTGATCAGACCGACCGGAGCAAGTGTGGCGTGATCCTTGGTTCAGGGATTGGTGGGCTAGGTGAGATCGAGTCGCAGATTGAACGGATGATTGCGAAGGGACCCGACCGCGTCAGTCCATTCACCGTCCCTAAAATGATGGTCAATGCAGCAGGGGGGAACCTGTCCATTGCGCACGGCCTCAAAGGTCCCAATTATGCGGTTGCCACCGCTTGCGCCAGTGCCACCAATGCAATGGGGGACGCACTTCGAAGTGTGCAGCTTGGCGAAACGGATTTGGTCATCACCGGCGGAACTGAGGCAGCGATTACCAAAATGGGACTTGCCGCCTTTCAAAACATGAAAGCGTTATCAACGAGAAATGACGACCCCGCTCGGGCAAGTCGGCCCTTTGACGTCGATCGAGATGGTTTTGTTCTCGCGGAAGGTGCTGGTATTCTTGTCTTCGAGGAGCTAGAGCATGCCAAAGCTCGCGGTGCCAAGATCTATGCCGAAGTTCTCGGTTATGGAACCACTAGCGATGCTGGGCACATCACCGCTCCGGACCCCGAAGGCAATGGTGCCGCCACGGCGATGACTTTAGCGATCCAAGATGCCGGAATTCGTCCTGAGCAGATCAACTACGTCAATGCGCACGGCACGAGCACTCCGCTCGGCGATAAAGCCGAGACTACCGCTATCAAGCGTGTTTTTGGCGACCATGCTAAACGTCTAAAGATTAGCAGCACCAAGAGCGCACTCGGGCACTCACTTGGTGCCAGCGGTGGTATCGAAGCGGTGATACTTAGCAAGTCGATTGTCGATTCGAAGATTGCACCGACGATCAATCTCGATAACCCCGACCCCGCTTGCGACCTAGATTACACGCCGAATCAGGCTGCTGCATTGGAAGTCGAATATGCAATGAGTAACAGCTTCGGTTTCGGCGGCCACAACGCCTGCATCGTCTTCGCTCGTTACTCGGCAGAGTAGCTACAGGCTCTTTTAGAACGTAAATTTCTCGGGAGACGCGGAAGCGGCTTCGTGAACAGGGATTGGCCTCTGGATCGATTCCTCACCCTTTTTGCGGTGTGCTTTGTAAGGTTTGCTTGAGGAATTGCTAGACTGGGGAGTACAACTCGTTTCCCTTTGCGCTGACGCTGATATGACCCAATCGCTTCTTGATCGATCCGAGTACGTCGAGCAGGCGTACCTATTCCAGCTATTGCGGGAACGATCAGCGGAGGAGATGCCCATGCAGGAACTCCTTGAGCAAATCCGGTATGAGTTGTTATCGACCACCAAGTTACCCTTCGCAATTGACTACCTGCTTACCGAGTTAAAACATTCTGGTTTGATGTCGCCGGCAATGAATCGACTGGCTCACTACTTCACACCATTTCAAGCTTTTCTCGTTCATCAGGCGGAAGAGGAGACCGGTCGATTTACGATGCAAACTGCTTTGCAGGTGCTCGAGGCTGAAGCGAATTACCGGCTCAAAGAATGCACCGCTGCGGGGCTGTTCTTTTTTCAGTTTGAAGTACTCTGCCGTAATCGCTTGCATTACGACCGTGGTCTGACAGCTATCAGTTCCGATCCGATTTTTTCAAAGGATTGGGCAAAATGGATCCTCCAGTTCCGTGCGCAAATTGGATTGGTTGAGATTGCGGATCTGCTATTTTTAGCGAGTGAAGAATATTCCGAGCGTTTGATTGCGGCTGATCAATCGCTCGAAGGAAAAGGCCCTTTCTTGTTCGGTCGTAAAGAAGGCAGAATTGCTTTCGGTAATCGCCGTAAGGAACCTCTATTTCTTTTCGGCGCCCTGCAAAGACATCTGGGCTATCCAACCGTACCGCGACCTCAGCGACCTGACGAAAACCAAGATGTGATTCCTCAGCTCATGCGTCGTATGGAACGGCTCGAGTCGCGAATCAAATTGATGGAGGAAGAGCGGAGATCGTCATTGGATATCACCAAGTTTTACAAGAAAGAAGATTCTTTTCCGCCACTAGACTGAACGCCGGTTGACAGAGCGATTGCATAGAAAAAAGGGTCGATTTCCCTGCGGAAATCGACCCTTGGATTATCTGACCCGTTGTCGTGAAGCGGCGTTAAGCACTTTTGGTGGTTGGCATTTGAAAGACACCTTTCTGACCAGCCACAACGCTCTCATCGATTTTGACCACGGTTCCTTTTTCTTGCTCCGGAAGGTCATACATGATGTCCAGCATTGCCTCTTCGACGATACCTCGCAGTCCACGTGCACCAACGCCTTTTGCTAAAGCTTTTCGTGCGACGTAGTGGAGTGCTTCGTCAGTGAAATCAAGTTCGCAGTCTTCCATGCGGAAGAGCGCCTGATACTGTTTCACCAAGGCATTGCGAGGCTCTTTCATCACCCTCACAAGCCCTTCTTCGTCGAGAGGTTGCAAGTAGCTTACCACTGGTAATCGACCCACTAATTCTGGGATCAACCCAAACTGAAGGATGTCTTCGGTTTGAACTTGTGAGAGTAGCTCAGCTTCGCTTTGCTCGTTACGCACGTTCTGGCCGCCAAAGCCGAGTGTTTTATGGCCTAGTCGTTTTCGAATGATTTCTTCGATACCAACGAAAGTCCCTCCGACAATAAAGAGGATGTTGCTGGTATCAAGTTGGATGTACTGTTGCTCTGGATGCTTCCGTCCTCCCTGCGGCGGGACGTTGGCTACGGTACCTTCGAGCATCTTCAGGAGGCTCTGCTGGACCCCTTCACCGGATACATCTCGCGTGATTGATACATTCGCGCTGGTCTTTCCGATCTTGTCGACTTCGTCGATGTAGAGGATTCCGCGTTGAGCCTGTTCGACATCGAAATCCGCTGCGTGAAGAAGTTTCAAAAGCAAATTCTCAACATCTTCACCGACGTAACCAGCTTCGGTTAGTGTGGTTGCATCACCGATCGCGAAGGGAACATTTAGCATGCGAGCAAGTGATCGGGCGAGGAGCGTTTTCCCACTTCCCGTTGGACCGGCTAACAGAATGTTACTTTTCTCGATCTCAACGTCAGAGTCACTGTTCCAACCGTTATTGAGACGTTTGTAATGGTTGTGGACTGCTACTGCCAAAACGCGTTTCGCTGCTGTCTGGCCGATCACGTATTGATCGAGGTGTTCCACAATGGATCGTGGCGTTGGGATGTCTCCGAGAATCGATTTTTCCGGTCCGCGGCGTTTCTGCTCTTGGTCGAGGATCGACTGGCAAAGCTCAATGCACTCACTGCAGATATAAACATCGCCGGGACCTTCAACGAGCGGTCCAACATCACGGTAACTTTTTCTGCAAAACGAACAGAAAGCATTTTTCTTGCTCGACGACGTGCCACGACGCGAGTTGCTGGTATCAGAGGTGTCTTTCGAGGGCATGCGTACGCGACTCCTGATTCAGTCGATCAGCTTACTGGTCCGTCTTTGATCTTAACCCGTTTCGCAGCAAAGATTTCTCTTGCGTTGACCGGGTCAGTGGACTCAGTAAGTTAAACGACTCGTCATTTAGGTTATCGGGCCACGGCTCGAATACTTCTTCGCGTTTTGCAACTGGAGCAGCAAACACGAAACAGGGCATCCATTTCCTCGAAAGTTCGAGCCAAGTGTGGTTGGGGGTTAAATACAATCCGTGCTGTCCCGAAATGCGCCACATGGAATTGGGAGGCTTATTTTGGGAACCATTGACCGGGAGGTCTCTACCTTGTTCGAGTGTTTCCATCACGTCTCTAGCCGCTTATCTACGGAAGACCTGCATCGTTTCTCAAACCTAGCCAACGTATCGAAACTCTTACGTTCAAGAGGCTCTGATTCGCGGAGGGTAGCTAGTAGATCAACTATGCCGAATGTGATGAACCTAACGTCTCATCCTCGAGGGATGGATCGTCGGGATTCGAGACAAGGTTAGAAAGCGTTTCCGCCTTCGCCTGTATGTTTCGGAATTCCTCCTCGCTGATGTCACCTTTGTGGTGCATTTCTTCCAAGTTTGCGAGCGCATCAAGCGTGTCATCCTGGTCGTGAGCCGCGTAGTCCCGAAATCTTGACACGAGCCAAAAACCGGCGGAGATCAAGATGCACAAAACCAGCAGTCCAACCGCAAGCTGAACATTCGGACTTTTCAACCATTCCGACATTATCAACTTTCCCTGAAAAACGAGCATTTCCTTAGTCACCCTCAGTGGCGACCGCGTCTCATATGATCACAGAAATCATACGGATGTCCGATTCGATAGAACACCGTTTTTTATTCAAACGCAGAAAATATCGGGTTTCACAACCTGAATTGTTCCACGTTGGTCAGAACTTGCAATTGGTTGTCGCGTCGTTCTCTCAGGTCACGCGAAATCGGCCTGCAAGAAGAAATGAAGGGATCACCAAGCAGAAAATCACCCCGCCCCAGAGCGGACCTGCTCCAAGTGCTGCAAAGGCTGCAGCCAACGGAATGATTGTTAAAATACCGGCCTTAATTGTGACTTGGATGAAAGGTGGGCTGGGGGTTCTGATCGCGCGGCCAGCACGAAGTAAGACGGGCAAGGCAATCATTCCAATCAACACTGGGAAAACAGATCGGATATCAAGAAAATAGCTTCGGGCTGCAGCGGAAGCTTGAGGGGCAAAGGCTAGGCATATCACTCCAAGGGTCGTGATGGTTCCACCCACAATCAGGTGTTGTGTGCTGCCGCCAGTCGCTTCACGCCTCGCCATGGTGGTAATCCCCATGATGTAGATACCAAATCCAGATGCGATTGCCAGAGTCTCACGAGGAATGATGTCTCCAAGGTTTTGCAGTGATGAGAGTGAGGTCAATGCAATTGCTGGCGAAGCACCCAACAGAAAACTCAGGAATCGACATGAGCCCATCGCAGCAGGTGCGAGTACGGTTGACTTAAGCGGTCCATCATAGCCAACGATCATGATTGCCAACGCAATGGAAATGATCATCGGCAACCACGTGTTCGGCATCAAGTCGCTTGGAATGAATCCACTGGTGGTTGCCAGTAGTACTCCCAAAAGCAACAAACACCAACCTCCGATACTTGCCTCTCGCTTCGAGATTAGTCCTGCGGGGATAGGTCGTTTTGCACGCTGCTCCCGATCAACGGCTTCATCGAAAACGTCATTCAGAGTCATACCAGCCCAGTAGAGACAGATACCACCTAGAACAACAAGGATCAGCCGAGAAAGTGGGGCTGGACCGGATGTTGTCAGCAGGAAAGCAGCGGTAATGTCGGCGAGGATCGTGAATACATTGGGTAGCCGCACCAATTGAGCCCAAACCAGCCATTTTGATTTAGGTTGACGTTGGGTCTGAGAACTTGAGCTGGATGCATTCATGACTTGGAACCTGAATCGCGCACAGATGAGTTGATTCGTGATCTCTTGGTCGTGGAGTCTAATCCGTTAGCTCGCTCGTGAACAATCACCCATGTCTGCAAATGAAGTTGTACCGGCAAACGGTCGCAGCCATGCCAGCTAGCTTCAATCTCCAGTTTATCGCCGCAGTTGCAGTTTCTCTCGCTCTGTTAGTTGAATGCCATGCATCTGAATGTAGCGATCCGTTTCGTTGATGAAGTTCACTTCTGCCTCCTGATTTTCAAAACGAAATCGTTCCACCGGAGGGGCGATAATCGGCTGAAATGAATACAGTTCGATGAGCGTGATGAGGCGGCGTCCTGAATCTGGATTCTCCAAATTTTCTTGACTGCTCAATCCTTCAAGTGTGGGTAATGCCGGATCGCTCCAGAATTCAAATCGAAGTGGTAGTAAGGTACCGACGTCGGTCGATTCTGAGGGTCGAGAGGCGATGGCAATATGAACTCGAGTTGGAAAGAGCATCGGCCAAGAAGTGCGGTCGCCTCGGCTCATGACTTCAACACGTCGACGTCCTCGGATGTCACCTTTGATCACCCATACCGTTTCTTGCTCCAACGTCGCACCCACAAGGTCCAACTCATAATCTCGCTCGATGGTCGACAACAACTCCACCCATGCGCCAACCGTGTACCTCGGAGGTATCAAATCATTTGGGTTGGGTTTTCCAACCCATTCATCCAGTCGGCTCACGTCCACTCGACGCAAGGTAATTCCAGAAGCAATCTCGGTCCGCGTCCAAGCCAATCTGCCATCGCTAATCTGCTGGAGGCGATGCCGTCCGCTGCCGTCGTGCATGGTCACCTGTAAGTGATAGCGACCTGTCCCCTGCCCCGCCTGCTCATACGTTCCCACTCCAATCACTTCGCGATCATTGGTCCAAACCGTTTCGCGAACTTTACAGTGAAATGCTGGGCCATGAACAAGCTGCTGAAGTACTCGCTTGAGCAACACGATTGCTTGCGGATTATGACCTTCTGAGGTGGCGTGATCTCGCGGAGAAGCTGCTGAATCGACTTCTGGATCTGGGGTCGAGTGGAAACCATCGCCGAGCTCGGGGGCCGGCTGTTTCGCTGGTAGTAGTGGAAGACTCTCCACGGCGAGGGAATCATCGGAATCTGCTGTTGCCAAGGTGCTCGATTCAGGCGAATCGGTTTCATCTGAAATCGCAGTTTGAATGCTAGCTATTAGAAGTACTCCACTCAAACAGAGCATGTGCAGGAAAAGGGGCAACTTTCTTTTTCCTGAATTTGGAGCTGGATCCTGCTGTCGGTTTGACGGCGGGAGCATCGCGTTTTGTCGTGTTTTACCAAGAGAATCACCACTTCGATTAGGCTGCCCAGTCTTTGGTTCTGTGTTGCACTGCTTGTGAGGATGAATCTTCATGGTCTGGTTATGCTGATTTTCTCAAAGATTCCGTATTCAACGTGCCGATGACCACATACGACACCGGTCTGCATCCTGTTTTCGTTGAACGAAAGGACTCAACAGGAAGTGGCCGCTATTCAAAAAGGGCGTCGGGCGTCGAGATAGTAATTCGAGACCGCTTCCAAAGTCCACACAGATCTAGAAACCACACGACCACAACTCGGGCCGGTTTTCCTGCCCACCGAGTAAGCAAACCCAAGGAACGGGGGAAACGATGAAACGAATCGTCACTCATATGTCGCTAGTTGCGACCTCGGCGATCCTCGCCACCGGGTGTGTGCCGGTTCGCCATAACCTGCCACCCGAGCAACGCATGATGGAAGTCGGCCCTGGCGTCGGAGGCCCCGGACCGGGTGTTCTCGGCAACATGGCGGCACCAACAGCAGCTGATTTAGCTGCTAACGCGGCATCGGAAGCAATGCCGATGGCTCACAGCGAAGCTGCTCAAGGCTCGGTCGGTGATGGCGAGATCGGACTGGTCAATTACATGCATCCTGGCGCATCTTCAGACGCACCGGTCGCTGCTCCCCCGACACTTCAGGTTTCATTCCGCAACCCAGATGGAATGCAAGTTCGCTACGATGCAACCGGCAACGGTGGTTTTGATAGCGAACCGCTTGTTGCACCAGTGCGTCAGAACTTCCCTCAGGGTGGTCTCTATCGCGTAAAGCTGACCAACATTCCCAACCGAGAAGGCGTTGAGCTTTATCCAACCGTTGAGCTGGCCTATGCCAATCCGCGAACGGGTGCCTACCTCGCACATAACTCGGTGCCTGTCGAGTTCACCGAGGAAGACTTTGATCAGGTTCTGACGGGTAACTTTGTCACCAAAGTGATCTACCTACCCGATCCTGAATTCCAAGGTCCTGCCCTTGCAGGTATCGATACGCTTGTCAGCACTCGCCTCGATCCCGGTGTCGACCCAATCGTCGAAGCGGATCGCCGAGGCTCGATCCTTGCAATTATCCGCTTGGGTGATAAAGACGTTGAGATGTCTGGTGCGGGTACCGATTCTTTGGCGAGCATGATGACACCTCCGATTGCAGGTCTACCTGCTCCATACGCTCCAGCGACGACCGATGGATGTGGTCATTGCCAAACGGGGGCACCCACCGGCGCACCGATGGCTGCTCAGTATGGGATGACGATGTCGGCAACGCCGATTGGCATTCCTGGGCCGCCACATCTTCCTCTCGGACACCCCGCGGGACTGCAGAAGCACGTGATGAGAAATCACACCGCCGTGAGAATGCCACGTCCTACCGAAAAGATCCGAATCGACGTTCGCAACCAGCCTGGGTATAGCTACCCAGCTACCGCGGATCGCATTCGCATCACCAGTCAAAACCTACATCCGTAGGCTACGCGAGTTGAAACGCGACATAGAGCTTACTGCTCGATCGTGCTTCTCAGCGGTACAAAACCTTGACGAACGCGGTGTGGAGCTAGCTTACCCCACCGCGTTTTGTCACATCCATACGTTCCGGTTAAAGCTTTCGAGTTCTTTCCTATCGTCGGTCTAGGCAAGATGTCACAAATCACGACTCTTCGAACTCACCTCGCTGCAGGGCTAATCGCCTTGGCCTTTCTCGGTGAGGGGAGTGTAAGCGGCTCTGAGCCCGCTGACTTCCTGCCGCGAGGATCAACTCGTCCACTGTTCAAGGCGAGTGACCCTCCGGGCGTGGTTGGTCAGGCAAGGTTGATGGGGCGAGGTCCGGTCGTTGGCTACTACCAACCAGTGGCAATCAATGGACCAGAAGGTGTGCGGTTCTCACTGCCTCATGCTGGAAACCCGAATCCGAGCGGAATGACGGCACCGGCCGAACGTTTGGAGGCAGGGTTTTTGATCGGCGCGGTCTATCGATTTCATGTGACACACATCCCGGGTGCAATCGGTGTAGAACTCTTTCCCACCGTTGAGGTCATTGACCGAACGTACCCGCCGCAGCATCTGGCGACTCGTTACCCGATTGAGATCCAATTGGATGACGAAGATTTTCGCACGGTTTTGAACGGCCAGATGGTGACGCGAGTCATTTATCTGGAAGATCCTCAGACTGCGGTGCCTGAGATTCAGAATCGCAAAACCAATGTCCCATTGGAGGTTTCTGAATTTCAGGATCCTTTAGCGGTAGCTGACGAGTATGGGCGACCGGTGGCAATTGTTCGAATTGGTTCCCTTATTCCTCCATCTCAGCCCGCATTGTTGCCTGAGTTCTATTTCGGTTATCCCCAATGGGCACCTTTTCCGCACACCTCCGCGTCACAAAGCGCTAATCACGACAACGACCCCAACGAGCTTGAATAACTACTATGAGAACGTCGTCGATTCAGTTGCTTAGCATCCTTTCGGTCGCTTTCACCATGTTGTTGGGGTGTGCGTCACAGAACATCTCGTTGAAAGAGCAACGTCCGACACCGCGTGTTGCTGCGGTAAATGTGAATGCCGTGGAGCAGAATTCGTTTCCGCATGACATGGCTTTTTCTCCCGCCAACGAATCCATTCATTTAGTAGGGCATCGCACTCATTGTGCTTGTTCTCATTGCCAGTCCGCATCATCCGCCGCTGGGGTGATACCACCAGCAGATCCATCTTTGGTTCAGATGTATGACTCGCAGGAGTTCCTGCGTGATGGTGGAGATTCGGGTCCGGCAGTCGTACGTTTATCCGATCAAACATTCCGCGGCTTACAGCCTGAAGATACGATTGTTCACTACAAGACGGAGACTGGTCACGCTGAGATCCAAGCGAGTAACCAGGTTGCTTTGTATGCGCCACGGTTTCGATCGGTTCGTCAGGTATCGGGTTCACTCGCAGGTGGAAGAGCAGTCGGGCCAGCGCAGATGGATCGACCCATTGGTACCGTCAAAGTCGACCAACCGCTCCCGGGTCTCGTGATGAGAGATTCTTTGGAACTCGGACATGCCGACGTGGCACGCGGTCTCGACGCGATGCGTGAGCGAGAGAGGACGGTACCAGTGGAGGCTGTGCAGCAACTTAATGTTGCGTCGAATGTCATGGCTGCTCTCGTGAATCTCACAGCACAGCAAGCTTACGACTTGCAAGGTGAGCAAAAGGCATTGGTGCATCAGTTCGCCAACGCTGCGGTTACCTACCAATTGGACGAGTGTCTTGAAGTAGCGATTCAGGGCTTCCGCACGCCATCACTTGTTCGCGATCAGCGGGTGGATGGGTTCACCGTCTACGACTTTGACCAAGGAAACGGAAGACTTCAAATTAGCAAATTCGCTGACCGAGAAGACGCAAGGCCTGGCGATGTCGTCACCTTCGGCATTCGAATTGAAAACGTGGGTGATGGTGAAGTCAATGAAGTCGTTATCGTCGACAATCTCACCACTCGGCTCGAATACATCGAAAACAGCCTTGAGTGCGAAGCGGATGTCGAATTCGAGTCAGTTGATAACCAAGCTCAGTCACTTCGCCTGCGATGGGAGCTTCGAGAACCTCTGGGAGTTGGTGAGAGTGTAACGATCCAGTTCAAATGCAGCGTTCGTTAACGTCTGGCCATCCGCCAAGGGTGAATAGGATTTCGTCGCTCCAGACACTGGCCGTTGGATGAAGCATCAGATGAAAACGAACCCGCACCGTTTGATGCTGTCTTTGTTCCTCTGTTTCTGGACCATCCTTGGGTGTCAGCCAGAGTACCGAGAGGATCTAGATTATTCTCATCGTGTCCTTCAGACGTGGGAGATTGATGAGATCGAGGATGGGGTGATCGTCCAGTTTGAGGAGGTCTTTTGGGAGCCAGACGATACGATTTCTCTCCGAGAACTCATCACTGAGGGACTAGTTGTTGACGGCCGCGATGTTCTTGAGATCGGTACCGGAACGGGATTGCTGTCCGTTCTTTCGCTGCGTCATGATGCGGTGTCGGTTGTTGCAACCGACATCAATCCCGCTGCTGTTGCCAATGCCAAGTACAACGCGGCGATGTTGGCGGATGATCGATCACTTGATGTGAGATTGGTACCCAAGGATCAGCCTCAAGCTTTTAGCGTGATCCGTGACGATGAACAATTTGACGTGATTGTTTCCAATCCTCCCTGGGAAGATGGGCTTGTCGGAAAACCGCTTGACCATGCTTTTTATGATCCGGAGTTTGAGTTGATGGATTCGCTCTTGGATGGGTTGCCCAGGCACCTAAAGCCGGGGGGACGCTGCCTACTCGCTTACGGACATCGACCCGCTATCGAACGTCTCCGTGAGTCATGTCAGGAACGCGGGTATGCTTTCAAGATTTTGGATGAGCGAACCATCGAGGAACTTGAAGAAGATTTCTTGCCCGGAATGTTACTCGAGGTCAAAGTCCCTTTGTGATGGATCGACGCTCCTCGGTGTCTCGGTCGTGTTAACCTCGGCAATGCTACTTTGCTCAGTGTTCAACGCCAAGAATTGACGTTTCTGTTCCAAGTATTCCAAGATCGCGACGCGAGTCTCGACCGCGAGGTTTTGTATTTCCTCATCGTTGTGCGGGTCGATTGATTCACTTGTCAGTCGGTCAAACCACGAGCGATTGGGTGTGTCCCTTATCACTTGTTCTATTTTTTTTCCAAAGTCAACGAGAAGTTTCGACCACTGTGGCTGATCATGGGAATGTTCGCTGAGTGTTGCTAAACTCCGGAGTTTCTGTTCCTGCTCGGATAATTTTAGGGCAGCTTCAGATGCTTGTTTGTCGGCCTCACGGTGAATCGCTATGACGAACTCTTGAGACTGTAGTTCCGTGGCGTGATGTTGCCAGCTCGCTGACTGGAAGTTGAATTGTTTTTCACTTCCTGATGCGATGACCGTCAAACAGATGGTGCCACATCTCCAATGGTTGGGTGTTTTCAAGGTGAATTGAAATTCTTTCTCCCCGTCTAATACCTGCTCCGCGGTTCGCATCCACTTGAAGTAGACTCCCTTACCGCGATTGATGGTTCCCGAGGCGATTTTTGCTTGCCTTGTCGCTTTGGTTTGGAATTGCACCGTTTTCTGTTTCTTGGTTGCTTGATCACCAGCCCCTCGCAGATTTGCGAGTTGGTTGTAATCGAAAGTGAGTCCGAAACCCAGCGAGGTTGATTTCTCGGTTGATGACTTTGTGTCGATGCCGGTTGATAGCTCGCTGTCCGTTTCTGTTCGCGGTGCGTAATCCACAATTTGGATATTAGGCTGTTCGGGCTGTGCCACGATCCACCAATATTGTGTTGGTTTTGGTTGATTTGGATTTGTCAGGGCACAGAGCCGTAATTTAACGACAACCTCGTTGCACCTGTCGCTCACGGGAGTCACTGTCATGACGCTCGGTAGGTCAAAGTTGACGGGACTCTCTGTTTCTAGAGGGTTGATGTGCTCCGCGGGGCACTTTCCGTCCAGAAGTAAAGTGAAGGTCAATCCTAGGAAGGAAAGAAATCGCAAGTTTGGTCGCTTCTTCCTACTGGATTGGTGAAGTTGAAGTGTGGTGATCATCGTTTGATGAATCGACGGGCGTGACCATCGAAAGAGAGCGAAACGGTCGCACGGCATCATTTACCCTTTCAATTGAAGCGACGAAGGACCTAGCCCAGACCCGTTTCTTCTTGATGGGGCAATGTCGCGTCTAAACGTCGTAGCAATCGATGTCAACGCGGAGGGGAGGATCCTTTTCCTTCTTGAAAAGGTGATCAAGTGATTCTCGATGCAGGCAATGCTATTTGAAGCTCTTCATGAGTCAAGAATAGCGATCTCACCCAAACACGTTCAGAGAAGGCAATGAGTGCCATGGAGGGAAGCTAAATGAGAACACTTATTGATGATTCTGGGGGAGTCTTGAAACAATGCAATTTCTAACTGTGCATTCTTGGTAGCTCCGATCCCTTCAAGATGATCTCCGTTTCTTTCTCGGACAGTTGGCGTAGCCGCTCTTTGACCATATCACGAGGTTGGAAATCTTCCGCCAACTGCACGTAGGTTGTGTGATGCCTCGCCTCGCTCTCGAAAAGACTTGAATAGAAGTCGGAAAGCTGCGGCTCGCGAGTTTTGATTCTATCTGCTAGCAAACGGAATCGCTCGCAACTTCTTGCCTCAATGAGTGAAGCGACCAACAATCGATCCACCCCGCGGTGTGGTTCATCTTGACGAATGAGTTGCGTGAGTTGTTTTCCATAGGGGCCAGAGGCAATCCGCCGAAAGGTAACGCCGCGTTGATCAAGAATCTCCAGCACCATTTCAAAGTGCTCAAGCTCCTCCTCGACAATGCGTTTCATCTCCCGGCACAAACGCCGATTCTCTGTATACGCATTCATCAGATTCATGGCCGTCGAGGCAGCCTTGCGTTCACAGTGCGCGTGGTCAATCAGCAATTCGTCTAGGTGTTGATCCACGTGCTCGAGCCAACGCTGTGTCGATTCTGATTGTAGGCTTAGCATGGTGTTGGGGAATTGGATTCACGGAGATTCGGTGAAGGAGGTTGATCGGCTCATTGCGCAAATAATGCTTTGGCGAAAGCGGACGCATCAAATTCAGCGATGTCATCGATTCCCTCACCTAAGCCGACGAATTTAACCGGCAGTTGAAATTCTTCTCGGATGGGAAGGATCACTCCACCTTTTGCAGAACCATCCAATTTGGCGAGGACAATTCCGGTGCATTGTGCTGCTTCGCTGAATCCGCGTGCTTGGCTGATTGCGTTTTGACCGGCGGTGGAATCGAGAACAAGGATCACCTCGTGGGGAGCTCCTTCAATTTTTTTTCCCACAACTCGACGAATTTTTTCGAGCTGTTGCATTAGGTTCGTCTGAGTCTGCAGACGGCCGGCGGTATCAATGATCGCAATGTCTGCATTCATCTCCACCGCTTTTTCCACGGTTTGATATGCAACGCTGGCGGGATCCGCTTCAGGCTTGCCGGTTACGATCTCGCATCCAATCCGCCCGGCCCAGATGGTCAACTGCTCAACTGCTGCAGCCCTGAAAGTGTCCCCCGCTCCCAAGACAATGCTTTTTCCCGATCGGTGCAGGTGGTTGGCGAGTTTTCCAATTGAGGTGGTTTTACCACTACCATTCACGCCGACGACCAGAATCACCGTTGGACCTCCATCTTCGGAGTATCGGAGGCCGGTCGATTCTTGTTCGAGCATCGAGCGAGTTTGTTCAGTGATGGTTGCTAGAACCTCTTCCATTTCGACCACGCGCGACTTCAATCGTTTCTCGACATCGTCTCGAATCGCTTCGGCACAGGAGACCCCCATATCGGTGCGAATCAAGCGGGAAAACAATTCGCCTAGAAACTCACCATCAACGAGTCGGCCTTCGCTTTTGAAAAGGTCGCGTATGTCGGTGCCGAGAGCTTGACGTGTTTTACTTAACGCGCCACGCATTTTGGCAAATAAGCCACCCGAAGTTGGCGGACCGGGTTGCACGACCGCTGCTTCTTGAGGCGAATCTTGAGTCAACTCACTAACGGTCTGATCAATCCCGCCTGAATCTTCTTTTTCATCCGCGGGGACCGAGCTACTCTCGGGTGAAGAGTAAGACTCCTGGTTAGGAACTTCTTTTTTCTTGGATCGCCAAAACGCCATCTTTAAAGCTGTCTTTCGCGGGTGCTGGAATTTTGCCCAATTTTGACCGATCACCCTGATATCGAACAGGTGCTCTTTGCGAGCTGATCGGTGAAATCCAGCGTTTTGACGGTGTTACCGATGCGGCAACGCAGGTGTTTACCGACTAAAAGTCCAAGTTTCATGGATCCACTGGTCACTCCATCGATTCACTGATAATGCTAGCAACTCCCACTCTACCAGTTCCCCCTAGGCCGCAAACTTTACCTGTCTTTCTTAACAGGTCGCTGGTGGAATTTAGAAACTTGCTCACCCACGCTGCCGATTTACAAGACAGATCCAAAGAGTAGTTGTGTTCTGACTGACGTGCTGTTCGCTTCCTGAGAGCAGTTCGATCAACAGCAGCATGGCATCTTGGATGTTCCGATTCAGAAAATTCCACATTTTGTTGTGGGATTCCGTTAGTCAACGAGGATTAGCGGGAAGACGTGTGTGCTCTGCCCAGTTGAGCACTGCCACCCGAAATGGAAACAGGGGAGTTAATAACTGAGATGAAGTTAAGCAAATTAGCACTGCTTGCTGCTATCGCTTGCGGCACTTTTGCCGGCAATGTTACTGAAGCACAAGCAACCGGCATTCAGCAAGTTTCTTGCGATTGCGATGAGCCCATCTGCGGCTGTGAGCCCGTTGCTGAGGAAGGTGCCTGCGATGCGGGTTGCGATTCCAGCTGTGACGGCATGGGATGCAACCTCGGATTGCTGAAAAAAGGCGGTCTGGACGATCCATTCACTCTCTTCGGTGAAGTTGGTCCTTACTCGGTCGGCGGTTGGTTGCAACTCGGCTACCACAGCAGCACCAACGGTCCACGTTTCAACTCATACGCAGACCACCTTCAACTGCAGCAGGCTTGGATCTACGCTGAGCGTGCGATCGACGCATCGAACGGTTGGGATATCGGTGGACGAGTCGATTACGTCTATGGTACCGACGGTCCCGACACACAGGCTTTCGGAACTGGTGATCGTGGTTGGGATAACCCATGGGACCACGGAACTCAGTACGGCCACGCATTGCCACAAGCTTACTTCGAAGTAGGTTACGGCGATCTTTCGGTCAAGATCGGTCACTTCTACACCAACATCGGCTATGAAGTCGTCGGAGCTCCTGACAACTTCTTCTACAGCCACGCGTACACCATGTACAACAGCGAGCCGTTCACCCACACCGGTGTTTTGGCAACTTTGGCTGCTAGCGAAGACGTCACCTTCATGGGTGGATACACCATGGGTTGGGACAGCGGTTTCGACGACAATGGTGACTCATGGTTGGGTGGTGTTTCTCTCGGTCTTACTGACCGTTTGAGCGTCACCTACGCATCGGTTGCTGGTCGATTCAGCGAGCCATGGGCTGGCGGTGGCGAAAAGGGCTACATGCAGTCCGTCGTTGCTGACTACGCCGTTTCTGATAAGACGACTTACGTCTTCCAGACCGACTGGTTGAACACCACTGACCTAGCCGACAACGCTGCCCGTAACACCTACGGAATCAACCAATACCTGATTCATCAATACAACGATCGAATCGGTGCTGGTATCCGCTACGAGTGGTGGGCTGCAAAGGGCGGAAACGCCCCACGTCTTCACCTTCATGACCTAACCTTGGGCGTGAACTACCGTCACAACGCCAACTTGATCTTCCGTCCGGAAGTTCGGTGGGACTGGAGCCAGATGGGTGACGAAGACACCACCTTCGGTATCGACGCTATCTTGACCTTCTAAGTTTGAGTTAGCAATTCGTGCACGGGGGATTGCCGAGCGATTCTCCCCGACGTTCTCAATCGCCAATCGCACGAATACACGCAACATGAACCCAGGTGCCAATTACGGCACCTGGGTTTTTTTATGAACACGGTTGTGAGGTCGCTCTTCTCATGCCTTGCTTTGACATGCATCTTTGCCGATCACTAACAACTTGTTGACTCGATACGCGTTGAAGTGTTCGCTGGGTAGCGTGCTAGATGTGCAGTAGCATAACAGCGAATCATTCGATGGAGTTTTGATCACGTCGATTGCATCAGCCAAATCGATCATCGCGTCGGTCATTCATCTCGATGGGATCGCGTTCCCCAACCATCCTTGGTCATGTATGGATTGAAGTGCCACCCTTACTTGGAAGTATGTACGTGGGGCCGGACTCCCGATGCGAAAGTGAATTGAGATCTATCTAGTCCGTGCTAAGGGCGGCGAGGCGATGTCGTTGGTGATTCCGGTGATACCTTGCCTTGGTTAGCCTGCGAAGCACGGACACATCGCTTATGCACCAATGATATCGATCCCAATTGAAAAAGTCCCTCGGCGGGGTAACCGCCAGAATGCCCAAAAAGAGCGATCGGTATGCTGCCGAGTTACTGGGCAAAACAAGCCGATTTGTTGCATCGTTTGCCCAGTCTTTCAGCGAGACTCGATGGCACTGCATTCAGGAAATGGACCTGCGAAAAAAATGCGTGGATTTAACTCATTTGCTGGAAACGATTTGCGGTGCTTTGCCAGAGCTGTTTTGTTCGGTGGCATAATCTTTGCTTCCCTTTTTTGGGAGCTGGTCGTCGTGAGTGCTACAGCCAATCGACGACAGGTAAGCAACGAAATCAACTATTTCAAATGCTTCTGACATGGCTATCAATCACGCACATTTCAAATGCCATGCAGAATGGACATTTTTGCAAGGCCTCACGAATCTACCTACCGATGCTCCGCCATTTCGATATGAGGTCGACTTGGCGGAGCAACCGGCAGTTTCTTTGCGGCGATGACAACTCAGCTAGGATTAAAGGTGATGGCGGAGCCTCGTCGTCCTACTTTGGCTTCAGCGGAGTGACGAGTCACTCTTTGTTTTGCAATCGCTGGGTTTCTCCCGAGAACCGGTCGGGTAGAAAGCGAGTTGTGAGCTCCGCGATGCGGGATTAAATTACACTGCAAGTCTCAATTCCATTCAGTCGATTCGTTTTCAGAATTGGTCTCAAATCGGTCTTCGAAGGTCATTCCGCTGCATTCGCTTGGTGGCTGTTGAGTTTGACGTTACAGGTTAAGACACCCTTGATAAGGCAACTCGTGAAATTAATCATTGCGATCATTCAGCCGGGAAAGCTTGAAGCCGTAAAAGAGGCGCTCACGGAGGTGGAGGTGTTTCGCCTAACTGTGCTCGATTGCCAAGGATTTGGACGTCAGAAAGGCCATCCGGGGCTCTATCGTGGGCTTGAGATCGGCGTGAACTTACTCAGGAAAGTTCAATTGCAGATCGCGGTTAATGAAGAGTTCGTGCAGCCGACCGTCGACGCGATTGTCAAAGGTGGACGCAGCGGGAACGATGGTGAGATTGGAGATGGCAAGATCTTCGTCCTACCGATGGATGATTGCGTCAGGATTCGCACCGGAGAGACAGGGGCGGAAGCGATCTAGCAAGTATTGATTGGTCCCAGTGTCTCTCAAAAAGTTGATCTAACCCAATGATTTCTGTGTTCTGGGGTCACATCTAAGCGGCGTGTCGTGCAATGGTTTCTCATGTGCCGTTCGCTAAATGCGCAAAAAAACGCCGCAGCAAGGGATGCTGCGGCGTTTCATGCATTTTTAATTTGATGCAGCGAGCGTGCTGGGAACAGAGGCTCGCTGTGGAAGATTAAACCGACCTGTGATTCGTTTATCGAACTCTGACAGGAGCAATGTTCAACAAGGGTTGGATCAACGGGCGATCCGCAATCGAGGGTTCTTGAAGCGAGGGCTGAGAAATCGCCTGAGCTGACTCGCACCCTTCGTCACAGCTTCCATCTTCTTTGACGGACCATTTGTATTCACACCCTGGTTCGGTGTACTTCTTCTTGCTAAGCACCTTAACCGTTTTGGTGAAAGCTCCATTGTGAACACTGGTGTCACAGCCGGACGCTTCGCAGCCATCGGCAGAATCACATGAGTCACAAGCTGACTTGCTGCAGCCAAAAAGGCCTAATCCAAAGCAGCCATGACCGGTTTGCCAAGGAAAAACTACTTTAGGAATACAGATGGTTTTGGATTCCACTTCAAAGCAGGATTTTTCGACGTCAACTTCCTTGGAGGTAAGTTCACACCGGCAGTCTGCGGGATTGATGCACCCGAGTTTGCCGGCAGATGCAGTCGTTGCCGTGGTCATGGCGACCGCGGCGAAGACGACCGAAGACACGATCATTTTTTTTAACATGGGAAACCTAGGTTGGTTTTTGGGTGGAAATAGGCGGGGTGCACGTTAATTCTGCACCCCGCCGAGGGGGTTCGTTCGTGGAGGGTTCGACTTAGAAATCGATCATCCAACGAGCACCGAAGATGTCATATTCACCTGAAGCTGGGCCGTTATCTGTGGCTCGCTCCGAAATTTCGCCAGCGATGTAGTTGAACTGCATGCGGGCGTTCGGGTTCCAATACCAGTTGAGGCCGAAGGTGAAGGAGTCGCCGACGCCACCGAGGACGTCTGCATCGCTGAAGTCAGCGGTTGACCAGCGAGCTGCAAGCTGCCAAGCCCCCCATCCGGCGGATCGGCCACCATTGCAGCGATCCACCAACCAGAAGTTCTGGAATGGCTTGATACGACCCAGGGTCCCAGATTCGCGGTCCCAAGGCATGTGCTCGCCAGTGAGGAAGTATGACACATAGACGTATCCACCGTCGAAGGCAACGTCCTCGTAGATGTCTTGACGATCGACCCAAGTTCGTTGGTATTCACCAACCACTTGAACGCGACCAACGTTCACGACACCTTCAACACCCAGAAGGTTGAAGTAATCCGCGCCAGCAATACGTCCTGTGTCAAGCCATCGATTCTCGGAGCGAGCTTCTGGACGGGTTCGGAAGCGAGCCTCATTTTCATTATTGGCATTGTCCGTTGAATCGGCGTGGGAGCCGGAGATTGCCCAGTGAGCGTAACCACGGCCTCCGCTGACTTCGTCGTACCAAATGGTGTTGGCAAGACGCCCGGTGAATTCAAGTTGAAGGTGGTCGTCGACGTAGTTTCCCAGGCCTTGGACATTTCGTTGGTTATAGACACCGTAACGCCAGTTCCATTTCTGGTTGTCCGAGACACCATAAGACGCAAGTCCGAGACGACGAGCATCTTGGTTGTGAGCTTCGATCACGAATGGGCGCTCGAGGAAAACGTTGTAACGGGAGCTGTTAAGGTGATCCAAACCGTAAGGACGCTTCTGGTTACCGATCAAAACTGTTTGCAGGAACGGAAGATCTGTCCAGCCGAGGTAGGCATCACGGAACTCAGACCTGTTTCCGCCCGCGAATTCCATCTCGATCTTGTAGAGCATGTTGTCCGCGACGTTCCCTTTGACTCCAAAACGGAGACGACGGAAGCCGAGGCGATTTTCTGGGTCGCCGTCGTTGAAGTCGACAATCGTGTCATCGTTGTTGTCGAAGCCCCATGCGTCGAAGTGCACACGACCGCTGACTTTCATGGTCGATTTACTCGAACCACTCTTCACGATTGACTTGTCGCCAGCTTTCGCTGCGACGTCGTCAATCGACGCTTCCATTTCCGCGAGCCTTGCGTTAATTGCCTCAAGACGCTCTTGGAGAGAAGGTTCTTTCGCATTTTTTGCTGCAACCAACTCAATAGACTGATCAAACTCACCGAGTTCGGCCTCTAATTCCGCGAGTTGAAGTATTTCAGCGGTCGAATACTCATCGGCCGAGGAAACTGAGAATAGACTACCCGATACGGTGGTGAACGCTGCGCCGATCGCCGTCAGCAGAGCCATTCGGGCTCGGTGGCGAAGAGATTTCATATGAACACTTCCATGCTGGAGGAGCGTAATTTGCCCGCCGCATCGTGCTGCGGGATACTTCCTTGTGGTGTCCTTCTCCGATCGTGTTCCAACACGCCGACATAATGAGGACTTTGCGGCGAATCGCATTTGCGAAATTGAAATGAAGAAAAATCGCGACTAACGAAGATCTCGCCTGCAATGTGAAGATTCGTCGTCGAGCACATTAGGGAATATTAAGATTTACCGAGGGTTGTTCTCTTTCTTTGACGATGGAGCTATAGATGTGCAATCTAATTCGAAAAGATCAATCGTTAACTTTTCACTGATGAGACGAGGTTCACTAATCGTTGTTTCTTATTGAAACTGTGCGGATTAGTGCGACCTTTCGTAGCAGTTCTCGATCTTTAATGTGATTGTCGGCTTTGCTTCGGTTTTTCGTTTCGATCGCTTTCTTGCAGTGCCGCAGCATTTCAAGATTCATGCTCCGATGGCAATCACTTTTTGGCTCGTCGCTTGGCTTCGAGTAATCTCTTGGTGTAATCGTTCTCGCCCGATTGTTGATCCGATGCATCGCCGCCATTGGATGAAAGTTTTTCCCGAGGATCATTTTTGTTGTCAGATGTCTTCCGGAATTCTCCCTGGATTCCGTCGCTGTCTGTTTGGGAGCTCTCCTCGAATTGGTTGACCTCAAATCGGGCGTGACTTTTCTGCCGCATCGATTCAGCGATCTGCTGCTTTGTTTTTCCAAGTGACGATAATCTTTCCTGTTTTTGAAGATCGGCCTCGTTGATTCGCTGTTGAGTTTTGAGTTGAGCTGTTAACAGGTCCAGTCGAATAGCAACTCGACGAATGAAAATGTCCCCCAGCAGGACACACGATGCCACTAAAACAAACCAAGGCCAGGCATCTTGCATGCTTCGTGCCGGAGCGAGGCCCGCTCGGAAAGGGTTTGGATTGGAGAAGTTTCCAATGGAAGACGGTTCCAGAGCGGGAAAGACTTTGCCTGACATCGCGCCAGGTGGTGTTTGGCTGGCGAGTGCATTGATCAAGCTGAGGTTAGATTTCCGAATTCGATATTCGGAACTGTAAGGAACCGAAATGCCGGTGCTCAGCGGGGCGTTGCCAATGCCTGGAACGACATTAACGAAGTAACTTCCTGTTTGTGACGCCGGAAACGAGCCAACGTAACGCCCAGGTGCTGATTGACGTAATCTCAAGGGAACGGGTGTCAAGTCAGGGGCAATGACCGTCGCTTGGACATCTAAGAAGTTGAGATAGGTGTCGTCTTCGGCCAGTGCATTGACCACCACTTCAACCTCACCATCCCGTGTGGTTGAAGAAATACTGAATTGTCCCGTATCACCCGTTGGACGCATGAGCCAACGAACGATCTGACTGTAAAGTTTCTGATAGCCATCCCAGTTGGACCAGTTGGCGGCCCATCGCGCGCCGGCATCCGTGGTGATTACCGCTGTGCGACCTAATCCGTAGGTCCACGTAGCGGCAATGGTTGCATTCTCCGGCGAGTCAGGTTTTGGGCTTTGGATTAAGACCTGCGCTAGCGGACTGTCTTTAGTTTGCGTCAAAACGAATCCGGTGATTGGAGGTAGAACCTTTTCGATGCCCTGCATCGATTCGTGTGGGAAGATGATTTGCGGCACTGCGCCACCATCAGGTTCGTAAACCAGTGGTCGCGAGACACGTCTGGCCTCTCGCTGGAAGATTTTTGGAAGGGCTCGGCCATCGGAAACCGAGTAATACTTTCCTCCGGTTGCTTCGGCGATATCCTTCAGACGTTGACTTTCCTTCAGGCCATGTGACGCGACAGCAACGGTGCTAATGGTGATCTTGTTATCGATGAACGCTTGAATGGTTGATGGGTTAGGTGGGCTAGGGTCGCCATCGCTGATGATCACACAATGCTTAACCGCTGCCGGCGACGCTGCGAGACCCGCAACCGCCATCTTCATTGCCGGTTCAAACTGCGGCATGTCTCCGGGGGTCATTCTGCCAATCCTTGCGAGCATTGCTTGACGGTTGCCACCCACTTCAAGCATCCCGAGATTGCCATCCGTTCCACCCCACAGCCATGCATCACCTCGCATGGTCCAGTGAAGTACACCTGCGTAATCACTTGGTCCGAGCTGCTGAACCGCCGCTTTGGCAATCACCTTTTGCCAGTAATTTCCTTGAGCCATCTCGCTCGCATGCATGATCAAGGCAAGAGCACCCGTGGCTTTGACTTTGGAGTTTTTAATTTGAAAGTCGACCGGCATCGCTTTTTCAAGTTTCGTACCAGTCCATCCTCCCGCCCCGAACGCTTCGGGACCACCGATCATCAATAATCCGGCACCGAGTTGCTGAGTGTTGCTAACAAGCATCTCAATCTGCTCGTCCGAAAACGAAGTGATGCTGTTGCTTTCTTCTCCCGATACCCGAGGCACGCCTGCAAGGATCACCGCGTCGTAAGCCTGAAGTTCTGCCAGTGACCCAAAGAGCCTTTGGTTGGTTTCATTAACGACTTCAATATTCGCATCACGCAGTGACTGGATTAGCAGGTCGTAGTCACCAGCGTTGGAAGCTTCTTCGATTAGTAAGACGCGACCACTACCCTTCACGTAGGTGTACGCGGTTGCTGAGTTGTTCTTGCGGATGGAGTCGTCTTCATTGGTGTCCGGAATGAACTCAGCTTCGTAAACGTAGGCCGCGGGTTGGTCGATCTGGTGTTGAATTGGCACGACATTTTTGCCGGGTCTGAGTACCAGTGGCTCTTCCATGAGCAACGATTCCTCGCCACGTATACTCTGCTTGACACGGATTTTCCCAGACACGGGTTGAGGGTTTTCACGATCGCTGTACTGGCTCAGAACCACCCTTGCTTCAAAAGGCTGACCCTTTCGAAGATCACTTGGGAGATCGATCTTCTCAACCACCACCTCGCTTGGTGTATCTAGCAGGATCGGAACGATGTCGATACCGATTCCCGACTGCGCCAAACGTGTTGCAACCGCATTGGCTTGACCGAGGTTTTCATTGCCATCAGTGATGATCACAATCCTGCGAGCGGTGTCCTCCGGCATGGAGGCTTGCGCAAGGTTGAGCGCAGATTCGAGATTGGTGGCATCCCCCGAATCTTGGAGACTTTCCAATTTTCCAATTTCTGGGATATCGTCATCGAAAGGTGGGATCTCGATCGAGGCTTGTCTACCGAAGACGATGATCCCCGCACGGTCTTCTCGTTCACGATTCCGGTGTTCACTGACCGAGTCGATCACGTAGTCCAGCATGAATTGTCGCTTGATCGCGGGGATGCTTTCGGACTGATCCAGAATGTACATCACCGTCAGACGATCGCTGGTCCACACCCACTGCACACCGGCCAAGGCACAGACCACAATCATCCAAAGAATGGTGCGTAGTCCCATCGCTAGCCAACGGCGCACAGGACCGAGGACTCGAAGCGGTGCCCATCCTATCCACCAAATCAGCGGCAAGACTGCCAGCATCAGCAGATAGATTGGTTGTTCAAAGCCGAGCCGTAGTCCGAACATTTACCTCGACCTGATCAGTTCCCGTGAAGTTCTTCTTGGTCGTATCCCTGACCCACTGATGACTGCTCCAGTACCGTCGGACACTCCTCCGTCTCCTCTCCCTTATACCGCCGAGCGACCCAAGCAATCGTTGCGACTCCGATTAGACCAAAACCGAATACACTCAAACTGAGTGCTGCTGCGGGTAATTCAAGTGAATCCTGATTTTCACCCGGTGCTACCACGATGCCAATCACGCTAACAAAGTTGTTGACGAAATGGCCGACCATCGCTGGTAACAGCGATCCGCTTTTCCATGTTGCCCAGCCAAGAAACAGACCAAGAGGGAAGACCGCCAGCACATGCACCCAGTCCATGTGAAACGCGGCAAATAAGAACGACGAAATCACGATGCCCCACCATGGCCGAAACGACCGTGTTAGTCGTTGTTGAATGTAGCCACGGAAAAGTAGTTCTTCGCAAAACGCTGGCGTCACGCCTATCATGAACGCGAGTGGAAGGAAGAAGCCGTTGGTTCCATGATTTCGAAAGATCTCGTTCATATGCTTTAGAGTTTCACTTTCTTCCACAACGAGGCTCAGCAACAGCCCCGAGATGATTCCCACCAGCGGAGAAACGGCGCCGACTGCCAGCCAGCTCCAGATCGGCCATCTTCCTCGCACCAAGCCGAGTCTCTGTGCGAAGGGAACCGGGGAAAGCACAGCAGCAAACAGGCACGGGCCGACCAGAGCGAGCTGTGGAATCACAAGCGAGACAAACAGTCCGAGGCGTGATCTCACCACTTCACCCATCGCCTCTTCCATGGATTGTGGATCCTGAAGCATCTCCAGTGAGACATCATCGCAAACCAAGACAATCGCGAAAGCAGCCATGAAGCCGCTCATCATCAAGAAAGAGATCAGCGAAATCACAACCATCACGACCGGTGACCACCAGCGATCTGAGCACCTGCTTGGTGGCTGCGAACCGAACAGTGCTGAGGTCTGACCCATCGGTGCGTCAGTATCTCCTGTGGCTCTCATCGCTTCGGGAAACTCAGATGTTGTCTCGGCAGGTGATGCACGTGAGATAAGTTCCGCGGTCACCGGTGAATCGATCAAGGAGTCGTCCTGATCCGGATCGTGGTTGTCACCTGAAACTTCAAGGTTGGGTATCGAGTCGGATTCGGCTCGATCCGGTCGGCCCGAATCGTGTTCATTGGAAATGTCCGACATGAAGTCGCTTCTCGGTGTAGGGGATCACAGAAGATTTCTTGATGCCTAGTTTAGCCCGCTGGGAACATGAAGTGGACTAGGTTAATCCGAGACTCTGAGACAATCCGAACATTGTGTTGAGATTCTGGACCGCTGCACCACTGGCCCCCTTGGCTAAGTTGTCAATCGCACAGATGAGGACTTTTCGACGACCAGCGCTGCGTGCGGTCATCTGCACGTGGTTCGTGCCCGATACAAATTTAGTTGCGGGTAGATGATCAACGGTGTGCACAAATGGTGAATCGACATACCTGTTTCGCCAACAATCTATGATTTCCGACACGTCCACTTTGGAGTGAACATAAATCGTGGAAAGAATCCCTCGATCCATTGGTGTTAGGTGAGGAGTGAAGAGACTCTCAATGACTCGGCCACTGATGCGATTCACCAGATCATCAATTTCAGGTTGGTGACGATGGGTTCCAACAGCGTAAGCAGCGATCGACTCGTTGGTCTCACAGTAGAGAGTTGCAACCTTGGCACTCCGGCCAGCACCACTGACGCCGCTCTTACTGTCGATGATGATGTCCTCGGGATCAATCAGTGCAGCCTCAACGAGCGGCGCAAGAGGCAAAATGGCGGAGGTTGGATAGCAGCCCGGATTGGCAACAATCTCTGCTTCCCTAATCTGCTGGGCAAAAAATTCAGGCATCCCATAAGCAACCGAGCCAATTCTTTCCGGCCAAGGGTGCTTGACCCCATACCAACGTTCGTACGTTTCAACGCTCGATAGCCGAAAGTCGGCACTGAAATCGATGACCCGAGTGCCCGCTTCCACCAGCTGTTTCACCGTCTCCGCCGAAGCTCCGTGTGGCAAGCAACACATCACCACATCGCAGTCACCGCTGATGGCTTGGACATCCAATTCGCTGAGGGTGACGTCCAAGCGCCCATTGAGGGATGGGTGGACCTCTGCAAGAGGTTTTCCTGCATCGTTACGGCTTGTCGCTGCAACCACTTCGGCTTCAGGATGTTGAAGGAGTAAGCGAGCGGTCTCCAAAGCCGTGTACCCAGTTGCGCCAACAATTCCGACGCGAATTTTATTCATCTTCCCTGTCTCAGCAGTTAAAAGGTGTCAGTCAGCTTGCGACACGCAACTCGACTTGACATCAGTTTAGCGACTGTCTGCTCCATTGCTTATCCCCTGATTGATCCCTGAGGTGCGTTCCACGATTTCATAGAACTAGATCGCCAAGGTTGTCCTCGCCTCCTCATGAATGCTAGCAAGAGTGATGAACAGGGTGCTTCATGAGTCAGGCAGCGATTTCAAAGTCTTGGAAATAAAGTGGGACGCACTCTTGGAGTGATTGGATGTTGTGTGAGGCAACAAGGTGATGTGGGGCATTACACCTTTGTCGCCGTTCCGCGGCTGCAGAAACGATCTTGTTGTTCTGCGTCATTCACAATAATTTATCTGTCAAACGTAAATTGCCTACTTCTCCAATGTCCAGCGAAGAATCTGTCCAGCGGAGAAGCTGTGGAGCGCAGAATCCGATCCTCGAGCGAGCGAGCTCACGGGAACGACGATCATGATGATCCTTGGAAAAAAATATGGACAACTGGGGAATCGTCTATTTCTTTACGCGCACCTGATTGCTGCTGCAGAGGAGTACGGTGTCGAGTTAGTGAATCCTTCATTCGCTGAATATGCCCGCTTGTTTCCTCGCACCGCTCATGATCGCTGGTGCCACTATCCCGCATCAAGGATTCATCAGTCTCAGCCACCATCACCATGGAGTCGGAAATTCCTGGCCAAGGCGGTCGAGTTAAGTGGACGTGGACTTCATGGCTTAGGCGGAAGTTTTCGCAACTTGAAGGTGATTCGTTTGCGCCGAGGTGAATCGATGGATCTAGGGAGCGATGAGTTTGCTTCGTTGGTCTGGAGTCGGCATGTGTTGCTTCAAGGTTGGTTATTTCGAAGCGAGCGGTTGCTCGAGCAACACGCTGAGGTCGTTCGCTCACACTTTTCGATTCCCGAAGCCGTGCAAGCGACGATCGATTCAAGATTGAAGAGATTGCGCGATCGAGTCGATGTGGTCGTTGGAATTCACATTCGACATGGTGATTACGCAACTTATCTAAATGGCAAGTATTTTTACCCCACGAGTGAATATGCCAACGTGATGCGTCAAATTAAGGAGCAATTGTCACCCGCACGGGTTGGCTTCTTGGTTTGCGGGAACGGTATATTGAGAGAACAAGATTTTTCTGGTCTCACCGTGTCATGCGAGAGAGATGGGGTGATCGAGGATTTGTATGGGTTTGCCGGCACAGATTTGCTGGTTGGACCCCCAAGCACTTTCACAGGTTGGGCAGCTTTTTATGGAAAGGTTCCCATCCATTGGTTGGAGTCAACCGATAAACTTCCAGATGTCCGAACGATGCTTCAGGATCGAAGCATGTTAGCTGCCTAATGTAGATTGGATCTGCAGGGGCGATAGACGATCAGCACTTTGTTGAAGGAATCTTTAGTGCCTGAAAAAAGAAAACATCAGCAAGCATCAACACTGTTGGTCGGCGCCGGAGTGGTCGGGCGAGAGATTGCACGATGTCACCTGGCAGCGGGGCTCCCGTTCACGCTCGTTGATCAAGATCCAAAGCAGTTGGAACTAGTGCAGAAAGAACTCTTTGGCGACGCCTGTTATGCAGCTGGCTTGGTGGATTCAGTGACGGGACCCCACAAACTTGGGTATTGCATTGATTTTCGTTCTGATGCCGATTCGAGGACGGCATCGCAACCAACAATGGTTATTGAGTCCATCTCAGAGCATCTTGAGGTGAAGCAGGAGTTTTTCCAGCGTGCGCAGGCAATTTTTGGAGAGTCTGCCGTTTATTGCAGCAACACCTCCAATTTGCAGATTCAGCAAATCGCTGCAGGTCTGGAGTTCCCTGAGCGACTCTGTGGGATGCATTTCTTCATGCCCGTTCAAGCTCGCCAAGCGGTCGAGATCGCGAGCGGTTTGGGTAGCGATCGTGAGACGATATATCATGCCATTTCACATGTATTACGATTGAACAAGCAACCGATTCAGGTTGAGGATTCTCCCGGTTTCATTGTGAATCGGTTGTTGTCCCCTTACCTCAACGAGGCAATGCAGTTGCTCTGTCGCGGGGTTTCGCCGCGCGCGATTGATCGCGCCGCGAAGCGATACGGGATGCCCATTTCACCACTGGAGTTGATTGACTGGATTGGGACTCGGACAGCTTTTGATGCTGGGCGAGTTTTTTGGAGAGCATTCCCAAAGCGACTGTGCCCTGCCCCGTTATTACCAGCACTTTTGAAAAAAGGTCGATCTGGACGGTTCGCCGGTGGTGGATTTTATGACTATATCGATGGTCGTCGTTCGATGGATGTCGCTGAGGAAACAACTGATTTGATTCAGCAATACCAATGTCAATCGCCGATCATTGACGAGCAGCAAGTGATGCTGCGGCTTGCTGTGCCGATGTGGATCGAAGCGGTGTTGGCGAGGCTCGACGGAGTGATCGGGTCGACATCCGAACTTGATTTGGCGATGCGAGGAGGACTCGGATTTGATTCCAAACGCACTTGGTCCACATTCTTTGATCGACTTGGTTCCGATGCAATTCTTCAATCGATCAATCGTTGGTCAGCAATCACCTCGTCAATGAATGCACCTGAGTTTGTGATCACGAGGTTGCGTCAAATGACACCTAGTGAAGTGATCGATCTTGGGCGTCGCCGCCCTGCACACGTTGCGTAGTGAACATTTCTTCGAGTTGGTCTCGCGAAAGAGTCCGGAGCGGGCACGTAGCGATGAGCACGAAAAAGGGCTGAATGACTTTCTGCCATCCAGCCCGATTGAGCTCAGTCTGTATCTGTTCCAACAGCTTGATTTCAATCAAGCTCCATCTAGGACTGGGTTATCTTCGTCAATCTCTTGACCTTCACTAGCGGCTCGCGAATCATCACGGAATAGCACGTAGAACATCGCGGCGACGGCGACAGCGAACAGTGACGGCATCAACCAGAATTGCTGGGCTCCGGCGAGCCATCCTTCCTTCGTCGGATCCAGTTCAATCCGGTCACCCCAGGCTCCTGCGACGTAGTTGCCAACCAGCATACCTGCACCGTAGGTCAATAATCCCACGAGTGCTTGAGCGCTAGTCCGCATCTCTCGCGGCGCAACTCGGTCAGTGTAGAGTTGCCCGGTGACAAAAAAGAAGTCGTAACAAATTCCGTGCATTGCGATACCAAGGACGACCATCGCGGCTTGTGATGGCAATAAACCAAATAACGCGTAACGCAGTGCCCAAGCCAACATCCCGACGAGCAGCATTTTTTTGACGCCCAGCCTCGAGAGGAAAAAAGGTACGAGTGCCATGAAGAAGATTTCGCTCACTTGCCCAAGTGCCATGACACCACCGGTTCGATCTCCGAAGTGAACAGTGCTGACGAAGTCACCTGTTCTCGCATAATAAAAAGCGAGTGGGATACAAATGAGGAACGAGCTGACTGCAAAAATGAGGTAGGACGGATTCTTCATGAGGTTCAGAGAGTCGAACCCCAAAACCTTGACCAAATCGACATTCTGACCACGGCCCTCTGGCGGACTTGCCGGCAGCAAAAAACTGAATACTCCGTAGAAGCCACTCACCGCCGCAGCGAGTTGGAACTGTACAGCCGTTCCACCTGCGTTCTCAATGTCGCCAAGGACAGGGAATGGTGCTAAACCAAAAAGTGACTGAGAGACGGTCAGTCCTGCGACAATCCAGCCAATCGTGCCCCACAAACGGATTTTTGGGAAGTCCGCTTCAATGTCATCAACATTCTGGAATGTGATGGTGTTGACCAAGGCCAGCGTCGGCATATAGCAGATGAAAAAGCCTAAGAGTCCCCAGAAAATCTCCGTCGCATCAGTGGTGGTACTCACCCAGTACAGTAACCCCGCACCGAGTAGGTGGAGGATGCCATTGAGTTGTTCTTTGTTCATCAAGCGGTCGCCAACATAACCCACGATCAGGGGTGCAAATAAAGCGGCCCACGTTTGTGTTGCGTAACAACTAGCGATAATCGAATTGACGCTCTCATCGTCGGCAAATAAATCAGCTAGATATCCTCCCATGGTGACAAAAAAGACACCCCAAACGAAAAACTGGAGGAACATCATGATGTTCAGGCGTAATCTAACGGGCATGCTGTACTACTCTCCTGAGTATTGAAAAGATGATTTGGTGATGGATGAGTGTTTTCGAATCCTTGCGCCAACACCTGGTGTGAGTCGGCAAAACTTCGGCTTGATCAGAATTCTACTCGAGTTCTTCGAGCACCTGTTGTGTCGGCTTGGCTTCAATTTCTGGAAGTGGGCTGTCATCCCGGGCAAAAAACATGAGGTGTTGCCAAGGTAACTCGTTGAATTCGCGAACCAGTTTGAACCCGTTCTCTTGGTACTCTTTCAAAATCTGGTTCTTGGACATCTTATGCAATGGCTTGATGGGAACGCGTGGGTCCTCCTCACGATACTCAAGCAGTGCGACCACGCCGTTGGGCTTGAGCGACCGGCGAATTCCCCAAAGCATCGACTCGGGATGCGAAAATTCATGGTAGACATCGACCATCAGCAGTAAATCCACTTCATTTTCGGGAAGCTTTGGATCGCTGACCGTATTGCGGATTGGCTCAATGTGGGTGTAATTGAACTTCGCCGAGCGTTCACGGAGTTTTTGGAGCATCTCGGCTTGGATATCGACCGCGAGAACTCGACCGGTACTTCCAACATCCCGCGCCATCGGCAAAGTCCAGTAACCATTACCGCAACCAAGGTCGCATACCGTCATGCCTTCTTTGAGTTGAAGTTGTTTGAACGACAAACTGGCGTTTTCTTCCTGGTCGCGTTCCGGTCGGACAAGCCAACTCGCCCCCAGGTGCGACATTGGTTGAGCTAAAACACGACCGAGGTAGGTCCGTCGCGCCTCTTCATCAGGACGAGGTCTCTCTACTCGCTTGGAATCGGTTGTGGCGGCAGATGGTTGTTGCTCCGGTGCTTCTGCTGTTTGAGCGTGAATAGCTGCACAGGTGTGAATGAACATCACTCCGATCACTGCCATCGGTAGCCACGCTTGGAACGGTACCAAACTGCGAGCGAATTCATTTTTGCGAAGCATCTGTTTGCTGCCTTTAGCTTTGGTCATGAGGTGCCAGTTCAAAATCTGGTTCGAAAGCTTCATCGAAGGTGTAGAGGTCGTCAAAATCTTCGCGTTGATCGGAATCACTTTTCCGCATCTGCTCAATTCGGATCAGGTTGTACACGATTTCGCCAAAGTCACTTGTTGAGTGGACACCCCATTTAGCGAGTACCATCTTGGAAAGATAGCCATACTGTTCAATCGCATAGAGTCGACACGCTTCGCAAAGTTGTTGTCCGGTGATGTGTCGCGGTGTCATCTCTCCACTTGGCGTCGTTGTCGCTTCGGGCGACCCAAGAACATGCTCGTGAGCGTACTGTAAAGCTTCGCGGATGAATTGGTACGCTTCGAGCTTGTATCGCGGATCCTCTTCGAGCAAATCTCGCATGGCTTGCAGGGGCGACTTCATTCTGAGGTTTCTCTCGTAACAATGAATTAAATGTCAGTGTGCCGCTTAAATCCGCGGGTGCAGGTAATTGCTCTGTGGTTGACGGGCAGAAACCTTGCTGTCAGCGAAACGGTGAGTTCACTTTGCGTCTGAGTCGGCCTTGCTTGCGTCAGCTTTCTCAGGCGTTTCAGCCGACTCGTTCTCCTCGGTTGCGGCCTCCTTTGGCTCTTCACTGGATTCTTCGTTGGAATCTTCATCGGGAACCGTTTCACCTTCGCTCTGCTTCACCTCGGCAACCCAATCCCACGATCGTCCCATTCGGGAGATGCCATCTTTTCTTGAACCGACGAGTAATTCTCGCGTTCCTTTCCAGCAGAGTGACCAAATGCCACTTGATGCGGTGAAAGTCTTGATCACTGGGGTGGTAGCTATTCCATTGGAGATCATGTGAAGGTTTCCGCCCACTTCTCCAGCTGCAACATCACCACCTGAGGAAACCGCGAGATTGGTGATCCAGTCTTGGCCAGTTGCAACCACCGTGGCCTCAGCATCGGCTTTGTTAGCGAGTTGATAGAGTTGGTTATCTCCACTCCCAACGAGCACTTGATTCCCTTCGGGAACGTAAGCGACACACCATGCGGGTGCATCACTGATTTTGGACTTTCCGGCAGGTTCCAGATTAGGCCACTGCAAAAAATGAATCTGTCCACTGCCGTCACTCGCAGCGAGTTGTTTTTGATCGGGTGAAATCGCAAGACCGGTGATGGCATGGCCATCGAGTTCAACAGATTTGGTGACGTTTGATTCGGCAAGGTTCCAGATTGAGATTTTTCCCGCTTCATTACCCGCAACAAGCAAGTCCCCTTCGGGGGCGACGATGAGGCTCTGGCACCAGCGTTCGAACGCCTTTTCGTGCATCGCAAGAGTGGCTTCAGCGAGATCGTAGACCGCTAAATTACCGCGATAGTCAACGCTCGCGACCTTTTTGCCTTGCGGTATCGATACCACGCACCACACCGCAGCAGGGTGAGTGTAGAGAGGTGTTCGTATTTGTGGCTCATCACTTGAAAGTCGGTCAACTGAGGCGGGTTGCATCAGTAACCCGTGAGCTGTGGCGGCAACAAAAGATCCCTCTTCAGCCAACGGTGCCATTGAAGTAATCCACTGGCTTGGCTCCGCAGCTCCCGAAGACGGTTTCGAAGCATCGTCACCCATCGCTGGCGATAAGCAGAAAATCAGGAGCAAAGGAATGGAGCCGTTTCGGTGTCGCCGCATCATCACGGATTTCGCCTTGTGATCTTTGAAGTCATTTTGGTTCGTTCCGGTTCGCACACCGAATCGGTTGATCTCGAAGCCAGTACGCTCAACGAGTTCCAATCGCCAAGATTGATTAGCTTAACCGGTTTGAGAAGAACCCTGTTGCTCGGTGCAACTCTGCCTGAGCAAAATTCTGTCGCTTGAAAGGAGGTCGTGGGTAGCGCTGTTGTCGCATCCGTGTCACTACTTACAGTTTGCAAGTGCCAGTAACGCATAGGCGGTTACAAGTTGCCGGTCCCCTTCCATCCATCGATCATTTTCTTGGTTGACCCATGATCCATCAGCCTGTTGCATGGCGATCAGTTGTCCACCGAGTTCGCCCCGCCAATCGTGCGGCTTCCCGTCCGAGTCATCCAGAATGTCGATTTCAGCGACTTTGAGAGATTTGGCGAAGGTGTGGTAGTAGTAAAATTGTCCGGCGTGTCCCATGCCAGGGTTTTCAGTGAGGCTGTAGTGCTTGCGAATGAATTCCATTGCCGCAATCACTCTCGGATCATCGGCTGATAGGCCTGCGTAAATCATGCTCTTTAGACCTGCGTAGGTCATCGAGCCATAGCTTCGAAGACCCCCACCATCTGTCTCGCCCGCTTGGCTCTGTCCACCAGCGGCTGGGGTGTAGTAGAAGCCACCGTCCCCTACGGCGTTAGCGTGTGGAGTGTCATTCCCGTGACCGGGTAGGTTTTGAGTCCTCTTCACGAACAACAGGGCCTTCTGGATCGCTTGATCGTCTGAGTCATTACCTAAATCACGGAGCGCGTCGATCAAAAAAGACGTATTCGAGAGATCCGGACGTTCATGGCTGCCATAGCCGGCGCCACCATACGCGGGATCTTTCGGACTGGCTCCCTCGTCTTCATCCCACTGCAGACCCTTCAGAAAGAGTTCCGCGCGATCCAAGACGCTATCGTACTGACCGTTTTGATTCGCTCTGATCATCGCTCCAACGGCAACAGAAGTCTCGTAGTTGCGGTGTTTGGAACCTTGCGTGTAGATGCCTCCGTCACTCTGAATCTTTGATTCAAGAAATTTCAGTGCTCGCTTGACCACCGGATCGTTAATCGCTTGTGGGCGATGCTCGAGGATCGCACGAACGCAGAGTCCCGTCACTGCGGCACCTGATTCGGGGCTGAAGGCTCCGTCATCCCCTTGGCCCCTCTGGCGAAGAAACTCGATTCCCTTTGAAGCGGCGAGTTCGATTTCGGCTTGGTTGGCTAGTTTGGCAACACTCGTTTTAGCAGCCACGCTCGGGGTGGCTTCCTGAGCAGTCGAGTTCTTGATCCCAAGAAATGAGAAAAGACCGATCAGGAGGACTCGCGTCAGCATCGTGTGGCTCATGCGTATTGAATGAAAAAACGGAAAATCATCGATCTCGCGAGAATCGCGGCGTCTAACTCCGTTAGTTTAACGCGATCCTTACCGCTGGAACACCACTTTTGTTGCTCAGCAGCACACGGAAAAGCGAAGGGCGATCTGGTGGCATGTTGCAGGGTGAGGGCGGGAGCGCGCAAAATATCGCGAACGGAATTTTTGTGTTTTTCCAATACCATTCACGCTGGAGACCTTCATGGCACGTCCCGTCACCCTTTTCACTGGCCAATGGGCAGATCTTCCCATCGAAGAAATGGCTCGAATGACCGCGGAGTTCGGTTACGACGGCATCGAATTAGCTTGCTGGGGTGACCATTTTGAGGTCGATCGAGCAATCGCTGAGGAGGATTACTGTGATAATAAGCGGAAGCAGCTCGATGACGCAGGCCTCCAATGTCACGCAATTAGTGCCCACCTGGTTGGGCAGGCGGTTCTCGATAATATCGACGAGCGACACGAATCCATCTTGCCTCCCTACGTTTGGGGCGATGGTGATCCGGCTGGGGTAAATCAACGTGCAGTTGAAGAGCTCATGAACACCGCACGTGCTGCACAAAAATTTGGTGTCGATGTGGTCAATGGATTCACTGGCAGCAGCATTTGGCATCTTCTCTACTCATTCCCCCCAGTTCCGCCAAGCATGATCGATGCTGGGTTTGATCTGTTGGCCGAGCGTTTTAACCCAATTATGGATGTTTTCGGAGAGTGCGGAGTTCGGTTTGCGTTGGAAGTGCATCCAACGGAAATTGCATTTGATATCTACACCGCTCAGCGTGCTCTTGAAGCACTCGATCATCGACCTGAATTTGGATTCAATTTTGATCCCAGCCATCTGATTTGGCAGGGAGTCGATCCCGTCGAATTCATCCGAGCCTTTCCTGACCGGATCTACCACGTTCACATCAAGGATGCGATTGTGAAGCTCAATGGACGAAGTGGAATTCTGGCCAGCCATATCAACTTCGGTGATCATCGAAGGGGTTGGGATTTTCGCAGTCCAGGACGTGGGGGTGTGAATTTTGAGGAAATCATCCGTGCATTGAACGACATCGACTACCAAGGTCCTTTGTCGATCGAATGGGAAGATAGCGGGATGGAGCGAACCTTTGGTGCTCGTGAGGCGTGTGAATTCACGAAGCGTCTGGACTTCTCGCCCAGCAATCGCGCTTTCGACGCCGCTTTTGACGAAGGCAACTAGTCAGCGGTGAGAACCCAGATTGGTACTCGCATCTCGGTGCGGAATCAGCCCGGTCGTCGCGGTCAATCTTTGAAAAGCCTTCTGTGTCTCACGTGATGCAGGGGGCTTTTTTGTGTCAAATCAGTTGCCTAAAAGTCTTGATAGTTCAAGCCGATTTTTGCTCGATTGCTTAAATGGTGGTTTCGGAAACCGTCCAAACGGGCGATCATAGAACTCAAGTGACCTCGCGAAGGGAGCAATCCATCGATCGATCCTTTCAAGTACGTTTTACCTTTGCCCTTTAGAATTTGACGTAAAAAGTGATTGAGATCAGCGTTAATGGCCAAGCAGTTTCCGTACCGAATGAGAGTACGCTGGAGCAGGTTCTTGAGTTGGTTGATGTTCCTCCGAACTACCTCGCTGTTGAAGTCAATGCGGAGGTCGTGCCCCGCGAAGAGCACGCTTCCCGTGTCGTGCAAGCTCAGGATCAACTCGAGGTCGTGACTTTGGTCGGCGGTGGTTGAGGTGACGTGAGGCCCGCCTCCGGTTCATCTGGGTTAAGATTCCGGGGCTTTTAAAATGCAGGTCAAAGGGAGTGCTGTGGGAGTTTTCCGAGTCACAAAGTGGCTGTGTTTTTTATTTGAAAATTAAAGAAGTCATTGTGTCATCCACCTCTGAAACAACCGTCGTCCCAGCGAGCCCTCGTGAAGATCAGCGGCTCGTGGTGGGAAGCCACACACTTGATAGCCGATTGATTGTGGGCACCGGACGATATGACACCATGGAGCAGATGCGAGATTCATTGCACCAATCTGGTAGTGACTGTGTGACGGTTGCCGTTCGTCGAGAGAAATTGTACGACCGGAGCGGGCAAAATATTCTTGATTTCATCGATCTTGATCGCTACACCCTTTTGCCGAACACCGCAGGCTGTTACACCGCGAAAGATGCTATTCGTGCTGCGAAGCTTGGTCGTGAGATCCTCAGAACCCTTGGCAATCCGGGAGCCGACTGGGTAAAGCTTGAGGTGCTTGGCGATAGCCGAACACTGTTGCCGGATCCTGCTGGAACCTTGGAAGCTTGCGAGGAGTTGGTTAAGGATGGATTCAGTGTCCTGTGTTACACCAGCGACTGCCCAGTCACCGCGCAGCGTCTCAAAGCCGTTGGCGCCGCTAGCGTGATGCCGGCTGGAAGCCCGATCGGGAGCGGGCAAGGTTTGCTTAACCCAAATAATCTTCGGATCATTCTTGAGTACCTCAAAGAGGATGACCCCGATTACCCCGTGATCATTGATGCCGGTGTAGGGACAGCGAGTGATGTGAGTGCCGCGTTTGAGTTGGGGGCTGATGGAGTCTTGCTCAACACCGCAATCGCTCATGCAAGAGATCCCATCTTGATGTCACGAGCAATGCGGAACGCCGCTTTGGCTGGGCGTGACGCGTTCTTAGCGGGACGGATTCCAAAACGGCTCTACGCAACGGCCAGCAGCCCGGAGGAAGGTGTGATTAGTTCTCGCCCCTACGGTAGCCAAGTGGAAATTGATTGAATTTACTTTCTTTCATCTTTAATTGATGGTCACGCTCCTCGTCCCCCACAAACAGGCAGCGACCTGCAGATTTTTGTAAGCTAACCCACCGTATCCAATCCGAATGTGTTTGCTTGCGGGTGATTCGATGAAAACGACAACAATGTTCCTAGGGCCCATGATTGCCTACGTGATGTGGGCAATCATGGGGTCACTTGGGCACAGTTCTGAGATTGCATGGACCGCAGCAGTTGTTGTCTGCTGCGCGGTTTGGTGGATCTTTGAGCCGGTGCCAATTGCCGTGACCAGTTTGATACCGATCGCGGTGCTGCCATTGGTTGGAGTGCTCGATTCAAAGCAGGTTGGTGCGGCTTACGGAGATCCCTTGGTCCTACTCATGATGGGAGGATTCATGCTGTCGATGGCGATGGAAAAAAGCGGGACCCACCGCCGCATTGCCGTCATGATGGTTCATGGGTTTGGCGGGGAAAATGGAGGACGGCGTCTGGTTTTTGGGTTCATGGCAGCGTCTGCATTTTTGAGTATGTGGATTTCCAATGCTGCCACCGTCTTGATGCTTTTGCCCATCGTTTTAGCTGTTACCGCACACAGCAGTGATCTAGCTCTCAAAAAATGTCTTCTGCTGGGAGTAGCCTACGCAGCTAGCGTGGGAGGTATCGGGACACCGATTGGTACACCTCCGAATCTCGTTTTCATGCGGCTCTACACCGAGGTTGCCGGAGGGGCTGAACCATCGTTTATGACATGGATGCAGTGGGCGCTACCGGTTGTTTTGGTGATGCTGCCGCTGATTGGATTCTGGCTGACTCGAGGACTCTCTCGGTCTGAATCACTTGAATTGCCACAGGTTGGGCGGTGGAGGTTTGAGGAGATCGCTACGCTGGCGGTCTTTGCGATCACCGCTTTGTTGTGGATCACTCGTAAAGGTCCGGGTGGCGGGTGGTCTGCCTATTTAGGGCTCGAGAATGCCTCGGATGCAAGCGTTGCATTACTGGCGGTTGTGGTGATGCACTGCATTCCAAATTTGAAGGGTGGCACGTTATTGTCGTGGGATGACTGTAAGAAAATACCGTGGGGCGTTCTGATTCTTTTTGGCGGTGGGATCGCAATCGCACGGGCGTTCACTGAATCAGGGCTAGATCAGGTGATCGCTTCTTCGCTCACGAATTTGTCGGACGTTCCAACTCTGATGATGATTGCTGCGGTCTGTTTTTCAGTAACATTCTTGACCGAGGTGAGCAGTAACACCGCTACCGCGAACTTGATTCTGCCGATCCTTGCAGCAACTGCAATTGCGGCGGAGATTGACCCTCGTTTGGTGATGGTGCCAGCAGCAATCAGCGCCAGTTTCGCATTTATGTTACCGGTCGCAACACCGCCCAATGCAATTGTGTTTGGCAGTGATCAGCTGACCATTCGAGAGATGGCAAAAGAAGGATTCGTGCTGAATATGTTTGGAGCATCGGTGGTGACGATCATTACCTGGCTCACCTTTTCTTGATCTGCTCAGCAAGCAGACAGAACACTAATCTGAGTGCAAGATGTGTGATGGTCCTTGAGATCACGAGGTACTGCTTGCTAACGATGAGTTGAGCATCAAAGGGGGAACTCGTCCTCTGCCGCAGCGTCCGCATACAGTGGCATGTGACGGTAGTAAACTTCGAGGATCATCGTCGCAAATGCTGTACTCGCAAGCCGCCCACCCTCTTTGGGACCACGGTGCGATGCGCTATTTGGGAAGTGCCAACTACCTTTGGATCCCACGTCTTGTGATTGAGTGGAAACGAGCCAATCACGAAGTTCGACGTTGAATTTATCCCACTTTTCTCCACCGTAGTGACGCAGGACCTGAGCAGCGTAGTAGTCGTAGTAAATGTCATTTTTCAGCACACCTACTTTTGCGAGTCCTTCGACCCCTGCGACAATCCCTGGATGCTTTTTATCCCAGCCTGTGTACATGCGGCAAAGTAAACCGATGGCGGTGGTGGAAGGTCGCATGTTGGTGGTTGGGCCGGCGTATCCGTAGAGAGCACCGTTATTGGATTGAACCTTGTCCAAAAAGAGCAAGGTGCCTTGGATGGTACGCGGCGGAATGATCAGGTGCCCCATATAACCACTTTTGAGAGCCATCACTTGCCAGCCTGTGACCGATGTGTCACCGCCGTCAGGTTGCTGTGGTCGGTATCGCCATCCTCCATCGCGGCACTGAGCATAAACAATGTAGTTGATTGCTGCTTGAGCTGGAGCGAGCAATTCAGGATCTTCGGTCATGGCATACGCTTCGCAGAGAGCGATTGCCGCAAGTCCGTGAGAGTAAAGATTGCCCGCACCCTCACTCAAATCCAAGACAGGCAGCCCACCTTGAGTGCCGGGCTTTCCATTCTGCACGAGAAATCTCAGGGCGCGAAAAACGACTTCGCGAAACTCACCTGCTTTGTGCGTCTGGCCCGCGCCCATGAACGGAAGCACGCCCAACGCGGTGGCTGCATTGAATGCTTTGGCGCGATTCGGCTCGCCTGGATTGCCACAGCGTCCGTTGCACACCACATTGTGCTGAAACGTCCAAGCACCATTGGGCATTTGGTGCCGCGACAACCATTTAAGCGCCTCGGTCACCGCCGCTTCGCTGGATTCATTCCCGCCATAATCTCGTAGTAACTTTTTCTTCATATCAGCCGTTCGACTGCTCATCGGCTGGACATTCAGCGAAGAGACGGTTTGAAGCGACATCGCCGTCGGTGCCATTTCCGAAGCAAAGTCCGTTACCTCAAAATCGACGGTTGCAATTTCCATCGGATCCATCGGAGTGGGTTCAACCATTTCCATCGCTTCCGCAACATCAACTGGTTCGACCACTTCCTCCTCAAGTTCACTGATATCTCCCGGATCCATCTCCTCGATCGTAAATTCTTCTACCTCTGGACCTTCTTCTCCCGAGTAATTTGCTGATAAGACGTTCACGATTTTGATCGGATCAGCAATCGTCACTAGCCCAAGGATGAGCAGAATCAATACGTGCACGACCATACTCACCAGCCAAGCGGGAGCAGCTTGGAACCACAGGAAATGACGAACTGGGTCGGCATCCTCGTAGGCTTCAGCTTCCGATTCAGCATCAACCGCTTGATCCACAGGAAGTTGTGGGAGCAGTTCGTCGGGATTGGGTGAGGATTGCTCGGGCATAATTGTCTTGTTATCAGAGAGACAATGGGGATCGAGTTTGGTGAGAGATCAGGTGTGCGTTGGATCGAGTGTGTCTCAAGCCAACTTTGAATTGGCTCCTGACGATCCAGTTGGGCTACTTATTCTCGTGTAGAAAGTATACCCGATACCTCCCGTCAAGGGCGGTAAATTGTCCGATAGAGTTAGGACCGCAATCCTGAATGTAGCAGTTTTGAGGCGTATGCACCGATTTTTGTCGCTGCTCACTCTTTTGGTTATCTATCCGGCTACACCGCGTTCAAGAGCGTGTGCGACGCCAATTATCCACCAACGCAGGCTAGAAATGCCTTTTAATCAAGGCTTGGCAGTGCCGTAACTTTGTCGCTCCACTGGCCCGAATACCTGATCTGTCCCCGGAAAACTGATTGATGATCCGAGCCTGATGCTTAGACCGCGACGGATTAATTTTTACGGAAGTCTGACCGAAGTTGTTCGACCGTGATGGTCGTCTCAAAGTATTTTCGAAGTTTGGGCAAAGTCCGTTCCAGTACACGGACTCGGCGTTGACCGTCGGAGGTCCCCACCCAGCCAGTTTCCAGATTCAGATCCAATTCCACTACGTCAAAGCGGTGTGCGGTGGGATCGGTAAGCCGGAGTTGAATGAAGCGAGGTTTTTTTTCGATTGGCTCACCGTGGCCTTCCATCGCATTTCCCTCGCTCGGAGTCGACCAGTCATAGTTCCGCTCGTCGAGCAGCAACCGACGGAGGTGACCGAGGCCGGGAGTTCCAGATAAATCAACAGGCTCAAACGTCTCGCTGCCACGCGGACGAAGTTCCATGCGTTCACCAAGTTGCAGGGCAAGAATGACTTCTTCACCCCAGAATTGCGTCGTCTTGTCCAGCTTGGTGCGGCGGCCAAAGATACTCATCGCCGCTCCAGCTACACTGAAAATACCGATCCCCACAGCAATCAAAATGCCCCGACGGGTGATGCTAACCCGAGGGTCGTTGTATTTATCCGCGTGATCGCCGATGGGATTCGTGTTGTCTTCCGACATGGTGTGTTTCAGTTTGAACGGTGCGTGAAATTGAAAGTGCCGCATTGTAGGGTCAAGTAAATCGACAACTAAGCTACTTCAGATGTAGCTTCCCGACGATCTTGTCTACAGCTGTCTATGGAGGTTAACGTCGAATCGTCTCGGCTTAAATGAGGTTCATTTGCATGAATGACTTTTTTTGCCGATCGGCCGATTCCATTGCTCTCTGTGGTTGCCTCGGATCATATGCAGGTGGCATCGCGGGTAGTCGGTATCTTGGGGTGATGGGCGCGTGGTCGGAATTGCGAATAATCTAAGCCAGTGTTTGACTGTCCCCACTCATGCCAAAGTCGCGTAAAACTGGAGCAAAGATCACATGAACTCTGAAAGAAGCTCCTCGATCAGTCAGTCACGCGTGCGTGTCCAACTTGGTGATCGTAGCTATGACATCCAAATATCCAGCGGAGCGATTGACCAGTTTGTCGACTTGATCTTGGATGCAATTCCAGATTTGAGTCACGCTTTGGTGATCTCCGATGAAGCGGTTGAATCTCCGTGGGTTGGCCAGATAAAGACTGCTTTTGACCAGAAAGCTACTGCGGTTCGTGTCAGCGGAACGTCGGTGCGTTCAGGTGAGGTCAGTAAATCGATTGATGAGTTTAATCGTCTTTTGAAATGGATTCTCGCTGAGGGTGGAGACCGCAAGAGCGTGGTGATCGCCGTCGGTGGTGGTGTGATTGGTGACCTTGCCGGATACGTCGCCGCCTCGTTTGCCCGAGGGTTGCGATTTGTGCAGGTGCCAACCACGCTTTTGGCGATGGTTGATAGTAGCGTTGGTGGCAAGACTGGGATCAATTTGCCGACTGCAAAAAATATGGTCGGAGCCTTCTGGCAGCCATCCCTCGTGTTGATTGATTCTGATGTCCTCTCAACCCTCCCGGATCGAAGTTATCTCAGTGGTTTAGCTGAGGTGGTAAAGTATGGAGTGATTGATGATGCCGACTTTTTTCAATGGCTTGAGATCAATGCTTTACCACTCGTGAACCGGCAAAGTGAAGCAGTCCGTTACGCCATTGAAAAGAGTTGCCAGAGTAAAGCCAGAGTCGTGGGTGAGGACGAACGGGAGACCAGCGGAAGACGTGCTATTTTGAATTATGGCCATACCTTTGCACACGCGATCGAAGCAACATGCGGCTATGGAAAGCTACTGCACGGTGAGGCTGTTTCGATCGGAATGGAAATGGCCGCTCGCTTGGCACAGGAGCTGGGGTTGGTCGAAGATGATCTGCTCCAGCGGCAGACTCGACTACTACAGAAGTGCCGGCTGCCCGTTGTGCTGCCCAAGGCCGATCCAGACCAGATGCTTCCCGTGATGATGCGAGATAAAAAAGTGGAGCATGGGAAGCTCCGATTTATACTGCCAAGCAAAATCGGGTCAGTTGATTTGGTGGGAGATGTCGATCAACAACTCGTTCGAGAGGTTATCTTAAAGACTCGTTAGCAGCTAGGGATCTCGTCTTAAGTCGCCACTGTACTGATTACGTTGCTCGGCGATGTATCGTAGCCACGCCTGTTCGTCGTACCCATAGTCCACTTCCGGCATCACCTCTTTTACCAAGGTTAAAACTGCTGGGTTTTTACGCCGCTCGGTACGGACTTGTTTTTTACCTCCCATCTGTAAACCGCCACCATTTTCGCCGAAACCCACCTGCATTTCTGGACCCGGCGCTGATTCATACTGGTGTGTGGTGACTAAAGACTTGATGTACTGAATCGATCGCTCAGGATCCGGAAACCATGTCAGTGCCTGAGCCGCTCGGTTGACCAACTTATTGTCATTGCTGCTTAGGTACTGCAGGTAGGTCGCGATAGCTGAATCGGATCCGTAATCAACCAACTGCTCAAGTGCTGCTTCGCGAACCACGCTGTCTGGTTCTTCGAGTCCGGTGCGAACCAATGCTTCAACCGCAACCATATTGCGGTACCGCCCTAACAGATCAATCCAAACCATTCTCAGTTGGCGACTCTGAATCGACTTCCCGCGAGATTCGAGGAGTTCTCCGGCAATCGCTCCTGCAGCAAGAGGATCTTCTATCGCTTTCAGGCTTTCGAGTGCCTCCGGAGCTTTGGATGATCCTCGAAGCACAATTGACACCAATCGTTTGACTTCTCGAGTCCATTTTCTAGCATCCACATTTTGTGAGTCCTGATAGTCAGCGATCGCCGCTGCTTCGGGTAGTTCCCAACCACTGGTTCCCGGTACCATCCCTCGCTCGGTCATTAATTGATCTGTTTGAATCCAACGCCCGTTTTCCTGAGTGAATCCTAGTGCCGCTCGTGCTTTTGCATGATCGGGGTCGAGTGCGATCGTGCGTTGAAGGTGGTAGTCCTTGTATTTCTGTACTTCGCCTGGTACCTGATCAGAGCGAACGCACCATAGAGCCATCTGGTAATGTTTTTCGGCGTCGTCCCCGAGCTTTGCAGCTATTTCGCGATAGGCATCAAGTGATTCCGATTTAACAACCCTTTGTACACGACTGCCTGGTAAGGCGATTTGGATGGAGTCGTCGATTTTCACAACAACATAGTCATCCTTGCGTTCTACCTGACCGTTGAGATGGCCCCCGCCAGATAGCTCAACGGTATCTGCCATCAGCCGAGGCGAAGAAAGGGCCATGCAGAGCAACAGAAAACTGCAAGCGATGGTCGCAGCAGAATCAATCCGTGGCAAACCAAAGAGGCTGCAGCGACGATCATGATTGGTTTTTGGCATCGTTTGGATCCGATTCAGGTTGCCGATAGTGCCCACCACTCCAAATTCTAACATGCCGGTTCAGTTAGTTGGTCATCGATTTGATCGGTTCCACGGCGGCTATCTCCTAACACGTTCATCGGAGATAAGGTCGCATCACCTTGACCTTCGCTGGGGTAACCGCGTGATTGACCGGGCCTGTAATTGACCCAGAGGGGGACTTTTGCCGACGAACCCCTATAGTTCGGAGCCAATCGAGCCGATTACATACTTGACTAAGTGGATCATGTTTGTAGTATTTGGGTTCTTCGCCCGATTTCGGGGGACAAAATGGCATGAATGCTTCTCGTTTAAACATGAAAAAATTGAAGCCCGACGGCGATTCACCGTCTCAAACACAAGGAATATCGCCTCTGCAAGTGGTTTCAATCGATACCGATCGAAATCGCGGTGCATTAGCGGCTTCGCCACCCTTGGAGCCTACCGAAGCGCTCCTGGCTGAACTCAAGCGGGAGAGTGAGAGGCTGGAATCCGCATCTCCGCAGGAGATTTTGAGTTGGGCGGTCGAGCGTTTTGCTCCGAAGTTCACAATGGCCACCGCATTTGGTCCCGAGGGGATGACCATCATCCACATGCTGTCTGAAATCGCTCCAAAGACTCCGATTTTCAATCTGGACACTGGATATCAGTTTGACGAAACCTTGCGACTTCGTGAGCAAGTAAACGAGCGATACGGGATCGAAGTTGAGTTGAAAAAGCCTGAACTTAGCGTTGAGGAGTACGAGCGGGTCAACGGTGGGCCGGTCTATGCCACCGACCCCAATCGTTGTTGTTTTGATCGAAAGCTTAGCCTGCTCCATGAAGCGGCTCGTGGCCAACATGCTTGGGCCAGCGCGATCCGCCGCGACCAGAGTGAGGATCGAGCAAAGGCTCCAATCGTTGGATGGGATCGAAAGTTTCAGTTAGTGAAAGTCAGCCCATTGGCTAATTGGACCAAGCGAGAAGTTTGGTCGCTGATCACGTCTAAGAACATTCCCTACAATCCGCTACATGACCAAGGCTTCCCGAGTGTGGGTTGTCGTCCTTGCACCCGCGCGGTCTTGCCTGGGGAGGATGAGCGAGCTGGGCGTTGGAGTGGATTCAAGAAGACAGAATGTGGTTTGCATAATTAGCTGCGAAGCAACCAAAGAGTTACCTTTTTTGGGGCCCGATCATGATTTCAGCTCGAGTGCATTACGCTTGTCTTGCAATGTTAGAGCTGGCTTCTCGTTCATCCGAACAGGCTCCTGTTTCGCTTCGTGAAATTTCTGATCAGCACGGAGTGCCCGGCCCATTCTTGGTTCAGATTTTTCGATCCTTACGAGCTGCGGGCTGGGTACAGAGTGTACGAGGAAGTCAGGGTGGATATCGCTTAATTGTGCGTCCCGAAGATTTAAGTCTGTTGGAGATCGCAGAGATGATGGGCTATCAGGACTCTGGTAATCCCGGCACTGGGAAAACCACCCCAGCAGAAATGATGCTTCAAGAAGTCTGGGAAGAGATGTCTCGCGTTTCTCGAGAGGTGCTGAGTTCCGTCCGGCTTAGCGATCTTAAAGAACGCTTTCAACGTGATGAAGCAACCATGTTTTATATCTAGACTTTCTGCCCACAGCGGATAGACAGAGTTTATAGGCAGGGTCGATCTTTACTTTTTCTTTGGCGGTCGTTTGCGTTGGTTGGGCCGTTCGATCGGCATGTCCGGCTTTGCTACCTGACTTTTTAGTCGATCGACTAAGCCTTGCGATTTCTCGCTTTTTCCGCCAACTCCTTCGAGGACGGTGGAGTCGAAGTGTTTTGTGTCGGGGAGGGTCTTTTTGACGAGGATTCGTTCGCAGATCCCCCACAGACTGCTCGTGATGAAGTAGATGCAGAGACCTGCGGGGACACGGAAAAAGAAGAGTCCCATCATGAGGGTCATGATATTCATCATCTTCTGTGTCATTGCAGTCTGTTCATCCGTCGCTGGCGGCATGAACATTTTTTGCTGCGTCAAAAATAGAACCACCACGATAACGGGTAGCAGGTTGAAGTACGGACCCAGCCAACCGGTACCGCGACCCGAGAAGTAATCCCACAGCCAGTCACCCCAATACAAGAACATGTCGGGTGCAGCAAGATTTGACGCCCAGTCTGTCGAGCTTGATACGGCTGCCTGCCGGAGTTCGATATCGACGGAGAGTGCTCGATAGAGACCGATGAAAATCGGAAGCTGGATGAACATTGGAAGGCAACCGGCGAGTGGATTGAACCCGACTCGCTGTTGTAGTTCCCGTTGTGCCCGAAGTTTGCCCTCCATGTCGTCTTTGTATCGCTCATTGATCTTCTTCATTTCAGGAGCGAGTTCTTGCATCTTCTGTGCATTGACAGCAGCTTTGCGGCTGAGCGGGAACATGCATCCACGAACAATGATGGTCAACAAAATGATGGCTAAGGCGTAATTGCCAACATTGTCGAGTACGTGAAGCAGGCCTGAGAGAATCTTTGCGAAGGCGGCAAACCAACCGTAGTAGATACAGTCCTCGAGTCCATACTTTTCGAGGATCGCTGGCTGCTTCGGTCCCGCAAAGAGGCGTAGTTCCTGTCGTAGAGAACTCCCCGCTGGGACTTCCGCAACTCGACTGTCGAGGAAGAAAGTGGTGTTCACGGCACGTTCTTGATGTCGTGGAATTTCCGTTGCTTCAGCGGCAATTCCCGCGGAAGCTCGTCTCAGCGTGGTAAAGAAATCTTTACCTTCAGGAGGTACGTAGGCAACGGTGAAGTATTGGGCATCGACTCCGATGTATCGGAGATTCCGTTCCGCTTCGCTGCTATCCCCAGCAAAGATCGTTTCATTTGGATCTGCAGTTTCTTTCTTGGCTCGGTTCACGAGGTTGAATCCGCTCAGCAGTCGATGGCTTCCAGCTTGCGACTGGCAAACGATATCTCGGGCGGCAGCTCCACCGCCCCAGTGTGGACTGATTTTGTTGCTGTACCACCAACCCTCGAGTGTGATCCCGTTGGCACCCTCAAGACGGTACGCCAAATCCTGACTCTCATCGGAAAGGTTGTCGATTTGAATCGACAAGCCAAGATCGTACGAACCCGGTGCGAGCGAGTAGCTTCTTTTCAGGCGAACTGCGTCTCCGTTGACCACCGACATCTCTGAGGCGGATAGCTCGAGCGAAAGTGCGGCTGAAGACGACGACGAGTCTGAAGTCGCTGAGCTATTTGAATCCACATCCCAGACAAGATTCATTGGATCAGTCAAGCCGGTGATATTGCGGCGACTTGGTTCGATACTTTTTCGGTTGACCTGACTAAGGGTTAGCAAGCAGGAAGCTCTCGAGAGATTACCTGCAACCTGATCCGCTCCGCCATCTTTGGCCAGCCTGACCAGATCGAGTGGATGCTCGGACAGCTTGGCAGTGACGGTGATTTCATTCAGCGATTCGCCGCGAAGCAGCGTCACTTGAATGTCGTCACCTGGTTTGGTTTCAGAGAGGGCTTGATTGAGTTGTTCGCGTGTTGTGACGGTTTGGCCAGCCAAGGAGACGATAACGTCACCAAGCTGAATGCCAGCTGCCTGTGCAGGTGTTCCCGGTCCAACAACATTGACGACAACTCCGTCTGCTTGATTGGAGGATTCTGCAGCGAGGTATCCAAGGTAGCCCGACCGAACGTCGACACGTCGGTACCGGAGCGCACCTGAATCGTTCCGCTCGGTCATTTCAATCCGCTCAATTCCTCCGCCTCGGGTATTGAGGGTGACTAGCAAGAAATATCCTTCCTCGGGGGCCATCGACCCGAGTGTAAGCCAAGTCGGATTTGCGGGACGTTCCAACTCGACGGGTTCCTCGGTGGACTCGCTATCCCCAGCGACGTCCTGCTCCCCTTCGGTCTCACCTTCAGGATTCGATTCTTTACCTTCCTCTCCCTGAGTCGGAGTGACTTCGACAGAGCCGGTACCCTCGTCAACGAGAACCTCGGCACCTGAGTTAGCTGGGTTCGGCTCAGGTGGGATGAACGTTATCCGCACCCATGTGTAGAAGATAAAGAACGCGGTCGAAGCGACGACGAACGTGAGCAGACGGCGTTCCACAATGAATCTCAACAAAAAAGCGTAATCGATCAGCACAAGTTAGAAGGGGCGGAGGCGACTCCGTACCCTTGCACATGGGTTCGATATTTTGCCCGCCGAACGCGTTTTTGGGAAGTGAGCCGAGGTATTCCCGAGCAGTTCTAGCTCGGATAATCGTTTTGTCTCTCGTGCTCGCGCCAAGGAATCCAACAGCCAAACGAAGCGATTGCGACATTTTCAGCTATGGTTTTGTGGCAATTTCAACACTTGGCACAGCTCCCAGAAACGACATCAGATCACTGATTTCCTGCAAGCTCGAGTCATCTAGGAGGCCGGCCGGCATAATACTGCTGCTACTCGGCAAAATCTGATCCACGTTTTCTTCTTTGATCACGAGAAGTTGATTGTTCGAGTCTCGGATCTGCAGGGTCTGATTGCCCGGCTCACTAAGCATCCCAGTGTAAGATTCTCCGTCCAGTGTCAGGACTTTCTTACTCGCGTACTGGTCGCTGATGATGTGCGAGGGATAGAGAATCGACTCGAGGATTTCACGCTTTGAAAATCGGCTCGCAATACCGGTCAGCTCGGGACCGATGGATTGGCCATCATCACCCACGCGGTGGCACTGAACACACTTCGCTTTTGCGAAAACTTGGCGGCCTACTTCAGCATTACCCTGATTTCCATCTTTGCTGTTGATGTAGCTAACCAGCTGGTCAAAGTCCCAGCGAGAATCTTCGCCGTTGGGAAGCTCGGCCAATGGGCGATCCGGATAAGTTTTGGCATACCATTTCTGCCATGGACGCATGGAGCGATCGGCATCTTCCGGTCTTTGCATTCCTGTCCAGTGTTCAAGCAATGCTTCAAATTCCTCGAATGAATCTCGTTTTTCTTCCGCCTTCACACCCAAGAGAATCAGTTGACGAAGAGCCATCGGGTCATCGGTTGCAATCGCCACCGAACGGAGTGCTTTCGCAACTTCATTTGCTGCGTCATCGGAGAGAACATTCAAGCTCCGCACGAGATAATCCCAATTGTCACCATCGGGTTGCTGAGCGAGACCGAGTGCGACAATCGGCCGACGCTCCGGTTCGGTTCTCCAGAGACTTCGAAGGTACTCAAAGGACTGTTCGTGGCCGGAAGTTGCTAACAGGGCAACGATACCGATACGGAGGCGTCGCTCGATCTCACCGTGGTTGGGAGCATCAATGAGTTTTTGGTCCAGTTCTCTGAGGGTCAATGCCATCGTTTCATCGACTGGCTGCGAAATGCGATCCAGGGCAGCCAGTGCTGCATTGCGCCAAGATGCACCCTGTTCCAGAATGGCTACGATGTCATCCTCGCTGAGCGATTTCGCAAAATCTTTTGTCACGTTCTGCAAGTACATCGCGAGTGATGAGGAGGTGGTCGCTGAGCTCGCATTTTCGTAGTACTTCAGGAGCCGGAAACGCTGTTCCGCATTCCAGCGGTGGGAAAGAAATTGCAGGTACATTGCCACGAGTGTTCGGTCCATCTCGTCGTGATCGCTGTAGAGATAGGTCAGTGCTCGATCGGACAAGGCGTCTGCTCCCAGATAGGCCCCGAGTCGAATCAATTCATGATTCATTCGATGGTCACCGGCGGGGAATTCTTCAGCGATTTGATCTCTCAATCCTGTAACGGCTTCCGGTTCCACTTTGCCCTGATGCAACGCGATTTGGCAAAGGCGAAGTGTGTCGAGAAAATCATTATCCGACAGGAATCCAGACATCCATTTGCTCGCTTTTTCAAGCACTCGAAGGCTCATTTCTTTTGAGGGTTCAGCATTCACCAATGCCATCATGCCGAGAATTGCGACCCGGGCGTTGTCCGATTCGAGGATTCGATTTTGCCATTGGCTGACGGGGATTCTCTCAAGTAGGCGAACCGCAACAAAGGCGAGGTTTCGATCATTGGATTCCAAGAGAGGAATCAGCTGCTGCGCGTCCGCAGGGATTTGGCCGCTGCGTAGCATCGCTTCACAAGCTGACCTTTGAACTCTCGGATTGTCGTCGCCGAGCAGTTCTAGTAATCGCTCTTGGCTCTGCTCGCCGGGATGTAGACCCATCATCCAGGCGGCCTTAGCACGGACCTGTTCATTGGGTGCCGAGCTCAGTTCGAGAAGAAGCTTTTCATTGGGTACTGGCCCAAAGAGTTGCATCAGATCAATCGCTCGGGTTCGATAGTGCGGTGGGTTGTCGTTGCTGAGCGCGACACCGGCAACAAGTTGCCCCCACTGGTCACCGAGTTCCTGACGAACCGCAGCCACCGATTGGCGTGCCCAAGCGCTTTCGATCTGTGGTTGGCGAATAGCTGCGGAAATACCGGTACCCAATTGCCGCATGCGGTCAGGTACTTCGCCCTTGTAAACGACTCGGTAAATGCTGCCCGATGTTCCACGACCTCCGGTGCAGAAGTACATCGCCCCGTCGGGACCGATTTCCAAGTCGGAAACGTTCAGCGGTTGTCCTTTGAGGAAAACCTCGCTTTCCGCAACATAACCCGATTGCCTTGGCTTCAGGCGTACATTCAGAATCCGACCCTCGGACCAATCTGCCAGAAAAAGGGATTGGTGGTATCGTGCGGGGAACATGTGGTGCTCGTAGCAGGTGGATCCCGTTGGGCTGCCTCGGCCGGTGTCGAGGAGGTTTGGTAATCGATCGATATAATACTCAGGCCATTTTGCCCAACCCGCTCTCCATCCAAGTTCTCCACCTTCAGGCACGTCAAACAACGCCGTTGGGCGGTACCAAGAGGTCTGCAGATCGGATTCCATGTCAGAGTCGTGGACAAAGAGTGCCCCGTCCGGATTGAAAACTAGGTCGTAGGCATTGCGAAGACCACCGGCGACCATCTCGACCATACTCCCATTAATATCGGTACGCACGACTGTTCCGCCGGGTGCCTTGACGCCCATCCCCATCCCGTTGGGGTCTTGGTATCGAGGAAGCAGGTCGCCTTCGTAGCTGGTACGAAGCGTTTCTCCGTCCCCTGTCTTACCGAGTGCTTTTGCATGATTACCCACTGCGATGTAGATCATGCCGTCAGGCCCAAGGCGTAGACCGTGTGGGCCATGCTCGCCGCTTTGATGATCAAACTTTACAATCGCTTTGACACCCTCAAGGTGCCCGTTACGGTCTGCGTCACTAAGACGATACAGCGCGGTTCCCTCTGGACCTTCGCCAGTGACAAAGACGTCGCCGTTCAACGCTAAGATGCCATGACAGTTGGTTACCTGATCGCAGTAATCGGTGACATGTTCAGGAATACCATCCTGATCCTTGTCGGAAATCAGAAGTAGAGGACCGTTTTCACGCGAGACAATCAGGTGACCGAATTCGTTAAAGGTCATCGCGATAACCGAACCGATCTTTTCATCACTCAGAACCCTCTGAACACCAAAACCTTTCTGGATTTGGAATCGTTCTTGCTGCTCGGTTTCCACCTCAGCGATAACATCCATCGCGCGGTCCCACGGAACCGTATCCCCGAGTTCGCCGAAGGATGAAGCCATACCCCATAAGCGATCATTGAAGACAACCGATTCCCACATTGGGCTCGCCTCGGTGCTAACTCGCCATGAAGGACTGGTGCTGAAAGTGAACCACTTGGGTTGTTTCTCTGGCTTAATCGATACACGTGCAGCGAGTGCGGCGGTCGTGCCGTGTGTGTTGACCACTTTCACCGCAATCACGTTTCGCCCGACTTCCAATTGCTCAGAAATATCGAACTGCTGAAGTTCTCGAGATGATTGGCCTTTGCCGATTTGTTTCCCGTTGACGAACAGTTCGAACTGATCATCTGCCGCAATCTCAACTCGCCCGATGGAGCGAACTTTCAAGTTGATAGGCTTTCGGAAGTAGCAAGTTTCACCCGTGGTGATTTCGGTGTTGATATCACTCCCGTGGTTCCAGATCCATTGCGCTTCTTCCGCAATCAGTTGGGAGTTGTCGATCAATCCAGATTGAAAAATCCCTGCCAGGAAAACCACTGCAGATAAACGGATTGAAAATTGGGTGAACGTTCGATGTAAGCCTTCCATGGCGTATCCAAACATTAAGGGAAGTTCTCGGTTCTTGCATTTCTGCCGCAGGAGAGTAGTTCGATGCGGTTGCGTAACGCAAGAGGAATCTGGAAGGCTGGGAAGACAGGAAGAAGGGGGTAAATGGGTTACTTTTGAGCTGGGGGGGACTTCACAAAAGGGGCTTTTTTAAACAGGTTCTGGCTCAACGAGAAAAGGAGATTGCGAAGCAGACTTCGACTTTATTGCGAGCAAGTTGACGAACGCGAACTCGCTGAGGGTTCCACGTTTCAATTTCACTTTTCCAGTCCGCAATTTTCTCGGACGCATCGTAGTTACCAATTTTTAGAGTCACTAACAGTCCTTCGAGGGTACAGTCGCGATGAAGAACCACGTACTTGATTGTGGTAAGCGTTTTTTCAGGTGCCACGTTGGAATCAACCAATAACCACTTCGCCCCTCGAAACACCTTCCGAGGGAGGTCACCGGCTCGTGCTCGCAAGTGCTTGAAGTTGGTGTTCTCAGCAATCCGCGAATCCATTTCTGCGGGATCGATACCAATGACTTTTAAGCCAAGTTCCAAGAGTCGTCCGCAGGCACCCCCGGGTGCACTTCCTATTTCAATTGCTGTCTCGCCCGCACGGAGCGGAAACCCACTCCACGTGATTGACTCGGCTGCCTTGTAATACGCTCGAGAGATCGGTTCTTCATTCGGAGTCATGGGTTGCACGCCGCCAGGCCAGCGCGTGTGCCAATCGCTGGCTTCATGCCAACCAAGAAAGCAATGAGAGGGTTCGACGAGAATCAGATCCAGAACTCGGTCACCGCTTTCAGCAATTCGATTGGGGTGATCACAAGTCAGCCACTTCTCGGCAAACCAAGGGAAGATTTCTTGGCTGACAGCCTCAGAGACTTCATCCGCTCCGGGTTCAAATCCGAAACGACCAATGGGCGCTCGATCTTTGGACCAAACATGCAATTGATTGAAGGGTCGGTTGCAGTCAGATTTTTGCTCGAGCTGGTGGAGCAAGCTTTCAGCGATGCGTTTCAGGGATGGATCACGTGACGAACCGATCGATAAAGAGGACGTTCGAATGAATGTTCCGTTGGGTGGCGATTTTGTTTCTTCGTGCTTAAGCGTAACGAAGCCTGGCCGTGAGAAAGCAAGTCGCCAACCCTCTTCAAACACGGAAGCCTTGACCGCGGTTTCCGCTCCGACAGCACAGGTAATCATGGCAAAAGTGGGATGGCTCAAAGCAGTTTCCATCAATCGATCGATTGTGTGAGCTGAGTCAACAGCACGAGCCTCTCGATGAGGCCCCGTTGTTTCGGGGCGTGCTGGGTGACCTTCGTTTAGGTTGAGTTAGTGTAAAGAAATCAATCGCAGCGTCACGGGGCCCCGGCTTGGTGTTTCAGACGCTCGAGACGTTCGGCTACACCGGGGATTAGTTTTGCAGCATTTTGATAATAGAGCTTTTCCAAGACATCATCTGGAAGATTCACCGCATGGATTTTCCATAGTCCTTGTGGCGGTGGTTGCTTCTCACTGTAATCAAATGATTCATCTCGTGTTTCGAAGAATCTCCAATTGATTTGTAATCTCAATTCGGGCCAAGGCCCATCCGTCCCGAAGAGGATGCGATCACAATACTTGATCAAGAAATCTCGAGAGGTGTAGGGTTGCCGGCCTAGTTCTGCAATCCTCGAAGCCGTTTCAATCCAAAGGTTGGGGTACTGGTCTAGCCAGCGACTCACTTCCGACAGATCTTCCGCTTGATTCGCAACGTGGGCGCCGATGAATTGAGTTTTCGAGTGGCGTTCAATAATCCGATTTCGCGCCTCATGTAATTCTTGTCTCGAGGGATATTCTGGGCCATGAAAACTCCAATCTGGGTGTCGGCTCAACTCTTCCCATCGCTCGTTGGTCTCATCAATGGGTTCGAAGAATGCCGCGGGGTCTGCCGTGTGAATGATTACTGGGATGCCAAGTCTTCCGCAGGTATCCCAAATCGGATCAAAGCGTTTGTCGTCGATTTGGATGAGACTACCGTCGGGATTTCGATAGCTGAGGCCGAACTGTTTAAAAACCTTGAGTCCGCTTGCGCCTTTTGCTACCGCCTGCTCAATCTGTTCGGCAGTCCTTTGTGCGAAACCGGGTTGATGGCAGGCCCACGTAGCGGGTTGATCGCTTACACCATCGCCTTGCCAGTCAACATTCGCGTAGATCACAAAGCGGTCTTGATGACGCTTCCATAGGAAGTTCATGTGCTCAACAAGTTCACTACCGAGGCGACCATCGAGGGAGCAGCAAATTGCGATTTGGTTGCGATCCATGACTCGAACAAAATCATCAAGAGCCTGTTCGCTTTGTCGAAGTTTGAACCGGAAGTGTGTGTGAACGTCCACCACCGGAAACTTGGCGGCGTTCTGGAGATTCTGCGGTGTTTTCAGTTGGCTTTTGGGCCGGAAATTCCTAAGCAAGAGTTCACGTCCATCACGGCCGTCAAGTTGCTGGCTCTGTTGCGCGGTTACGTCGAAAAGTGCTACGCTAGCGAGTAGGAAGGTGAAGTACGGTATCCGGTGAACGCTTTTAATCAACATTGGTTACGTTACAATTTTGGTCATAAGGTGAACGAAGACGTTGTCCCAGATGGATCGAGGCTTCGCACGATACTACCAAAGGTTAAACCGGCAGGGCAGTTAAAACAGGGCAGTTAAAACAGGGCAGGTAAAACATTGGGGGTGGCGTTTGCGATTAAATGCAGATGACCTTCTGGGTGATTTCTTTTCGGTGATTTTGCTGTTCAGATCATTTCCACTAATCGCCCACGATTGAAATCGGATTGGACTTGCTTTCTTTGTTGCGGCACTCACTTGGTTTCAAATATGGATTTCAAAAAATCACCTTCCGAGAACCTTGAGGAGGCAGAGCGGCGTGAGGCAGAGCAAGCGGGGACGGATCAACGATTTGACGGTGCCAACGGAGACGGCACGGAACCGCAGTCGGTCGATGCGATGGCTTACAGCCAGCAAATGTCGGTGCAAGCGACAACGCCACCGTCTAACGTTCCTGGTTATCGCCTGACTCGATTTCTTGGTGCTGGGGCTTTTGGGCAGGTTTGGGTGGGGCGTGACCTGAATACGGGGCGTGATGTTGCTGTCAAGTTTTATCTCCATCGCGGTGGGGTGAATTGGTCCTTGTTGAGTCGAGAGGTGAAAAATCTTGTTCAGCTTTCTGCTGATCGCTACGTCGTGCAAGTGTTGGAGGTGGGTTGGGATGCGGAGCCACCTTATTATGTGATGGAGTTGATCACGGGAGGATCCTTGGAGGATCTGCTGGGGGAAAGGTCGCGTCTTCCCGTCGGCGAGGCGGTTGAATTATTTAAAAAGATTTGTTTCGGTTTGAATCGTTGCCATGGTAAGGGGGTTTTGCACTGCGATCTTAAACCCGCGAATTTGCTTCTCGGAGAGGACAACGAGCCCAGACTTGCCGACTTTGGCCAGAGTCGGTTATCGGGCGATCAAACTCCCGCATTGGGAACCCTGTTTTACATGGCCCCGGAGCAGGCGGATCTGAGTGCTTCCCCAGATGCGAGTTGGGATGTTTACGCAGTGGGTGCCATCTTCTATCGACTTCTGACGGGTCGCCCCCCTCATCGTGACCAAAGTACATTAAATCATTTGGATACGGCCAATTCATTGGAGGAAAGATTGTCCTCCTACCGGCAGATGATTTTGCAGCGAGGGGCACCACAACTTCTTACTGAACGTGAGGGTGTCGACCGCCCTCTCGCCCGTATTGTTGCTCGATGTTTAGCTCCGAGTCCCGACGATCGTTATGCCAATGTGCAGCAGATTCTGCAGGAGCTCTCTCGGCGGGAAGCTTTTCGGACTCGACGACCCCTGATGTTGATGGGAATTGTCGGTCCTCTACTCATTCTGATTGCCACGAGCATCTTTGCTGCTCGAACTGTTCGACAAGCGAGTCAGAGCACGATTACTGCTCTGCGTCAGGAGGCATTTGAGAGTAATGAACTTGCTGCGGCGTTTGCAGCTAGAACGCTCGAGAGCGAAATTGATCGTTATTATCGCCTCACCGAAGATGAGACCGAAGAGACTGAGTTTCGCTTAGCCCTACGCGACTGCCTGAATGATCCCGATGTTGCAGACGCGGTGATCGAAATCAATCAGATGGGGGTTTCTTCCGCGACGCATCAGGAAAGTGATCCCAGGGAGCGGTTGCTCGCGTCTGAAACACATCAGAACTTGAAGGGATTGTTATCACGGAGATTGGAGCGATATGGACCTCTCAGTGGTCAGCACCTCGCATCCATGTTTGTTACCGATCGGCAGGGCACAATCATCGCTATCGCCTATGATTCTCCAGTGGAGGTGAGGCAAGATAGTAGCGGTCGAAACTATTGTTATCGAACCTATTTTCACGGTGGACGCACCGATCTTCCCAAGGACACCACCAAAATTGGATCGGTTTCGGCGCTGCGGGAAACTCGCATGTCCGCAGCATTCTCCAGTACGGCAACGCAGCTTTGGAAAGTTGCGATCAGTACTCCTATTTATTTGAACGAGGATCATTCGGAGCCAGACGCGATGTTCGTTGTCACCGTGAATCTGGGTGACTTTGATCTTTTGCAGAGCAGGTACGGCAACAATCAGGTTGCTGTTTTGGTGGAGGCTAGACCTGGACCGACACAGGGAACGATTTTGCAGCATCCGATGATTGAAACCCGACGACGGCAGGGTGCAGACGTTGCTGGTGAGCGTTATCAGATTCCACCGCTCCTGATGGCAAGGTTGTTCGATGGTCGTGACGTGGACTATCTCGATCCACTTGCGAAAGCAGACGGTGGCGACGCGTACTATGGGGAATGGATTGCAGCCATGCAGCCAGTCACGCTTCCGAGGAATGGTGCCGCCAAGCCGATCGAACCAGCGTTGGATGAATCATTGACTGATCCGTTGCTGGAGGATTCAGAAGAGGATACCGAAATTGACAAGGAGCAGACCGATCTATTGGTTCTAGTTCAGTATCGACTTCGTAAGGTGATCTCCCCGGTCGCGGTGATGAGATCTGCTTTGCTTTGGGAGGGAGCCTTCGCTGTCTTCTCAATCGTTTTGGTGACACTCGGGCTTTGGCTGGTTGTTCGTAAATTTAGCGTCTCATCGGTGCCCGTGGAGGATGCAGCGACGCCAAACGAAGCGGCGATGGAGACGATTAAGGTAAGGTAAATCAGTTTGTTACTTGCTCGGTTTGCCTGACTGGTAACCTGCCGCTTTTAAAACGAGTTGCTCTTCTTTGAAACTGAACCATTTAGTTAATGATGTTGCGAAGACGTTCTCCGGTGAGTGCTCTGCGACATGCTTCGGCCCCTTTTCGCCTCATGTCCTCTAGGCCTTCCTCGCAGTAAAAAGCGGAGTGTGGATTGATCAGCAGACGCTCGTAGGCAGGATGAGCTGGATCTCGCCAAGCCACCAACAAAGGGTTGCTCGGCGAGGGTGGTTCTTCAGCAAGCACATCAATTGCCGCTCCGGCCAACCGACCGCTTGCCAACGCATCAGGAATAGCATCGGTATCGACTACATCGCCCCGTGAGGTATTCACGAGGTAGCTACCTTCGGGAAGCCACTGAAGTGTTTTCGCATTGATCAGATGTCGTGATTCTTCGTTTAGGGGGCAGTGAAGGCTGAGGATGAAGGATTCACGCATGAGTTCTTCGAGCGTTTCAACTCGTGAGACTCCGTTAGCCTTGTCGTAACCGTCTGGTTTGAACGGATCGTAGAAACGGACATCCATTCCCATCGCCAGAGCTCTTCGAGCGGTTGCAGTGCCGATTCGGCCCATACCCACAATACCAAAGACGCGACCTCGGTGACGGTACAGTGATGGGGAGACGTGATACATCCACGGGTCGGGATTGGAACGCATCCGCTGGTTGTAGAAATGGATTCCGCGGGTGAGAGCTAGAGCCATGCCAATTGCTGAATCTGCCACTTCTTCAGTCCCATAGTCGGGAACGTTAGCGACGGGGATCCCGCGTTGCCGAGCGTAGGAGTGATCGACATTATCGAATCCAACCCCACACCGAACAATCAGGTCGCAGTCTTCTAACCTTTCGATGGTTGCCGCAGTGAGTGACAGGTTGTGATACAGCATGACGGCTTTGGCTGATTCAATCTTTCCGTGTAGTGACATCTCGTCATAAGCGTCGAATGCTTCGACAGTTGCGATCCCCTCAAGAACTTCTTTTTCGATGGCGAGAGAGTCGTTGATGAAGTCCGTGATGACAACTTTGGGAAGGGTTTGGTTCATGGTTTATAGATTGAGGAGGGAGTGGTTTTTGAGATTTCCGAGTGACGGTGTTGTTTGCTTTTTAAAAGTGATTTTCGTGGCCTAGTGTAGGATCAGTTCATGACTTGAAATCATTATTTACCGTTTGTGCTCGGGATGTGTGTTGGCGTGAGCTTGTGGAACTCACCAACTAAACGGTCGGGCCAACGGTCCATGGAGTGAATTCGTGATCTCCAAGTCCCAGTGCCTCGCTGCAAGTTTTTTCCCCACTTGCAACACGGAGCGCGTATTCAAAAAAGCGGTCACCGGTCGCCTGCAGGTCTTCGCCCTGAAGAACCGTTCCGGCATCGAGATCCATGTCATCGCGGAGTCGTTCGAATAGCGATGTGTTGGAGGAGATTTTGATAACGGGGGTCGGTTTGCAGCCAAAGCAACTCCCACGACCCGTGGTGAACATCACCAGATTGGCGCCCCCGGCAACTTTGCCGGTGACACTGGCGGGATCAAAACCGGGTGAGTCCATGACCACCAGACCTTTTGTCTGTACCTGCTCTCCGTATTGATAGACTTCTTGAAGGGTTGTGCTTCCACTTTTGGACACCGCACCAAGGGATTTTTCCGTGATGGTGGTGAGTCCGCCGGCTTTGTTCCCCACCGACGGATTGTTGTCAATTTGGCCGCCATACATTGCCACGTACTTCTTCCACCATTCGATGCGATCGAGCAGTTTTTGTGCAACTTCCTCGGACCGGCTGCGTTTGACAAGAAGGTGCTCGGCTCCATAGAGCTCCGTGGTTTCAGAGATGATGGATGTGCCGCCACAGGCCACAATGCGGTCTGATACAACACCAACGGCTGGGTTTGCGGTCAACCCTGAATAGCCATCGCTCCCACCACACTCCACCGCCAAGGTTAGGTGCTTCGCGTCAGCCGGCTGGCGTTGGAATTGGTTCGCGCGGTCAAGGACCTGTTCCAACAGTGCGTCCGCTTTTTCGATCGTTGCGCGGGTACCGCCCTCGGTTTGCATGGTTAGCATCGGAATGCCATCGTCCTTGGTCAACTTCGAGCCATCGGGGGCATGGAGAGAGACAAGACCGTGGTGCTCTGCGAGGTAGCCTGAGGTAGTTTGTTCGCAGCCGAGACCGATCACAAGCGTTCCACCGACGTTGCAGTGTTTTGCGTACCCAGCAAGCACTCTTCCAAGCATTTGGTGTTTGATCCCGTGATACTCCAACGCGCATCCCGTTCCGTGTGTCACTGCAAAAACGCCATCAACGTTTGGCCACCTTTTGAGACGCTGAGCGTCAAATCGTTTAACGACTTCGTGGCAAACAGAGGCACTGCAATTCACCGTTGAAATGATTGCAACGTAGTTGCGTGTGCCCACTTCACCATTGGGGCGGTGAAACCCCTGGAATTCTCTCAAGAGCGGCTCGGGTGGTTGAGGTGGATCCCGATCGCTGAGGTCATGGGAGACGATGTGGTGGTCCATGAGGTTGTGCGTGTGGACATGCATCCCCTCGGGGACGTCTTCTTTGGCTAGGCCAATCGGTTGCCCATACTTCACGATTGAATCACCCTTTTGGATGAATTTAACCGCGATTTTGTGTCCCGCAGGAATCGGTAAGAGTGGGCAAACGGAGCGATCACCGAAGTAACGCGTGATTCCCGGTGCGAGAGGTTCCGTTGCGATTGCAACGTTGTCATCTGCATTCAGGATCACCAAGCCGTTTTGTTCGTTATCCATCCTGCTGAGTCTTTCTCGACGTTTCTTTTGTTGGAAGATCTGAATTGCGCGAGTATTTGGATCGTTTAGCGTCAGGGAGTTTTACTGCGGCTTGTCTTATCGGATAAGAGGTTGACTGAATTGGAGCCGGCTCTGAGGGAAGGTGAGGTTGCTTCCTTCGCATTCTGTGTCGGCAGCGACTGCCTCCGAGAACTACCCAAGTGCCATAGTTTTTCAACCGCGGTTTATCGTGACCTGATCGGTGGTTCCTGTGCAGGCCGGAGCCGCGTATATTCTAGACGATCCTTAGGGCTACACGGGTAAGTGGGCTCAACAGCTACACGGGCAACAGAGCTGATCGAGCCGATGGGCTTCGGGGCTGTATTGAATCCCGGCAGCCTTGGCTTATTGTTAAACTCCCTTTGGATCACGAATCAACCTTGCTTTGACCCAAAACGCCGAGGCGATACAAGGTTGAGAGAGTTCAGCTCTCAATTCCCTATTTTCGAAACACAAAGCAATTTTCTGCATCGATGAAGATACACGAATTCCAAGCCAAAGAACTGTTTCGCCAAGCTGGTGTGCCTGTACTGGAAGGGATCGTCGCAAAGACTCCTGATGAAGCGGTGGCTGCCTACGACAAGTTGGGCGGGAAAATCGCAGTGGTGAAGAGTCAGATACATGCGGGAGGTCGCGGTAAGGGAACGGTTGCAGATAACCCGAACCAGCGTGGAGTGGTTGTCTGTCAATCGGCTGATGACGTTCGACAGGCCGCCGAGGGCCTCATCGGAAAAACTTTGGTGACGATTCAAACGGGGCTAGAGGGTAAAACGGTTAATCAAGTTTTTGTTGAGGCGGGATGTGATATCGCTCGCGAACTCTACCTTGGGATCGTTTTGGATCGTGCGGTTGCGAAACCTGTGCTCATGGTGAGTACCGAGGGTGGTGTTGAAATCGAGGCAGTCGCCGAAGAAACACCGGAGTTGATCTTCAAAGAGCATTTTGATCCCGCAGTTGGACTGGAGGCGTACCAAGTCCGAAAGCTTTGCAAGAAGCTTGGGATTACGGGTGCAGCAGCCAAAGCTGCCTTCAAATTCATGCCCGCAGTCTGTCGGTTTTACGTGGATTACGACTGTTCTCTTGCTGAGATCAATCCCCTTGTTATCACTGGTGACGGTCAAATGATCGCTTTGGATGCGAAAGTGACGTTCGATAGCAACGCCCTGTATCGCCACAAGGATTTGCTTGAACTACGGGATTTATCAGAGGAAGAACCGAGTGAGGTTCGTGCAAGTGAGTCCGGTCTGAGTTACGTCAAACTGGAGGGTAATATCGGATGCTTGGTCAACGGTGCGGGTCTCGCGATGTCAACGATGGACATCATTAAGTATCACGGTGGTCAACCCGCTAACTTCCTTGACGTAGGAGGTGGAGCCAACACGGAGCAAGTTACCGAAGCGTTTCGAATCCTCCTGTCTGATCCGAATTGCAAAGGTGTTCTTGTCAATATCTTCGGTGGAATCGCACGCTGCACGACGATCGCATCTGCTTTGATTGAGGCGAGTAAGGTCGTTGGTTTCAACGTTCCATTGGTGGTTCGGTTGGAAGGCACCGAGGTAGAAGAAGGTCGCAAAATGCTCGCCGAAAGCGACGTTGATATTATTAGCGCGACCGATATCACAGATGCGGCGAAAAAGATCGTCGCAGCAGTCGCATAGTTCATGTCGAACTGACAATCGTTCATTCACTTTTTATTCAGTCAACTCTATCCAGCTAGCAAGTTAGAAATGAGCATCCTGGTTGACGGTAGCACCAAAGTCATTTGCCAAGGCATCACCGGTAATGCAGGCACCTTCCACTCACTCGGTTGTCGAGACTACGGAACCCAGATGGTCGGTGGTGTCACCCCCGGTAAAGGTGGGCAGAGTGTCGAGGGCATTCCTGTGTTCGATACAGTTGATGAAGCTGTGCAGGAGACGGGGGCCAATGCAACGATGATCTTTGTCCCTCCTCCGTTTACAGCCGATGCAATTCTCGAGGCTGTGGATGCCGGGATTGAAGTGATCTGTGCAATTACTGAAGGCGTTCCCGTTGTTGATATGGTTCGCGTTTATGAGAAAGTTCGAGCCAGTAATTCGGTGCTTATCGGGCCGAATTGTCCCGGTGTGATTACCCCCGGTTCATGCAAAATCGGGATTATGCCTGGGTACATTCATCAGCCAGGAAAGGTTGGAGTGATGAGCCGAAGCGGTACGCTGACCTATGAAGCTGTCTGGCAAACCACCAACCTTGGGCTCGGTCAGAGTACTTGCGTCGGCCTTGGCGGTGATCCCATTGTTGGCACCAGTTTTATCGATCTCTTAAAACTCTATCAGGATGATGATCAAACCGAAGCGATCTTAATGATCGGTGAGATTGGTGGCTCCGCAGAAGAAGAAGCCGCTGCGTTTGCAAAGGCCAATGTTACCAAGCCAGTTGCGGCGTTCATCGCAGGACGCACTGCACCCCCCGGCAAGCGAATGGGTCATGCGGGTGCAATCATTAGTGGTGGAAAGGGTACCGCCGAAGAGAAAGTTGCCGCACTCGAAGATGCCGGCATCGTCGTTGCTCCAACACCCGCCGATATGGGTGATGCAGTTGTGCAGGCAATTGCGAAGGCGAATGGCTGATTACTTGATGCGCTGTAGAACCAAGCTCAGGTAGTAACCCAGTATCAATCCACGCGCCGACCAGGCAATGGTGCGGATCCAATTGCTTGAGACGAGGCGTTTGTAGGTAGCGGGATCGAAGCCTTCAAGCAGTCGTTGGTGGGCTGGGATTTGTAATAGTAACGTCGACAACCAGATTACGACGATTAGCCCCAGTCCTACCCATACCGCCGATTTTGGCATGAAACTTGGCGTCTGCCAGAGTAGTATCGCTGCGGTCGCAATCTCGATCAGCATGGGAATGCCAACGATGGGCGTGATCAGCCGATTGTGCTCCGCCTCGTAATGCGCAAAAACGTTGCTGCCAACTCTGTCAAATAGGTTGTAATGCACGATCTGTACCATCCAGATCAAGCCAACCATGTACCAAGTTGAAAGCAGGTTGAAAAGGAAAATGGCATTGCCTGTCATTGTATTTCAAGCTTCCGAATGCTTAAGGTTCCGTCCAAGCGAGTATCGAAGAAGGTTTCCAAGTTCAGTGAATCGGAATTGGTACCCAGAATCAATCAGCTTCTTTGGAATCACTCTCGCGCTACTTAAAAGGAGTGCGTCAGCCATTTCACCTAGTGCGAGACGCAACATTGTTTTTGGTGCTGGGAAAAGAGCAGGACGTCCGATGACTCGGGCTAGTTCACCGGTGAAGTCTTTATTTTGAATTGGTTGTGGCGAGACAAGATTGACCGCGCCATGGATCCGCTCGGATTGAATGCAGTGGTAGAGAGCTCCGAGCGCATCATCGAGACCGATCCAGCTCCACCACTGCTTCCCTGCCCCTAATGCTCCACCCATTAGTTTTGCCGGAGTTAGCATTTTTTGAAGCGCCCCACCTCGAGGAGAAAGGATGATTCCAAATCTCGCATGAACTACGCGTATTCCGGCCTCTGCTGCTGGCCTGCAGGCTTCTTCCCACTCTTTGCCCACCTCTACCAAGAAGCCCGCTCCGCGATCAGTTGATTCACCGAGTGTGGACTCCTCATCGAGAACTTCGTCTCCTCGATCGCCGTAAATTCCCGTGGCCGATGCACAGATTAGAACTTTAGGTGGTTGGCTTCTTGATGCCAGAAGTTCACAGAGCTGTCTTGTTTTTTGCACTCGGCTATCACGGATTTCTGACTTTTGCTGCGGATTCCAACGGCCGTCCGCTATGGATTTACCAGCGAGGTGGACAACTGCATCGAACCCGTCAAGGGTCTGCTTGTCCGAGCTGCGAGACCAAGGAGCTTCTTGATTGCTTTCTTTTTGATCGCCTCGGACGATCGAACGCACTTCGTGACCAAAGAGATTTAAGAGATTGCACAATGCATGGCCTACTAAACCGTTACTACCCGAAACTGCGATTTTGAGTTTCTCCGGGGCGTAGCGCTGCATCAACTGTAGGTCATCGTGGGTGATCTGATGGCGGTAAGCAAACATCGCCTCAATGCTTTTGCGCGCCTTTGTCGCTCCAAATAGATCTCCCAAAGCTCCGAACGGTAATCGGTAATCAATCTGATCAACCAGTTGAGATTGATTTTCGAGATGACCCGCATGCAGAGTTTCAAAGCGATGTTGATGATTCCAAGCCGCGAAGGGGCCCGAGACTTGTCGGTCGGCAAAGAGACGCGGTGGATCGTATTGGGTGTGTTCCGCAACCCACCTCAGTGGCACGCCTCCGATCGACGTTTTCAGGACAACACGACTACCTGTTTTTAGCGAGCGGTCGGATGATTCAATCGATACCTTTTCCCAAGGGGGGATCAGTCGGTTCAGTGCTCCCGGTCGCTCATGGTAATCAAATGCACTGGCGGGACTCGCAGGAAGTGCTTGAGTGACGACGTAGCGACGCTGTTTTGACATCGGGTCTCGCTTCGGAGTGAGTAGGTTCAGGCAAAAATCGCCACCGGCCCTATTTTTACTCGCGGTCAACTCTTTGGTTTAGAAACAGATTCGACTTTAAGCTTCGCTGAGGATTTCGCGAATCGGCTCGCCTTCACTTCTTTTCATGGGTCGTCCGATTGGGGTTTGGTATTCCCAATGAGGGTCCAGTCCTAGTGCGGTGTAGATCGTTGCATGTAGATCGGCGATGGTGACCGATTTCTCGACGTTCTCAAGGGGGTTCGGCGTGTCAAGTTTTGGCTCGGGCGAAGTACCACCATAGACTCGCCCCTGACCGATTCCGCATCCTGCAAGCAGCATTGGGAATCCGTGTGGCCAATGGTCACGACCTTCAGCCGGATTGATTCTCGGGGTTCGTCCAAATTCGCCACCGCAGACGACCAGTGTGGATTCAAAAAGCTCTCGCTCTCGAAGTAGTTTGATGAGAGAGGCAAGAGCGGGATCAAGTGTTGCGCAACCAGCCGCTTGGAGTCGATGGTTGGTGACGTGGGAATCCCATCCACCCAATGTGACTTCCACACATCGTGCCCCCGCTTGGATCAGCCTGACTGCTGCGAGGCATCCTCGTCCAAATGCAGTATCGCCAAATCCGTCGCGAAGAGTCGCGGGCTCCCTAGTCACATCGAATGCATCGAGTTGATCGCTGGACATCATTTTTAGAGCAGCATCGGTCGCCGTCTTGTGGAGTGTGCGCTCCATTTCTAGCTTCTGTAAGCGTCCGCGTTGAAACTCTTTTTCCACCGTTGAATAGAGGTCAGCGATTCGCTGTTCTTCTCTCGTTTTAGAGACGTTACCGCGGATATCTGGCACCGGGCTCGCCGGATCATTCACCTTGAACGCATCGTGTTCGGCGCCAAGGTAGCCGCCTCTTCCTGGGCTGTTCTGCGGAATGATGGAAATATGTTTGGGGATATCCACGATTTGTTCATCGTGATGGCATAGCACGGCACCGATGGCAGGGTGCATCAGGGTGGGATCAGGCCGGTAGCCGGCTTTGATGTTGTAGATTGCTCTCTGGTGATCACCTTCCTTGCTCGTCAGACTTCGTATCAACGCAGCGTGATGCATGATCTCGGCCGTTTGCGGTAGCAAGTCGGAGATGACGAGATCTTTTACCGTTGTCTGTATCGCTTTGGCTTCACCTCCATAGCGACTGGTGGGATGTGGATCAAAGGTTTCCCACTGACTTGGTCCTCCTTCGAGCCAGAGAAGGATGACATTTTTGGGCGTGACGATTCGGCTCTCGCTCGATTTTTCATGGCTCGCAAAAGCTCGTGAGATCGAACTTAGTAGTGATGCTGAGGCACCTGACGCTAAGAGCATCCGCCGCGACATTAGGTGCTTTGTCGGATCGCAGAGTCGTGAAGATAAACCTGCACTCATGGGACTGTTCTTGTACGTGAACTTTTGTTTTTTGCTGCCGCTGATCTTTGTTGATTCGGCGTCTCGATCTTGCTCGCTGGCTCAAATTTGCCGATTTTTCAGATGACAGTGATTCTCTGTCCCTGAAGTTAGTGATTCCATGTCAGTTCACTACTATTTGTGAGCACCCACATCAAATCTTCAATTGCTTCACCGCGATTCTCGCTCTCGCCCAACCGTAAAAGGAATCGTTCGCGTTCAGGCTTTGTTGGAAGTCGATTCAAGACACAAAGGTAGGCGTTATCGAGAACCATTGGATCATCTTTTGCAAACATGGATAGGTGTGCCGTCGTATTGAGAATCGGATTGGATTCGACGCTTTCGCGAACCATTTTTCCGTTCATCATCAGCAAGCGTTGCGTGATTGTGACATGTTCGAATTCTAGTTCGTCTTCCCCGCGATCCCCGAATCTCTGCACAAATTCATTGGTCGCGGCGAGCTTTTGGAATTGCAATAAAAGGGATGAGTCACGATCGGTTTTTTTGACGCGAGATGCTTGGATGATGGCTCCCGCGACCTGCTCGGGGCGAAGTTGAACGAGTGGGAAAACAGCGTACTCAGACTCATGCTGTTCAGTGATGGGGAAGTCAGCACGGCTGTCCAATCGAAATGCATTCAGTCCCGTGATCACTCTGATTAAACGACGCATGTCGAATTCGTGTTCCACAAAGTCACGTGCTAGGGTGTCAAGCAGAGGATGGGCTTTTTCGTTGAGGGGTAGATTGTCAACGGTTTCGCCAATGGGGCGTCCAAACAACAAGCCCCAAACATGACTCACCGCGGAACGCGCTGCCTGAATGTTATCGGGGTGCGTGATCCAGCCAGCGAGTCTTTCCCGCGGGTTATCCAATTCGGGCATCAGGTGTTCAGAATATGGCACCTTCGGTTCAACCGTGACCTCCTGATTTTCATCCAAGTATTGATATTTGTAATCGCTGAAGCCACTTTTGATCCCCTGAAGCCCATTGGTTTTTGCGGCGGTGAAGAAGGATGCGAGTTGATGGAAGTCCTTTTGCTGCCCTTCACGAAGTTGCTTACCGTCGCCAAGGTTCACGTTTCCGAGGAAGTCGTCGTGGCACTGCAGGCAGTCGATACGAAGTCCCAAGAAAACGCGAGCTGTTCTGGCGGCCAGTCGAATCGGGTCAGCATTCCCGTCGTTGCTGTCAAATGTTGCGGTGTAAAAGTTGACTTCAGGTCGATCCGTCCATAGTCCTTCCGCGGTGAGTAGGTCATCAACCATTTGGTCGTAGGGTCGATTCTCAGAGATGACTTCTGCGAGCCAAATGCGAAATCTTCGTCGACGATAAACAATAAACTGACCTCCTTCTGTTCCCACCAAGTATCGCGACCAACGCTCTGCCCAATAATGATGGTGCCTCGAATCGGCGAGCAGCTTTCTTAAATGGAGCGATTCTCTCTGTTGGGTTGGGTGGCGTTCAAGTTCACGAATTTCTTCGAGTGATAAGCCACTTCCTACTAATGCGAGTGAGAGTCGGCGGCAGATTGTTAGCCAATCTGCCACTTCTGCTTTCGGCAAGCCGAGTGTCTGAAGGTAGGTGTCGTGGATTTGATTTGCTTTTTGTATGGAAAGATTCAGGTCGTTCTGATCCTGCTCTGTCCAGGGCACTTGACTGGTGGGGTTGGCTGAAGCTGCGGTGCCACGTGCTGTGAGGTTGGACTGGGTCGATGCGAGCGCAACCCTCTCAAGCGAGGCGGGTGATTTGGATAAGCCGGAGGTGAGGTGACGAAACGCAATGAAGACTAGAAAGAAGAGCCATCCCCATCGCACAGTTCTGTGGATCAGGTGCCCGAGAACTTGCATTGGATTTGCCTTCGTGGAAGATGCGGTCGTCAAGAGGCCGCGGTCGATGCGAATGAATCAATATGCCGGCAGTCCGACCTCTCGTTGACCGTTTTTCGTCAGTGCAGAAAACCGATGGTCTCGATTGTAGCCTGAGAGGTTTTCGACTCGACCATGATTCGTTGATTATTTATCCAATTCAGTGAATGAAACTTTTCTTCCTAACTCGATTGATTTCGTTGCCGCATGGATGATTCTGGCGGTATCGATGGCCTGTCGCTGAAACCGTTCAAGGGACTGCTCACGGATAAAAGTCTCAATCATTTTGCGTTCTTGATTGCCCTCGAAAGTGTGGCTCTGGACCTGTCCTGAAGCTTCATGGATCCAGCACCTGGTAGGTCTGTCATGCCAAGGGCGGGTAAAGTCATCACAAATGAGGGATGCGGCACTACCTGCAACTTCAAACCATTTTCGCGTGGCGGTGTCATATCCGCACGACACGGTTGCCGTGATTTGGTCGTCGAACCACAACATCGCGTTGACACGTTGCGACACCCCGCATTCATGGATCGCGTCAGCGTAGATGGCATTTGGATTCTTGCCACAAAAAAAACGAGTGAATCCGAAGACATACCAACCCAAATCCAGCAGGCAGCCTCCCCCCAATTCAACGCTTAATCGGTGATCATCCGAGACAAAGGGTTGATGGAATGACAGAGCCGCGCTGAGGTGCGTGATGGTCCCGAGTGATCCCTTGTTTAGCCAGCTTGAGAAAGCCTTTGTGCGAGGGTGGTGTAGCCATCCCGTCGCATCAAGCCAGCGATTCTTGCTGAACGCTTTGTCGATTTCTTCTGTTTGAGCAAGGTTCACAGTCAACGGCTTTTCGCAAAGCAGGTCCTTTTGGTTCTCAGCGGTACTTAAAGCAACGGTGTGATGGAGAGCAGGAGGTAAAGCAACGTAGACAGCATCGACGTCTTCACGTTTTAAAAGGTTTTCGTAGCCCTCAATCGCCACGGGGATTCCATGCTGATCCGCACACCAACGGGCACGACTCATTTCTCGGCTCGCAACGGCGTTCACCTCAACACCATCAGTCGACTGAAGATCTGCGATGAGTCGCCGCGTGATTCGTCCCGTTCCCAGAACCCCGAATCGTACTGTTTTTTGAGTCACTTTGAGAATGTCCTCGGCATCAGAGTTCAATGGGATGCGTTGTAGTCAAGAATCGCCTCGGGACAGAGGGTGTTACCTCGTGTCGATACACTGCATCTTCCGCCGTTATAGCTCAATGCAGGTTCTCTGGACATCTGTCGCATTTCGATTAGTTATGATGTGTTTGAGGGGGAGAAGCGGACCATTTTATTTGCCGAGGCTTGCATGGATCAAAGTGAAAAACGTTCGGAGCCTGAGAGGGATACTCCGTCTTCCGGAAAGTCCAATTCCTCATCGGCATTGACGGGTGTTCTCGATCCACCAACCGGTGCCCTCGGGATCATTAAGCAGTTGGGTCCAGGTCTAATTATTGCCGGTTCGATCGTTGGCTCTGGAGAATTGATCGCGACGACAGCGGTGGGTGCTGAAGCAGGCTTTACATTGATGTGGCTGATCATTGTGGGCTGCATGATTAAAGTTTTTGCGCAGGTTGAGTTCGGGCGTTATGCCTTGGTGCATGGACGGACGACGCTAGAAGGTTTGAATGAGGTGCCGGGTCCACGTTTTCGCGTGAATTGGATCCTATGGTACTGGCTCGTGATGTTCTTGGTCTCAATCGCGCAACTTGGAGGGATCGTGGGTGGTGTCGGCCAAGCGGTCACGATGAGTTTTCCGATCACCCAATCGGGTCGGTCGCATAATCAGTATCAGGAGCTGTTGATTGAGAAAAATGTGACGGAAAGCCTCATCGCGCGCGCTCGCGATGAGTTCAGTGATGAGGCGAGTCCTGAAGTGACCGCGCGGAAAAAACGCTTTGATGAGTTGTCTCGAGCGATTCAAGCGATCGAGAAATACTATCTTGCGCGGCCTGAGTACAGAGAGGCTGCGAATGAGTTAGAGCAGGCGACGGAAAGTGTTCGTATTGCACGCGAGCAGATTAGAGATCGAGAGCAAGAGGTGGTATCGGTGACTGATCAGGCGCGATTAACCGAGGCGGAGAGATGGTTGTCCGAAGCATCTTCTGCGGAACGCAAACTGAGGGGGCCTCCCGAGGCCCGTGATGAAGTTTTGTGGGCAACGGTGATCACCTTCATCAGCATGCTGTTTCTCGTGATGGGTCGTTATCGCTTGGTTCAAATGTTTTCGACCGTCTTGGTGGCGGGATTCACTTTTGTGACGATTGGTAATCTGGTTCATCTTCAGACTCTTCCGGAGTGGCGAGTCGGTTGGGACGACGTCGTTTTCGGTATGAGCTTTCGGCTTCCCAATACATCGGCAGGACTCTCTACCGCGTTGATGGCTTTCGGAATCATTGGTGTTGGTGCGACAGAATTGATTCAGTATCCGTATTGGTGTCTGGAGAAAGGGTACGCGCGTTGGGTCGGACCGCGTGATGGATCTGATGCGTGGGCTAAGAGAGCTCGCGGTTGGTTGCGTGTGATGCAGTGGGATGCATGGGCGTCGATGCTCGTTTACACTTTTGCAACTGTTGCGTTCTATCTGCTCGGTGCCGCAGTGCTTAAAAGAGCCGGGCTCAATCCGGAGGGATCGCAGATGGTGCGCACGCTTGCAGAAATGTACGTCCCTGTCTTTGGTGAAGCTGCACACGCAATTTTCTTGATAGGTGCATTCGCTGTCCTGTACTCCACTTTTTTTGTTGCAAACGCTTCCAACGCTCGAGTCTGTGCAGATGCAATGAGAGTGTTTGGTTGTTCCCAGGGAACGGAAAGAAAGCAGCGGTTCTGGCTGATGTTTTATTGTGCTCTATTGCCCCTTTTATGTTTGACGGTTTATGTCTTTGTGCGGGCACCCAAGCAGCTTGTTCTCGCGAGCGGATTGATGCAGGCGATCATGTTGCCGATGTTGGCCGTGGCGGCTCTGTACTTTCGGTATCGTCGATCTGATCAACGGTTGATGCCGTCACTTGGTTGGGATTTTGGATTGTGGGTATCCAGTGCCGGACTGTTATTGGCTGGAGGTTGGGCCTTCATCGACAAAATATCTAGTCTTTTTGAAAAACTTTGAACTCCAAGCAACGGTCGCTCTCCATCGATTCGTTCTTCGCGGTTAGCATAAACCTCGGCTCGATTCGAACGCGATGGCGGGGCAACGGGTTTGTCGACAGCAATTAGTTTTGACTCAGTTGGATGCGACTCCATTCATGGTTGCCAATCGTCCCCTCGACACAACGATCGAAGTCATCACGCCAGAGAATATTGCGTTTGACTATCAATTGGCGGGGCCTTTTCGACGCTTGCCGGCCTATCTCATCGACTTCGTTGCTCGTTGGGCACTGATTTTCTTGATTCTTCTGCCGCTTTACCTTTCCGGTTTCTTTTTGAATTTTTTTTCTCTCGGGCCATTTCTGATTGCGGCAACCTTTTTGGTTTATTTCGTCATCAGTTGGTTTTACGGGACTTTGATGGAAACCTACTTCAATGGTCGCACGATCGGAAAATGGGTGACCGGGACGCGGGTGATTGAAGTTAACGGTCGACCCGTGACAGGGCGTGGCGCATTGCTTCGTAATCTTCTGAGAATCGCTGACTTGGCACCGATGTATGCAATCAGCAACCTTTCTGAGGGAGCACCGCCTCTTTACATGATACCCACGGGCTTGGTTGGCCTTTCTTCCATGATGTTAACGCGGCGCATGCAGAGGTTGGGGGATCTCGCGGCGGGGACGATGGTCGTGGTCGATGAAAAACGTTGGCGTATTCCGATTGATGAGGTGGATGATCAGAGAGTTCCTGCTTTGGCGACTTATTTGCCCGCCGACCTCCGGATCTCAAGAAGCATGGCTCGTGCGCTCGCCGCGTATGTGGAGCGTCGCACCGAGATGACACCGGCGCGACGTCGTGAGATCGCTAAGCATCTGATTGATCCAGTTTTGGATCAGATTGGTTTTCGGCCAGAGATCGATCCCGATCTCATGATGTACACGCTTTATTACCATGCGTTCCTGAAAACCGAGATTCGCACGGGTGAAAATCCGCACGACGTTGACCTCACACCGCTTCGCGGTTTCAGCCCATTGCGGCAGTTCACTGCGGCTGATGCGGGTAAAGGTGATGTTCGAGATGATGATTTAGGGCATTCACGCGATAGTCATACCAGTGACAGTCATGCCAGTAATCAGGCGGAGGTGGTGTGATGAGAATTGCACAACGGATGAAGGACCGCCAACCGCAATGGGAAGAGCTGGAGCGATTGTGCGACGAGCTCGAGATGGCAGGTAAGGCCCGTCGCAACGCTGATCGCAATGTTTCTGCTGCGGAGCAGATCCAGCGTTTTGCTTTTCTTTACCGCTCTGCTTGCGCTGACCTTGCTTTAGCTGATGCTCACCAGATGCCGCCGGCAACGGTGACTTACCTTCACCGTCTCGTCGCGCGATCGCACAATCAACTGTATCGTACTCACCGAATTGAGCTAAGTGGCTGGATTCAGATCCTGTTCGTGGAAGCACCCAAGCGTATTTTCAGTGATCCCTGTGTGCGAGTTTCAGCCATTGTTTTCTTTGGTTTGTTTTGTCTTTCCATGTATCTGGCGTTCCAAGAGCAGACGTTTCCCGGATACGCGGAAATGATTGCCGGACAAGAGGCTCTGCAGCAAGCTGATGATAGTTTTGATCAGCCGCTCAATGCGAGCTTCGACCATTATGTGACGATGTCGGGTTTTTATATTCAGCACAATACGGGGATTGGTTTGCGTTGTTTTGCTTGGGGCATCTTAATGATTCCGTGTCTGTATGTACTTGCCTCCAATGCGATTCAACTCGGAGCGGTCTTTGGTTACATGGCACGGTCAGATAGTGCTGCCGGTGATCATTTTTTTGAGTTTGTTACGGCTCACGGTCCATTTGAGTTAACCGCAATCGCGTTGTCGGCGGGGGCTGGGTTAAGGCTGGGCATGGGTCTTTTTTATACGGGTGGTTTAACACGTATGGATTCAATCCGTATGAATGCTTCACGAGCAGTGCCGATCATGGCGGCCTCGGCGATGCTTTTTGTTCTTGCTGCATTCACTGAAGGATTCTTGTCGCCGTCTCCAGCTCCCTACATCGTGAAAGCGTATTGGGCAATTTTCTCATCCGGCTTGATCAGTTTTTATTTCGTGATTCTTGGTTTTCCAAAGTTGGAAACGCCATCCGCTCCGCGTGAAGATATGTCGGAGATTTGGGATGCAACTTGATCAAGCCAAACTGGCGATGCGTCCCCGCTCGATGTCTGAAGTGGGGGATTTGACTCTCGCGATGTTGAGAACGCATTCGCGGTCAATTTGGATCGGATTTTTAACCGGTGCAGCCATTTGGGCCGCGATCGATCTGGCTCTCCTTGCCTGGATACCCATTCGCGAGGCACGCTTGGGTATTGCAGATGAAGAGGCGACCTCCGAGTTGTACCGTTACCTGACTTGGATGGCGGTCTTGGTGACGCTGCAGACACCGGCAGCTGGCTCGTTGGTAACGCTTTGGCTAGGCCGCGAGATTTTTGAAGAGCGACTTCGATGTTCTGATGTTCTTCGAGAGGTGTGGAAGCTTCGAGGACCACTATTTTCTGTGTTGTTGATACGTAGCTTGGTGCTCCCGGTCATGCTGCTGCTGCTGCTGCGTTGGGGGGCACCGGCTTCGTTTTTTTGGGATTCATTGTTCCCGATTTTGATTCTTCTTTTCCTGTTTTTTACTCGTGGAATGAATCCTTTTGTTCCTGAAATCATTCTGCTCGAGAAATGTCCTGTGCGAGAAGCGGGAACGTCGGCTCGGGGGCAAAGCGGAATCACCCTTCGCACCAGATCAAATCATCTACACCGAAAGACATCGGGTGAAAATGGTGGCCGCTTTTTCATTCAAGGAGTGGTCTATAGCGTGCTTAGTATCGCGCTGATCATGACCATGATGTCTTTTCGCGGTGTCCTGTTTCTTCGTTGGGATTTTCTGAATCTTTCTGTGCTGTTGGTGATTTTCCCTGCCGCTCTGTGGGTGGTTTCAGCGATTAGCGTGGTTGCCCGACTGTTGTTTTATCTTGACACCAGATTGCGATTGGAAGGTTGGGATGTGGAATTGCTGATTCGGGCAGAAGTGATACGACAATTTCAAAGTGCAGTACCTCAAACGACTCAGCGATCAGGAGCGGCCAAGGCGGTTGTGAAGCGAGGCATCAAAGCAGATAACGCTAAGGTTGATCAGCGTTCGCAAATGAACTCAGCATCCGATGATGCTACACTGAGCGGAACTGCTGTTCGTCTTGACTCCCACTCACTTGACCTCGAGCGGGGATCATAAAATGGATTCGATGGAAATAGTGCGTCGGTGTTACCTTTGGCGGAGCCTATCCGTCTGCATTTTGATACTCTTACAAGCTCCATTGATTCGGGCAGCTGACCAGACTGGGGCGAGCCGATTTGACAAGGGGCAGTCACCTTCTTCGGCGGTACTATCGGATTCAGTTTGGTACGACCGCGAGGTGGATCAGGTGGTGCCTGTGGAGGTGAAAACCGCTCAGGATGATTCGATTCATCGTGATAGCAAGTGGTTACCTCAGGCGGCTCCGGTGGCAAAAGCGGTCAACACTCCGAATCCGACCAGTGCTTCCAATATCGACCTCTTCGGGGATGCGTTCACCTACACCAACTTTTTCGCTTGGTGTTGTCTCGCCGTGATGGTGGTTGGTACGGGCATCTGGGTCGCTTGGATTTTAGGAAGGGATGGAGTCGGGGCTAACAGCAGTAAGGTCGATCGATCTCTTGCTTCGGATGAGCGGTTATTGGAGCGGATTCAGCATCTTCCTCAGGAATTACAACGCGAGAACTTGGACTATCGCGCAGAAGCGGAACGGATGATGCGGGCGGGTGACTTTGAGCAGGCGATCGTGCTGCTTTTTGCTTACCAGTTACTAATTCTTGATCGTTCTGCTTGCATCCGATTGAATCGAGGGAAAACAAATCGACAGTATTTGAGAGAGACTCGATTTGCTGACCAGCAGGCCTCGCAATGGTTCGCGAGAGTCATCAAGTTATTTGAGAGTAGCTACTTTGGCCGAAGGGTCGTCGAGGCGTCGGATTTTGCTCGGTGCTGGCAAGAGAACGAAATGCTTGAGCGCCAGTTAACGCAGCGGATGGAGGTGGCCGGATGATCAGATGGAGTCACATGCTCGTTGTTTTCATCCTCTGTTGCGGATGTGATCGTCTTCAAACTGATTATGGTGAGTCACGTGGAGCGGTTGGGAAAGTCAGTCTGAATGGGTTTGCAGGCTATCGGACCGCCTATGAAAATGCCGGTTTTCGTAGTCGCGATATTACCCGACTCAGTAATCGTGTGCGCTCGTCCAAGGTGATTGTTTGGACTCCAAAAGTTCTCCATCCCATTTCTCAAGAGGTCACCAAGTGGATGGAGTCATGGTTGTCACAGGGTGACCGGACGTTGGTCTTTGTGGTGCCGGACAGTGGTAGTGAGGTGGACTATTGGTCGGGTGCGGCGGGCTTAGCGCCAGCTGATCAAGTTGTCGAATATCGTCGACGAGAAGTCCGAGGAAAAAATCAACAATTGCAGTGGCGGCTAAATCGAAAGCCATGGGATGCCAACGGTTGGTTCGAGGTGGTTCCATTGGATTGGGGAGCGAGTTTGAACTGGCTCGATGGTCCTTGGCTCGATCAAAACGAGTTGCTGAATCAGGATGATGGTTGGCCTGCTAGCACTGGAGGCATTGCCGAGAAGCTATCTCGCGATGTTTTTTCTGCTGCATCCCCCCCAAGTATTGTTGAGTATCGAGTGCAAGCATCTGCATTAAAGAAAGTTTCCACTCAGCAGGGAGGAGGAAACTGGAGTCGCGATAGGAGTTTTCGGGAGACGGGGCCTGGTTCGCTGAGTGCCGAAGGTTCAGAGATTATGGCCGACTGGGATGCGCCGCGTTCGACAACAAAAGTGACCGTTGAGCCACTACTGAAGACCGGTAGTCAGGAAGCCGTCGTGACGCAGATTCGGTCGAAGAACTGGAGTGATTCGAAAATCTTGGTGGTAGCGGGTGGCTCGCTACTCACGAATTATGCACTCTCAAAGCCATGGAACCGTCATCTCGCTGATCAGATTATTTTTTCCAGTTACCCCAACACCGGTGAGGCTCCTGTCGTAGGTTTTCTGAAAAGTGATTGGTTACCGATCGTGGTATCAAATAACGCTGTCACGCGTCCCGTGAAAACCGGTATGGAAATGTTGACCGAATGGCCCCTCAGTCTCATCACCATACATGGGGTTTTTCTCGGAGGGGTGGTGTGCTTAATCATGATTCCCATTCTTGGACGCGCTAAGAAACTACAAAGGGATTCCCCTTCTGATTTTGGCCATCATCTTGACGCTGTTGGATCGCTTCTCAAGAAAGCCAAAGGTGAAGCTTACGCTCGCCGACGGTTAAAGGAGTATGCACGGTCGGTTCACGTTGACAACGCGAATGTTCGTGGTGCGTCGATCGTTGAGACTTCGGAGAATGCGACTTGAGATTTTGAGGCAGCGAAGATATCTCTCAATGGAACTTTTATTTTTCTTGGTAACTCTTTGATTTGTTTGAAGCTTGTAACTCAGTCTTTGGGGTGAAGCCCCGAGGATTCACGGGGATTTTCAAGGTTTTGTGCGAGCCTAGGACGTCGCCGCTGAGCCTACGACTGAAGCTCGGTGGAGTGGAACCGTTTCATTCTTTAAACTAATGTTTGCTTAACATTTATCTATCACGCAGGTGCGGCCGTGGACGAAGAAACTCAACAAGCCAGCGATACTTCTCCTTCAAGTTCTCCACAAAAGACGCATTCGGCAGTTTCAGCGTCCATCCCTCCCGAGACGTTGTTAAAGGTTAAGCAACTGTATGAGGTGATCACAAATGAATTGTCTAAGCTCTATGTTGGGCAGAATGAGTTGGTCCAGGGAACGTTGACCGCTCTATTCTCCGGTGGACATGTTTTGATCGAGTCCGTACCAGGGCTTGGAAAAACGCTCTTTGTGAGGACGCTAGGTCGGGTCTTAGGGTGTGATTGTGGCAGGATTCAATTCACCGCTGATTTGATGCCATCAGATATCACCGGTGCTCCTGTCTACGATATGCAGACTTCAGAGTTTCAATTTCGTGCGGGGCCCGTTTTCACCCAATTTTTGCTCGCAGACGAGATCAATCGATCGCCTGCTAAAACACATGCAGCGCTACTGGAGATCATGCAGGAATATCGGGTCACCGTGGACGGGACCAGCCATGTTGTGCCGCGTCCGTTTTTGGTGATGGCAACTCAGAATCCACTGGAGAGCGAAGGAACCTACAGTCTTCCAGAAGCACAGCTTGATCGTTTCATGTTCAAGCTAAAGGTTGATTATCCAACCGCTGAGCAGGAAGCAGAGATCCTGAAGATGCATAGTTTGCAATTAGATCTGAATGATCGACTCGAGAATGAGGTCAAGACGGTCGCTTCGCCTGAATTAATCCTTCAGGTTATGTCGGTGTGCGGAAAGGTTTTAATTGAGGATCAGTTGGTCGGCTATATCAATGAGATCGTTCGAACTACTCGTCGTTGGCCTTCCTTTCACCTCGGTGCAAGCCCCCGTGCAGGTTTGGCATTGATGCAAAGTGCACGCACTTTGGCAGCGTTCAATGGGCGTGACTACGCGGTACCGGATGACGTGGTAGACGTGGTGATTCCTGCACTTCGTCATCGAGTGCAGTTGACCGCCGAGGCGGAAATTGAAGGCCGCTCCGTTGATGAAGAACTTCGCGGCTTACTCGGAAGTATTCAAGTTCCCCGAGATTGATCACTACAACCTATCGCACTGAGCCGGTAGAGGGCGTTGTGATAGATCGAATGTGTGCCGAGTTGCTCAAGGAACTCCAGTTTCCAAGTTGTGCTGCGTTCAGAGCCGGACTTGCGATTATTCTTCTTGCCGAGTTGCTTCTACGGCCCATTTGCGACTCATTTCGATTCGTTGATCGAGTGGTCCATAGAGGAGGACTAGCCCGTCTTGGCCACCAGCAATGTGGAAGAGTTGCTCCACATCCGCCGCGTCAATCAAGTTCATTGATTGATAATAACGAACTTCCGCCAACGTTCGCAGTGAGCGGCTTGAGGAGCCAGAAAGCAGGCTTGCGATGCGACGTTTGGCGACGTCGGCACTGAGTTGTGGTAAGTCAACGACTTTGATGTCTCGGTCAACTAGGTTCCAAAGCGAGCGGAGTTGTTCATTAACGTATTCTCGCTCCGTCATTCGGTCGGATGCCGCAAATTGCTGCGATTCAAGATTGTCCATCCCTTTGGAGGTAATCAGGAGATGACGCTTTCGGCCCTGAGGGTCGGCTGGCGGTGATACCTGTAGCAGGCGGCAACGCGAGACGTTCTGAACTAGACCTTCTCGGATTTGTTTCAGGCTGATGTCAAAATGCAGAATCAGATCGAGTTGAAGATCTTCGGCAATTTCGACCGCAGTGTCGCTTGAATCCACCGCGCCTAAATACGCGATACCGGGTAACCACATTGGTTGAAGCGGATCACCCGCGTCGAGCAATGCGTCGTTGAGTTCGAGGCTCATTGTGGGTACCACAGGTGGAGCGGCCGCTTGCGTATTAGATCCATTGGTTTGAGGTAGATCGATTTGAACGGGTGCAGAGACGGTGCTAAACAAAGGGCCGAAGTGTCCTTGGGCAAATCGTTTGCTGAATTCATCAGCAACTACAGACTCTACCAATCCGAGGTATTTGCTCAGTTCCTGCTTTGCTGCGTCGGAAAGCATCTTTCGCTCAGGGATGCTGGGAGCTGTTGGCACCGCCGCGGCGGCGCCGCGGCCACCCGGTGCGCCGGGAACGCCGAGTCCACCGAAGCCCCCCATCTCACCTTGCATCTGCATATCCATCTCCATTTGCATATCCATCTGCTCGTCGCCACCGGCAAAGTCATCGCGTCCCATGGATTCTTCAAAGCCTCCACCAAAGTCGCCGGGACCACCTAAACCTCCAGGGCCACGTCCACCAGCACCGCCTCCGAAGGCCAATCCCTGTGCTGGTCTGGCACCTTCCTTAATGGGTGATGCATCCTCAACATCATCGCCGCGCACCGAAATGGACACACCCCAACGCACATTCCATATAGGCCGTTTGAGTAGTGTGCTAAACTTGACGTTTTGAAGTTCGATGACGGCGTCTTCGTATTCGGTCGCCATATGAGCGAAGATGAGTTCAAGAGCCATCGGGTAGTGGCCTGCTTGAAACGCTTGTTCCGCTTCGTTTCTCAACTTTGGACCCGTTTGAATGTTGAGGTCCTGCGATGGGAAAAACAATCGCGATAGATCCATCGAACCAAACATTGAGGCGAAAGCGGGACCCATCGGATTGAATCCTCCACCTCCTGCAGGGCCTCCCACTCCTTGTCCGGGAACGCCATATCCGTACTCGTCTCCGTAGCCCCCCTCCATCTGCATATCGGGATCGCTTTCCATTCCTGGGTCGTATCCTTGTCGTCCACCGCTCGAACCGGACGGTCCCACGCCTCTCGGGCTGCCCAAGCCTGGTGCTTGAGGGCTTCCCAAGCCCGGTGGGGAGCTTGATCCGCTCGGATATCCTCGCATGCCTTGGCCGCCACTCGGAGGTGCACTCGAGCCGCCTCCGTATCCGGGCAGTGAGGTTCCAGACCCACCGCCGCGACGCATTTGCTCTCCACTGCCACTCGCTCCGGGAGGTGCGCTTGATCCACCACCGTAACCGGGGAGTGAGCTCGGGTCAGGACCGCCTTGCCGACGTTGTTGTCCTGATGCCTGACTACTCCCAGACGACTGATTTCCCACTTGCTGTCGTCCCAGCGTTTCATCCAATCGCTGTGGCACGCCACTGAGTCCTTGTGCGTGAATCTCGGGACAATCCGAACCGGAAATCCCCAGAAGTACCGAGATCATCAAGAGGGCAATTCGTTTCATGTTTTTGTCAATTGAAGTGAGGCAATTGAAAATTGTGAAAGGTTTTAGTCGCAGCTATTCAATTTGTTCCGTCTGATCGAGACGGACATTGATTTTACCGTTAACTCATACTCGATGGTTAGCGTCACTACTTCGGTATTGTATTCGGTAACCCCCACGGTTGTTTGCTTTCGGCGTTTACGCTTGCCTAGAGCATGTCAGTTGGCTCGGGATCCCAAGCATTGAGATCCGGACTGTCCTAGCGAGGCGTGTGGATCTTCCAGACGCCTGCGGCATGGACACTTGGTATCTCAGTCGTTGATCGCTCCTGCGAGCCACCAAAGTAAGGGGATTTCGTAATGGTTTTAGGGCCTCGTGATACCTCAGAGAGGACGTTTCTTCGAAAGTCGCTCGCGTCCGACTTCTCGTTTGTAAGGTGATTTATAAGCTCAAACGCGTTGTTCGGTTTACCGCAGTCAGCTTACCCGATCAACTTTCGGTCTGGATGAGCAATGCGATCAGATATTTCCTCCAAAATGAAGGCGAAAAACCCACCGATGAGCGTATGATAGACAGTACGCATGAATCCGTGGGACAAGATATTTTTAAATCTTGTCATCGAAGCATGGTTTTTTACCTGCTTGGGCGGTTTTTGAGGAACTTTTCAGCTGTAGCCCTGATCCAACCCTGACGGTGCTGTGTGTCCCGTTCGTGCGATTTGTCCTCCTTTTCTAACCCGCGGTTCTGGTATGACGCAGCGTCGCTCTCGATCTAGCAGACAAAAAGCAATGCGACGTTGCTTACTGATCGAACGACTGACAGATCGTTGTGTTCTGGCTGCCATTACGGGGGAAATATTCAGTGATCTCAATGAAACACTCCGACGGGAGGCTGATGAGCAGGGACTAGCGAATCGGGTTGTTTTTGCAGATCTCAATCAAAATCGACTTCTCGATGGTGAGGAGCCGGTTGCTATTTCGGATCACAATGGTCAATTCCGGTTCGAGGGCGTTGATTCTGGTGAGTATTCTCTTGAGTTATTTCTCGGCGGGGAAACGCAGTTTCAGACCTTCCCTGCGACCGCTGATCTGCGTGTTCTTTCAGTTGGCGGGAGCCAAGGAGAGTCGATTCTTTCTCTCGGTCAGCACTGGTATTCTCTCTCCGGGGGGGATCCGGATGGGACACCGGGGGGCGAGGAAGCAGTGGTTACGATTGGCGACTTCCTACAGAGCGAGGCAACACAGGTTACTCTTGGCGGGACGGCGAATCGTTTCCATCTCTTACCCGACGGGCAGCTCCTCGTGTTCGGAGCTAGCGATGGGGGCGCCGCTTCTTGGCTGGTGAACCCATCAGATGGAACCGCAACTCAACAAGCCTTGTCGGTCGAAGCTTCGTTGATTGCTTGGGGTGAATCTTCACTCCATCAAAACGGTCAGGGAATCCTGGTCGGCGAGACTTCGGACGCATCCACTGTTCACGTTCTTCAGTACTCGGATGCGGGTGAGTTATCAGTTGTTGCAACGGAGACAACGGTTGCGAAGGGATCAACCGTTCTTGCGTCAGCCTCTGGTCCAAGGAGTATTGTCGCATCACCCTTGGGTGATGACCACTTAGTTTCACTTTGGAGTGATTCTCTGGGGCACGTGATCGAGGGTTCGACACAGCATTTATCCGGTGTGAATCGTTTTTTTGGATTCGACGATGCGGCTGGCATTTTAATAGCGCGCGACGCGAGTGATGTCGTTCAAGTTTTTGATGTTGATGCAAACTTTGCATTGCTAAATCAGATCAGTGGTTTATCGGAGTTGATTGCATACGACGCACCCACCGGTCGTCTTGCATCCATCAGTAGCGATCAGAGT
>CALIBL010000015.1 GCA_938045805.1 uncultured Rubripirellula sp. | reverse complement strand
TGCCATCGAACATACGTGGCTCGTACAGTTCACGCCACTGCTGAGCCTCTGCAAAACTTCCGACAAGTAGCAAAGCGAGGGCAGCGGCAATTTTTAACATCTTCTGATACCTCTTGTGCGGAGCCAAGTAGATTGTGAGTCTACGATTATCGACGCTTGAAGACCTGGCTGTTAGCGACGAGAACAACGAGGTCTCGGAGGCCGTAACCATCGTTTGCATTCGCGGCGGCGATCTGTTTGATTTCTTCATCATCACGAAATGTCATTGACCGACCCGTTGCGTAAGTCAACAGTTTCTCACACAGCGTCTCTGCGAAACGCGCCTTTCTGTCAACTAGCAATTTTTTTAGACCTCGCTCGTCTTCAAAGGACTCTCCGCTCGGAAGCTGACCGGTTCCGTTAACTTCGAGTCCTTTATTCTCACGATTGGGATAGTGTGTTCGGTACCCGCCAATCGGATCAAAAAATTCCAACGCAAATCCCGCCGGATCGATGCGCCGATGGCACTCAGCGCAGGTCGCGACACTTCGATGTTGATTGAGTAATTCGCGAATGGTTGTCGTCCCTCGTGTGTCGGGTTCTAGGGGTTCAACGTCGGGTGGCGGTGGCGGTGGTGGCGTACCAAGGATGTTCTCCAATACCCAGATGCCTCGAACCACCGGTGAAGTCTCGATTCCATTAGCAGTTAGCGTCAGTACACTACCTTGCCCTAGCAATCCACCTCGATGATCTTCCCGCTTTAACGCGACCTTGCGAAATTCCTCACCATGGATTCCTTGGATGCCATAATGAGTGGCGAGTGGTCCATTCAGAAATGTGTAGTCGCTTTCGAGAAAGTTCACAATGGATCCGTTGCTTTGAAGCAAGTCGCGGAAGAACAGACGCGTCTCTGCTTTGAAGCAATCCTGCAATCGGTCCCTGTAGTAAGACTCAAACGCCTTTGGGTCAGGTGGCATTGAGCCTAGCGTGTTGATTCGTAGCCAAGCGTCAGTGAAATGTTCAACGAAGGCATCAGCTCGTTGATCTCCTAGCATGCGTTGAACCTGCCTTGTGAGTTCTTCTGGCTTGAGCAGTTCGCGCGACGCCGCCGAAGCAATTAGTTCGTCGTCGGGCATTGTGCTCCAAAGGAAGTACGACAGCCTTGAAGCAACTTCGTGTGGTGCCAATTCCGCGCCCACTTCCTCGTTACCCTCATCGAGATACAAAAAACGAGGTGAAGTTAATATCGCTGCCATTCCCTGCTTGATGGCATGGTCACGAGGTTCGCCATTGCGAATTCTCGTATTGATGAATTCCACGTAATGTTTGATTTCATCTGATTCGACCGGTTGGCGGAATGCTCGGCTAGCGAAGCGACTCACGACTCGATCTAGTTTGATCTTTTCCGCATCGGTTTCGTCACCAAATAGCAACTGATGGCTGACCGGTGGCCAATCGGGAAAATCAGGGCCTTCGATGTCCATTTCCCAGACTCGAATGCGGGGCCCGCGATAGACCTCTGAGAGTAACTTATTGTTGGAGTTTTTATCGAGTTTATCGACTAAAGATTTCGCTTCCTGATTCCCCAGTTTGGCGGCATCGCGCTGGGTCTTGGTGGCACGGATGACCTCAGGGTGATGCTTTTCGGCGACGCGGCGAATGTTCCCTTTAGAGCTTATACCATTGGTCCAACTGACAAAGGGTATTGCACCTTTGTCGAGCCAGATTCTCTGAGTGAACACAGCGGGTTCTTCATCCGGTAAGTCCCAGACCTTAACCAGTTGACGTTGATCAGCCGCGTTTTTAGCCAACAGTCCTTCATTAGGAGCAATCCAGAGAGCCATCTTCAGCGGCTCGGACATGTATCGATCAAACTCGACGTGATCGTAACCATGGTCGGTCCGATTTGCTGCTGCTGCTTTGACGCTGACGGTATACCAACCGTCAGCAGGAATCCCGCCTCGGTTGACAAACTGATTGACAAAGTTTGCATGACGCTCACTTGGTTGGCCGTGGCCAATTTCGAGGTATTCATCGCTAACGATCAGCCGCCAAGTGACAGGTGCACGTTCGTATGATTGGACCCCATTGAAGTCCTTTGCGGTGTACTGCCAACGCTGAGCAGTCGGGCGTTGGACATCAAAAAAACATGCTGCGTCGAGCGAAGCTTCGGCTACTTCGAGATAGCGCCGCAACTGGTGGTCAGACAACGTGAGAGATTTTCCGTTGTTGTCAAAGCCGTGCTCAATCGCATCGACCGGGAAGTCAGATGTGGAAGAGAAGAATTCCTTTCGCAGGCCGAGCAGATCACTCATCGTATTGACGTACTCGAACCGATTTAGTCGTCGCAGTATTGTCGTTCCGTCGGAGTCGGAAGCGGACAAGCTCAACAGGTAATCAGTGATTGCTTTTACCGTTCGCCTGGTTTCGTCATCGCTCGGCCGGCCGACTCCCTTTTTCTTTGGCGGCATATCGCCTCGATTGATCGCGTCGAGAGCTTCCTCCATCAAGTTTGCCGAATCACTACCGGCTTGCATCGAATCGGGAAACTGATCGAGACGCCGGTCACCCTTCTGTGTCGATTCGCCGTGGCAACGGATGCAGTAGTCCTTGAAATAAGCATCGACCGCGGGGGATAGTTGAACGCTGAGTTTCTCGGCGGCAATCAACTTGGTATCGCAGGTCAGCAACAGGGTGATGAAGAATGAACCGAAGATAGCCATTGGTCGACGCCACCGCAGTCGAAGACCGATGAACCCGTGGCTTGCACCTCGACCTGCACTTTCACAGTGGCCGCTCACGACTGTATCTCCAATCCAGTTAGTGTCCCTTCCGAGAGACCAAATTGGTCCACTTCCATGCCGAATCGTTGCAGCATCGAGACGAACAGATTAGTAGCCGGTGTTGCTACCTTTTTATCTGAGTCCTTGAAGTAGGATTGATGCTCGCCATGTCGAAAACCGCCACCGGCCAGCAATAACGGTAGATTCTTGTTTGAATGGGAACTTGCATTGCCCATCCCCGAACCGAATAACACCATGCAGTTATCCAGTAGGGTTTTTCCGTTGGGCTCCTCAACTGACTTGAGTTGCTTAAGGAAGCGAGCAAGCTGCTCCATGTGAAATTGTTCAATGACAGACAATTCACTGATGTATTCAGGGACTTTACCGTGGTGGGTGAGTTGGTGGTACCCTCGAGTGATATCGAAGCCTCCGTAGTTCGCACCGATATCAGCCAGCGCGAGCGTGATCACTCGGGTTGAGTCCGTCTCAAGGGCGAGTCTCATCAAGTCATAGTAAAGTGGAACTCGGTCGACAAAATCCAGGATACTGGGATCGGCAGGAAGTCGATAGTCCGTCGTCTGCTTGGGCTTATCTAGCCATTGTGTTGACTGAACCAATTGCTTCTCAACCGATCGAACGGAATCGAAATACCTATCTAATTTCTGTCGATCGCGGGTCCCGACTTTGCGTTTCAAGAAATCAGCATCCGTTTTGACCAGATCAAGAATACTTGACCTCACCGCAAGTTCTTTTCGTTGTCGATCTCGGATGCTTGGATCAACCCGCTGAAAAAGTAAATCGTAGATGACTTGCACATCACCAACTCTCGGGATCGCCACTCCCGATCCGCTCCACGAAAGCATGTTATTGACATCTCCTTTCCCACTAGCCAACTCAAGCGACGGGTAACGTGTTTTCGCACCAACAAACTGTGCCGCTTTTTGGTCAATGGAAATGTTAGCTTCAGGCATCCCGGAGGAGTTCTTTGATAACACGCCCGACAAATAGGCATGTACACCACCGTGGCCACCTTGTCCGTTTACGCCATGGTCGAGGCCAGAGAACACGGTGAAGTCATGACGGAACTCTTTTAGCGGGCGTAGCCGATCAGTGAGCACGTAGTCCTTCCCCGTTTTTTCAGGAAAGAAGAGTTGGGGCACGAGCCCAAAGTTCAAACCGATGCAGGCCATTCGCATGGGCACGTCAGGCACCGCCATTGGCGCCGCCATTGCATCAAGGTGCGGCAGGGCTAGCAGAGCGCCACCCGATCCTCGAAGCACTGTGCGTCGGTTAAGTTTTCTGGTCATTTTAAAAACCTTTTTCAGTCTGTTTCATCTCACGGTTCGTCTATGATCAGCTCAAAGAATTTCTGCGAGCAGTTTATTGAAATGCGCGGATGATTCGCTCTGGTGCTAGCTTGAGCATCGCTCCCATTCCCTTGTTATGAGCCGTAATTGCAATGATCAGGTCTAACTCGTCGACCATCATGATGAACTGGCCGCCGGCTCCTCTACCAGATTTGATGTCGTACATCTTTTCCTCGATCTCCACATCATGCCGCCACCAAAAATAGCCATACGATGTGTTTTGTGCGTTCGTATATATTTTCGATGTCGCTTTTTCGATAAACTCGGCTGGGATTAACGCTTCACCGTCCCACCAACCATTGTTTTGAACGAGGATGCCAAACTTGATCATATCGCGAGATCTAATGCTGCTGCCGGCAGCAGACTTTGGTAGCCCGCTCACGTCATCTTGCCAGCTAAAATGATTGATTCCTAGTGGCTCGGCCAGTTCCTCGTTGATGAATTCCCTCGCGGTTTGAGGGACAACTGAGTCAATAACCTGCATGACGATTGAGGGATCCGCGCTCTGATACTTGAATTGCTTGGCTTCGTTAGTAATCGGTGCTGAATGTTCAAGATAAGCCTGAATTTGACCTTGCCCTCTCAATTCACTGGATGTTTTCCGAAGTTTGTTGATTGCCTCTTGTTCAATACGAATCCCCGAACGCATGTTCAAAGCATCGTTAATTGTGATCGTTTCACATCCAGCCGTAATTTTGGTCTGATCAATCTCGTGAAGGAAGTCGAGAATGGGTCGATCCAGATCGGACATCTTTAGATGGCCCAGTCCGATGGCACGTCCCAAAGCTAATGCAGTGTAAGACTTGGTGATCGACATTTGGTAATGAGGATAGTTGGACCGCCCGCGCCGATAGTACGATTCGAAAACAAGTCGACCATCATGGTGAATCAAAAGGCTATCCACTTCGCCATGTTGCCCCAACGCAATCTCTCGCGCTAGGTTCATGATTAAATCTTTATTTCCACTATCTAATCCGAGCTCGCCTACTTCGATTCCATCCGCCATGTCCTCGGGAGCAAGATCAATAAATGGTTGTTTGAGATTGGGAAGATGCTGCTCCTGGGCGAACGAAACATCCTCGGAAGATAAATCCGCAACTTCTGGGGCCAATCCGTTTGATTCGGTGATCTGGGCAGTATCATCTTTTACTGCCATGCGATCTATTGGCCTAGTTTTTGTCGGGTCAGCTCTGTCGCTTAAGACGGAGCGTGTCGAGCTGGTAACGGAGTCTCGATGTGGCTTGAAGTTGTCCGTAATGAAGCTTGATGCAGGTAGTCCCGCTGAGTTCATCAGACTGATAGCGGGATTAGGGTCTGATTTTCGAAAGAGGTAACGAACATATTTTGGATTGGTAATCAGTGGGCTGGATACATGGACCTGGTCGCCATGAATTTTGGCAGTTGCCGGGACATAGTTGCCATTGCTACCCGCAATTTCGAAGAAGTCTAAACTCAAAGGGCTACCGGTTGCGTTACGGAGTCCTTGTGCCACATGGTCAAAAGATAATTCAGCCGTATTACCTCGATATTCGATGCTTCTCAGTAATGGTCCAGAATACGGCAAATCTGCTCGACCATAGTCTTTCGCTAGTGCCCAGAGAGCCAGTCGTTCTCCGGCAACTTTTTTGTTATCTGGATGCAAGCTGGGTCCATGGTCATAGAAGACCGCCATCCCAGTATTTTCTGTCATTTCGAGTACGCGTCGCATCGAATCTCGTAGCCACGGCCACTCGCCCGTCGCATCTTGTGTTGGAACTTGAACGTAGTAGAACGGGAATCTTCTAGACTGAGCAGCACCGTCAAGACTAATGCTGGGACTCGTAAACAATTGTCGCCAGTTCTCAATCATGAATGGTAAGAGCTGGCGATATTCGTAGCCCGTTTGAGCTTTTGCATTACGTTCGCCTTGGTACCAAATCACGCCTCGAAAACAGAACGGTACGATCGGCTCAATCTTGTCAGCGAACTGAACTCCAGGGTTGCGATTTTCCTGAATGTCATTCCAGCCTACGGGAATTCCAAGTCTTTTTCTGATGACTTCACATTGGTCCTCGGGAATCCACGCTTGGATTGGTGTCCCGGAGTTGTACCGGAGTATCAAGCCAACCGGCACATCAAGTTCTCGGTATAGCTTCTCACCGAAGTAAAACCCAACTCGGGAGATCGTTCGCTGTGTCTTTTCATCGATACCAGTCCAGCCCTGCCGAGTGGAGACTCGCATGAGAGTCAAACCTTTATCGAAGTATTCCGCTTCGATGAACCGATTTTTACTCGAGTTAAAAGAATCAGCCATATTTGATTGACCGCTACACAGCCAAACTTCTCCAACTAATACATCTGAGAATTCGATGTGATTCTTGCCCTCGACGATCAGCGTCTTACCGGTCCTAGAGGTTTCTAGCGGATCGAGGCGAACCATCCAAACGCCATCTGTGTTTGCTCGCGTGCGTTTGATTTGTCCCGCGAAAGTTACAGTCACCTCCTCGTCAGCGTCAGCGGTACCCCAAATTGGTACGCTTAATTCTCGTTGCAGTACCATGTTGTTCGAGAAGATGCTGGGCAGAACAACGTCTGCTCGCGTTGTTGCCGTTGAAACCGAAAGACAGATTGCAATAAGAACGATTATGAATCGCATGAGTGAAGGTTCCATTGGCTGATCAAGGTATCAGATTGCCTTTGATACGAACTGAAAATACGTCAACGCAATTTCCTGCGCGAGCACGACCTAACGGGCTGAATGGTTCTTTGTACTGCCTTCCAAGATCGGAGTTTTGGCGGCGTTTGGATTTGGCTGCATCGGTTCAGCTCGCACAGCTTTTCGCCAAGATTCTAGTTCCTCGAGTAATGCATCGCGGCGGTCAGGATAGGTGGCTGCAAGGTTCTTGGTTTCACCAATATCTTGTTTCAAATCATAAAGTTCAACAGAGGCAGGATCGAATGATTCGATCAGTTTCCAATCTCCTTTACGAATCACACTGGAGGGATAACTTTGGGGATGGCTGTTGTAGTGAGGGAAATGCCAAAAGAGGGTTTCACGCGGTAACCGTTCTGTCTCGTTGAGTAGTGGTTTCAGATTAATGCCATCCATATGTTGGTGGGGATTCAACTCGAGTCCCGCCGCGCTGAGGCAGGTCGGATAAAGGTCATTGCTGATGACCGGTTCTTGGATGACTCGGCCATTGAGCGAGACGCCCGGCCATTTGATGATCAATGGGACTCGGATGCCACCTTCGTAATAGGATCCTTTGTTCGCCCGTAGCGGCGCGTTGCTTGTGGCTTTATAGAAGCCACCGTTGTCGGAGGTGAAGATAATGATCGTATCGTCTTCTTTTCCGGTTTCTTTGATTGCGTCTAACACTTGTCCAACGCTACGGTCAATACTTTCCACCATCCCTGCATACACTGGTTTGCCCTGACGCTTTGCTACTGGAATCTGTTCGTACTTCGCGATGAGTTCATCGGGAGCCTGTAACGGTGTGTGAACACCGTAGTGCGGAAAATAGAGAAAGAAAGGCGTCTCACCAGCTTCTTTAATGGCTTTGACCGCTTCTTTGGTAAGCCGATCCGTCAGGTAATCGCCATCGTTCCCGTCAGGTAACACGTTCCACTTCGCGCGGTGGGGTGTTGTGGGAATGGACCAGTTACCTTGGTACGGAAAGAAGTACTGACCAGGTGCACCATGGGCGTTACCAGCGATGTTGATATCGAATCCGTGATGTTGCGGCAGACAGAACGGTTCGCTGCCAAGGTGCCATTTCCCGATGTGAACTGTGCGATAGCCGGCCTCCCGCATCGCTTCCGCCAACGTAAATTCTTCTACTGGTAATCCGCGAATCTTGCGACCTTCGATTAATTCTGCCTTTGGATCCCATCTGCCCGAAGGTAACCAGTCGGTCAATAGCAATCGAGCAGGATACTTACCCGTCAGAATCGAGGCTCTCGTAGGTGAACAAACAGCACAAGCAGAATATGCATCGGTGAATCGAACACCCTCGGATGCTAATTGATCGATTCGAGGCGTTTTGTAGTAGGTGCTTCCCTGACACCCTAAATCCATCCAGCCTAAATCATCGATCAGGAATAGAACGATGTTCTTGCGTGAAGCACCCTCAGCAGCGGTGGATGACATGAGTAAGAGTATCGATAGGGTTAGGCTGACGTGCTTCATATTTTTCATTTGTTTCATCTTGGATACGCAACGAACCAACTCTGCACTTTAAGTCCCGGATGCTGCTTGGCTGGGATCACTTGATTCAGTTCTTCTTTTTCTTTTTTGGTGGGACATCCGATTCAGGCAACCATCGTGCAAGCTGAGACTTGATCTCTGCATACTCTGAACGCATTGCCAAATTGTTCCATTCATTTGGATCATTCTCATGATCGTACAACTCTTCGCCGCCATCAGCGTAATGAATGTAGCGATATTGCTTTGAACGAATCGCATGGTTTCCTCGTCCGTGCGATGTCAACGCCGGATGCGCCCAAGGATGATCGGGATCCTTCAGCAAAGCAGCGATGCTCTGCCCGCTCAGTCCATCTAATTTCGGAAGGTCACATACCTCATTGAGAGTAGGAAATAGATCCAACATCCCGACTGGTTGCTGGCATACAGCGCGAGGTTGTGTTATTCCAGGCGCCACGACCACAAAGGGAATCCGACAGGATCGCTCCCAAAGCGTAAATTTGTGAAGATGTTGCTTTTCGCCAAGGTGCCATCCGTGATCTGACCAGAGCACGATCACCGTATCTTCGGCGTGTCCATTTTCATCCAATGCGTCAAGCAATTTGCCAACCATGGCGTCAGCGAATGAGATACTTGCGAGATAGGCTTGAAGTAATTCGCGGTACTTCCCGGCTTTCATGACCAAATCGAAGTCTTCACGTCTTTGAGATGCTAACTTCAGGGCGGTTGCGGGAAGATCGTCCAGATCGTCGTCTTTGATGTTTGGGAGACGAATGGAATCCTGAGGGTAGAGATCAAAGTACTTCTGCGGTGCATAGAACGGTAAGTGAGGTCGAAAGATACCCGCGGCAAGAAAGAACGGTCGATCGTGATTTTGTTTCAAATAATCAGTGGCCCACTCAACTAACTGCCCGTCTCCGGTTTCCGGTTCTTTTTTGTTGAGTGCTCCCCAATCAAATTCTTTGGGGTTCTTGGGGGGCTTGGTTTGAGCCTTGACACTCGGGAGTCCGTTAAGTGGAAATCCTGCAGGGAAGCGAAAGTTGCTAACGTCTAACCCACGATGCAGTCGGTCTTGATAATGACCGTCAAATACCTGATCAAAATAATGGTGCCAATCAGAGTTTCGATTGAAATCAGGCATGTGGTGAAAAACCTTTCCGCCTCCAACCACGTGATAGCCGTTTGCTTTGAAGTGCTGGGGAATCGATGTCAGATTTGGGATTACTTCATGCCATTTAACGCTGTTGTCGTAGATGCCGGTACTGCCGGGACGTTTGCCAGTAAGGGTAGCGACACGTGAGGGGTTACACACCGGTGCGGCACAGTGGGCGTTTGCAAAAAGCATGCCACGACTTGCCAGTCGATCGATGTTTGGGGTTTGTACATCGGGATGACCTCCAAGACAGCCAACCCAATCATTCATGTCATCGACGACGATCATCAATACATTTGGCTGCGAGGCAGGTGCCACGCCTTGTAGCAAGAGAATAAACAAAGCGATACGGATCACGAGTGTGCAGTAGTTCATGGCGTACTTTTGATGGAATTCGAAACACTCTAATGAGAATGGACGGTTGATCCGAAGGGGTGCATCACATGCATAACGTATCACTTCTTATTTTGAAAACGTTGTGTACGTTGGATAAGCCTTGTAGGGATCTGAATCTGCCGAAACTTTGATCGTTTCGCCCGTCTCCACGTCGTGCTGCATGATCGCTCCATCTTTAGCGAATAGCAGAAACCGGTTGTCGGTTGAGATCGAGACGTACCATGCCATCGTGGACGGATCTAATTGGTCGAAGATCACTTCTTCGGTGATTGACGGAGCAGTCGCATCAAACTTGGCGTAAACCATCACTCCGCCCTTATACATGTTGTGATCACGATCGACCCACTTTTGATAAGCGATCATTGTTTCGTCTTGCGATAGGGCGATCTTGTGAATGAAGTGATTGTCCGGTCGCTGAATCCGAACGTATTTGGCTTTTCCGTTGTCGGTGGGAGTTGCAAGGAAACTCTTTCCGCCACGTTGCTGGATGAATACACGTCCGTCAGCTAGATGCGGATTGATCCACCCCCATGGGGCAATCTTCCGTTCAGTTCCGGCAATCCCATTGGCTTCATTCCAGTACGGCCCAGCGGTTTCCACGTTCATGCGATTAAAACTGATGCGGTTCGAACCGTCACGTGACCAGTAAGGCTCAGTATTGAAGCTCGCCTCACCTTCGATGATTTCGTGGAGATCAGTACCATTGGCGTTCATGACACATATAGAAGAACGCCAGGTCTCGCAGCACGGGCCGTTCACGGCATAACGCCTAAAGAAAGTCAGCTGGCTACCATCAGGGCTGAAGTTGGGCTTGAAGTTCCACCATTTCGTGTCAGTTAGGTAAGTGATCTCAGAGGTCTTCGTTGCCAGATCATAGTTGGTACGAGCAATCTGCCAACGGCCTTTAGCATCGGCTGTTGTACACACGTATGTCACCTTGCCCGAGAGTGTCAGTACCGCATTCTGGGTGCGGCTAGTTGATATGATGCTGCGAGAAACCGTGTTATACCCTTCTTTGCTGAAGCTGATTACGTCTGACGATGTGATCTTCGGCACGGTTGACTGACCACCAACCCGCAATGGATCCGCGCTGCTAAAGCTGAAATTTCCATTTGCATCAGTGGTCGTCACGAGGTCAGCATCACGTAGCGTCACACTTGCGCCCGTCAGGGGAACGCCATTGCTTCCGTCCATTACCAAGCCGGATAACATGGTTTCTTGGGCTGATGCACAAGTCGTCATCAATGCTATTGTTATTAAATATTTGATCATTTGTTTTCAGCGATGAATGTGATTAACGTTCAGTTCGGCGGCTGTTTCATTTTTCATCTTCAATTAACGCCTTAACTAATCAGAAAACGATATATCGATGACTTCCGAAGATGAATATGCTCGAATCAAGGAAGATAAATGGAAAAAACGGTTTTGCTCGATTCGAAAGAGTTGGATCCGGATCGTTGTGAGAAATGCAGACGAAAGATCGTGGATCGGGAATATAATTGCCCCTGGTGTGGCGCTAGCGGTCATCGACAGAGACGGTGGGAGTGGTATTACATCCTTGCGATCGTTGGTGGGACTATCCTCACAATCATCGCGAGTCTTTACTTGACTTGATGAGGCGTTTCGACCTAGCAGTTGTCTCGATAGACTAGTGATGACGTAGTTTACTGGCATCACACCAACGTTGCATTAAGTGGCGATTTTATGCTCTCGTTCGCGCGATCGTGCGAGGAAAACTTCACTGGAGAATCTTGCTTGTGGCAGAACGTTTTTATTTTAGTTTTATCGCAACAGTCACGCTGCTGGTTCTAAGCGGATGCGGATCACAAGATTCAGCTGATGGAGTGTTGAATCTGAGAATGGCTCATGTCTATGAAGTTAATTCACCGACGCATACTTACGGAACCGTTTTTTTATCGGAACGCATTCGAGAGAGAGCAGCGGACCTAGATATCACTGTCTATCCGGCGTCGCAGCTCGGGAGCGAATCTGAGTTGCTAGAACAACTGGTGGCGGGTGAACTCGACTTGGTGATTACTGGACCTTCGTTCTTGGCCATGTGGCACCCGCCAATCGGTGTGCTCGATGCAGCTTATTCCTCCCGTGATTTGGACCACATGCTGGAGATTGCCAATAGCGATGAAATGGCCCCTGAATGGGATGAGCTGCGTAAGCGTTATGACGTGAGAGTGTTGGATACTTGGGCATATGGGTCAAGGCACGTGACATCGAATGTCCCAATCAGAAGTCCCAAGGATCTCGAGGGCTTTCGACTCAGAGCCCCCGGTGCACGCATCTTTCAGGCCTCAGCCGAAGCACTTGGTGCAAGCCCAATGCCGATTGCGTTTAGCGAAGTGTATCTCGCGTTGCAGCAGGAAATTGCCGATGGTCAAGAAAACCCAGTTCCGGTTATTAAATCGATGGGTTTTCATGAAGTGCAAAAGTGTTTGAATCTCACCGGGCACATTCAGTCTTCTTTACAGATTCTCGTTAATGAGCGAACGTGGAAACGAATGACCGCAGAGCAGCAAGCATCGCTTCAAGCTGTCATCAGAGAGCTCGGAAAAGATGTCTACGAAGGATTGGTTCAAGATGAAAAAAAATTAATCGATCAGTGGCGAGTCGATGGAACAATGGAAATCATCGAAGACATCGACACCGAAGCATTTCGCAATCGATGTCGCGAATATTTTTCTGAGGGATTTGAGTTTAGTGACGTTTACAATCGCATCACAAAGCAGGCGCAAGGGGATGTGCGAAAGTGAATTCCGATAACGAGCAAGATACGGTGGATGGGACTCTGCAACTTCGTGAACAGGTAGTAGACACGGAGCAAGAAATCAATGCGCCTTCCGATTCTAACGGTGACTGCGGGCTGCCGATGGCAGGAGTAGTACGATGGATGATCATTGGAGAAAAGTTCATTGCAGGTCTTTTTCTGATCGTCATCTTCGCCACCATGTCATTGCAGGTGATCGCACGTTATCTCTTGGACAAACCTTATCAATGGAGTGAAGAGTTGTCTGTATTTGCACTGATTTGGATGACTTTTATGTCAGCCGCCTACGTGATGGCTGAAGGTCGCCACATTGCAGTTGATATGCTTTCAACGCGGGTAGGCCAACGCGGCCAATTGCTGATCGAAATGGGTAGCTACCTTTTGACAGCCGGGACTTGCATCCTTTTAGTTGTTGGAGGAGCCAGATTTGTGTGGTACGTCGGAAAAGTTGGATCGCCCACTTTGGGATTGCCCATGAGCTTGTGGTATGGTTCTTGCTTGGTGGGGTTATTGCTAATCACCATCCATTGCATCATCAATTTATTTCAGCTCTGGATAACGGGAAAACCGATTCCACGCGATTCATCGGCGGATGAAGAAGCGTTTCATTTGCAACTGGAGTCAGGTGAATGATCTTAGTGATCTTGATCATTGCGATGCTGGTCTTGTTGCTCTTGCGTTTACCGGTTGCCATCAGCATGCTGCTGCCATGTCTTCTGTATGTTGTTTGGTCGCCAGATATTACGCTTGGCGTAGCGTTGCAACAAACCGTTAGCCCCATCAATTCATTCCCGCTGTTGGCCGTCCCGCTTTTCATCATGACGGGTTATCTAAGTAATGCGGCTGGGTTGGCTGATCGGTTGTTTCGGATGTTACTAACATTGTTCAAGAGGGTTCCCGGAAATCTGGGGTTTGTAAACGTCTTCAGTTCGCTGATGTTCTCTTGGATGAGCGGCGCAGCGATTGCCGATGCGGCTGGTCTGGGTTCGGTCCTTGTGCCCGCGATGAAGAAGAGAGGTTACGATGAGAAATTCGCGTTAGGCTTGACCGGCGCATCATCGCTTATTGGGCCAATCATGCCGCCCAGTATTCCGGCAATTGTTTACGCGGTCTCGGCTAATGTTTCGGTGGAAAAACTATTTTTTGCTGGAGTCATTCCTGCTTTAGTGCTTACAAGCATTTTGTGTGTATTTGTGTATCGGGATGCGAAGAAAAATCCATTGCGTGAAGAAGCGAGCGCTTTGAACCTAACGGTTCTGGAAGCAATCCAATCGGCCATTCCGGTGCTGCTAACGCCGGTCATCATTCTTGGTGGAATTCTTGGGGGTGTTTTTACACCTACTGAAGCTGCCGCTGCTGCAGTGATGTGGATTCTTATTTTGAGTTTGTGCTACCGATCGTTATCGTTCCAAGCTTTTCAAGGCGTCTTGGTCAAGACGACTACGACCACCGGTTCAATCATGCTGATCGTTGCAGCGGCCGGGCTATTCGGATGGGTGATTGCCCGTGAACAAGGACCGCAGGCAGTGACAGAGGCGGTGTTGCAATTCACCGATAATCCTTTCGTATTCCTATTACTGATTAACCTGGCACTCTTGGTCACAGGAATGTTTCTCGAGCCCGTGGCAGCATTGTTGATCACGGTACCGGTAGTCTTACCAGCAGCCATGGAGTTTGGTATCGACCCTCTGCACCTCGGAATCGTCATGATTCTCAATCTGGTGCTGGGGCTGCTAACGCCACCTGTTGGGTTGGTGCTTTACGTACTCAGTAGTGTGACTGGTGCTTCGGTGCAGAGCGTCACTCGGGGCACGGTTCCATTCCTGATACCCCTGTTGATTACTCTTTTGCTGATCACGTTTGTGCCCGCATTGAGTCTTTGGCTGCCGAGTTTACTTCCCAAGTAACTCATTGCGTGACGTGTGATTTGTGAGCAATGATTTAACCCATGTGCAGACAAGATGCTGACTGACGAAGAATTACAACAGTACCAACGCGATGGTTACGTCACTCCAAAGTTCTGTTTGGACGACGGTATGCTTGATGAGATACGGAAAGCACATCAACGTCTTGTCGATCGACATCCTGAATTCAACGACTACTGCTCTGCGCTTTTGGCTTATGATCCCTGGTTCTTAGAAGTCGCTCGCCACCCTGAAATCCTTGACATGGTTCAGCAGGTGATTGGTAATGACTTTGCTCTGTGGAACTCGAGTTTCTTCGCTAAGCCGGCAAAAGTAGGTACTCGTACTCCTTGGCATCAAGATGGCGAGTATTGGCCCATTAAACCACTTGCCACTTGCACTGTATGGATCGCGATTGATGCTTCCACAACCGAAAACGGTTGCTTGCGTGTGATTCCTAGATCGCACCGCTCGAGAACCTTAGCTAAGCATCAGCGAAGTGAGGACAAGAATATAGCGTTGAACTTAGAATTAGACAAAAGCGAATTCGATGAGTCGCAGGCGGTCGACATTGAATTAAAGCCGGGTGAAGTATCGCTTCACGATGTTTATTTGTTCCATGGATCCGAAGCCAACGAATCCAATCATTCGCGCAGGGGGATGACATTGCGATACATGCCCACCTCCTCGGTCTTCTGTCACGATGCAGCAGAGTCGTCAGATGCTAAGGGACGTCTGGGTTTGGGAAATCGCACGATTTACCTGATGCGTGGTACCGATCAATCGGAGCGTAACGACTTCAGAATGCGTTACTAGAATCCTTATAGGCCCCTTCGGTTGGCCTAGCGAACGCCCAAAAGTGGTTGCGGATCGGAAGTCGACTTGTTTGATCAGTTCTCATTCGATCTTTCGATGGAAAATACTTTTCCTGTTGGCTCTGTTGGTAGCGTCGCTTTCCACTGATCTATTTGTTGCATCAGGCTTCTGACAATTTCGGGTTTCTGTTCACTAAGATCCATTTTCTCATAAGGGTCCTCAGCAATGTCGTAGAGTTCTTGGTAGCTGGAATCACGATTCGTCAGTAGTTTCCAGTTCCTATCGACAATGGCATACGCCACCCAGTGGTGTGGACGCGACTTTTGGATAGGCCATGCAGATTGCATTTTCCAAAACAATGGCTTGTTGCGAGTGTGAGATAATTGACCCAGTAGTGTGGTGAGCTGGCTGACCCCATCGGGCTGGTAATCGTCAGGAAGGGGAACATTTGCCACCTCACAAAACGTTGGTAGAAGATCGACTGCGGAGATTAAGGACGACTGATCGACTTTTCCAGCCGAGATCTTTCCAGGCCAACGCGCGATGAATGGCACGCCAATACCTCCTTCGAACAACGCGGACTTATAACCTTTCCTGCCGCCCGTGATACCTTTTGATGCAGCGATCCCCCATCCTGCTCCAGTCGCTGTGTCGTACTGAAGCGTGAGTTCAGGACTGCCGACTGCCCTTGCCGGTCCATTATCCGAGCTGAAGATTACCAATGTATTATCTGACAGTTTGAGGCGGTCAAGCGCATTGAGCACTTCACCAATTCGGTCGTCGGCGTGTGACAGGACCGATGCGTAGATCTGGTCCTCACGATTTTCAATGTGTCGGTACCGCCATTCGTATTTTGGGACCGTATGAAAAGGAGTATGTGGTTCATGTATCCATAGATTGATAAAAAAAGGTTTATCCTCTTGGTGGCAGTCTTTGATGAATCTCACAGCATTGGCAGCATCTTCATGCACTGGCATTTGTTCGCCTGCACAATTGAACGCACCGTATTGATCGTATCCGTAAGCACTTGGTAATGGTGAATCTGGAATCATGTCATTGGCCAGATGCCATTTACCAAAATGCGCAGTTCTATAACCCGCCTGTTGTAGCAGTCGAGGTAGCGTGACGGATTCGGGATCAAGCCAGTCGGGCATGTTCCGTTTTTGGTTTTGCGGCACCCAAGCGAAGTGAGCATCGATGTTGTAGCGGGCTGGGAAATGACCTGTCATGACAGCTGTGCGGCTCGGCGAGCAAACACCACTGGCAACAGTGAATCGATGGAAATCCGTTCCTTCTTTCGCTAAACGATCGATATTTGGTGTTTGCACGTAGGGATGGCCGTGGCAGCTGAGGTCTCCCCAGCCCCAGTCGTCCGCAAAGATGAACAGAATATTGGGTCTGTCCGCCGCATCGATTCGTGAAACACATGATATCGAAGAGATCCAAAATAAGCAGATGATTGCCAGACCAACTCTTAGGTTCATATTTGATTTCTCGGTGATGTAGTTTTTTCGATCTAGTCGAGGACTCGCTGAACGTCTAGCACAAGCAATGCTGAGTAATTGGTTACGGAAATCTGGCAACGATTTTGCACGAATCATGACTAGTGAGGCTTGTCATTGACGGGTGTCCAGATGATCCAAGTGTTGTAGTTTATTTGTTGACTTTTAGGAATTTCGCCAACGATGGCGAGGTCCTCTACTCGCCAATGCTCCGAATCATCATCCCAGTTCGTAAGTGCGTTACCATCAAAGAGTGATATTCGCTCACCACCGTTGCTTAGAGAGGTTGTGGCAATGAATGAAGTTACCAGTATGAGATGGCGGAGCATGAAGTAATTGTCCACAGAAAACACGCTAGCCGGCTGAGTTAGAAAGACAGATACGGCAGGAACTGACGCCGAATACGAACACCTGTTGAGATTCTATTTCTTGGACTAAAAAGGAGGCCGTCCATCAGGAGGCAATCGATCTGAACCGGGACCCATGCTATTCAACCGTTGCATTTGCTGTGGTGTTAAAATCTCACGCAGTTTTTCATCAACAAGTTTTTGGAGTTGTTCAATACTTGCTTCTTGTTCTGCGTTTAAACGTAGCGACCGTTTCATGAAGTTGGGTAGGATTTGGCCGGGTCGCGGAGGTCCGCCAAACTGCCCCGGCCCATCCGGACGACCGAACCCTGGGGGACCAAAACGATCGGAACCGATTGGTCGTTGACTCATTCGATCGCGATTTCGCGGCGGCTGCCCTTGGATGCCGGCAACGCGATTTCGAGGGTTCATCGCACCGCGGTGTTGGAAGTCATCTGATGGTGTTCCCCTCCAAACCCTCGGGATGACGGGCCACTGCTCAGTTAAGAAATAAGCATAGGTTCCGTTGGGGAATTCTGGAGTGATGGTATATCGGCCATTGCACTCATCTAAATCACCACTACCGGCAACAAACTCATAGTCGCGGACGAACGTCCCATCATACTCCCCATCGGGCGCGTTGCCGCCAGGCCTACTGCCTTGTTTCAACTGATAGCTAGACCTTAACGCTTTGATTGCAGATTCAGCGTTCTTAGATTCTCCGTAACCATAGACGGCATAGATTGGAAATCCATCAGCAGCCCATCCAATCAGGGGTGAGTGTTTACTTGGATCGAGTTTTACTGAATCGAGTAGACCGGTGGGCAGACCGTGGTAATGATATTTTCCATTGGGCTGAACATGAGCATGCGAGACATCGATTCCTAGAGCAATTGCGCCTGACAATGGTTCGTATTGCCACCCCGGCTCTCCATCAAAAAACTCTCCCGCGCCTGGATCAAAGGGGACACCATTGATGGCGACTCCAAATTCACCTTGGATCGGAGTCATTTGATCCGCTATTTGAGGCTTAGCAGAAACTCTGTAGACATGGTCTTGTTCTCTGATGCGATTGGGATTACCTGCGTTTGGAAACGAACCAGTTTTGTGCTTCGGGATCCCATTCGATCGAATCACTCGTTGGCTACCTTCAATTTCAACGCTGACGCGATTGGCTTGGTCACTGCTCGAGTTCGCGGGCAATAGATTGAGTTTCTGCTTTTTTGTCACCGTATGCGTTCTGGGTGGTGGTGGTTGTTGGGCAACAACAAGCACCACACTAACGCAAGCAATTAAAACAAAGATGAAAGGCTTTTTAAAACGCATTAAATCGACTCCGCTGCAGTTACTATTTGATTTACTTGGATCTGCTGTTTCTTTGAACACCAATTCCTGGTTCAGGTTCCGTTGCGTCGTCGCCTTCAATGGATCGTGTCAGTTCCCGAAGCTCTGTAACTATATCTGGATGAAGGTTGGCTAGGTTTTTCCGTTCTCCAATGTCTGCACTTAGATCGTAGAGTTCTTCGGTCCGTTGCCGGTCATCTTCGATGGCGTAACCGTAAAAATGAGCATCAGCTTTGATGTACTTCCATTGCCCCCGTCTAACGCCCGCGCGATTGAAGTAAAAGTGATCACGCCCGATGTCGGAACTTCCGAGCAAGAGTTCAATTTGATCGATGCCGTCGATCTTTCGATCTGCGGGCACATTGTAACCAGCAATACTCGAAAAAGTTGGCAGAAAGTCGATGGTTGCAAAGATGGCATCTGATGTTCGACCCGCAGGGACCTTACCGGGCCAGCGAACAATACATGGTAATCGGTAACCACCTTCATATGGAGAGCCTTTGCCATTCCTCAATGATCCTGCGTCTCCCCAAAAAATGGAGTCTGCTGGGTGTCCCTTTTTCTTTAGCGTGTATTTATCTTGGTTCCAAGGACCGTTATCGCTTGTGTAAATCACAAGAGTGTTGTCCCTTAGTTTTAAATCGTCGAGTACATCAAGTAGTCGCCCCGTTTCAAAGTCAAATTCTTCAACAACGTCCCCATAGAGATCTCCAGCGGATGTTCCCCGAAAGCGATCCGATGCATCAATGATCGTGTGCATCATGGTGTGAGCGAGATAAAGTAAAAACGGTTTCTCGGTGTCACGACCCGACTTCAAGAATTCAATTGCGTGATCCGTGTACAATCTGGTCAGGCTTCCCATGTCCGTGGTTGTGCCCGACAGTTCATTATTTTGATGGAACTGAACTCGCCCGCTGTCATTCGCACCAAGAGGGCCAAAGTAGTGATCAAATCCCTGTGCATTGGGCATTCGGTCAAGGATGGGCTTTCGATTGGAAACATCCCATTTACCCACGCACGCGGTTTGGTAACCAACCTCTTTCATCAATTCCGCAAAAGTAATTTCGGATGCTGGCATGCTCCAGCCTTTACTGCGGATCGGCTGACGCCCAGTCAATAAAGCTGAGCGAGATGGTCCGCAAACCGCCTGTGAATAAAAAGAAGTGAATCGGGTACCCTCATCAGCTAGTCGATCAAGTCGCGGAGTTCGATGCTTGGTGCTTCCATAGCATCCAAGATCTGCATAGCCTTGATCATCAGTGAAGATGATCAGGATGTTCGGTCGCTGCGCAAAAACGCTCGACTGACAGAGAAAAGAGTGCAAGATTAATAACGAAGTGATTGTGAGGACTTTTTTTCGATTCATGGTTGGGGGGTGAACTCGTAAAGTTTTGTATGTGGAGTCGAGTGTGTTGTATTTGTTTTTACGCTCACGAATCTTGTTAAAAAAAGAACAAGAGCGATGACCATTAATGGAAGTGAAGATAGGTTTCCGCGAAACTGGCGCATCTTGTCTATATTACAAGTCATGTTGGTTTCAATTTCTGTTGTTATGGGTGCAGCCTTGAATCAATTACTCTTATTGTTAATTTTGCTTGTGGGTGCTGCATCGTCAGTGCGTGCTCTGGCTGACTGGCCGCAAGCTGCCGGCCCGAACCATGACTATGGCGTTCAGGGACGTGGGCCAACGTATTTCAGTGCAACTCTGGATACCTGTATCAAATGGCGAACTTCGCTACCCAATACCGGCGAGAGCACGCCAATTGTATCTGGTGATCGTATTTTTCTCACCAGCCATCAGACTATACGAGCCGACGCTGAGTCAGGTTGTGAGATCTACGGATTGTGTTTCGATGCATCCACCGGTAAGGAGTTGTGGCGTAGAGAGCTACCCGCGACAAGAGTGACAGATATGGCCAGCGGCTTCAGTGATAATACCGCAGCATCCCCTGTCGCCGATGGGAAGTATGTTTGTTTTGTTAACGTGGGAGGATCAATACAGACCTTCGATTATGCCGGCAACTTGATTTGGCAGAAAACATGGGTTCCGTTTGGCAGGCACCACGCGCGGCAGCAAGAACCGATCCTTCACAATGGAAATGTAATTTTTCTCCGGACTGTTGCCGAAGGATTATCGACTGAAGCAACGACAAAAGAAGGTGCCAAGCACCTGGGTCGAGGCGAGGAGGTGTGGACACGTCTGCATGCGTACAATCTTGCAACTGGAGAGGTCGAGTGGATAGCGGAATCTGCGTCGTCTGTTCATAGCCTCTCGATGTTGCGAAAGAAGAATAATGGTGCTTCTGTGATCCTCACCGGGCGTGGAGGTGGACACCAACCGCCGGAAGAACCTTACGGGCTTTCACTAATCAGTGGCGACAATGGAAAGACGATCTGGGATTCCGCCATAGCAGGTTACAACGCGCACCAAAATGCAGTGTTTTCTGATAGCTTTGCTGAGGCATTCATTGGGCTCGAGCACCACACGTTTGATCTAGAAAGTGGGTTGTCCCGTCAGGTATTGGATTTGGTTGAGAACGCGACTTACCGATTGTATGAACCGAATCGCGATCAATACATTTCTGTCGATAGCATCGACAAATCAACAAACAAACGCAGTCGTCCAATCACCTATCACACAAATTGTCTTATTGATAAGTACCATTACTTTCGAGCACACGAGAACCACCTCATTGGACGAGTGGATTTGGCAAGGCGTAAGGTTGAGTACCTGCAAGTACCGGTGCAGGTCGATCGCAGAGAGACAAAGGAGAAGTTGCATTGGGATCGTGCAATCGCGAATGATGGACGTAATCGTGATGGCTTCATCGCGTATCAAGATAAACGCGCAACGCTTGATGGGTGGGGGCACGTTTCAGCGGCAAGTCCGATTGTCGTCGGAGATTATCTGTACATGCCAACCATGGTTGGAACGATTTATGTTCTCCGGTGGAATGCGGATCAATTCACGGAAGAGTCAATCGTTTCCATAAGCGATCTCGGACCACCCGGTTCAACTTGGTCGTTATCAAGTCTGTCTTACGACAAAGGTCGGCTTTACGCACGGACGATGAAAGAGCTCATTTGTATCTCTGATGAAGTGAGATGACTTACGAGTTGGGCTCAACGCGATTGAAAAAGTTTGTGCGAGGGATCTCCACCACTTAATAGATAGGCAGTTAGATCCATTATTTCCTCTTTGGTCATTCGGTTGAATAGCCCCGATGGCATGGGAGAAGTTTTGGAAATGACGAGTTGTTCGATTTCGTTCCGATTGATGCTCACACGCTCATTCGGGTCGGTTAAATCTGTATTGACCACGAGCATGTCAGCATCGCGACGAACACCAAGATTCACAATGACTCCCGTGTGAATCCGTCCATCATCCGTAAGGATTTTCACTGCGGAAAATTGATCATTGATGACTTTACTCGGATGCACCACTTGATCGAGCAGGTCGCGGACTGAATAGCGTCGGCCGGCTGTGGTTAAGTCGGGGCCCGTCATACCGCCTTGATTATTGAATCGATGACAAGCGTAACATCCAGCAGCCGCAAAGAACTTGCGACCTCGATTGAAATCACGCTCCTTGAGGTGATCTTTGGCGTAGTCACTGAGTTCATTTAACGACCATTCCTTTTCAGTGCGACCTTGGAAGATTGTCCCGAGGTTTTCAAGAGCTGATTTTTTCTCTGGTTTTCTAGCAAGAGTCGCTTTTAGTGCTTCTCGGTCTTCATCAGTCAGTGTGGCTACTGCATCTTCACGAATGAACTCAATGAATTTTTCAAAGCTGGCTCCACCGCGGTAATTAGCAGCCTTGAGGAACCATTCGAAGTATTCTGTTTGCAAATCAGTGGTCCAACCTGCTTTCAACAGTCGAATGGATCGAGCGTACTGCATTTGCTCTTCCTGCGTTGGCGCATCCGAGATTAGCTGCATCGCCTTACGAGCCGTATTCGGTGCTTGCAGCCAAGCTAATGTTTCACAAAGCAGCCAATTGTGATCGGTATTGTTCGCGGGAAACTCAGGATCTAGTTTTGCAATCAGGGCTGTAATGATTTCCTCGCTCGGTTGACCGGTTCGATGTAACAGAATTTGCAACGCCCGATACGCGGTAATTATTTGATCTTCATTTAACGATTTTAGATCTAGGTTGATAAACGCATGCAAAACACTTTGTTGTAAGTCCGATTGTTGCTTGAGAGGTTGGTTTTCCGCATGGAGTGGGCATTTTGCGATGGTTCGAGATAGAGCTAGTAGCAGTTCGGCTTTTTTACCGGGATCATTCTCCCCCAGTGCTCGTTCCAGCCAAGTCTCGACAGGCAGATGTTCCAACACGGTTCTCGCCGCGTGACGGATGTAGCGATCGTTGCTGGATAAGTGGGTCCAAGCTAAGTCGATATTGCGAGCATCCGTCTTGCCATGGAAAGCCTCAAGCTTTCGCCTTATGACCATGCTCTCATTGATGACGGATTCACCACTTGAAGGGTTCGTAGGTTCGGCACCCACATAGGTGACTCGGTAAAGTCCCGACTGTACTTTTCGACCACCAATCGTGAAGTACATCGCGCCGTCAGTGGGATTGATGATGGCATCTGTGATTGGCAAAGGCGCGCCGGTGAGAAATTCTTCTTTGGTACCTTGGTAAGTAGCGCCATTTTGTTTGAGGTGAATTGCGTAGAGTTTTCCCCAACTCCAATCCAGCGCAAAAAGAGCGTCCTGATATTCCTTAGGAAACCTTGCACCATAACCAAACGTAACACCGGTAGGTGATCCGGGTCCAATATCGACTGTTCCAGGTAGGTTGTCTGGGTAGAAAGCGGGGCGTTTACCTGCACCATTACGCCATCCATATTCGGCACCGCTGGTTACATGATTGATTCGCGTGGGGCGGTACCATGGGGTATTGAAGTCATACTCCATGTCTGCATCGTAAGTGAACAGCTCACCGTCTCGGTTAAAGGCAGCATCAAAGATGTTGCGAAAGCCATTGGCAAAAGCTTCAAAGTTTTTGCCTTCAAGATCGACGCGGTAAATGATTCCTCCTGGCGCAAGCACACCACGATTATGGCCGCGACCATCGGGGAAACTCGGAAGTAAATGATCTTCTCCCCAAATCTGTGGTACCGGAGACTGGTCACTGATCTGAGTCATCGTCGTGCTATTACCGGTTACCAAAAAAAGCGATTGCTGATCAGGACTTGGTACAACTGCGTGAACGCCGTGATCACCGCGCGCCTCAAATTCCCTCAGCAATTCAACTTCATTAAGTTGATCATCGTTATTGGTGTCACTCAGTCGGTATAGCCCCGACGCAATTTTGCGTTCGTAGTCGTTCACGCCAACGTAGAGAGCGTCATTTATCCAAGCCATGCCATTGACTGCGCGGATTGGAGCAGGCACAGGATGAATATCCTCCGCTGTCAACACTTGATCGGTGGTCGGCGGGGTTAGTCGATAGAGTCCACCAAACTGATCGCTGACAATCAATCGTCCTTCTGAGTCAGCACAAAGGTTGACCCATGATCCCTGAGTCTCGCTTGGAACAGAATACAGCAGTTCGACTTTAAAGCCATCAGCCACTGTGATGCGATCGATCGGTGTCGCTGTATTTCTGGGACCACCTGAAAACGATTTCAGGATCTCTCGACCCGCCTCACCGTCAAGTTTTTGCAATTTCAGGTCTTTGAACTCAACCTTCATCGGTGCTCCAGCATGCAACTGGAGAGCGAGGATTCCACTTCGCTTTGCTTCTGGGTGGTTGTCGGTTAAGTCAATGGTGGTGACACCATTGACTTGATGGATTTGTCGATTCCCGACAGCAATGATGGTCAATTCATTCCATTCATTGTCGATTAATTTCTGCTCGGGATCTCCAACGTTCCCGACAACCTCTGACGCCCCTTCACTGTCGACAAGAACTTTTTCAAATCGTTTAGCTACGATGCCCCGCCATTTTTCTGCGTAGAGCATCCCGAAATAGTCCGCTTTGGGATGAAGGTCCGCCTGATAGCCCTTTACGGCATAGTCCTCGGGTGCGCCAATTCGCTCACTACGGTATTGAACGCCCGAGTTGTTGCCAGAGAAACGGACCTTGGTTTTGAAAATGAAATCTTCGACCGTTCCACCGTCCCAAATCAAAAAGGTGTTCCCTTTTGTAGGGTTTTCCTTAGTTGTTTCGCCCTTGATTACTCCCTGGTCAACGGACCAATGATTTGTCTTGCCCGACCATCCCGATAAGTCTTCTCCATTGAAGAGAGATTGAAATTCTTCCCCCTGCGCTGAAATGCTCACGGACGTGACAAGAAGTAACAACAAGAGATTCCGGTAATTCATGGCTTGCAGATTAGATAGGTGATTCGAAGTCCATACATAATCTTACAAGGTACAAGTTTTAAGGAGAACCGACGGCAAGAGGCGTTTTCCAATTTCACTAAAGTGAAGAGGTAGCAGAGAGCCCTGAGTGCGTTTTGCTTGTGAGTCTCACGCGGAAATTGAGGTAATGCAACGTATTATATTTTCGGTGAAATCTTGATAGTTCGGACGAAGCTTGTCTTGAACAACGCCATCATCGATACTCTTTTTGACAATTACGTTTAATGGTTGCGTTATGAGGAGGCTTCCAGATGCTTCAACGTCTAATTCTTCTATTGTCCATTCTGTCCTCGCCAGCACTATTGCTTGCGGCAGATAAGCCTAACGTGATTTTGATCATGGCCGATGATGTTAGTTGGGAGTGTTTTGGATGCTACGGTGCTGAGGATTACAAAACTCCCAGAATCGATCAGCTCGCGTCAGAAGGGATTCGATTTGAACACTGTTACTCAACCCCCATTTGCACACCATCCCGTGTCAAGTTGATGACGGGTAAGTACGGTTTTCGCAACTATACTCATTTTGGTTATTTAGACCCTAGTGAGCGAACGTTCGCTCATATGATGAAGGAGGCCGGTTACCAGACCGCCATTGCAGGGAAGTGGCAGTTGAATGGTTTGTATAACAAATTGGCAGGTCATTTGGATCCAATGCGGCCTCATCAAGCTGGTTTTGATCAGTCCCTACTCTGGCAGGTCACGCGAGGTAAAGGCGGAGACGGCGGGGAGCGTTTCTGGGATCCACCTTTGGAGCACAATGGTAAGTTCATTTCAAAAGAAGAGAATGCAGGGCAATACGGTCCGGATCTGCTAACAGATTTTGTCTGCGACTTTATTGAGGAAAATCAGGAGAGACCGTTTTTTGTTTATTACCCAATGCTACTTGTTCATGACCCATTTGTTCCAACCCCGCACAGTCGTGGTGATCAGGAAATTAGCCACTCTTTGAATCGCGCTCCAAAAGACTATGCGGCTAAAAAGAAAAACTTTGTGGCGATGGTTGAGTACATGGATCACCTTGTTGGACGTATCGTCGATCACGTTGACGCACTGGGCCTAGGTGAAGAAACCATTATTCTGTTTACTGCTGACAATGGCACCAATACTGGAATCCGATCAAACTGGAATGGCAGGGAGATCCAGGGTGGTAAGGCTGGGATGAAAGATAACGGAACTCATGTACCGTTGGTTGCACGATGGACCAAACACACGCCTGCCGGTTCGGTTTTGCCTGATCTGATTGACTTCACTGATTTTTACGCAACGTTACTGGATGCTTCTGGTACCGAAGTTAGTGCAAAAGAACCGTTTGATGGGAAGAGTTTTTTTCCACAACTCAATGGCGAGCCAGGCGATCTTCGGCGATGGGTCTTGTGCCACTACCAATGCTATTGGAATAAGAAGCCGGGTCAGTACGCGCGGACGGCTAAGTACAAGTTGTACCGGGATGGTAGTTATTTCGAGGTTCCTGTCGATCTGGATGAGTCCAAGGATTTAGGGAACGCGCTATCGAAAGAAGCCAAGGATATTCGGCAAGAATTAGAATATTTACTGATGCGATGTCCGCCGGTTCCCGCCGGTGCGTTAGGTAGAGAGACGGTAGACCGACCTCTTCATCCAAACATTCCCAATTTGCTTCATGATTAGATTCGAATAGTAAATTTTTCCCCGTACCCGGAAGCATTTTAGGGACATGAGCTGATCCTGTTATTTTCCCTGTTACGCCTCAGCGATTTAACCTTCGTTAGATTCATCTTTTAGCTACCTGCCTTTCTATTTCGTGAAAAAACGGGCTCTGATAGCGAATTTTCCCCACGAAATGTGACTTTGGATTTAGCTGCTGCTAATTAAGATGAGAAGGTTAGATTCCTAGGGGCAACAGGAAAAAGAACGATGCAGGTTCGGCTCGTTGTTACTTTTTGTTTGCAAATACTACTGTTTCTATCGTTGATCGGCTGTTCTCACTCGCACAAAGTCGAGTGGGAGAAATTCGAAAGTCAACGGATGATGAATAATCTTGAGAGTCAGGAGAACGCACTGAAGATACTCAGAGAAATTGAGTCTGAGGATCCGGATGCAATTTACAAAGGTTCGAGCATTGTGACTTGGATTGATCAGGCGGAAGCCACCGTTCGAGTGTATCGGGAGCGGGAAAAAAATAATGAGTCCATGTGGGCCTACTAGGACGTCGGGGGCGTTCCTTCTCCGCTAGATCTTTGGCCGAACACCCTAGTTTCTCCTGAGCAGGCATCATGAAAACGATGTCGGTTAAAACCTTGCAATTTGCTACGCTTCATCAAACGAATGATTGAAGAACCGTTTGCTGCAAAAGCCTGCACAGAATGACCATACGAATTCACCGACTTCAGCACGTACAGCAAGACAGTCGTTGTGACTTATCTGCTGAAATTGTTACCAATGATTTCAGAGAAGCGTTTGTTTTCGAGCGGATAAGCACTGTTGATGGTTTATCTTTGGCCGATCCTCGTCCCGATGCTTTTCTTGTGATGCTACTGATGCATGCCATGAAGACGCGTCAAGATATTTGGATTGAAGATCCTGTTGATCCGAAGTTATTGTTTCATCTTCGGGGCAATATTCAGGTGATCTTACGACTCTGTTTCCCAGAGTTGGGTGCGATTCGTATTGAGGCTGAGGCTCGTCAACAGTCGCAACCAATTACTGCTTCCTCCCATGTGGCCACGGGATTCAGTGGTGGGATCGATAGTATGCAGTTAATTCATCGAAAGGAGTGCGATCGTCAATTGCCATCCGAGTATTCCGTAAGCATGTTGATGCATCATGGTGTTGGAAGTGTGACGCACGAAGGTCAGTATCAAATGAATTTCCAGCACACGCAAAGATTTGCGGAGGAGTATGGTCTGGAGCTAGCAGGTGCAAGATTCCAGACGAACTCTTTCTTTGAGGGTTATTCTTTTCTTGAGACGCACACTTTTCGGACCGTTGCAGCAACTCTCTCGTTGGCACCGATTTTTAAACACTATTTGTTTGCATCTGGAACCGATCTTCAGGTCGCCCTACCGAGTCTACCGACCCGGACGCTTGATGCGGCCAATCCAATGCTTTTGCCATTACTCGCTACCAGAGAAAATACCTTCAGTCAGTACGGCGGAGAATTCACCCGACTGGAGAAAATTCTAGAAGTGTTAGGAAGCGAAGCACTTGCGTCAAAGATCAATGTTTGTGCTCGTGTTAAACATGATAATTCACGAGTATTAAATTGCGGGAGATGCTTCAAATGCTTCCCTGTGCTTCTGGTCGCTGAGGCTGTTGGTAGGCTTGATTGTTTAAGTGAGAATTTTGATTTGAACTCGTTTCGAACTAACAAGCCACGATGTTATCTAAACTTTTTTACCGCAGCCTTCGGCCCTCGTAAAATGCAGACGAATCGGCAGGTTGCTTGGTTGATCAGCAACTACGATTCCGAACGGTTTCCTATAAGCATTCGATCATTGATGCGATTGGTCCCAGATCCAATTGCTGAATCCTCGGTCGAGCAGTTGCTCAGTAAATTGCAGTGAGTGCAGATGTTCATTGCTTACGTATCTCGTAGGTTTCTCGGCACAAAGAAGGCACAGCTATCGTCAGTCGAGTCTATAATCGGTTGGCAGGAGACTGGCTTCCTAAGCTGGAGTCAGTTCAATAATTCGCATGTTTCGCTTTCACGCGATTTCAACTGGTCATAGCACTGGTGAGGTTACCTAATGAATTTCTCTCGAAGATCTGCGCTTCGTTGTGGCGGTGTGACATTAACATTGCCGCTGATGAATTCGTTGTTGTGGTCACAAGATCGTGATTCTTCGTTGGTTAAACCCAGTAAAAAACTTGCGATCGTTTACTTACCCAACGGGATTGTGCGTCGTTGTTTTTTTCCCGGAGAGGAGCAGGCGGAAATCCCGGAGTTTATCGGTGGATTCAACGCAGATAAAACCAAGAACGAACGTCGCTTTCACAATCAGCCAGGTGTGTATCCACTGGAGCTTACGTCGACGATGCAGCCGCTCAAACCACACGTCGACGATATTACGTTGGTAACTGGTTTGGATCGGACTTATAAAAACGGGCAAGATGTCCACGCGCAAGGTGCATCTTGTTATTTGACCAGTGTGTCGCCGGAGCAAGCCGAACGGATTGGCTTGGCTCACCCAAATGGACGAACACTCGATCAGGTGATTGGTGATCAGGTAGGTTTTTCAACGGCTTACAACACACTGGAAATCAGTTGCAATGGCTTCACCGCTCCGAAGGAACCAATCGAATTTGACAATATATCTTGGTATGGTCCGGGAAAAATTGCACCGTCCATCCGGGAGCCACGAAAGCTGTACGAGAGACTCTTCTTAAATGAGAGTTACCGCTCCCATGTGACGGATGTGTCAGATTTGGTTTTAGCTGATGCTCGTAGTTTGTCTCGGAGACTTGGGTCTGACGATCGGCACACGCTCGATGAATACATGGCGATGGTTCGCAGCATTGAATTGCGGATCGCCAAAATGGATCAAATGTTATCGGGGGTAGACATTAAAGTCCCGCAGAATGAAGTGTTGCCGCGAGGTGAGTATATTCGTCTACAGATAGACCTGATGTTACTTGCCTTCCAAATGGGGATCACAAATGTTTCTACGTTTATGATCGGACCCGAGCGTTGGGATGCGACTTTAATGTACGAGGGAGTCTTTGATGCACCGGTTCAGCATCACAACATGACACACAACCAAAAAGGCAACGGATACAAGGAACTTCAGAAAATCGATATCTTCCACATGCAGCAGTTTGCATACCTGATCAAACGTCTAAAAGAGATACCCGAAGTTGACGGAAGCCGAATGATCGATAACGCAGTTGTGGCATTTGGTGCAGGCCTAGGAGATGGTGCAACCCATCAATATTATGATCTTCCAATGTTGCTTGCGGGGCGTGCACAAGGTCAGATCAAACAGGGCCGTTTTCTGAAGATGCCAAGCGGGACGCTCAATTCTAACCTTTGGCTCACACTTGCGAGGCTGATGGGATTGGAAATTGAGTCCTATGCCGATAGCACCGGTGTGATTACGGAACTGTGGGCGTAGCTTCAGCCAGAAATCGGTCGCTGGGTGATGCGAATTAAATTGGATCACGGTCGAGTCAAACAGCATTCAGGAGACCTGATTGGTGTCGAACGATATAGGTAAGTTAATGTTGGTGATCTTGTTGATGTTGATCCCATCAACAGCGAGTGCATTCGATCGGGCGAAATCGGACCTACTGGGATTTTTTGCCACGCATTGTGTTGATTGTCATACGGCGGGTGATGCCAGCGGTGGCGTTGTGATAGACATCTCAAGCGAGGGGGGAAACATTCTCAGTGACTCGCACTTGTTGGATCGCATTCGAAAAGAGATAGCGAGCGGGACGATGCCGCCTGCAGATGTGTCAGAGTTGTCCTCTGAGGAGAGGGAGGCGATTGATAAGTCAATTCATGCAAAGCTTGTGGTGCTGGTGAGTTCATTACCGCATGAAGATGTCCCAATCAGTCGTTTGAATCGATTTCAGTACAACAACACGGTTCGTGATCTTTTTAAGCTTGATCGCGATGTGTTCTCGCTCACCGAGAAGTTGATGGTGCGAGAGAGTCAGTACCTCGAGTCTTTGGGTACCGGGGCCGCGGAATGGAGGGTGCCTAGCCACGTCAAAGCACATTCGCCAGCTCTGGGAGAGCGAGTTGGTATGAGTGGTGTAAAACCGTTTCCAAAGGATTTAAGAGCCGAGCATGGGTATGACAACCAAGCAAGTCAATTAACCTTGTCACCGCTTCTTTTAGATTCGTTTTTTAAGTTGAGTGTATCGATTGTTGAAAGTGATGACTTCAACCAAGATACCGTCGGGATCTGGGAGGAGTTTTTTGCATCGCCACAGGAGGAGACTGAGTTTGCAAAGGCGGCGGAGAAACGCCTAGCCAAGTTCATGCCAATCGCTTTCAGGCAAGATGTAGATGAAGATGTTGTTCGCCGTTACACCGAATATGCGGTGAAGTGCATCGATGAGTCTGCGTCATTTTCTGATGGAATGAAAAAGGTTGCAGCTGCGGTTTTGTCTTCGCCTCTATTTTTGTATCGAACCAACATTGAAGTGAATGATTCCACATGTTATTCGCTCGCGTCAAAACTGTCTTATTGTTTATGGTCCAGTGGTCCTGATGCAGACCTGCTATCCCTAGCGGCAACGGGCGAACTTGCAGATATCACGGTTTTGGATCGCACGATCAGGCGAATGATGGCGGATCCTAAAGTGGGAAGATTCTTGGATACTTTTCCCGTGCAGTGGTTGCAGCTAGAGAACGTTTTGGCGGCCACTCCCAGTCCACGACTCAATCGGTACTATTCGATTAACCCAGAGTATCCCGCTGGGCGGCAAATGTTGATTGAGCCTCTGCTGCTATTTGATCTCATTTTTGTCGAGGATCGTTCGATCAATGAGTTAATCAAGCCGAAGGTTGTCTATCGAAGTGAGTTTCTTGATGAATGGTACGGCACCGATCTACAACCTGATGATATTGATGTCGAAGCGGTACAGAAGACGAACGATTCACGTCATCAAGCGCGCGAGGGATTACGGCGTAAGATTGAAAGACAACAAAAAGCGATTGACGAATTAATTGACCCAGCACGAGAACTAATACTTGGAGACCGGGCGGCTTCGAATTTAAAGGTTGATCTCAAACCTTACGCAGTCTGGCGGTTTGAGGGTGATCTGAAAGATGAAATGGGTGAGTTAGACCTAACAGCGCACGGAGAGGTTCGCTTTGAATCTGGAGCCGTGATTTTGGATAAGGCGTTCCTGCAGAGTCCTAACTTGCCAGACACCTTCACCGCAAAGAGTTTCGAAGTGAGGTTCTCCCTGCCAGACCTGGATCAACGCGGCGGCGGCTTAATGACCATGCAGGCTGGCAATTTGTTTGACTCCATCGTGATTGGCGAGCGAAAGGATCGACACTGGATTTCAGGTAGCAATGGGTTTGCGAGGACAGAAGATTTTCCCGAGTCTTTTCCCGAAGATTTGATCGATGAACCGATACATTTGGTAATGACCTATCAAGCGGATGGATCAACGTCTCTCTATCGAAATGGGATCCCGTATGGCGGCGGATTCTTGAAAGGCAGTGCCACATTCAAACCCCAGGAGTCGTTCGTCCTCTTTGGGTTACGACACCTTCCTCCCGGGGGAAACCGCTATCTCAACGTGCGAATTGAAGAGGCAAAGTTGTACGATCGTCCTCTTACAGAGGTCGAAGCTGCTGAAGCGTTTCGGAATTCTGGTAGTTTTATCTCTGATGAAGATTTAAAGCAGGTTTTGTCAGCGAACGATTACTCTTCTTATGCTCTAGTGCGGTCCCAGTTGCGCGACACTAGAAAGCAATTGCACGGCGTTTCCGCCGATGTGCAAATTGAGGAGTTGCGGGTAGCTAATCAGAGGGCGTACGACAATAAGATCCGTGATTTAGTGCGTTCTCACGACTTTAGTCGGGTTGATGCATCCGATCCGCGATACGGCGGTATCCTGACCAACGCGGCTGTTTTAACAATGACCTCAGGTCCAGACCGTACTCACCCGGTCGCTCGTGGAGTATGGATCACTGAAGTGCTATTTAATGATCCGCCTTCGCCACCGCCGAATGATATTCCTCCGCTCGATGAGGATGCGGGTGAGGCCGACTTGACGATACGCGAAAAATTTGCCGAGCACCGAGCAAATCCTTCCTGTGCGGGCTGTCATAATCAACTCGACCCACTTGGATTTGCATTAGAGAATTATGACGTTACAGGTCGTTGGCGTGATAAATATGAGAATGGTCGAGTTGTTGACCCAAGTGGATCTTTATCACAACAATCTTTCGCAACAGCAGGTGAATTCACAGCGCGGTTGCTTGGTGAATCAGATCGATTCGCTGAAGCATTTGCTGAGCACTTGATGCGATATGCTTTGGCGAGAGAGCTCACGCCAAAGGATCGCGTTGCGGCAAGAGAAATCGCCGCAGAGTTACAGGACCGAGATTATCCAATGCGAACCTTGATCCAGTCCGTTTTAAAAACAGAATCCTTCCGTGCTCAGTCAATTAATAATTGACACTCTACTTGATGCCCAAGTTATAGATCTTTGAGGCATTCCTCCAATAATAGTTTTCCCTCGCTTCTTGCCCCTTGGAGCTGATAAATTGATCGACTAGGTCAACATAACTTTGATAGGAGCCGCTATGTTTTGTTACCGGCCAATTACTTCCATAGACAATGCGGTCCGTTCCGAATGAGTCCCAGATGATGCTAAGGACATCTTGGTAGTAGGCGATTTGTTTGGGTGCTGGTTGTTCTGTTGAACGCTGATAAAGCCCCGAAATCTTGCATGAGACATTCGGATGAGAGGCGAGTTGTTTGACCATCGAAATCCAGTCATCAGAGGGTGCCTCTCCATCGAAGTTATAACCCAGGCAGTGATTCACAACGATTTTGAGGTGAGGTATTTTTCGGGCTACCTCTTCGATGATCTTCAAGCCATCGATTCCACCTCCATTGGTCAAGTAGTCCATCGTAAGGTTACTGTCGGCCAATATTTTTAAGTTTCGGAGGACGCGTTTGTCGGTGAAATCGATGGAATCGCGGTTTCGAGGTCGAATGCCAACAAACCTTGAATCTTCCTTTTGAGCCGTCAGTTTCTTTTTGAAATCTTTACCTGTAACATCGATGTTACCAACCAAGCCGACGTAGAAGTCATCGTCTTCAACGAGATCAAGAACCCATCGGTTATCGGGGTAACGTAGACTGGCCTCTACTACGACAACCCCTGTTACCCCAGCTGCCTTTGCAAGTTTGGAGTATTCATCTGGCAGATGAGGCTGGTAGAGAATTTTGTCATTTTCAGGAGGCCACGTGATTTCAATATTACGCCGGGTGTCGTATAGATGAATATGGGTGTCAATTCGGTGCTTCGTTCGTTGAACCTCCGTTTCGGCTGCCTCACACCGATTACCTGACGAGGTCGTTATTGCGGTGATGCAGCAAAGAGCCGTGAAGACGAAAATGAGATATTTCATTTTGAGTACAAGCTGTATTGAGTGGTATGTGTTGAGTGACCAAGATGATGGGATTGACTGACTGTTAGCTAAGTAGCCCGTCAACAACATTTCCATGAACATCAGTTAATCTGTAATCTCTTCCTTGAAACCTGTAGGTGAGACGCTTGTGGTCAATTCCTAGGCAGTGCAACATTGTGGCATGGAAGTCGTGAACATGCACAGGGTTGTTGGTAATGTTGTAGCAAAAGTCATCTGTCTCGCCGTAGGTTTGGCCCGATTTAATCCCTCCGCCAGCCATCCAAATCGAAAAGCATCGCGGGTGATGGTCACGCCCAAACGTATTCGGATTGCCTTGTGAGTACACTGTGCGACCAAATTCACCGGCCCAGACGACGAGTGTATCTTCGAGCATTCCACGTTGCTTTAAGTCCTTGATTAATGCTGCAGAGCCTTGATCTGTTTCTCGGGCGAGTGAGGGGAGATGTTTTTGAACGTTAGAGTGGTGATCCCAACCGCGATGAAACATTTGGATGAACCTTACGCCTCTTTGGGCCAGTCGCCGAGCGAGAAGACAATTTGCTGCGTGACTTCCCGGTATTTTCGCTTCATCTCCGTATAGCTCGAAAGTGCTTTGGGGTTCATCACTGAGGTCAGTTAAATCCGGTACGGATGTCTGCATGCGGAACGCCATTTCGTATTGCGAGATGCGAGATTCGATTTCAGGGTCACCGACCTGCTCGGATCGAATGCGATTGAGAGCAGCCAAACGGTCAAGTCGTCGTCGTCGCTCGATTTCGCCACTGTTAAGAGGGTCCTTAAGATAGAGAACTGGATCACCGGTGCTTCGGAACTTAACCCCCTGAAACTTTGATGGTAGGAATCCGCTTCCCCAAAGTCGATCGTAAAGTGGTTGTGCTTGGAAGAAGGTATTGTTGGTAAGTAGGACGACAAATGCCGGAAGGTTTTCGGTTTCGCTTCCTAACCCATAGCTAAGCCACGCTCCGATACTCGGTCGACCGGGTTGTTGATTTCCTGACTGAAAGAATGTGATGGCGGGATCATGATTAATTGCTTCCGTGTGCATCGATTTGATAACGCAAATGTCGTCCGCCACCGTACCCAGGTGGGGCAAAAGTTCGCTCAACCATAGACCTGAATCTCCATGTTGATGAAACTTCCATGGAGATTGAATGATTGGAAACTGTTTCTGACCAGCGGTCATGCCCGTAAGTCTCTGTGATTGCCTGACGCTGTCTGGCAACTCCGACAGATGTAGTTTTTTTAAGCTGGGTTTGTAATCGAATAGGTCGATTTGCGAGGGCGCGCCCGATTGAAGCATATAGATCACACGCTTCGCCTTGGGTGCAAAGTGTGGTAGGCCGTCGCGTGTCGTCGTGCTGGATTGAGTTTCCGTGGTGTTTGCGTGAGATGTCTCTACACTTAGTAAGCTTGCTAACGCCGCACTGCTTAGACCACGGGTCGCTTGCTCCAGTAAAGATCGTCGACTGAGGTGATTCGTCATCGCTTTGCTAACTACTTCAAGGAATGGTTTGCTGGTCTTATGTACAGAATATGAAAAGGAATGATTCGATCTATTTCGAATTGTTTCTGAATCGATCTACTGTCTCGACTGAGAAAAGATCATCCTTTTGTGATGGTTTCATCAAGATTCAAAATGATTCTCCCCACGTTGGTGTAAGAACGTAGTTCCATCAAATCGATCGGTAGGGAGTTTAGTATGGGTGAAAGTTCGCCAAACTCTTGAGGTGTTCTTGTTGTGCCAGTTTCTCGCTCCGAGCTTTTGTATTCGTCAATTAGGATCGAAAGTTCGTCTTGTGTTGGGACGCGCGAGGTTGCAAGCCGAAAGCCGTGAGAAATCTTTTCTTGCACTGTGCCGTCACATTCCAACATCATTCTTGCACCGAGGAATTGTGCAGCTTCCATGAATTGTTTTCCATTGAGGATCAATAACGCTTGCATGGGTGTGTTGGTGCGTGAGCGTCGTACGGTGCAAAATTCTCGTTCCGGTGCATCCAGCGTTTTTAGCATTGGCGATGGAACCGTTCGTTTCCAGAACGAATAGATGCTGCGACGGACCAAGTCGCGTCCTGTGCCTTGGGGATAAGATTGGGAGTATCCCGGACGGTTGTTCAGTTCCATCCAGAGTCCTTTAGGTTGATAAGGGTAGACACTTTTTCCACCCAATTCGCAAGACAGTAGGCCACTGACCGCTAAGGCAGTGTCTCGAATCTGCTCTCCATCCAGCCGATGGCGAACGCCTCTTGTGAGCCATTTATTTTCGGGGTCGCTTTCGTAATCATGTCGATTGGCAATCGACGTTTGGCGATAGGTCGCTGATGTAAGGATTTGCTTTTGCAGAGCCTTGATGTCCCAGTCATTGGCAATTAAATCCATTGCCAACCAATCAAGTAATTTCGGATGACTCGGCAGGTCACCCTGTATTCCAAAATCCTCTGAGGTTTTCACTAAACCATTCCCGAACAATCGTTGCCAGTGACGGTTTACAACCACACGGGCAGTCAAAGGATGCTGCTGGGAAGTTAGCCATTTGGCGAGGTCCAGACGGTCATGCACGGATGTGTTGGAGTTTCTGTTCAAGCATTCAGGTACGCCACCATCGACGGTTTCGCCTAGTTGGTCATACTGTCCCCGTTCAAGAATTCTTGTTTCGCGAGGTTTTGACAGGTCCGACATGATCATGGTCGCGGGAACCTGCTGGTTGATCTGGCTTTGCAGCTTTTTGATTTTTTCTTGTAGCTCGGCACGTGGGTTGTGGCTAGCAAGATAAAAGGATTCAATCGCTTTTTGGGATTCGCGGTCAAGTTGATTGAATGGCTGTTCAATCAATGCAGCGATTCCTTGAGGTAAACCATTAAAATCGTACGGTGTGTTGTGATCTGACGTGATTGAGAATCGCGGGCGTCCGATACCGTGAGTCGCGAAATTCGCTTGATGTTTCAGACTAAAGGTCAGGATCGTACCACCTTCAAATCCAAAGGGCTTTTCAGCGATCCATATTGCAGTAGCTGGCTTTTTTCTCGTCGGTCCATCAACTGCCCAGCCGCTATTGTTGTCTGTAGTTCCGTCGATTGTTTTTTCGATGCCGTATCCCGTTTGCGAATAATCAGCAATCGCTTTTACAAAGCGGATACGTTCGTTCTCCTGAGGGTCGCGAGTCGACGTTGCAACCATTTCGAATTCACTTAGCACAAAATTGGAATTCGAATGTCTGCCAGGTCCATTACCTGGCAGGCTTGGATCTGTTAAAGCTTCAATGCGGACCGCTCTAATGTCCTTCTTTTCTGTTAACGCAGTGATCGTGTAAATGTCGTGTTGTGGATTTTTGCCACTCACCAGGATGGAGTCATCATCCAGTTTGACAAGCGTCGATCCTCCACTCGAGGAAAATTTATTTGGAGTAAGAACCTTCCATTTCGTGCGAGGGTTTGCCTTTACTTGCTCAACCCATTTTGAAATCAGCGGGTCGAGATCAATAGGTAACGATAGCTGTTTTTCTAGTGTTTGCAGCTCCTGCTCAAGGGCGGAGATTGATGGACCGCTTAGCGGCGAACGAATCGTGGCTCGAGGATCGAATCCACGCATCCCACGCTCGGGGACTTGATTGAAGAGCGAAAAGAATTGGTAGAACTCTTTTTGGCTAACCGGGTCATACTTGTGGTCATGGCATCGAGCGCATCCGAACGTCATTCCCAGCCACACAGAGCTCGTTGTGACAACGCGATCCATGACATATTCGACACGGTATTCCTCGTCGATAATCCCGCCTTCAATTGTGATCCCATGGTTTCGGTTAAATCCAGTTGCGAGTCGCTGCTGATCGGTTGCGTTTGGAAGTAGATCACCCGCCAGCTGATGAGTTGTGAATTCATCGAAAGGCATACTTTGGTTGTAAGCGTCAATGACCCAGTCTCGCCACGCCCACTGTTGTCGTTCGGTATCGTATTGGTAACCGTTTGAATCAGCGTACCTTGCAAGATCCAGCCATTGTTTAGCAAGATGTTCGCCGTATCCCGGTGAGTGAAGGTATCGATCGACCATGCGTTCGTAAGCGCCAGGGCGATGGTCGTTTAGATACGTATCGAGTTCTAAGATACTCGGTGGTAAGCCGGTCAGGTCATAACTGACGCGTCTAATGAGTGCTTCTCGACTAGCCTCTGGTGAAGGATTCTTCCCGAGTTCAATGAGTTTCTCGGCCACAAAATGATCAATGGGATTCCGAGTCCAAGAGCTCAGTTCTGTCCGGTTGGTTTGTGTACGACGAGGAGGCTTGAAAGCCCAGTGTTCTTGATATTCCGCCCCCTGCTCGATCCAGCGAGTAATCTTCGTGATTTCTTCCTCGGTTAGTTGAAATCCCATTTCGGTGGGAGGCATTTTCAGGGTAGGGTCACTGGTTGTGATGCGCTGATAGACTTCACTACGTTCAATCGATCCAGGTGTAATTGCCGTCTCGCCACTGTCACCGGTGGTGGTAGCAGCGTCAAATTGATCCAAACGAAGTCCCGATTCACGAGTGTCCTCATCAGGTCCATGGCAGGTGTAGCAGCGATTTGAAAGAATCGGTTGGATCTCGGAGGCAAACTCAATTTTGTCGCTTTCACTCGCGAAACCAATCTGGGTCATTGCGAGGCAGGCTAGGAGTCGAGTGATGTTACGAGTGGTTTCAGACAATTTGACTCTCGCTGGATAGGATTCAAACAATTCGTCGGAGAGATGCGATTTCGTATGATTGTAATTAACTTGTTGAAGTTAAACACTAAACGCGATCACCGGGTGTAAATCGATGTGGGATAAAAAGCTTGGGCGTTTTTTAGCCATTGTGGCTGTGGCAATGACATTCGCACTTGCCGTACTTGGTAGAAGTTGGTGGTGTCCGCTCGGCGACCCTTTGCCTTGGTCGCTAGATATTTGGTCTTCGCACAATTCTCAGCACCTGTTTGATCCGTATTCGCTCACGCACGTTCAACACGGAATCGGGATATTTCTTTTACTAGGTTTGATTAGTAAAGGACGATTGTCATTCCCCGTGCGGGCGCGAGTAACCGCAGTGATCGAAGCCGCGTGGGAGTTTATTGAAAACACGCCATTCATTATTAATCGCTACAGGGAAGCCACGATTTCCCTTGATTACTATGGCGATTGTATCGCAAATTCAATCAGTGACTATTTGATGTGCCTTTTAGGTTTATTTGTGGCGAATCGAATTGGCTGGAAAGGTGGTCTGCTTCTCTTTGTGATCTTGGAGACGGTCTGTTTATTTTGGATACGTGATAGTTTATTACTGAATATTATTATGTTGATCGCACCGAATGATTTTATTCGCGAATGGCAATCGCATTGATCGGCGCTCGGCCAATTGCCGCAATTGATTATCGATGAGGGATCCGTTTTGAAATTACATGCGAAAGACATGCAAGCAGTCTGGATGGGCACCGAGCTATTGCAGCGCCCTGATTGGCATCAAGAGTTAACTGCAAGTGAGATTGCAGAGTGTGTTGCATTTGGATCGGAAATCGAAAGCGGTAAGGAATTGGCGGATCTGAATCGAGAGTTTGTTTTTCTACTTCCTGCCTTTAGTGCACGATTACGATCCATTCAGAATAGTCTTGAAATAGGATCCGGTGCGACGCGAATAACTGGTTTTCCAATTGACGAGCTAAGTCATCAAGCAGCGGAAAGTATCTTTCTATTGGCAATGAAACAGATTGGAACTCCCGTGTCGCAGAGTATCCAAGGTGAGACTGTATTTCATGTTCGTGATGAGGGTTACAAGGGGGGAGATCCTAGGGCTCGAGGCCCGAGTTCAAAGAATCGATTGACATTTCATTCGGACCGTTGTGATGTGATTAGTTTCTTGTGTCTTCAGGATGCGAAGAGCGGTGGCGATAATCAGATCGTCAGTTCGATCGCAATCTTTAAACACATCGAGCGAGAAAGACCTGATCTAGCGAAGGTGTTAATGGAGCCGTTCTGGTACCAACGCCATAATGTCGATACGGGGAACCAAAATGCTTTCTATCAGCAACCTGTGTTTTCGGTCTACGAAGATCGCTTCGCTTCGAGTCTTCTTCGTGTCTTGATTGATCGAGCGTACCAATCGAGAGAAGTTCTAGAGATGACACCCTTACAGCGGGAGGGATTGGACTGGATTGAGGAACTTGCAAGCCGACCGGAAATGCATCTGGAGTTTCGACAACAGCGGGGTGACATTCTCTTGCTGAATAATTTCGTGACGTTGCATCGAAGGACTGCGTTTGAAGATTATCAAAACGGCGATCGCCGCCGACATCTATTAAGGGTGTGGCTTTCAATGCCTAACAGCCGAGCACTTGATCCTCTTTTTGCAGCCAGTTACGGGAATACTGCTGCTGGGGCGGTGCGAGGCGGGATGCGTTTGGCTGCGAGCTAACTGCTGCATCGAGCCAAAGATCGAGCAAGTTTGAGGCGTGTCATGCTATTGCAGTAAGAGGCGAGATGATTCAGCTTCGGGAGATGATGAGCTGCTAAAAATGGCTGTACTCAAGGTGGTTCAATGGGGCTGTCATTATTTGTTTCCTCGTGCCAAAATTGGCTGTGGAGCGACAATCGCCAAAACGGTAGTGCGATGTTGGTAGTTTTAGAGCTCAAGCGTCATCACCGACCTAAAATGGGGTGAAATGTGAATCACGAGAACCAACAAAATCCTTTTGAGTCTCCTGTTCTTGACGCCCAAGTGGTTTCGCCACCTCCGACCGAGTCAGATCGTACAGGTGGTGTGATACCGTACAAGAATCCGTCCGCGCTCGTGGCCTATTACTTGGGGATCTTTTCCTTTCTTCCGATCATTGGTTTGTTCCTTGCTGTGCCAGCATTCATTTTGGGTGTTCTTGGGCTCGTGGCGAGAAAACGCAATCCAGCAGTTCGAGGGACGGTCCACGCATGGATCGGGATTGTCTTGGGGGGGATTTTTTCTTTGGTTTGGGGAGGCTCAATTCTGTTTATTGTGTTGAGTCTAGGTGCTGGCTAACGCTGGCTCGACTCATGGTTAAGTCGAATCAAGTCGTGCGTCAGCGTTCGAAGTGAAACAACGCGGCATACAACCAAAATTTACACAGTTATCTGTCATGGTGGACTTTGCGATCGAACATGTGGCAACAGACTTTTTGACTGTCTTAGTGGGCGGTCTGATTGCTGGCGTGATCTGCAAACGATATGGCCTCTCGATGCTCGTAGGCTATCTAGTGATTGGCGGCCTGCTCGGGCAAGGTTGCCTTGGCTTGGTGGCGCAAGATGACCATGAACTTGAATTGATGGCTGAAGCGGGGGCACTGTTACTGCTATTTACCGTTGGCCTTGAGTTCTCCATTGAACAGCTCGTTCGTTTAAGACGTTTTATTTTCGTTGGCGGCGCCGCACAGATGTTACTGGTCATGGTGCCGGTTTACTTTCTTGCGTTAATGTTTGATTTCTCTTGGCAAGCAGCGATTCTAATCGGCGCTAGTGTATCGCTGAGTTCGACCATCCTTGTGTTTAAGGCTCTCAATGAATGGGGCCAGGCATCAGCGCCGCACGGTCGACGCGCAATTGCAGTCTTGCTGTTTCAAGATGTTGCTCTTGTTCCCGTGATGCTGCTTGTTCCGGCGCTCGGGAGTGATACGGAGTCCGGTTTGCTTAGTCGTTTGGGCAGTCTTGCTCTGATTGCCAGTGTCTTCGTGACTGCAGTCTACTGGCTCAGGCGCCTTATCGCGCGCTATGTTGTTCCGGGTTTGATCGACTTACGTAGCACGGAATTGGTGGTGCTTTTTTCCGTGATGGTTCTAGCTGGATCATGTTGGGTGTCTTATTTGTTATCGATGCCTGCAGCCGTTGGAGCGTTGGCGTCTGGTTTCATGCTGAGCGGTAATCGACTAACCCATCAGATTGATACCTTGGTGCTGCCCTTCAGAGAGACATTTGCAGCTGTCTTTTTCGTCACACTAGGAACACTTTTGCGGCCACAGGCTTTTTTTGAAGAGCCCGTAGTAATGCTTGCTGCCCTACTCTTAGCGTTGTTAATAAAAACCACGGCCGCCTCTTTTTCATTGAAGCTGACGGGACTTCCTTGGCGGCAAGCAATTGGTTCTGGCTTGGGTTTGGCTCAGTTGGGAGAGTTCTCTTTTCTGCTCGTTGGTGTGGGAGTAAGTGAAGGCATACTGAGTGAGACGGATTATCAGAGGACCTTATTGGTTGCAATTGGTACGCTTGTTTTAACTCCGCAGCTGATAAAATTCGGATTAAACTGGGGTCGCTTGACTGGTGAAGACGATGATCACGATAACGGTCGCGCTGCTGATCTGAGTGATTCAACTCGGGCAGTAGTTGTTGGTATTGGAGTGATCGGGGGACGTACAGCAGCTAGGCTTGAAACACTTGGGGTACAGGTCTGTCTGGTGGACCATAGTCCACTGAATTTGTATCCCTTCGCACAGCAAGGGTTTCAGACCGTGACCGGCGATGCTTTAGACGATCGCGTGTTGTCGAGAATGGAGTTGACGGAGACGCAAATCGCAATCGTTAGCGTTCCTGATGATTCGAATGCCATTGAGATTGTGTCGAAGCTACGCCAAAAAAATCCACATTTATTTATCCTTGTTCGGTGTCGGTATTTTTCAAACATCAACGAACTTGAGAAAGTGGGTGCGACCCAAGTGGTGAGTGAAGAGAAAGAGACCTCCAGTGTGATCTCACAAATGTGTGAAAGAATGCTTTGGAAATCTCGCGATGGAGAGGCGAGCGAATAGGGCATTGCAGGAGACTTCATCACTTTCGATTGAGAGTTGAGCATGAAGCTTCCTGCAACAAAACCATGTGGTCAGAAGATCCAGTACTACTATCAGAGAGTTTTCGATGAATCCGACTCCATTCGGTATCGCTAATATTTCCCTCCATCAACCCAGTCAGATTATTTCTAACGACTGGTATGGCGATAGTCTCCCAAAGAAATTTGTTAATCACACCGGTATTGAAGAACGTCATATTTCATTTCGCGATGAAGTGACGATGGCGGCCGAGTGCATCGAAAGCATGGTGGATCAAGGCAAAATCGGTTTAAAGGATTGTGCCGGTTTAATTTTTGTTACACCATCCTTTGTGCCAATGCATGTTGCCAATCGCTATATGGATCGGGAACAAGCGAGGCAGGAACAGCCGACTCGAGCTGCACATCAACTGGCAAAACGATTGGGAATGAACCCAAGAAAAATTGCTGGGATGAACGGCTTTTGCAGCGGATATGCAAAAGCGTGTTTGTATGCGAAACAGAAAATGGTTCCAGGATTGGACCTTCAGGGAACCGAGATGATCTTATTGGTGACGTCCAATCGCATTAGCAGGATCACGGATTATGGATGTCGACAATCAGGGGCATTATTTGGAGACTTTGCTACGGTGACCGTGCTTTCACGAACCGAGAATCAGCAGTACCCTGTTCGGTTTGAATTAGTAGATGCCTGTTACAACAAGCAGACGGTGAACCGAGCTTACTTTGATTTTTCTTTGAAGCAAAATGTCTTGGTTCCGACACCCGATGGTGGTCGGGAAATCGTACCTGAGAGACTTGTCTTTTCAATGGACGGCATGGGGATAGCCGATACCGCCCCACGCGCGATGGCAGCATCAGCCGGGCAGTTGCTTGAGGCAAATGGCATCAGTGCTTCCCAAGTGCAGCGAGTTGTTCCCCATCAAGCGGGTAACGGAATCATTCGTTTAGCCTCCATGAAATTTGAGCAACTAGGTCTCGAAGCGGACATTGTCAATGGCTTAGCTAAGGATGTCGGTAATGTCAGCTCCGGTTCCGTGCCCCTAGCCCTCTCTCAATTGTGGAGTGAGTTGGAGGGGTACATCCTTTGTCCTGTTGCCGCTGTTGGTAGCCCCGGGCGTCCCGAAGTCTCTCAAGGCTGCTTGCTCTTCAAGGCACACGCCGTTTGAGCTTTCGTGTTGGCCTATCATGGTGGGGTGATTTGCTGTTTTCGTGTTGATCGAGAGACCCCGTTTCAAGGCGTTCATTGCCTTGATGTTGTCGGTGTTGTGTGCCACCGTGTGGTCGGGTTGTACCGATTAGGTAATTTTTTGTGGGGTGCGTTGTTCGCAAAGTGCCGGTTCTGGTGATTTTCTTACCTCATTTGGTTTCTTCGAACCGATTGCGATATTGCCGTGGATATGTCCTCGTTAGATGAAAGTCATTCCCTCTTAACGCGGTTGAGTCGTGCAGGTTACTCGTTCGAGAGCTCGAAGGTTCGGCCTAGGCTATCGCGTAAGACCCGGTCAGTTGATCGAGGTTTTAGGTGGCGCAGTGGTTCGGCGATGCCAAGCTGTAGCTAGCATTTTGTCTCTGATTTGGGCCAGTTTTTCGCTTGCCTTCACTCCGCGTTCATGGTCTCAGCCGGTGCGAAGTGTAATGGCGCGACAATTGCTTTTTACAGGTGTCGATGGCACGTGGGCGGCGATGCGTTTTGGCGCGGCAGTGGGGGTCTTGTTAATCGTCCAAGCGGCTCTTTGGGTCGACGCGATCGGAATGACAACCGAAATGATTGCTCCGATGTTGTGGCGGGTAATCGTGCGTGAAGTAGCACCTTTGTTAGCGTGTTTGGTTGTGATTGGCCGGAGTGGGATCGCAATCTCAACGGAGTTGGCGACCATGCGTGTGGATGGTGAGTTAGAGGTTTTGGATGCGCAAGGAATCGATCCGATGACCAGCCTGGTGATGCCTCGAGTAACAAGTATGGTGTTCAGTGTGTTTTGTCTGGCGTTGATCACCGCGACCGCAATGATTTTGACGGGCTATGTTGGAGGTCGCGCGGTTGGCGTGATACGTGTTTCATTTGTCGGCTTCGTCGATCAACTTGTTGGTGAGATTGACACCTTGGATTTGCTTTTTTTCGTTCCCAAAACGATTGTTGCAGGTGCATTCGCAGCGGCTATATGTTGTTTGGATGGGCTGAGCGTGAAAGCTACCATTACTGATGTACCGCGTGTCTCTGCACGAGCGGGTATTCGAGCACTCGGTGCGGTATTTATCATTTCTGCAATCTTGTCGATTTTGATTTACGGCCGCATCCTCATCTTTGAGGTCATTTAAAGATGGGTTTGTACAAAGCTTTTGATGCACTATCGGAAACACCTTTGGTGTTGGAGTTGCAAAGGGTGACTCAACGACCCGCTTTTGAAAGTGGGCTCGAGCTTTTAGAAGTGGATTTAGAATTGCACGCGGGAGAGCTATTGACCATCCAAGTCGATGCAGCCACTCGCACTCGCTCCTTTGCATCTTTGATTCAAGGTATTTTGCATCCGGAAGCGGGAGTCGTTAGGTTTCTGCAACAAGATTGGCGAGGTTCGAACTACCAGAGGCATTTCTGGCAGCGTAGCTTGATCGGCAGGGTCTTCGAGGGGCAAGCGTGGATTGAAAACCTCAATGTTGATGAGAATGTGACTCTGGCGGCTCGTCACCACGGAATGCAATTAAGTGACATCACGTCATCGATTCAACACTGGTGCAATTATTTCGGTATGGACAAGTTAGCGAGTCGCCGCCCTGCTTTTGTGGCTCCAGCAACTTTGCAGATTCATCAGTGGATTCGGGCGTTCTTGGGGAATCCGAAATTGGTGATTTTGGAAAGCCCTTTGCAATATCTTGCACAAAAATGGGTAAAAGTTTTTCTTGATGCTGTTGCCGAACTGATGAGTCGCGGGACAGCCGTACTCTGGTTAGATAGTCGAACAGACCTGCCATTTAGCGAGGTCGTCGGTCCGTGCCAACGTCTTCGAGCGGATCAAGGTAAGCTCCACAGCATGAACTTGGCGCATGGAGGTGACAATGAATGAAGTCTATCGCCTCAGGTACACCAATCAGATTGTTGGTGTCTTTCTGTTGTTGTTTCTGGTGTTGATGATCGTTCTCTCCTTCACGGTGTTTCGCCTCGGTAATCGTTTTGGCGCTAAGGAGCGTTTTTGGATTGAGGCTTCAGAAGAGGAGGTTCATGAGTTACATCCCGGTACAGAAGTTTTGATTTTGGGTAAGCCTGTTGGCGAGGTGTTGGACTTAAGTTATTTGGAAGATGGAAGTGGTGTTAGAGTAGATATTCAATTGACCAAGCAAAACGCAGCAATGGTTTTTGAAGATTCAATTGTGCGACTTGAAAGGAAATTTGGTGTGGGGACACCGGTTCTGGTGATCCGACGTGACTCCCGGCAGCTTTCGTCATCCAAGCCATTATCATCGAATCAAAGGATTCAGTCATTTTCATCAGACCTCGACCGCGTCGATCAGTTATCCGATCAAGTCGGGCAAATCACGAAGTCATTCCAAGAGATACAAGAGGTTGCTGAGCCGACTTTAGAAAGCATGCGAGTAACCGGTGAAAGGTTGCAGGGTTCGTTGGATGAAGCGATCGATCCCGCGTTTCGCAGGTCCCAGCAGGCATCGGATTCTTTTCTTGAAACGAACGAGCAGATTCGGGAAACAACAGTAAACCTTGAGGGACGCATGACAGAATTGGTTGAGCGTACCGAAAAAATGTTGGATCAGGATGTGCGCAGTACACTCTCCGCGATACAGCGATCCAATGAGGTGATTGAGCAAGCAGCGTCACAAGTGGGGGAAACGTCCAAGACTTTGGATGCGGAAATGATCCAGACATTGTCCATGGTCCGTGAAACGAGTGAAGCAATCCGACAATTGGCGACTCAAACTGAGGTTCTAATTGAGATTCTGAATGAAGAAGCAGAGGACCTTCCTGGCACTACGAATCGCGTTAACAACACGATGAGCGAGGCTCAGCAACTGGTTCAGGAAATACGTAGCCATTGGTTGCTGCGAAGGTATCGTCAGGAGTCCAGCAGTACAAAGCAGCTGGATCCCTCCGCTATTCGCGGAGGATTCACGAGATGATACATCTCATCATGCATTCTTTGAGAGCGATCCAAGATAGACGGTATTACAACTCGCTTCATGCGGCGGTACTTGTTTGTAGCCTCGTGATAACCTGCGTTGGTTGTCGAAGCAATCTGCAAATAAAAGAGAGTAAAGAGCGTGTTGATCCTTCGTTAACTCGGATGAGCGACCGAGCCACCGAGCTTTATAACCGTGGAGGTGTAGAGGGTGCACGAGAAGAGTACCTCAAGGTGCTCAAGGAGGCATGGGCTTCGGATAATGCCTACGAGTCGGGTACCGCAGCATACCATTTGGCAGCGTGTTATTTCAGTGCCGGCGATGCAGCGCGAGCGAAAGATTGGCTGATTGATTCGCGGTATGAACTGAATCGCTGTGGAGCTTCATGCCAAAACGTTTGGTTATTGGAGGCCAAGATTGCTCGCGCTGAGAAGCGGTATGAGGACGTTGCTTATCTTTTGCAGCGATCCTCAGCGGAAACCGTTAAAGCAACAACATTCAATATTTTTGATCGATCGGGTGAGCGTCAGCTTCCAAAAATTCAGCTTGCTTCGGTTCGAGCCCCGCTCGGTGGCGTCAGGGGTAAATTGCTGCAGCAGCGTCAGCAGGCAGCAAACGATCTACCTATTCTTCTGATAAAGGCCGCGGTGGCGGTGGAAAGGAACGACCTTCCGGAGGCGAGGAAGCGTCTACAAGAGGCAGATCAGCAATTAGGTTTCGTTAATCAACCGGAATGGCAGGCAGAGTGGTACCGAGTATCCGGTGATTTAGCGTATGCAAAAGGGCAAGCTGAGCAGGCTGCAAAGTTGTACGACCAGGAAGCGGAGATCCTCACTTCGATAGGTCTTTATCGAGACTTGCCGAGGGTGCTTACACAGTCAGCAAATTCCTACGAGGCAGCCGCGCAATTCGCTGTTGCTGCGGATCGGCTTTGTCGCGCGGCACGACTCTATTTTGGTCGCTCTGATTATGAGTTGGCGTGGCAAACCGCCGAGGCGGCCGGTCAATTATCTGAGAAATCAGAGGATGTCACCATCGAAGTGCGATTGCGGTTACTCGCTGAACAAATCATCAGCGAATTACCACAAGACTAATCTCGATAGGCTTATCCCGGTAAGCCTTGAAGGCTTAATCCATTCGGACCCCGATGCTGAGCAAGATATTTGCGTAGCGTTGCTGATCTGCTGTCTGAATGGTCAAGACATGATCCGGTGTGCTTACCGCTTCGTAAAATGCCCATTTGTCAATCGGTTCAAGCTGTAAATCAAGATCAGCTTTTTGTATGGTCTCACGATAATCTTCCCACACAGGTGGGTCTCCATCGAGAGCGTAGGGGCCACTCGTTTCTGTTTGCATTGTTTGAATTGCCTCTACGGGCACCGCGGATAGAACTGCCTCGAGTACTTGGTTACAAGTTGGAATTCCTGGCATCAGGTTGAGGCTCACCAGCTCAGCTCGTGGGCCACGTTTACTTGCGGCGGGGTAGTTGCCATCAGCAATTAGGATGGTGCTGTGGTGTCCAGCGGCTGCGAGAACTGAAGAGATTTGAGGATGGATGAGTTTGTGGCGTAGCATAATAACCGTCAGGTGTTTTGGTTTAGCAGGTTCTTTTTTTACGGTTCTTAAGATCCGTAGGTATCGGATGGAATCATAGAATAGACTGCTGCTGATGTCACGCACAGATCCTGCTTCCCCTTCTTTGTTCTCATCCAATCCCCGCTTCTCTAGGCGACTAATTCAGATAGGATTCGGCTAGTCGCTCCAAGAGCGGTGAAGCAAAAAACATTTGCACGGTATTTATCGGAGCATTGCTCTTGTCCAATAGATTGTTAGCGCATCGATTCAATGCTGGGAAATACTTGGGTATTGATCTGTTTGTGCATTGGACTTTTTTGCTCTTGGCGGCTTACGTTTTTTTCTCGTCTTTAGGCGAAGGAGTTCTGGTCGCCTCATTCATGCTAGCCCAGTTGTTGGGAGTTTTTTTCTGCGTGACATTGCATGAGTACGGCCATGCGATGGCTGCTCGATATTTTGGTATTGGGACGGCAGATATCACTCTGTTGCCAATCGGTGGGGTAGCAAGGCTTCATCGAATGCCTCGCATTCCTTGGCAAGAGATGGTTGTTGCGTTTGCTGGGCCAGCCGTGAACGTGGTTCTTGTCTTTGGGTTTGCTCTCCTTTTCGTTACACAGGTCAGCGACGAAATGCTGATCGGACTCCGCGATCTCGCGACAAATCCTCAGGAAGGTTTGGAAATCAGTCAGGATGTGGCAACGGCGATCGACACAATGTTTCGGTTTCCATCCTTTGCTGGGTATCTATTCACGATGATCGTCGTGAATGTAATGCTGGTGATTTTTAATTTAATACCAGCTTTTCCCATGGATGGCGGTCGAGTGTTGCGGAGTCTTCTTGCGATGTTCACCACTTACACTCAAGCCACTCGATTTGCGTTTCTGGTCGGAGTGTTTTGTGCTGCGTTGATGATTCTGGTGGCGGCTCAAGGCGGTAGTTCAAATCCAATCCCTGTTTTCATCGGATTATTTGTCGCTTTTGCGGGCTATTCAGAATACAAGCAGGTGGAAGTCAATGAAGCGGTTCGCGGGCGAACGGTCGGCGAGGCGATGATCCCCACGACGGTCGTTGTGGAGCAAGACTTAGACTTGCGTGACTTAGCATTGAAGTGGACAACACTCGCTACTAGATCGTTGCCAGTTGTCAACGGCTTTGGGAAACCAATTGGTCTAGTCAGGTTGTCTGACTTGAGAAATCATCAATTCACAAAAGAAGCCGGTCACCCTAGTGTTTCTACACTTTTGGACGTCAATAGTCCTTTCAAAACCGTATTGCTCGATGAACCATTGGATCAGGCACTATTGAAGATTGATAGACGCGTGCGGCAGCACCTCGTTGTTGATGAATGCGGAATATTTTTAGGGGTGCTCGATCTTGATACGATGATCGATCGACTTCGGTTGTCTGAAATCGTTGCTGAGCAAGGATAGATCAAACGATTGAACGCTCACTTCGCGTAACAGATGATCAGGTGGGTGTTCAGATAGAAGGTTTCGATCGTTAATGTTCAGAGGGATTCCGCTGCCGCCTGTCCACAATTAGCTCCGCTGGTAGATCTTTCAACTTGGATCGTTGTGTGGCATATTCCGTGACGATCGTGCAGCGTGTTACGGATTCTCTTTAGCAATAAGTCTTGGTCTTCCGTATATGGAACTTCCAAATGCACGGTCAAGCAAGTTTCGGTGGTGCTCACCGCCCAGATATGTAGGTCGTGAACATCGGTGACCTCTTGAAATGCATGAAGATCCTGCAGAACTTGCTGAGGATCGATGTTCGCCGGAACAGCTTGCAGTGCCAGAGCCACGGATTCTTTTAGGAGATTCCAGGTGCTAAGGAAAATCACCGCCGCGATGACAAGACTGATGATTGGGTCAATCCAGAGAAGTCCAGTAAAGGAAATGGCCACGCCTGCAATGACGACTCCCATCGAGAGCAGTGCGTCTGCAGCCATGTGTAGGTAGGCTCCTCGTAGATTGAGATCATTTTTTCGTCCCCGAGCGAAGAGTAAAGCCGTTCCTGTATTAATGACGACGCCGATCAGTGCGACCGTGATTACAACATTCGCATCAACAGGAGCAGGGTGACGTAGGCGTTGCAATGCTTCCCATGTGATGCCGCCTACAGCGGCAATGAGAAGTAAGCTATTGAAGAGTGCGGCAAGAATGGTGGAGCTTCGCCAACCGTAGGTGTGTCGTTGGTTGGGTGGGAGTTTTGCAAGAGCGTAGCCTGCCCAGGCCATCACCAAGCCAAGAACATCACTCAGGTTGTGCCCAGCATCAGCGAGCAGCGCGAGGGAATCCGTTGCGTAGCCATAAATCCCTTCGACCACAACGAATCCAGCATTCAATCCAATGCCAATCAAGAATGCGCGGCCGAATCGGTCTGGCAATGGGTGATGCGAGCACTGGTGCATGATGAACTTTCGCTATTCGCTACCTAGAGGCAGAACGTCTTTTGGCCCTCATTGACGCTAAAATCGACGATGCGGGTCAATTGGTTCGTTAGGAATCTGATAGAACCCAAAAACGGAAGATGCGATTCGGAAGATCATGAAAATCAATACACCCATGACGACAACGCGAACGACGCCGGTGGCAATGCCTGAGAGGATCTTTATCGCTTGCTTTGCGCGCTCGTCGTATTCTTTGGAAAGATGAGCGAATGATTCAGCGTCAACCCCAGCGAACTCCGCGATATCAACTCTCTGAATGAAATCCGTCGGGAGTACTTCGGTCGCTCGCAGAGCCTCAGAGAGTGAAGCGCCTCCAAGGATTGCTGACTTCGCCTTCTCTGCTCCGTGTCGGTAGTAGTCACTATCAGTGCTATCCAAACCAAGAGTGATTGCACGAATCGGATCGATTCCTGCTCCCAATGCGATGGAAAGTGTCCAGCAAAGGCGTCTGATGGTAAGCGTCTGAAGAGAACTGCCAAAGATTGGGATGCGATAGATCAGTGGGATTAGGTTTTGCACGCCCCCAAGATTCCTTGCAAAGGCAAAGATTAAGGCAGCAATCACACCAAAAACGATGGCTAGGTAGAGCCAGAATTTCAGAACGCCTGTGGGACCTCGTAGACCAAGTCCGAGCATATCCGTCATCTGACCACCACTGCCGGCCGTCAAGACTCCGAGGAGATAGATCATGATGGAAATGATCATGATGCCTGCGACTAATTGCAGAGCTGGCCAAGTAATCGAACTGATGAAGGAGCGTCGAGTCTCAATTTGGTGCTCATAATGTTTACTGAGCGTTAAAAACGCTTCGTCTATTTTTCCCGTTTCTTCACCGACTCGCACGATTGATGTCATGAGTCTCGGAAAATAGGAGTTGCTTTGCATCACATCACTCAGCGACTCACCTTCCTTGGTTCCTTGGACCAATTGCGAGATCGCTGCGCGGTGACGCGTCGAACCCAATGAAGCTTCTGACTGCAACAACCGAACTAAGTCCGCACCAGCCCTCAAACCGGTCCCTAGGCGATAGCTGAATTTGGATGCGGTTTGTAATTTCATGGGTCGGGCTTCAATCGCGGATTGAACTCGTGAACGATTTTTTTAGCTGGCAATGCTCTTCTGAGAAGGGTTTGTCATATGCCCGTGTTTCCATTTAGTCACTGAGTGATCACTGAATCCAGTGGTCATTGAATCATCGGGCAGTCGCCACCTGGTTTCCTGTTCGCATTGCGATACTTTGCCTTCTTTTTTCTTGTCGAAAAGAATCTAGGGCATCATTCACTTGCTGCAATTGTTCGGCTGCTGGCTGTGACAGATCCACGAACAAGGTGGGGATGCCAGCGATCTCACACCAAGTCGCCGTCTGATCTTCGAGCGGTTCCAGCCTGACTTTAAAGCCAAGCGTTTTTGCGTCCGTGAGTCGATTGCGAAGGCGTTTTACGACGTTTTCTTCCATTTTGATCATCCTTGTTGCGTCCTGCTCTGATGATCTTAGCGATTTCAAGAGGCCAACTGCTAGATGTCTCTTTTATCTGACCGGAAAAACTTACCTAGTCTGTTTGGCGAGAATCCTAGGTCATCGCAAAACCAACGAGCCGAGGTGGCAATTTATGACGGCGGCATGGTTGGATCTGTAGGGAATGAGCCGAATTCGACGATAACAAGTCCATCGCGCTAACTCACTCGCAATTCTCGTACGAAGCCATTTGTCGTGACGACTCCAACGAATCAAATTTCTTCAAGCTCGGTTGGTGGGCCGGTGCCCGTTGTGGATTCCAGCAAGCATATGAGCGTCCAACTGGATGCACTCAAGAGTGAACTCCGCAGAACTCAGGCTTTAGCTGCTCTCGGAGAATTAACGAGCACAGCGACTCATGAATTCAATAACATTTTGATGACGATCCTTAACTACGCACGTTTAGGTATTCGAAATCGTGACGATGCGAGTCGGGATAAGGCGCTGAACAAAATCTTGGAAGCATCCGAGAGAGCCGCCAAAATCACACAGACGATCCTCGCACAAGCTCGCAACCGAAGCGACAGCATGTCGCCTACGGACCTTGGTTCGATTATCCAAGATGCAATGCTGCTTCTTGAAAGGGAAATGCGTAAGTATCGTGTTTCTGTCGAACTTGACATTCAACCTGAAACACCTTGTGCGATGGCCAACGGTAATCAGATACAACGGGTGCTGCTGAACCTGTTGATCAATGCTCGCCAAGCGATGCCTGAGGGCGGAACCATCTTGGTTTGTCTCCGCCCAGCCGCAGATGAAAAGTTCGTCGAACTGATTGTTCGAGATTCGGGTGAAGGCATTCCGAGAGAAAAACTTCCCCGAATCTTTGATGCGTTCTACAGCACTAAAGCTGGCCCCGATGAATCGGGTAAGGGAGGCACAGGCCTTGGTTTAGCCGCCTGCAAGGAAATCATCGATGCACATCGTGGACGCATCCGAGTTGAAAGTACCGTAGGACGTGGAACTGCTTTCGTGCTGCGAATCCCTGTTGCCACAGATCAGACTGCTGCGGCGTAGCAATGAGGGGTCGATGTTATTCGGCGTTGTTGATTAAACACCCATCTCAGTGTCTGTTCGATCAGGTTTCATGCCCCTCTAACATCTTATGGACTCGCCACGGTAAGTCCCTGTAGAAATTTCGGCAATTGAGCGGCCAGATACCTTGGCAAGACTAAAAAAGCACGTTGGGTACTCTCATCAATGGCAAGTCGATAATTCTCAGGACTGATCACCTGATTCAGTCGTTCTTGGATTTGCGATTTCTCAGCGGCTGAAGCTTCGGAGAGCGGTTCGGTCCATGTCACAACGGGTAAACGGTCATAAGTTGAATTCTGTCCAATCCACCAATGTTTTGGATCAACCTGTCTTGCACCAAGCCCTAATGAGGTAAAGACTTCGTCAATCGTGTCTGCGGCCGTTGCGGCACTATGCGGAAGAAAGACGTGCTCCGGGTGCACTCGTCTCGCAGCGAGATCCTCCCAATTGATCAGTGCTTGGACACCGTTTTCATTTGTGAGTCGACGCAAGAACTCGGCGACTGACATTGGTGTATCCGATTGAGGAAAGCTTTGTCCCTCAATCGGTTCGGTCCATCCAACGGACTGATTAGCGGGGTTCCAAGTCCAGCGATCGAGGTACTCATCGTCAATCTTTGAAGGTACACCCCGAACCAATCGCAATGATTCGATCACGATCCCAGAGAGTTGCTGATCTTCGCGGTTACCGGCAGAAAAGTCGGGTACGCCATCGGCTGTTTCAACTTGGAGCAATTCTACCAGCATTTTAGAGGCAGAAGCTTTTCCCTCGTTGAAGTCGCCCAGGTCAGTTAATTGCGAAAAAGACTCTGCGAACGCTTTGTCACTTAGCGTGATGGTGACTAAGGATTCCTCATTCCTCAGTTCACCTCCAATCGGTTCGATTGCCGATTGAAGTAGTTCGTGGGCCGGTTTCCAACCTTGCGGTAAAGTGAGAGTCGTAGTTAGATCAATCTGCGCGAGGTCAAAAGAAACCCAGTCGAGTTGGATTGGGACACCAGTGATCTGACTCACAAGAAGCGCAAGCTCTGGCAAAGCGTATCCCTGACCATCAACAGCCAGTTTGATTGCGAGCGCAGCATCAATGTTGATTTCTTTCGGACGAACGGGTGTGACTGGGCTGTCTGGTTCACGCGTCGCCTCATCAATGTCCAATTCGTCCATGCTTGGTGGCGCTTCCAAGTTGGGTTTCTCCACGGCACCCTCTTCCAGCAGAAACCGTGTGTATTGTTCGAGGCCAGGTGGTAAATCTTGCATCCCTGATGCCTCATTCATATCCTCGGCAATGGGTTCTGGTCTTCCGCCTGTATCAGCCTTGGCTGCAGGATTTGTCACATCCTCCAACGGCGAAACAGGCAGCAAATCCGATGGTACATTTGAGTTGGTATTTGCATCCGAAGATGGCTTTGGGTTGTCTTGCGGGTTGGTAGCAGCTTCAGCCGTTGCGTCGCTGAGTGTGTTGTTCATCGGGGATTGGTCGGCATCGGAGTCAGGACTTGCCGATCCTGTTTCTCCTCCAGTCTGTGAGACTTGCGAGTTGTTTTCGTCTGATGTTTGTGAAGCATCGACAACTTCGGTTTGATCAAGTCGCGTCTCATCGGATCCTAGAGTTCCGGTTTGTACTTCTGTGTTTTCGACGACTGACTGTTCTTTCTGCCAAGAACTAATGAACCATCCGAATCCAGCTACACAAACTGTCAAGCTGACAGCGGAGATCGCAACGATCAATCCAATCTGACGTTTTCGACGTGTTTCGTCACTCTGCCATGAGATCTCTTCTGATCCACTGATGGGTGGAGCGTCAGAAGAGGTAGCTTCGTCATCCGAAAAACCAGAAACGGTGGGCGGAGCCAAACCGAGCGTGCTTGGGTGCTCAGGACCGCCAATAGCTTCTTCGGTGATTGCTTGGCTATCGAACTCGGGTGTTCGGTCTGACCGAGCACTCGGCTCTGCCACCACGAGCTCCGAATCCGGCGGCAGAATTTCTACCATGGATTGACACTTCGGGCAGGTCGCAATGCTGCCAACGATACTCGGATCATTGACACGCAATTGGCTAGCGCACGTAAGGCATTGAACAGCAAATGGTTTGAAAGACAAGCGACTTCCTGCGGATGTGTGGGAACGGACGCTCGATATGAATCTTGGCGCCTAGTTAATGGTGGCACCTAGCGGCAGCTGTTGGCAAGTGAAATTGGGAAAACTTGGTTCTGATCAATCAGAAAAATCGCAAATCGCAGAAGCGGTTGGCCTGCACCCGCCACCAAACGCTGTGGTGACGCCAGATCCGTTGACGAGATTTAGCAATGAAAAAACGCCAAGCACCCGTTAGTACTTGGCGTTCTTCGTCGGTTCATTTTGCGAACGGTGTTCGTCCTACTGAGGGCTTAGGCTAAGCCCAGCGGCCGTCTACATCATCCGCTAAGACGGAATAGATGTCGTCGTTATCGTCGGTCGATGAGTCATCCACGGTAGCGTTGCTCGAAGAGGAGCTTCCGGTCGCAGCTGAATCGAACGATGCGATCTTGCCACCGCTATTGCCAGCAAGTTCAGCGAAGAAAGCATCACTGCCTTGGCTGGTGCTAAGTGGGTTATCCGAGTCGCTCAGGAGAGCGATCTGTTCGCCACTTCCCTGCGAGGACGATGCTCGTTTCAGGTAATTGATCACCTGCAATGCATCGAGAGCTGTGGTGCGATTATCGCCATTGACGTCGGTGTAGTATCGCTTGCCATTGCGGCTCGACTGCTCACCTTCCCCGGAAACCGAGTCACGATTCATCTGGTTGATGACCAGCAGTGCATCGATCGGAGAAACCAAGCCGTCGTCGTTCACGTCCATGTTGAACGATGAGTTCTGATTTGGTGCTCCAGCACCAATGATGAATTCAAGTGACTCGAACCTCAGCAGCGATCGGTCAATCGGATCATCTACATTAAAGAGAAGTGTATCTTGGAAAGGAGACGCATCCGCGGGAGATCCCACAATACTCGCAACTCCGGGGCTGATGGCATCAAAATAGATGGTCGCAATCAGAGCTGGATTAGAGGCTCCCGCGTCGTCAGCACGACTCCACACGGTTCCAAATTCATCAATGATACCCGGAGTTACCGCAGTGCCAACTGCTGCGTCTTCGGAATAGAGGCTATGGAAATCTACATCAAAATTAAACTCGTCATTTGCATAGGCTGGCGTATCCGACGGAGCAATCATGCCGGTGTCGTAAAGAACATCTAAATACCCTGCAAAGACAAAGTTTGAAGTAAACGGTGTTAAATCCGTCGCACGTACTTCAAGTCCGAAGCGATCACCGACTTCGATTTCTGAAATAGGGGTTCCTGAGCCGTCGCCACTAACTAGCGCGAAGTCATAAGAGACACGAGCCTGACCATTCTGGTTGCCTAAAGCCAAAGTGACTTCCGCAATACTTCGAACGTTATCATCTGTCACGATCAAGTAAGTAAATGAATCAAGACCATCTACATTCTGGTTCGCACGATAATCAATATAGTCATCATTCAGATTGGAAGGCGTTCCATTGTCATTAATGGTGACACTTCCAAATGAAGGGTTGGACAAAATCCCAAATTCTCGGATGATGCCCGTCGGTCCCAAGTTGTCATTTCTAAGTACATCAAGTCGATTTGCGGACTGAAAATTACTCGAGATCAGGTTCCCATCCGAGTCTAAGCCGGCGGGGAACGAATCATCCACAGCGGAGGTGAAATTATCCGATGCCGGTGATATGACCAGTTCGGCTGACCCGAGTCTTAATTGACTAGGAGTTAACGCAACGTCAGCACCTAATACAACAGTTTCGCTTATTTCAGCATCTGCAGGATCTGTTTGGAAAATGGCCACTCCAGGTGAAACGGCCTCCATGCGAACAGTGAATAATTCAGTTGGCCCGAAGTGGTCTTGTTGATCCGTTACGCTCTGCACTCCCCCCACTTCGTTGAACAAGCCAGGGACCGTTGCATCCCCGGTCTGTAGAGCTGAAAACAGTGATCCGAACGAAATATCGAATGGGAAAGATGGATTGCCTGAATCACTGACCGGTGAGAGTAATTCATCAGTGTAGAGAAGGTCAATAAATGCGGATGCGACGCCCGGAGGATTCGCAAACAGTCTAAGGTCGTCGACACTAACTCGTACTAGAACTTCATCCCCCACCTGCACATTGGTCACTTCCCTATCGCGATTGAGAGCGTCAAGTACTTCGATCGAGAACTCAACGATGTCGTCAGATAGCGATCCTGGTAACAAGTTAACAGTGACCGTCGCACTGCTAACCGAGCCTGCACTGTCTTGGATGCTGTAGGTGAATTGTTCCGTACCAGCAAAGCCAGCAGCAGGTGTGTATCGAATTGACTGACCACCAGCAACGATACTGAGAACGCCCCCGGCCGAACCGCCAGTCACGCTTGTGATTGATAAACCGCCAAATACGCTGGCAACATCGTTGTCCAGAACGTTCAACGCTCGATTCGATGATCCTTGAGGTACTTCAAAGACATCGTCAACTGCGATTGGGACGTTGGACTGGAATGTAACATTGATGGCGACATTTGCGCTGCTGGTATTGCCTGCAGAGTCAACAACGGTGTAAGTCAAAGTATCTCGACCTACAAAGCCATTGGGCGGCGTATAAAAAAGCATGTCTCCGTTGTTCACAACTACCCCAGCAGTCTCTGTCGTGTTGACGCTGATGATAGACAAAGGATTTTCAATGGTTTGGAAATCATTTCCGAGCACTGGCAAGGCATTCGAAAGTGAATTCCGAGCGACACTGAACTGATCATCATTCGCAACCCTTGCTGCTGTGAGTATTTGGACTGGATGATCTTCTACTTCACCGGTTTCCGCAAAACCGGTAGGCCCGATTGAGCTGGATTGGCTCAGGCGGAATCTAACGAACGAGGCACCTGGATCGATTCCGTCAGGAACGTTGACAGTAATAAGGTGAGTGGCATTGATCGAACCAGCAACAACCGGAATATTAGTTGCAAACTGTTCACCAAGCCCAAAGATCCCATCGCGATTGAAATCTAAAAATCCTTGAAGGTAGGCATTGGAGTTCGTCGTGTTGGTAGCAGTTACTTCAAAGGTAGCTGCGGCTCCCGGCCCGAGGGGGCTGAGAAGTCTTACGCCATCCTCATCATCTAGATTGTCCAGGTCGTCACCAGAGGCGTTGGCGGTAGGTAAGCCGTCGCTCTCACGATCTACCGTAGCTCCGATATGAAGACCGTCAGTGATTCCATGCCTCGCTCCATCTGCTTCAACAGTGGTGGCATACGAATCGGGAGCATCGCCAAAATCGAGTGACGGCAAGAAGCCAAAGTTATAGTTGTCGGGAAGACTCAGTCCATCATACTCAAAGGTATGTTCGCCGCTGGCTGGAAAGGTTCTCTCGAATCCTGGATCGAGATCACTGCGAAGTGTGTAGGTTCCAGGCCCTGGAAAATTAATTCGGTAGGTACCGTCAGCACCAGTAACAGCGCCAGGTTCTCCAAGATCAGGACGGTCATCGCCATCAAGGTCGGCGTAAATGTAGACCCCTTCGAGCCCCACTTCTGAACTATCTGGAGCGCCGTTGCCATTACTGTCAACAAATGCGGTACCGGTAATATTCGCGAAGATCTCTGCGAACCCAAAGTTCACCACGGAGGTCTGACCGTTGGTGATGGTTGTGCTTCGTGATGGGTTAGTCGTGGCAGCAAAACCGTTAAGTCCTTCAGCGACGATGTTAAAGGTGCCAGATCGAACGTCGATCGAGTAACGTCCCAAAGCATCGCTCAGCGTCATTGGCTCGCCGTCATCGCGCTGACCATTGGCGTTGAGGTCGGCAAAGACTTTGAATCCAGGTAACCCAGCGTCTCCAATCATCGAGCCATCACGGTTGAAGTCCGAGAAGACCGTACCGGCAACGGTGCCACCGACCAAACCGGTGACGAGGGTGTTTGCCAAACCATTGGTGACTCGGTTTGTGCCGAAGATTCCTTCACCGCCTGAGCCCGAGGCGTCACCGTAGTAGTCATCAAGGAAGTTATACGGCTCGTCGTCCAACGTTCCCCAAATTCCATCTGGGCCGCCGGGGTTGTAAATACCCCCACCAGCGTCCGTGGTCGAGTAAGTAAGGTTGATCGCGTTGGTGTGACGAAGTCCGAAGGAGTGACCCACTTCATGGGACATCAAGAAGCCGAGGAATTCCGCGGTATAGTCGAGCGGGCTGACCGTTGGCGAGAGCGGAAGCGGTGGCGGATCGAGGATCTCAGCGATGACGAGATCGTCCATGCTGAAGTTACCAACGTCAATCGTTGAGGAAACACCATACGGATTGACTGGGCCCCCACCCGCTAGCACGCGAGTCACCAGAGGATGACTACCTGGATCCGCGTGGTCCCGGCTGTTCAGAATTGTGATTCCAAATTCACCCTTAATCCCAGTGGAATCGTAGTCACCCGCGTTTGCGTTCATGCCGAGGTAGGCAAACTGACGTTCCATTTCCTCGATCGACTGATCGATGATACGATTCAGGGCTGCGGTATCCTCAACCTCAATCCCAAGATTCCCTAGCGACTCTTGCAAAGATGGAACGCGGACAATACCGGGAGCCGGCGCGCCGGTGGCAGGATCTGGTGGGTTGAAGAGGGAGTTGGGATAGAAGCCGCCGTCAAAGTCCAAGAACACGACCTGTCCCACACCAACCGGAAGCTGCTCAGCGATCGGACGATAGGTTCGCAAACCGAGTGTATAGTTCGAACTGGTGTCAATCGGAGTCACGGTCAGATAATACCGACCATCCTCAGGAATCACCGCTGATGCGGTGGCGTTACCGATGGTTTGAATCGGTGAGTCGGGCGGTAGGAAAAGGCCATTTACCTGCTCGGTACCAAACCAATAAGTTCCATTACCGTAGAACAAGTCGATTGTGCCAGCAGTACCGAATGCGGAGATGTCGAGAATGTCCCCTGCTTTCAGATCAAAGCCAAAGGTATCGATGTCAACTGAAAACGATCCTGGATTGGATGAGAAAATCTGATACTGCATCGCCCCACGAAGGTCGATCGTATCGTTTTGTCCAGGACCATTTCCCAAAGGAATGATCTGAGCCTTTCCAATAACGTCGTTCTTGCCTGATTCAGTCAGCTGCTCTCGCTCTGACATCTGCAGAGCCTGAACCGCACCGACATTTCGCGGGCCGTCATACGTGTCGAGATCGACGTTTGGAAGATAGATCTCGGCTGCCAACAATTGTCTGGCCTCCAAACCCTCCATCGTCAATCGACGCTTCTTATTCAATCGGGCAGCACGATCGCGCTTGGGATACTTCGCTTTGGTTTTGCTTCGTTCGATCATCGAGGGTCTCTGCCAAACTTTCAGGATCTACACCGCAATGGGTGCAAATCAAAGTGGTTTGAATGGATGAACTTGTTTTCCCAATCACTCGCTGCCAGCCAGTCGTCACCGAATAGCCCACC
>CALIBL010000014.1 GCA_938045805.1 uncultured Rubripirellula sp. | reverse complement strand
GAAAGGAGGTGAGCAAGTGGAAATTAGCTGTACTAGCCAACGGGGTGGTAACCCGTAGCACTGTCGGCGGGCTGCTGCTTCGGCACGGCCACCCCACTCGTCATCTTTTGATAACGAGAAAACAGCCCCGTTTGTCGAGATAACCTTGGTCTCGGCAAGCGGGTTTTTTTTTTGAATCTTCGAAGTCTTCAATTCTTGCGTGGATTCATCGCTAGTTGCCGTGGTGACTCGTTGGGGCTCTACCAATTTGATGGCGGTAGAATGCTTGCATGTTAGTATGCCCATCGATCATCATTGGCGATTCAGATTTTCAAAAAGCTACACCTTTGAGAGACTTGATCGATGTTGACTCCCTTTTCTTTGCTGTCGGTTGGACCGTGTTTTCGAGCACCGCGTCTGACTGGAGTGCGTCGGGTGCTCACCAGCACCATACTATCGTGTGGGTCGGGTTTCGTATCACTGTTCAGCGTTGGGATGATCTTTGTCATGACGTCGAGTGTTGTAGCTCAAAAAAATGAGTCGGCTCAGAATAATCATCTCGTTGATTTATGGCTCGGTACGGGTCGAGCGAAGGAGAGTCGCGGGATCTACCATTGTCGGTTCAATACCGAGACTGGTCGCTTGATGGAGGTTTCTTTGGCTGCAGAGGTAAGTGGTCCAGGCTTTTTGGCGATGCATCCAAACGGAGATCGCCTTTATGCGGTCGGGACGTTAGAGGATGTTCCCTCTGTGATTAGCTATCGGATCGAGAGGCGTGAGGGGAAGGCAAGTCTGGAGCTTGAGAAAGCGTTGCCGATCGGTGATGGCGGCGCCGCTCATGTCGGCGTCAATCGTTCTGGTAATCTTTTGTTGACGGCACAATACGGCGGCGGTTCGGTTGCCTCCTATCGACTGGATCAAGATGGCAAACTCGTTGAGCAGTCCGGATTGATCAAACATCGTGGTGGCAGCCGTGTGGTTGCGGGGCGGCAGGAAGCGTCGCACGCACATTGGGCCGGATTCTCGCCCGATCAGAGGTTCGCTTTTGTGCCCGATCTGGGACTCGATCAGGTAGTGATCTACAAAGTGAACCAGCAGGATGCAACGCTTGAACCACATGGTGTCGCAAACGTTCCGCCGGGCGGCGGTCCGCGGCACATGAAGTTTCATCCTAACGGGCGTTGGGCGTATGTTCTAAACGAACTATCACTGAGTGTGACGGTTTTTGATTATGACGCGAAGCGGGGAGTAATGGACGCCAAGCAGACCATTGCCAGCGTTGATCCCGAGGAGTTAGCTCAGGAAAAATTCTCGAGTGCGTCGGAGATCCGTGTTCATCCCAACGGTCGTTTTGTCTACTCGGCTAATCGTGGGCATGACACGATCACGGTTTACTCCGTTAATCCTGAGAGCGGGCAGTTGGCCATCGTTGAGCGTGAACCGATTCGCGGTGCCACACCGCGGAACTTCAATCTAGATCCCACCGCCAAATGGATCATTGCGGCGGGTCAGGATTCCAACACGTTGGCGAGTTTTGAAGTGGACGCTGATACGGGCCGGTTGACCTACAACCGCAACAGTATCAACGTCCCGAACCCGATCTGCGTACTCTTTGGTCACGAGTAACGGATGCGGGACGTTCTCTCCATGATCAATCTTCTTCGGCACGCAGAGTGAAGCTGCCGAAGTGAATGCCGGCTGGTTCATCGTAGGCGAAGGTGCCCGAAGGAGCGAAATACTTTTCAAACTCCTTGAAGTCGGGCATCTGGTTGCGTTCGAGCATTGAGACGATTTTGCCGGCGAACGGAGCGTTGGTAGAGGCCTGCCGCAGCATCCCACGGGTTTCCGGTGATTTTGCTAAGTCATAAATCTGTTTCATGTACTCCGCCCCTCGTAGAAAGGAGACGAGGAAAGGCTTTTCACCATCGAGCTTACCACCGAGTTCGCTTGTGACCAGTTCGAACTCAAGAACGTTGATCAGTCTCGGTGCAGCTTCGAGGTTAGCACGCGTGATCCGGGTCAGCATCTCGCGACTGTCGCTGAAGATCAACCAGTCGCCAAGGATCATCAGAGCCGGTTCGGGGACACGGAAGTTGGGTGGCAATTGTCCACTATTTGGGCTCCTCGCAACGTAAACGACGGTGCCGCCAATGGTTTCCACCGTTAGATCGTTAGGCCGTCTCTCACGAAACTTTGCGATGAGATTCTTTGCCTTCAAACTGTCCTTCAGTTCCAGTGCGTGAGTTGCGGTTCGGCTGTTGAGCTTGGCGGAGGGTTCAATCCATCCGCAGTTGACGTAACGACCGGTAATGTTCTGCAGAAGATCCTCACGAACGGAGATCCCAAATTGTTGCTCAGCAGGGCCTTCGACGAATCGTTTCATGGGCCCCTCACCTTGAAACTGCGCGACGATCTTGTCGAGGTTGTCGTAAGTGGTCTCAAAATCCCATTTGACCGAGGTGTAGGACGCCACGTCAGCGGGAACCCATTTGGGCGGAGCGGATTCAACCACTTCGGGGCGAAGGACACCGAGTACACCGTCGCGAGGTGGGTCAATCAGGATGTGCATGTGGGAGATGGACTCAAAGACCTCACCGCCGGAAAATGCACTGCCGCCAATGCCTCGTAATTTGGGAAGTCCAAGTTGTTCAACGATCGGCCAAACGAATGCAGCGGCAGTGCCGCGTTTGACAATCCGTTCGGCAATACGATAGGGATCGACGAAGAATGTCATTTGTGGTCGTGTGGATTCTGCCCCGACGCAACGTGACATGATGGAGACAAAATCGCTTCGGTCGGCGAGAGTTTCTTCTTCGCTACGATCCGCCCAATGCTCGAGGACTTTTGCAGCGGTGTCGTGTCCAATGCCGAGAACCACCGTTCCATCTTTCTCGAAGTATTCGATTTCTGGGCGGCCTGGTCGCGGCGGCAGCAACTTGATGACCTTGGTACCCTCGAGTTCCGTTGATCTCTGCAGATAGCCCTGAGTCGTAACGCGTTGTTCCAACTTGTCCATCAAACCCATGAGCGTGTCGGCGTTGCCGCCAGCTTCGATCAGGAAAAGCCCTGCGAGGGAATTTTGCTCGCGACGTTTTCTTGCCAATCTCCTTCGAATCGCTTCGGGCGACTCATCGTCATCCTCTTCCGCAGCGAGTTCTTTTTGATAGTCAGAGAGGTTGCCCGGCATCAAAGCAACGGCGACCTGTCCTTGGGGGATCGCGAGCAGATCATCGAGGGAAACTTCGAGAATTGTTCCAACCTGCTCGAAGAGTTCGGCTGCCATCTGATAGACCTCGCCCGCAAGTGGTTTCAACGCGGGGTCATTGAGCATCTGTCCTACTGAGGAAGCGGAAAAGTCTTCGCGATATCTCTCGGCGCTGTCCAATCGGAGGTAGGCGAGTGTGTCAGAGGGTAGCAGTCGCGGTGCCCCGGGGGTGTCTTGCTCCTGTGCCACCACCGGAACGAGCGAGCTCGTCAAAGTTAACCAGACCGTACAAGTTGCCGCGATCCGCGCAAACTTCGTGAAGATGATTGTTTTCGTGCTCATTCAAAATTCCGCAATCGGATGATAGTTTCGGATACCCACTGCCGGTAGGTGCGCTGATGATGGGTTCGTTACCGTGATACTGAGGCGTTTCAGCCGTTTCTCGTAGCCGGTGGCTCTGACGACGAAACGTTTGTCGATCAAAGTTCGAGTTGTCAGCGCGTTAACCTATTCGCAAAAATACTGTTCTGTGCCGCGATTTTAACGGTATTGGTTAAAAAAACAGGATGTCATCCACGATTCTTCAATAAACCAATTCAATTTGGCTGATAATGGGGAAGGCGTCCGGAGGTGTATCCGTAGCCAATCATCCAAAAAGGTTGCTAGAAATGAAGTTTCCGCTTATCGCTTCTCGCTGTGACTGTCGTATCGCGATCTTATTGTTCGCGGTAGCCTTGCTCACTAATCAGTCTTCCGCTCAGACCACCTCGGGAACCACGGGCAACACCACGATCGGGCAGCCAACCACCACCGGCGGTAGTTTGGACGCGGATGCCGCTTTTTCGCAGGTGGAGCGAGGGGATACAGTTGGCGCAACCGGGGCAACCGGGGCAGGTTTCAGCAACGCTGGGGCTTCTACCGGAACAGCTGGACGTGGCACGGTGAGTTTCGGTGGCTTCGGAGGCGGATTGGGTGGTCTAGGTGGCCTTCAGAGCCTCTTTGGTGGTCTTGGTGGTCAGGCGCAGAATAGTCAACCCGCCATACGGACTCGTCTGCGAGCAGCGATCGATGTGGAGCGACCTGCGATGCCAGTGGTCGAGCAGCGGGTAGTGAACCGATTCCAACAATTGACTCGCCCGCAGTTTAAGGCGGTGACGGTGAAGGTGGTTGAGGGACGCGGAATTCTGACTGGTGTGGTTGCTTCTCAGCGGGATCGGAGAATGAGTGAATTGCTGCTTCGTTTGGAGCCCGGTGTTCGCGAGATCGACAACCAGTTGACCGTTCAGCCCGCTCGTTAAAAACGTTTACACCGCTCGCTGAAAACGTTCAGCCGTTTGCTTAAAATCGATTCGGCGGTTCTTCGCCGAATCATTGGTTCACCGTAGCTTGTTCACGTTGACGGTTCCAGAATTCACGTGACGCGATCACAAACGGTGCGTGCCGCTGGATTTCTTGCGGGCTAAGCTGCTTGAGTCTCATCTCGTATTCAGCTTGCCATTTTTGGAAGAACTCAACGCTTCTCCGGTTGATTCTCGGCTTAGAATCAAATTCGATATACCAGGGAGCGGATAGTGCAGCGCGAAAGTGATCTTCGTGCAGCGTAGCCACCCTGATGATCACCCATCCACTCTGGGTTGCTTCGATCGCCGGAATGACGCCACCCGCCTTTGCAAATTCATCGAGTCTTGCGCTGTAGTGGACTTCGCCGTTATGGATCACTTCGAGGTAATCCACGGGGTCGCGGACTGAAAGATTCAGTTCCGGCTGCAAGGTCAGTTTTTCACCAAGTTGAGCTGTGAAAAGATGGCCTGGGATCCGTCCTGCCAACTTGGGTCTAAGTAGTGGACCGTTGGTTACGAAACTTTTCCCCGTCCAAGCCGCTTTCCACCAAGCTTCCGATGATTCTGCACGCTGAACATGCAGCGGATGGTCACTTTCGGCGGATTGGTCGTCGACGGCAGCATAGAGACGGTTGTAACCAACAGGGGTCTTGCCACATTGGTCGCCGGTACCGGCCAGGGGTGGAAGTCTCAAGCCCGCTTCGAGTAGGTGCCAGTAGATACGTTCGGCCCAGCGACCAACCGTGCGTCCGTCACCCACTGATGGCCCGTCTGGTGGGCGACTTTGTGGGATAGTCTTGACTTGGCGATCAAGCCGTAGCCAATCGCTCATCAAGAAGATTCCATCGATCCTTTCGCTTGCTAGCCAAACTGGGAGCGACCAAGCAAACGGATTCTCGATGGCAATTCGAGTTCCGGGGATTTGATCGATCGCAAGGATTCGCTCGATCGGAAGAGGTTTTGGTTGTGCGTCATCGGATTTGGGTTCAGTACTCCCATAGAATGCGAGGCCATCGGTAATGGTCAGATCGCTGCGGATCCACGTTGGCGTGTGGATGATAGGGTCTTCTTCGCTTCGACCGGCAACCGGCTTGGCATCGATGTGACCGATCGATGCGGCGACGTGGAGATCTTCGGAGGCCATTCTCAAAGGTAGGCTGGCATTGGAGGCGGGAGTGGCACAATCCCCGCTGATCCATCCTTCTTCGAGCAAATTAGCCATACGAGGAAGTTCCACTCGATGCGAGTCGAGACTCGATTTTTCAAGAGCGAACGTGCCACTAATGATTCGATACTCAGGGCCTCGTGTGAGCCGGAACTGATAGTTTGCTTCGGGCATTTCAAGCAGCAGTTCCCGATCTAAAATCACCCCGATCCCCGCGGGGACGGTACGGCGAATGGGTAACGTCTTGGTTGGAGCATCCACTCGGTGCATCTCAAATCGCGCAATGGTCGGGTCGCCGGACTCTTCTTCAGCGATGGTGACCGTCAACGATCCGCCAACTCCAATCGCGGCCCCGCTGAGAAGTATTGTTAGGACAAGACCGATGAGAACGCGCGGCAGTCGAGTAATCGGGAAAGTACGGAATGCGAACTGACTCATATGCAACGGTCCAAATTGCGTTCATTTAAGAAGTGTTTGACGGTTCAACCTGTCAGGATATCAGCGATGGATGTGGGATTGAGTGCCGTCTCTTCGCTTGGGAAGTGTCGAGAATCGATCGCCACAAACATCATGCTTTCAACTTCATGCATGAAAAGTGATCATCGTTGTGCTACCGCAACAGCCATTCGGGTAGACTAACGTTCTCGTATTTTCGTTGAAAGATTGCTTCGCTTCGATCGGCGATCCTTCGTCGTTACCGGTTTTTAACTCCAAAAAGATTCCCCGTCTCGGAACAGATTCATGATGCTCGGTTTCTCGTCTCGTTCATTTTTTGCACTCGGATGCGTTTATCTCGCAGCACTCAGTGGTTTATCGGGTGTCGTCAGGGCAGCAGACCGCCCCAATATTATCTACATCATGGCGGATGATATGGGGTTCTCTGACATTGGGTGCTATGGCAGCGAGATTGCCACACCGCATCTCGATCGACTCGCCGAGGATGGAGTTCGCTTCACCCAGTTCTACAACACCGCAAGATGTTGTCCAACTCGAGCGAGTCTGCTTACCGGGCTCTACCCTCATCAAGCCGGTGTCGGTCACATGATGGATGATCGTGGGGTCGACGGTTACCGAGGAGACTTGAACCGCCAGTGCGTGACTTTAGCCGAAGTGCTGAAGACGGCCGGCTACCGAACCTACATGTCGGGCAAGTGGCACGTTACCAAGGTCATCAACCCAAAAAGTGAAGCTGATCAACACAACTGGCCGATTCAGCGTGGGTTCGACCAGTTCTATGGAACGATACATGGCGCGGGTAGTTTTTTTGACCCCAACACGCTCACCCGTGGTAATCAATATATCTCTCCCTACGCGGATCCGGAGTACACCGAAAAGGAGATGGCGAATGGTGAATTTTATTACACCGACGCAATCGCTGACCACGCTTCGAAATTCATTCACGACCACCACCAAGCGACCAACGACGAGCCGTTCTTTTTGTATGTCGCATTCACTGCTGCACACTGGCCGATGCACGCTCTGGAAAAAGACATTGCGAAGTACCAAGGGCGATACGATGCAGGATACGAAGCGATTCGCAAAGAACGCTATCAACGCATGATTTCGCTCGGGCTGATTGACGAATCCAACACCGAGCTATGGCCGATGCCTGAGGACTGGAAAGAGACGGAGCACTGGGAATGGGACAAACGCAACATGGAAGTTTATGCTGCGATGATTGACAGTATGGATCAAGGCATTGGCAGGATCATTGAGTCACTGAAAAACACTGGGCAATTCGAAAATACATTGATTTGTTACTTTCAGGACAACGGTGGATGTGCTGAGGGGTACGGCCGTGGAGGCCAGGGGGGACCACGTGCTGCGGAGCCCACCTTGAAGCCGCTTGGCGATGATTATCTTCAGCCCAATATGACACCCACGCAGTCTCGTGACGGATTTGCGATGCGAACGGGCAAGGGCTCGATGGCGGGGCCAGCTGACACAGCGATCGGCTATGGTCGCGGTTGGGCAACCGTTTCCAACACGCCGTTCCGAGAATACAAACATTGGGTTCATGAGGGAGGAATCTCAACGCCGCTTATCGCGCACTGGCCGTCAAAAATCACTCGCAAGGGTGAGCTTGAGGCAACGCCGAGTCATCTGATCGATCTCATGGCGACTGCCGTTGACCTCGCAGAGGCAAGCTACCCCACCACTTTTCATGACGGGCAGACCATTCATCCCATGGAAGGAAAGAGTTTGTTGCCGGCGTTCCTAGGTCAGAGTATTGAACGTGAGGCGATTTACTGGGAGCACGAGGGGAATCGCGCTGTGCGAATGGGTGATTGGAAGCTCGTCGCCAAAGGAGCAAAAGGTAAGTGGGAGTTGTATAACATCGCGAAGGATCGCAGCGAGCAACGCGACTTGAGTGATGAGATGCCGGAGCAAACCGCAAAGCTTGCTGCTATGTGGCGGGCGTATGCTGAACGCGCTCATGTTCTTCCGCTGAATCCACGCAGGCCCAACAACAAAGCGAAGAATTAGTCGGACAAACTCGAGCTTTGTAGCAAAATAAAAAAGGCGATCCCCGAGTCGGGAATCGCCTTTTTTTGTTTCAATCTAGTTCCAACTCAGTTCAGTTTTAGGGCAGTTCCTTGATGGACACATTGCGGAAGCTGACCGGGTCGTTGTGGCCAGCGAAGCCGAAGAAGCCGCTGGTGCGATCCTTGCCAGGATGCGGGCGGTCCCCCATGAACTCAGTCACTTTGCTCAGGTCGGTGGACAGGATGACATTACCGTTGAGTTCAACTTTGATTTCACTACCATTCACGGTGACTTCTTGGAAATTCCACTCACCCGCTTCGCGTAGAAAACCACGATGGGCAGCGGTCATGCCATAGGCACTCCCGTGGTACTGTCTCTGATCGAGGTTGGCGTACTTGGGGTGCTCAGAGTCGAGTACTTGCAGTTCACACATCGCGGCATAAGCTGGGTCGCCGTTACCGGGTGAGCGTATCGCCAATCCATTGTTGCCTCCAGGTGGCAACTTGAACTCAAGTCGTGCAACAAAGTTGCCATACTCTTTCTCAGTTAGCAGCATTCCGCCCTTGCCAGCTTTGCACTGAATTGCTCCGTCAACGACTTGATAATTGTCAACGCTTCCCTGCCAGCCGCTAAGATCTTTGCCATTGAATAGTGAGGTGAAACCCTTAGCGTGATGCGACTGCAATTGCTCATTGGCTTGTTCCGAAGTGAGTTCCTTAACCCAGAGATTCTTCCAGCGAATTTCGCCACCGTGGGTTTGTAGTTCGATGGGGCCTGAGCGGAAAAGTGGATTGGCACGATCCCAGTAGTTCTCCATGATTGCGTTATCCACCACGAGTTTTCCATTGAGGTAGACGGTGGTGCGTGCGCCAATTTGCTTAATGTGGAACTGATTCCACTCACCGAATGGCCTGTCGGCAAGTTCTGATGGGTCTTTTCCGGGTGCACCGGCACTATTGTTCCAAAGGCCACCGCTACCCATGTTGGCGTGCAGCTTGAACTTTGCTTCGTCGGTGTAATCCCAAATCTGAACCTGAGGGTTACCTTTGAGGTAGATGCCACTGTCGGCTCGAGCGACCGTCTTGTATTCGAGCATCAACTCGTAATCGGTGTAGTCCTTGTTGGTGACGAGGTAAGCGCCGTGGCCATCATTGACCAATTCGCCATTTTCTATCGACCAATGCTGTTTCGCATCAGCCATCCATTGTTCCATCTTTTCGGATCTAGCACCCTCTTCCATTTTCGCCAATTCGATGGGGCTGAAATGCGGGCGGGCATGCCAACCCTCCATTGTTTTCCCGTCGAAGATGGGTTCAAAACCTTCCGGTGGATCAGCTGCATCTGCCAGATTGGTTAGCACGGAGAGGACGCCTGTAAGCAAGGCAGCTTTTGCGATTCGTGATAATTTCTTCATTTTCGATTGTTTGAGAGGTGAAGGAACAGAAGCGGAAAGCAGGATCGGTCGGCGCGGAGTTGCAAGTTGTGAGCAGTGTTTGAACGTCAAAAAACGGTTGGGGCAGCGACCTGCGGATGGCGATCCGAAGCCGTGGTTTGACCGAAATCGACCAACGTTTTGCTCGAGTCCGGTGAGCCTCTTGATCGCAAAGAGGAATTGTAGTCGAACCAACTGCGCCGTGTTGTTAGCTCACCGATCTAATCGATCCGAGGCCCGATTGTTGCCGAAGCCGACCTGAAAGGAATGGAATCAGGTCAAAAATGAAGAAAATCGGGTGGAGTGAAGATTCGTTATATTGACTGCCCTGTGACACTCTGCCACGCTTTTTGCAAGTTTTATCCACCTCGTGCGCCGAGGTTGCTGGTTTGGACCGTTTTCTTTCTCGAACCTGGCGGATGTTTGAAACGAGTCGTTTCAAAGGTGGTAGTGATTTAGGGTTAGTTCTGTGACGAACATTTATGTAGGCAACCTGTCGTTCAACGCTTCCGATGACGACCTTCGAGGTGCCTTTGAGCAGTACGGGGAAGTGACTTCGGTCAACATCATTATGGATCGCGAAACTGGTCGATCCCGAGGTTTTGCATTCGTTGAAATGGCGGATGCGGAGAACGCCAAAGAGGCGATTGAAAATATCGATGGGACCGAGATCGCTGGCCGCGCCGTGAAAGTGAATGAAGCTCGCCCACGTCCACCACGCGGAAGCGGCGGTGGCGGTGGAGGTCGAGGTGGCTATGGCGGCGGACGCGATGGTGGCGGCTATGGCGGCGGACGAGATGGTGGCGGCTACGGCGGCGGACGAGACCGCTACTAAGCCAACTTTTAAGGTGGTTCTGTCAAGCCGGTCACAAAGTTGCGGATAGGTAACGGAACGCACCGATGAAGATACCGAAACGAGGCGCCTTTCAGCGTTTCAAGTGAAACGAAGTGATGCACCCGCAAACCAGCGGTTAGTAGAACAGAAGGATCAGCCAAAGTGCTGATCCTTTTTTTTATAACGACTTGTGAATTTCTACAGCGAAGCCGCCGTCTTCAGATCACTCTTAAGCTTTGCTGTTTGTCTTGATTTGGTACGGTTTTTCGATTCTCAGGCGAAAGGGGGGTACCTCTTTACCCGAGGCCAATTTCTCTAGCTGTTTTCTTTTGCGTATCGACGGATATCTTGTTCCAGTTCTGAAACACGTCGTTCCAGTTGCTTTTCTGCTGCTTCAGTATCTTGCGATGCAGCTGAGGCGAGCCGAGTGAAAACGTAGAGTTTGATTTTTGGTTCAGTTCCGCTGGGACGCACTGCGACGTAATTCCCTTCCTCTTCCAAATCTAGGATGACAAGATTGCCACTTGGGCCAGTGAGGGGTGCGGCTGCTCCTCCGTCTGCCGGTGTGGTCGTGGCTGATTGATAATCTCGGATCTGCTTGACAGAGATTCCGGCTAAACTGCTCGGGGGCTGCTCGCGGAACGCTCCCATTAAGCGTTTGATTGCGGCCATTCCTTCACTGCCTTCCATCACCAGATTAATTAATTCCTCTCGATGGTATCCATGTTGTTGATACAAATCGGAAAGGTACTGATGTAGCGACCGGTTTTCAGATTTGAGCTGCGCGACAAGTTCGCACATCAGCATGGAGGCTACCGCACCATCTTTATCGCGGCAGTACTGTCCGGTCAGATATCCGTGTGATTCTTCGGTGCCAAATACAAAATGATCGGGACCCTGCTGATCCATCACTTGTGCAATGTATTTGAAACCAACAAGAAGGTCACCTTCACAGCGAACACCATAGCGCTCCGCGATGCGGCGAGTGAGTTCGGAGGTGACAAGCGTTTTTACTACGTAGTGTTGAGGTGTAAGGTCCTGCTTTGCCGCGCGGCGACTGAGGACGTATTCCGTCAGCATTGATCCGATCTCATTCCCCGTAAAGGTTCGCCATGGTCCTGATGAGTCGTTGGTGATTGGTGCGGCGCATCCAATGCGATCACAATCTGGATCTGTCGCGAGGATCAGGTCGAATCCTTCCTTTTGAGCCTGCTCAATCGGCTGATTGAAGACCGCTTTATTTTCTGGGTTGGAAACGTGGCCTGGGACGTTGGGAAAGTCACCACTAGGTTCACGATGCGGTTCATAGATCTGCACTTGGTCGAATCCAACGCGATTCAATAACGGTACGACCGCGGCCGACCCGACGCCGTGAAGAGGGGTGTAGAGCACACGCACATCGCGTGGTCCTTCGAAGGAGCACGCTGATGAAGCATCAAGATACGCGGCGTCGATTTCATCGGTAACAATCTCAATACGACCATCGGCCAATGCCTCCGCAAATGGAGTGGAAATGATCTCTTGGCATGTCATGACTCGGTCAATGATTGCAGAATCGTGTGGCGGTAAGACCTGAGCGCCGCTTGACCAATAAACTTTGACCGCGTTGTCACTTGGAGGATTGTGGCTTGCAGTAACCATGATCCCGCAATCACACTTTTTGTACCTCACAGCAAATGATAATTGAGGCGTTGCGCGGTAGTCGTCTAGCAGGTAGACCTTGAAACCCGCTGCAACCATAATCCCAGCGCACAGTTCAGTGAAGTGACGAGACCGGTGTCGTGTATCGTAAGCGATGGCGCACGAAAGACCTTCCGTGCGACCGGTGTATTCCCGAACGTAATTGGCGAGTCCTTGCGCACTCTCGCCGATCGTTCGATCATTGATCGCGTTGGAGCCGATTGGATACATCCGACCACGCCGTCCGCCAGTCCCAAAGGGAATAATCGTCCAAAAAGCATCGTCCAATGCCTGCCACTTACCTTCGTTAATGTGGTCGATGATCGCTTGCTGGTAATCTGAATATCGTTCTTCGGTCAACCATACGCGAAGGTTTTCTTGGGCGGTATCACTGATCAACCCATCGCAGGTGGCTTGGTCAATCGATGCGAGGGCGGTTTGGATTGCTTCGGTTGAAGTCATGGCTTTCCACGAGCGTCTTGGAGTAATCAGAGCGGGGAGGATTTCGCTACCGTACTTTGATCGGCTAATGTCAAAACCATGTCAGCAGAGAAATCTTGTTTCGGAGAAACTTCGCGTTGTATCACGGTGATTGTGGGGTAAAGGGTGGTTTTGAGGCAAGGGATGATACGGGAGAGCGACCGCATCCACGGAGCCGCAGACTGAAGGGGCAATCATCAATATCGGAGTGATCGGAATGACCTGATGCAGTTGGTGACGCTGTTTCTCGATCGCTGGTTTTGAAGTCAACGCGGAGGTGGCTGGCTGTTTACCATTCGAGCTATCGGTAGATATCGTCCTCGCGTGCAGCAGAGAAGAAGGTTGCACCGAAAAGAGATGCTGAGAGATGAGGCGTTGAGGTACCGGTCAGGAAAAAGATTTTGGGGACTCGCAAAAGAGATTTGGGGACTCGGGGCATGAGTGGATTGATTATTAGCGTGAGTGGACTGCGTGGAATCGTTGGCGAAGATCTCACGCCCGACATCGCGGCTCGGTTTGTATCTGCCTACGCATCGCAGCTGCCAGAAGGACCGATTCTTGTCGGTCGCGACGGACGGGAAAGTGGGCCGATGCTGAGCGAGGTGATCGTCGCCGCGTTAACGGCGTGTGGTCGTCAATGCATCAATGCGGGCGTGATCGCGACTCCGACGCTCGGAGTTTTGGTTCGTGAACGCGGCGCCGCCGGAGCTGTTCAAATCTCGGCCAGCCACAACCCGCCTCCCTACAACGGAATTAAGTTATTTGGCTCAACCGGCCGCGTACTCGATGCTCAAACCGGCGCGAAGGTTCGAGACTCATTCCAGTCTGGCATTAATGCTTGGGTTCCATTCGATCAAATCGGTTCTTCGGCCGAAGACACTGATCCACATTCTGCACACCTCCGAGAGGTTTTGGCAACGGTCGATGTCGAGAGAATCAAGCAACAGGGATTTAGAGTGCTACTTGATAGCAATCATGGGGCAGGTGGTATTTTGGGGCAGAGATTGCTCGAAGCATTAGGCTGCGAGGTGGTGATTTACGGAGCCGAGCCTCACGGGAAGTTCGCCCATCCCCCCGAGCCGACTGCCGTGAACCTCAAGGAGATTGCCGCTCGCGTCAAAGAGCTGGATTGTTGCATTGGTTTCTGCCAGGACCCGGACGCGGATCGATTGGCGTTGGTGGATGCGGGCGGACGCTACATTGGCGAGGAATATACTTTGGCTTTGTGCGTGCAACGTGCGTTGATGAGTCCGGAAACCACCGGAACGATCGTCATCAATGGGGCGACCAGCGGGATGAGTGAGCGACTGGCTCAGAAAGCAGGGGTGACTTCCATGCGGAGTGCGGTGGGAGAGGCCAATGTTGCCGACATGATGATCGCAAATCAAGCAGCTTACGGAGGCGAGGGGAATGGCGGACCGATTGATCCTCGGGTCGGTTACGTTCGCGATTCGTTCGTGGCGATGGCTCAAGTGCTTGATCTGATGGCATCAAGTAACAGCACCTTGGCAGAACTCGCCGATGCGATGCCTCAACTGCATATTCATAAGTCCGTTGTCTCGATCGACTCCGCCGCATTAACTCGTCTTTTTGAAAAACTCGCTGACCACTTTTCAGATGCCGAAGTGCAGAGGGGTGACGGAATTCGCATGGCATGGCAGGATCGCTGGTTACTGGTTCGAGGCAGTAATACAGAGCCAATTGTGCGCGTGATAGCTGAAGCGGAAGGTCGCTCGCAAGCAGAGAGCATGTGTGACGCGGTAGCCACAATCATCGACCAGTTGTAATCCCGTGATGGGTGCTTTTTTTGCGGTGTGAGCATGATTGCTCTATGCTTTCTCTCCAAGCTTCGGCTCGGTTCCATGGCATTGGTTTAGGATTGCCATCGGCTCTAACAGCTTGAGGTATCTGCCACCGGCCGTTTGATTCATTTGAGTTTCTAATCAGGAGTTATCTTTCATGGCGTCATCACGTCGCGATTTTTTACAGACTACAGCGGCCGGGTCCGCTTTGGCTGTTTCGGGCAGCACGGTTGCTCAGGCCGTCCAATCGCCCGCAGGTGAGACTAAAAAACTGCGTCTCGCGTCCATTGGAGTCGGGGGAAGTCGTGGTCGCTACAACCGGGGTGGTTCGATCGCTCGGGATGCTGCCAAGTATGCCGAGATGGTTGCCGTTTGTGATGTCGACGATCGCCATACGGCAGAATTCAACAAGTCATTCGGCGGGAGGCTCAATACTTACCGAGATTATCGAGTGATGCTGGCGAAAGAGAAGCCAGACGTGGTTACCATCGGAACACCTGACCACTGGCATGTACCGATTGCGATCGCAGCGCTCCGAAGTGGTGCGGACGTGTACTGCGAAAAACCACTTACCCTAACGATTGATGAGGGCAAGCAAATTCGCAAAGTGGTGGAAGAGACCGGCCGAGTCTTTCAGGTGGGTACCCAGCAACGAAGCTCCAAAGATAAGTTTCTGACTGCGATTGCGATGGTGCAGGGCGGCTACCTCGGAGACAACGTCAATGCGTTTGTTGCGATCGGTGGTGCCCCGGGTGACGGACCCTTCCCTGATGTGGACGCACCAGAAGATCTTGATTGGAACATGTGGGTGGGGCCCGCACCCCTGGTCGGATACTCTGAGCAACGACGGAGAATGTTCCGCTGGTACTTTGAGTATTCTGGCGGCAAGATGACGGACTGGGGAGCTCATCATATTGATATCGCCCAGTGGGCCCTGGCGCCGGGCGAAGATGGTCCGGTCAAGATTTCAGGGACCGGAGAGTTCACCAAGAATGTGCCGGCTGATTTCAATTGGAATCAGTACCTCAATGGGCAAGCTTCGCTTCCCAATGCCTACAACACCGCGACCAAGTTCAGTATCGATCTGACTTACAGTAATGGTTCAAAGATGAGCGTGAACCATCACTATAAACGTGAAGGCGACAACGTTGATTTTGGAAACGGCATTCTCTTTGAAGGCACAAAGGGACGGATCTTCGTGAATCGCGGAAAAATCGAAGGCAGTCCCCACAAGGCTCTCACCGATGCGGATCGCAAGTTGCTTGATGAGCTTATCGTGAAGCTGTGCAAAGGAAAGCAGCCGGGCAGTCACATGAAGAACTTCTTTGACTGCATCGAGGATGGGAGCAAGCCGATCTCGGATGTTTGGTCTCATCATCGAACCATGACATCCTGCCATCTCTGCAATATTGCCTTGATGCTCGGGCGTGATTTGCAATGGGACCCGAAAGCTGAGATGTTTGTCGGAGACGAGCAAGCGAATGCTCTGATGAGCCGCAAGTCACGTGACTTCGATGCGCTAGCGTAAGCCTGCTTGTCCCTAACGTGGAAGTGAATCAAATCCACCATCACCTCTCGCCATGCTGTCTCAGCGTGGTAAGAGGTTTTTTCTTTGTGATTCATCAAGTACATGATGGAAGATGGCGACTTCGTCCATGCTGCCGAGCCAATTGTTGGTCGAGTCGCTCCGCCCAGCTAAGAAATAGGTGTTGATCGATTCGGCAGGTTCGGCTGTCAATTCAGTGTCGATTTCGGGTTCAACTTGTCCATCGAGGAAAACCCGAATGCGATGCGGTTCGCGAACAATGATCACCTGATGCCACCGCCACCGCTCGAGCGAAGATTTGCCAACAACCGGATCATTGTCTCCGTACTGAAAAATCAAGCATCCTGGTTTGGTTTCAGTGCCTCCAATCCCGAGGTGTTCGCCGTAGGCACTTGTGGCGTGGGCATGATCTCGAGAGAAAAACCATCCCGTGATCCCTCGCGCGTCGTTGGGCATTCCATTCCAGAGGTTCAGGACTACCGAGTAGGTTTCAGAGTGTTGGTTCATCACCGATCGAACACGTCCGCCAGCAAAGTGTGCACATCGATTCACGGCCTGATCAAGCGTGTAGTTTTGATCTTGCGGGCCCTCGAGGAAGAAGCAGACATCGGATTCGTACGTGCCATGATGACCATGAGGTGAAGCGTCACGAGCAATGGGGTGCTCGGAGTCCGCAAAACGCCAATATGCCACGGGTTCTAGTTCAAGTATTTTCGTTGCCCGTGGACCGGTTGTCTCTCGGTAAGGGCGTCGAGGCTGGGCACAAACTTGCTCGAGTAGACCAAGGTTGGTGGACACAATACGAGGTTCCGCGGTGACTTCCAGTCCGGCTGATCGTGCTGCCCACGTGTTGTAGCCACCGAGGTGATGCTGTTCCGGCGGAGGGATGTACCCGTCGGCACCATTGGCAAGCTCAATCACCATCGTTCGCTCGGCGGGACTTTGGTGTTTGATTTTTAATCCCGTCAAGGCATAGGTCTCATTGGGAGTTGATGCAATCGCGAAGCGGCCGATACGAATCGCCTGAACCACAATTTCCGTACTCTTCATTTGGTGTAGCAGGACCTGTTCACGGGCGTAGACTTCGCGCGTGTCTTTCGGTGTGTTGTTCTCGATCCCATCCACAATGCTTTGTGACCACTCGAGTCTTTGGAGATCGGGCGTGCGATAGTTCATCGACAGTTCGGCTTGAGCCATTGCGATGTCTTCCGCCTCTTCGTACTCAATCGCGTCAAAAAGGTTGGTCGCAAGATTGAGTAGTCCCTGCGTGTAGCTTTCGATGGTGCTTTCGTCTTTGCCGTTCCATGTCATGTAGTCACGTCGCCAAATATCACCACTGCATCCGTGTGACATGATGCCCACGAAGGGTGTCTCGGAGATTGAATCATTGGCGGAGGTTTTATTGTTTGTGTTGCTTGCTTTGGATGCTGCCCGAGCGTTGACATGGTTTTGCAGGCCATCGCAAAAGAGTCCAAAGTAGTCCGCGCTAATCGCTTGATCACTGAAGTAGTGCATCGAGAAATTTGCCATCGCCGCGATTGGCTTTCCGTCAAGCGATTGAAACGCGATCATCGATAATTCGGGATCTTCGGGTCCAGAAGGACCCGTGACGGCGTCGAGGTCTCGAGCGGAGTGCATGTTTGCTCGGACGGTTGGATTACCAAACGGATCTTCATCGACTCGGTCCGGTCGGCGCACCCAACGCCTTAGGGCGGTAAATGCTGCCGCGTCAGTCGTGCCCCAACCCACTTTGGCGGGTTGGAGGTTTGCATGGGCCTGTTCGATTGCCTCGGCGATCCTTTCGCGTATCAGGGGAACGTAACTCGGATCTGGATCGGTGCCCAGTGCGCCGAACGCCGAGGGAGCAGAATGAGTGTGGGTAGCGGAAACGAGGATGTTTTCCGGTTTGATCCCTGTTTTCTTGAAGGCGCGTTTCTTAGCGTCGTCTAGTAGTAATCTAGGCAGCATGCAGCTATCAACGACCACAATAGCAAGGGTCGTTTCGCCGTCAGTGATGGCGATCGCTCGCGCGTTGATGCGGGTTTTGATTTGATCGACGCTTCGAGAGAGCATGCCGCCGTTGACAAGGACTGGCAGTTGATCCGGGGTGATGTCCACCATTGCGGCCCCGGCTTGAATTTCAGCGTGTGCCGAGCGCGATTGTGGGAAAATCGCGACCACGCTGATCGCTGCGCAGAGGATGAAACGATGTGCTTGGGATGACATGAAGATTTCCCTGTGCTTCAGGTGCTTGTTGTAGGGAGTGGTTTTTGAAGGATGAGCCCTGCTCGCGATTTCAAGCAGTGCCGCTGGTTCGCAATCCATCGCAGTGATTCTAACGGTTTCTCAACCGGGGCGTGTTCGGCAGGCGTTTTAGGGGGCGGCTACTGCGGTTGACGCGGTTACCCCCAATCGGCGCTGAATGGGTTAGTGATTACAATCCCGCGCCTCAAGGCTGGTTTTCGCCACTTTGGAATCTCTGTCCACTCTGAATCTGGTTTTCGCAACATGTCATCGCGTCGACGCGCCCGAGAGATCGTTCTTCAGATGCTCTATGAAGCTGATATCAACGGCTCTCGCGACCCAGAGGCGATGCACCGATTCATCCGCTCAAGAATGCACGGGCATCGAGCCCTGTCTGAATTTGGGATTCAGTTACTGGAAGGGACATTGCAGGTTCGAGACGAAGTGGATCAGCACTTGGGAAATCTCGCCAAAGGTTGGTCGCTCTCGAGGATGGCGGTCATTGACCGGAACATCATGCGTCTGGCGGGTTACGAAATGTTGCGTGAGGTGACGCCAGGTCGCGTTGCGATCAATGAGGCAGTGTTGCTTGCTAAGCGGTACGGCGAAGAAACGAGCCCGCGTTTCGTCAACGGAATTCTGGACCGGTTGATGAAGCAGTTTGAATCCGAGGGCGAGCCATCCTAGGAAGTCCTGCTGATTGAAGACGCTGCTCACCACTCATCTATCATTTTTTAAAGGCGGGAGAGGCTTTTTAGTAATCGATCGACCTCCGTTAAGGTGTTGTAGTGGCAAAGGCCGATGCGAACCATTCCGTCGGGCTCGACTCCGATCGATTCAGTTAGCGGTAGGGCATAGTAGTTACCATGCCAGACATAGATCCCATCTTCGGCGAGTTGTTTGGCGATTGCCTTGGGGGTGTGCCTGGGGTGTGTGATGGAAAGTGTTGGAAGGCGTTGGTCAAAACTTGCTGGGTCGGTGATCCCCCAGACTTTAATTTCAGGCAAGCGTCTTAAGCCTTCCATCAGGTGAATCAGTAGCGACTGTTCGTATTGCCGGATCATCCTCATTGACGATTCGAGTCTTAGGCGTCGGTTGTTGATCTGGTGCTGGTCTGCTGTTTGCTCCGTCGCCTGTTCTCCGCTCGCGAGTTGAGCGATGGACGCTAAATAATCGATCGCAGCGAGTGTTCCCGCGATGCACTCATGGTTTTGGGTACCGGTCATCCATCTGCCAGGAATCGTCTCAGGGGCGGTTCTCAGTTTGTAGGGTTGCAGAGATTCCAACTGATTTCGCTTGCCGTACATGATGCCGATGTGAGGCCCAAAAAACTTGTACGCGCTGCATACAAGAAAATCACAGTCCCAGCGTTGCACATCCATGGAGGCGTGGGGCGCGTAGTGGACGGCATCAAGAAAAGAGATGGCACCCACTTCTCTCGCCATCTCGCAGATCGATTCAACGGGATTGATGGTGCCAACAGCATTGGATGCACAGCCAACGGCGACCAATCGCGTGCGATCCGTGATTTTCTCGCGGTATTGCTCCAAGCGTAGGGTGCAGTCCGTTGGGTCAACATCAATCATTTTGACGCTCACACCGCGGTCACGCGCCGCAAGTACCCAAGGAGTAAAATTCGCATCATGCTCGAGTCGACTGAGGACAATCTCATCTCCCGGATTCCATGTCTGTGAAATGGATCGGGAGAGAGCCAAGGTTAGCGTGGTCATGTTGCTGCCGAACGAAACCGTCTCGGGATCGCTAGCCCCTACCAAGTCTGCGGCCGCTTGATGTGCGGTTGCAAGCATTTGGTCGCTTTGCACGCTTGTCTCAAATAAGCCATCGTGATTGGCGTTATGGTTGATCAGGTAATCGCCAATCGCATCAATGACCATTTGAGGCACCTGAGTGCCCGCTGGTCCATCGAAAAAGGCTGCCGGTTGTCCGTTGGTGATTTTGCGAAGTGCGGGAAAAATTTGGCGAAGTGATTGGACGGATGAGTCGTTGAGTGTCATGGTTCAATATGGGTTGGAATAGGCGTTTTAGCCGGTTCGTTAAGGCGCGCTTTGACCGTCATCGCTCGACCGAGATTTGGCTTTTTGCGTCATTTTTGGCGTTTTGATTAAAGAAATTGCACTTGTTCTCTTTCCGCCGCACCTTTTAAGGTTTGCAAAAGCGTGCGTGACGTTAGCGCCAGCATTGTAGGGATATTCGAATGGTCGCATCATTAGTCGCATCGAACCGCGAGAGGTTTTTTGGGTGTGAGATGAGCCCCTCGTTCTCGCGAGTGGTTGTAGTCTCTCTGGCCATGTTCTCGCTTTTTATGGTTTCTGGGTGTACACAAAACCCCTACTACGCTGCTCCTGGTTCAGGTGCTTGGCAGATGTCGCCGGCCCCCGCTGGCACAAACCCACTGGAGTCTAAGGTCACAGAGTTGAACCGGCGTGTTCAGCTTTTGGATGATAATAATCGTCAGTTGCACACCCAGCTGGCACAGAGTGAACAAAAAGCAGAGGTCTTCAAAGACGAGGCTGAATTATTGCGTCAGCAGTTGGCTTCAATGAGCGAGCAGCTTGATGCTTCCAAGCAGGTCGCTCAGGACGCGGAGTCTAGAGTCCGCGGAATGCAGGCATCGACTCAGATGCGAGGCGGTGCCGTGATCACTCCGAACACAAATCTCTCGTTGCAGGCATCGCAGCTTAGTCTGCCTGGCCTCGAGGTTTTTCCCGACGGGAATCAGCTTCGCATTCGGATTCCTTCTGATCAGTTGTTCCAGTCCGGATCGGCACAGTTACTGCCACAGGCATCGAGTGTGATTGACCCCGTCGCGTCACAGTTGATTACGGTCTTTCCGCGTCAGCGGATGTCGGTTGAGGCCTACACGGATCAGTCAAATCAACTCGGTGATACCTCAGCATCTCCACTCCAGCTGACTTCGGCTCAGGCCGCTGCAGTCATTGGTTTGATGTCACGGTTTAATGGATTGGATTCGACTCGGCTATCAGCCATCGCTCAGGGCTCAAGTCGGCCTCGAGGTAACAATGAAACACCAATTGGGCGATCCAATAACCGTCGTATTGAGATTGTGATCCATCCCGACACGATTTAGTTGTCGCTTTGTTGAGCCGTGACTGGACTTAACCAGTTGCCGGTACCGGGGCCACTCTGACGAACGCTTCGTCCCTCGGGCAGGCTTGATTATGTTGGGTGTTATGTGCAAGAACGGTTCTTAAACCGCGGTCGCCCGTGAGAGATGTGTTTTGTTTTTTTGGGATGAAGCGAAATGGCGAACTCCTCGGACATTGTTTGGCATGATGCGTCGGTGCAGCGAGCTGCGCGTGAGGAACGACTGGGGCAACGTGGTGTGGTGATCTGGTTCACGGGCTTGAGTGGCTGCGGGAAAAGCACGGTTGCCAACGAGTTGGATCAATTGCTCAACACGCTAGGATGCACAACGATTCTGCTTGATGGAGACAACTTGCGTCATGGGCTTTGTGCTCCACCAGATCGGCTCGCAAAGGAGCATGGGGAGGACTTTGCGTCGAGATTTGGTCTTGGCTTCGCCGAAATGGATAGGGAGGAGAACATCCGCCGTGTGGGCGAAGTCTCATCGCTGTTCTGCACTGCGGGGCTGATCACCTTGACGGCTTTCGTGAGCCCTTACCGCCGAGATCGAGATCGAGTTAGAGCAGTGGTCGAGAGCAATGGGGAGAAGGGAGACTTCATCGAGGTTTTTATGGATACCCCGTTAGAGGTGTGTGAGCAGCGAGATCCGAAGGGGCTTTATAAGAAGGCTCGATCGGGTGAAATCAAACATTTCACTGGGATAAGCGATCCTTACGAGCCTCCCGAGTCACCAGAGCTTCGTCTCGATGGAGGTCGTAATGCGACTCCGATGGATCTTGCGGAGGAGGTGATTGCGAGTTTAAGGGGACGCGGGGTGATTCGGTCCACCGGCGGCGAAAGTTAGAAGCGGGGCAACCGCTGCGAATCCTGAGATTTTTGATCTGAAGGCTTCTTTCTCCCCCTTTATGGGGTTCCTCACCTGAGGTAGACTCCGCGAAATCGTAAATGGATAGGTTTTCAGATTTGCCGTTGCGTAAAACGGCGGTGGCGGTACACTACCGCTCTGAAATGTGAGTTATGGAACGACGTAATAGCTGTAAAAACGTATGACGATCTCGAAAGAGCGAAAAACTGAAGTTATTGGCGATCACAAGAAATCCGACGCTGATACGGGCTCACCTGAGGTGCAAATTGCCATCTTGACTGAGCGAATCAATGGTTTGACTGAGCACATGCGAACCCATCGTAAAGATTACGCATCACGTCGTGGTCTTTTGGGTTTAGTCAGTCGCCGCCGCCGCTTGCTTGATTACGTGCGTGGCGAGGATCCTCAACGATATCTAGATATCATTGGTAGGTTGGGCATCCGAAAGTAGCCCCCTCCGCCGCAGTCAAGCGAAGAAGAAAGTGCCTCTCGCCTGATGGCGGGTTTTCTTGGCTAGTCTCTCTCGCCTGACGCGTTGTGGCGAATTGGGTGAGAGTCTAACCGGCGAGGTTGGACTCTAGTTTTAACACGATGCAGCCAACCGGTCGTTGCCGCTTCCTTTGTGATGGGAGTGGCAGATTGGTTTGGACTCGCGGCGTTTCTGTTCTCGCATCCTGTTTGTTGACAAAGAGGAAGGGTGCGCCCTTCACGGCGGGGATCGGTTGCAAACGATCACTGCTTTTTGCGCTTGGACGAGTCTTCCGTAGAGACGCAATGACCAAGCATTGAATTGAAGTTTATTTGTAGGTTGAAGGAAGTTTAAAGTGAGTGAAAAGAAAATTCGCGTTGAGAAGCAAATTGGCCGCCAAACGTTGTCTTTCGAGACCGGTCAACTCGCGAAACAAGCCGCTGGATGTGTTCTCGTTCAGTACGGTGAGACTGTCGTTTTGGTGGCTGCTGCCTCAAGCGACCCACGACCAGGACTAGATTTTTTTCCGTTGACATGTGACTACCGCGAGCGACTTGCTGCAGCGGGTAAGTTCCCCGGCGGATTTCTGAAGCGTGAAGGACGTCCGAGTACCAAGGAGACTCTGAGTGCTCGTTTGATGGATCGCCCGATTCGTCCGTTATGGCCCGCCGGATTCCGAGATGAAGTTCAGGTTCAGGCATTTGTGATCGCCAGCGACCTTCAGAACGACGGCGACGTCTTGGCGATGAACGGAGCTGGTTTAGCTCTGCACGTCAGCGAACTGCCGTTCCAAGGCCCAGTAGCTAGCGTTCGGGTCGGTAAGATCGACGGTGAGCTGGTGGCGTTTCCGACCCACAGCGAGTTGGAAGAGAGCGAACTGGACATGATTGTCAGCGGTTCGCGAGAAGAAGTCGCGATGATCGAGGGCTTTGCCCAAGAAATGCCAGAAGACCAGATGCTTGAGGCAATTCAGTTCGCTCACGCAGTGATCCGTGATGTGATCGATCTTCAAGAAGAGTTCTACAACAAGGTCAATCCTGTCAAGCGTGAGTATGTTGCTCCAGAGGACGACGGACTCTTTGCTCGCTTGAACGATGCCTACTACTCGGACTTCAAAGTTGCACAACAGACCGTTGGCAAGCAGGCACGGGCTGACGCGGTCAAGGCTTTGAAAGAGCGAGCGGTTTCAGAGGTGATTCCTGATCCGAACGCGGACGATGCCGTCTGCTCGAAACGATTTGGAACGGTTTGGCACGACCTTGAGGAAAAGGTTGTTCGCGATCTGATTACCGCCGGCACACGTCCGGACGGCCGAGACAACACAAGTCTTCGTCCGATTTACTGCGAAACCGATCTTCTTCCTCGCGTTCACGGATCTGCTCTGTTCCAACGTGGCGAGACTCAGTCTCTCGTTACTGTTGCTCTTGGTACTTCCAAAGATGAGCAGCGAGTGGACGGATTGATGGATGAGTACAGCAAGAAGTTCATGCTTGACTACAACTTCCCGAGCTTTTCGGTTGGTGAAGTTCGACCGATTCGTGGACCGGGGCGTCGTGAAATTGGACACGGTTGTCTTGCGGAGCGAAGTGTCGCGCCCGTGCTTCCTGACGCCGAGCAGTTCCCCTACACGATCCGCGTGATCAGCGATATTCTGGAATCCAACGGAAGTAGCTCGATGGCGAGCGTCTGCGGTGCGACTTTGGCACTGATGGCATCGGGTGTTCCAATCTCCAATCCAGTGGCCGGTATTTCAGTTGGCTTGGTGAGGAACTCGGCTGATGATTGGATCCTCTTGACCGACATTCTCGGCACTGAAGATCACTTCGGCGATATGGACTTCAAGATTGCCGGAACTCAGAATGGGATCACCGGTATTCAGCTTGATTTGAAAGTCACGGGTATCAGCGAAGACATCATTCGCGCTACGCTGAAGCAGTCTCGTGAAGCAAGGATCGAGATTCTGCGAAAGATGTTGACCACGATTTCTCGTCCTCGACGCGAAATTTCGGCAACCGCACCTCGTCTGCTTCGCACCAAGATTGCGGCGGACAAGATTGGCGCTCTGATTGGCCCAGGCGGAAAGAATATTCGCGGCATCCAAGAGAGCACCGGAGCGGTGATTGAGGTTGATGATGACGGCACTGTCTTAATTGCGAGTAGCAATAAGGACGCCGCAGAGGAGGCACTTCGCGCTGTTGAGGCTTGCACCGCGACCGTTCAAATCGGCAAGATTTACGATGGTACGGTCAGCAGCATCAAGGAATTCGGCGCGTTCGTTGAAATCTTGCCTGGACGAGATGGGCTATGCCACATTAGCGAATTGAGCAGCGGGTACATCAGCAGCATCGACTCGGTTGTGAGTGTTGGAGATGCCATGAAAGTCCTGGTGATCGACGTCGATGAGCATGATCGCGTCAAGCTGAGTCGCCGTCGAGCCCTCGAGGAATTGGGCATTGAAGACGAGATGGCATCGGATGATGGCGATGATGGTGGTGATCGCGAAGAGCGATCTGACCGCGGCGAACGTTCTGAGCGTGGCGACCGTGACGACGACCGACCTCGTCGACGACGTGGCGGTTCGGGTCGTGGACGCGGTGGAAACGGTGGTGGCGGTGGTGGCGGTGGCCGCAGGGATCGCAACGGCGGTGGGAACCGCGACCGTGACTAATTCACAGAGCGATTGCACTGCGTTGGTCTGATTTGAGCGGCGCAAATAAATCAAGATGCAGAAGGCTCACCGGAAAACGGTGAGCCTTTTTTTGTGCCCATTTCCACGATGTTGGGTGACGGTCTACTTCGTTTTGTACCCGTCTTCCCAGAAATCGAGAACACGCACTTTCTCGAGCACTGGCTTGAGTACTTCAACAAAAGCTTTGTGGTCGGGGTGAGGGAGGTACTTTTCACGTCCTTTTTCTGAATTGAATGTCACCATGAAGCAGTGGGTGAAACCGTCATCGTGGGTTTCCGGGCTGTTGTTCTTGCCCCACTCAAAAGATTTAATCGAATTGATTTTGGAGGGTAAAGCTGCAAAGGCTTCTTCAACCCGTTTGACTTCAGCTGGATCCGCATCGTCTTTGAATTTGAAGAATACGGCATGCTTCAATTCACGTTTTTGATCGTTAGCACTGGTTTTGCCCCAGTAATCAATCACAAAGACATTCTTTAGGTGTGGCCGAAGAGTACTCGCAAATTCACCGGTGTGAGCCGGATGCGGAAGGTAGATCTCGCGACCAGCCTCGTTCTGAAAAGTTAGCAGGAAGCAGTGAGTGAAGCCGTCGTCTAAACCTTCGGGGCTGTTGTTGGTTCCTGATTGAAAATCGATGATGGCGTCAATTTTCTGTGGTAGTGCTGCGAAGGCGTCAACGACTCCCTGAACCTGCTGCTCATTTGATGTTTCTTTGAAGCTAAAGAAGACGGCGTGCCGGAGCACTCGATCACTCGATGAGTTGGCTGGCTGTTTGGTGCGCACGGCTTTTACCTTTTGCGGGGTCAATACAGGGACATTTTGCGCGTTCACCGTCAAGTGATCGGCGGCAAGGAACGCTAGAGCGATCAGGGCGATCTGCATCCCGAAGGACCTACACGCGTTGGCTACTGTTGCCAAGGCAGATGCTTGGTCGACGACTGCGTAATGAGTTGGAGAAGCGTTCATGGTTAGTGATCCATCGTCCTCGTGGCAGGGATTGAATTGGTGAAATCAGGTTCACGGTGAGCCTTATTTCGGCTGGATTCCATCGGTCTGCAATTAGACTTCGGAGTTCCAACATGTTTTCCACATGTTATAGCTTCGCCAGACGGACCGAACTGCCCCACAAAGCACTGTAATTAAGCGAGGTTTGCGGAAAACGCCCCTCAGAGCTTCACGGAATATGCCTTGGGTGGTTAGGGTAATGCATCGTTAATGCAAGATGATTTTTGATTCCGAGATAAGACTTCCATGACACCCGAAGATTCCTACCAAGCCCCATTTGACACCGAAGAATCCAACGCGGATGCAGCACATCAGGGGGCAGCTGGTGAGGTTGGGGCGAATCCGTCCGAGAGCCTGTCAGGTGAAGATCGAGATGAGCTCGATGCCTCTCACGCTGCTTGGGAAGATGCGGTCGATGGTGCTTCGGCTGAGCAAAACGCCTCGGATGAAGAAGATTTCTCAGACGTCGCAACGCCTTTCGTTGGGCTTTGGAATCGATTGATTAGCACGACGAATTGGGAGAAGGGGCGAATCATCAGTGAATGGCGTCAGGCCCTGATTGATTCCGGGGCGAAGTCGCAACAGTATTCAGACGAAGCTTGGGCCAATCAGGTTGGCGGCGTCACATCACCGCATATTGGACGCCTGCGACGCGTTCACGATCGGTTCATTACCTCTTATGAAAGCTATGAAGGCTTGTACTGGAGTCACTTCCTTGCAGCACTGGACTGGGAAGATGCTCCGATGTGGTTGGAAGGAGCCTCTCAAGAGAACTGGAGTGTCTCTCAGATGAGAGATCAACGCTGGCAATCGATGGGTGCCATCGAAACCGATCGGCCGATATCAGGTGAGATTGTTACGGTCGATACCGATGAAGATGTTGTACTTCCTGCTCAGGGAGGTGGCCGCACCCGAGAATATGGTGATGAATCCGGCGCCTCAGCGGGGCCAGCACCCGAGCGACCTGATTTCGGCGAGGAAGGCGAGGAAGAATTGACTTCGTTGTCAGGGAGTTCCTCCGCATCGGCTGCACCTGCTTTCGATTCACCCGTCGCTGATACCGAACCGCCACTTCAACCGTTCTCCGGATTGCCCGAATTACCGGACGATCTATCCGACGCGATCGAGTCATTGAAATTATCGATTCTTCGCCACAAAACATCAGGCTGGAATGAAACGGATCGTGAAACGGTACAAAAGTATCTCGATGCAATTCGCGTCATGATGGATTAGTTCCGCCAACATCTGATACCGATGAAAAATTCGCGTCTTCTTCTCTGTGTCTTGCTCGTCCAACTCATCGGTTGTGCGGACCCAAACGGGTCAGTGGATCGTGCTGAGTTGACAGCTGATCAAGGCTCAACCGTGTCATCGGGTCAAGGCACACTGTCTCCGTTGAATGACGGCAGCGGGGTTGCGGCGATTCCGCAGCCCGTCGGACAGCAGGTCGTTGTGGTCATTAACGCACCGTCCGGTCAAACGTTCCAGCTCATTGAGGGTGTTAAAGCTGGGGCATCGCTTGAGACCGTGATGACGCAGGTGAGTGATGTGAAAATCACCGGTTCTGGAGAAACGGCATTCGTTCACCAGATTGGTGAGGTTGAAACCGGACTTCGTGAGGGTTGGACCTACGAGGTCGACGGTGAGTTCGCTAACGTCGGGATCGGACAATACACACTCCAGCCACCAACGGTGGTTATTTGGAGTTACGGTGAGATGCGCTCGGAGTAGCGTTTCTTTGCATCAGATTGCGAACCAAAAATCGCATCAAAGCACATGGAAGCCGTTTAGGCTCCGGCGTCTCCCACCAGCAGTATGGATGACCTCGCTGCGACTTGATAGGACGTCAGCCTTTTGGTGGGCGGATCCAAGTCAATGTCCATAGGTGATGGCTGCGAGGTATCGATGATGCGTTTCCATCCGGTTGAACGTTTTGGTAGTGAAGGAATCTGAAAACCAATCGATTCCCAGTAGGCATTGAAGATCAAGTGGTACCATTTTGTAGGTGACTCGATCGTCAACGCAACACTCCGCGATGATTCGCTCCAGTCAGGCTTTTCAAGTTCCTTCCCATGCCAGGTGATGGTGGCGGGTTGAAGGATTTCTGGGAGTGTTAAATTTGGGTTGTTCCGTTTAGGGAGTTCTGTTCGGAACTGAATCAGTTTTTGAACAAATCGCAGCATCCCCGCATTGTCTTGGACTTGGTCCCAGTTGAACCAATTCATCTCGTTGTCTTGGCAATAGGCGTTGTTGTTTCCGTTTTGGCTACGGCCAACTTCGTCACCCATCAGGAGCATTGGGACACCGAACGACAGAACATTGATCGTCAGGAGATTTTTTGCCTGTTGTATTCTCAGTTGCTCGATTTTCGGATCATCGGTGGGACCTTCATGGCCGCAGTTCCAGCTGAGGTTTTCATTGTGCCCATCGCGGTTGTCTTCTCGGTTTTCGAGGTTCTGCTTGGTGTTATAAGAGACGAGATCACGGAGTGTGAATCCGTCGTGAGAGGTTACAAAATTGATGCTCTGCTCAGGCTCACGGTTCCGATGTCCGTAGAGATCCGGGCTCGCAAGGAACCGCTGCACTAGCTGCCCTGCAAATCCCTTGTCACCTTTGACAAATGAACGTACGTCATCACGAAAACGCCCATTCCATTCTTTCCATCGATCTCCAAAGAAGTGCCCAACTTGATAGAGGCCCGCAGCATCCCATGCCTCGGCAATCAATTTGGTTCCCGACAGCACCGGGTCCGTTTCGATATCCCAGAGAATGGGCGGATTGGTCTGTGGCTCTCCATTGATATCGCGGGAGAGGATCGAGGCGAGGTCGAACCGAAAGCCATCCACGTGCATCTCTTGGACCCAGTAACGAAGGCTATCCATGATCATTCGGCGAACGATGGCGTGATTGGCGTTAAGCGTGTTCCCGCAACCGCTGTAGTTTGAATATTCGGGCTCCGCGGTCTCGTTGTCTTGGTCTGATTCCAGCAGATAGTAGGCGTCGTTCTGCAGGCCTTTGAAACAAAACGTCGGCCCACTGCTGCCGCCTTCGGCCGTGTGATTGTAGACGACGTCAAGAATGACCTCGATTCCCTCGCCATGCAACGCTTTGACCATCTCTCGGAATTCTCGGATTGCCGTCAGGGATTGACCGTCGGTTGCGTACTGTGCGTGTGGCGCGAAAAAGGAGACAGGACTGTAGCCCCAATAGTTCAGCAAGCCCTCGGGCGCGTCCTGAGGGTCGAACTGGAACACGGGAAGCAATTCGACAGCAGTGATCCCAAGTTGTTTCAGGTACGGGATCTTATCGATCACCCCAAGGTAGGTGCCGCGGCGTGTGGGTGCGACGCCGGAATTGGAATTCCGAGTCAGGCCTCGAACATGCATCTCGTAAATAATGGTTTCGCTGAATGGGCGTCTGGGGGGACGGTCACCTTGCCAATCATATTCTGCTTCGTCGGTCACGATGCTTTTGAGCGGCGTGGCCTCCCCACCCGAAAAACGGCAATGACCCTCAGGCAGAACCATTGCTCTTGCGTAAGGGTCAATCAGCACCGCTTCAGTGGACCTTTCTTGTTCGATGTGAGATGGGCTTTGCGAAGGTATCGAGAAAGCGTAGTGCTGTCCTCGTTTCAGGCCTTGAACAAAAATATGCCAGTAATGAAACGTGCGGTTTCGTTTCGGGTCGAGGGGAATGATTTTGCTCGGCCTGACGGATTCGGCGTGATCGAACAGTAAGAGATTGAACCCGTCGCTATGCTTTGAATAAACAGCGAAGTTAACTCCGTCGGGAGCAAGTGATGCACCGAGAGGGAAGGGAGTGCCGGGTGCGGTAGCAATCATGAGGTTCGATGCTTTTTTGTCGGTTCAAATTGAGTTCGACGCCGGTTCCGTGGCGTTGAATCATCTGATGAAACGGGCCGGTTGAGTCGCTTTTAGACCCCTCGTGTCCGCTCTCGACCAACATCCTAGCATGAAATTTGCCAATTCAACCTAACGCTTTTGGCGGAAGATTTCACGGGCGAGGATTCCGCCTTTGGTCTTCGTTTTGTGGTCAATCAGCGATCCTGCGGTTCCTCTGTTGTATCGGAGACTGCGGTAACTGGTTTGCCAGATCCCACGTGCACACTCTTCAATTCTGTCCCGCGGTGTGGTGATACTGCAGACACGGATTCGGTAAAGTATCGCTCAGAGCGTTGAAGCTCCAGATCCGTTGATGTCTGAAGCTTGACCCGCGGTAGATTTTTGTCGCGAGATCCGTCCGGCGGCATATAAAGTGGAATCAAGGATGAACACGAGACATGGCTTCGTTTTTGATCGCAACCGATGAAGCAGGTTATGGACCGAAACTGGGTCCACTAGTCATCGCTGGTTCGTTGTGGCGAATTCCTGATGGTGCTGCCTCCGGTGATGATTTGAGTGGTGCCTTTCATCACCTAGCTGAACCGCTTCGTTTACGGGGGCATGTTCTACGGGTGGATGACTCAAAGCGGGTCTACCAACCTGGGAAAGGCTTAGCAGCATTGGAAGCGATGGTTGCGGCCGGGTTGATGCAATGTGGCATCCGATCGAATCAGTTTTTAGACGTACTATCGAAGATTTGCCCCAACGATTTACAGACACTCCGTGAAACACCTTGGCTCTTTCAAGAGAAAGCCAGCGGCCGTCATGATCCTAAGGGTGGATTACTTTGTCGAGGAGATGGACAGGGACGCGAGTTAGGGGGCCAACTAGCTAATGAATTGAAAGATCGATGGTTTTGTGATGAACTCGACTTGATCGCCATTGAAACGCGGTCCATCACGGCTCGCTCGTTCAATCAAATCTGTTCTCGGGGATACAATAAATCAGACCTGTTATCGATGCTGACGATTGAGTTGGTTGCGAACTTGGTCGATCGTGTTCCGGGGAACGGGACGGTCGATGTGTTCTGTGATCGCCATGGTGGACGCCGTTACTATGCGGGTGTCTTACAAAATCAGTTTAGTGATGGATTAGTTCGGGTGATCGAGGAAACCAAGGAGTCAAGTGTCTACGAGATGGATCAGGGGCGACCTCGCCGAATCCATTTTACGGTTAAGGGAGATCGTTTCACGCCGGTGGCTTACTCTTCATTGGTTGCTAAGTTTCTTCGAGAGCGATTCATGGAACGATTGAACGATTATTTTGTGAGGCAGTTTAAAGAGGACCTAAAACCGACGGCGGGATATCCCGTGGACGCTGAAAGGTTTTTAAGAGAGACGGAGACTTGGAGGCGATCACAGGGCATTTTGGATATCGATTTAATCCGTCAGCGTTAACGGTCACGATTGCAAGTTGGCTTGACCGCATCATGTTGTTTTAGCCGATTCGTTTTTTGATGATCGCACGTGCTACTGAATAGGGTGAGGGAGTGGAACATCAGAGTTGGGATGATTGGATACGCGCGTCCTACAATCCAGAGTTTTCGTTGCAGTGCGGTGAGAAATTAGCACAACTATTTTCCACGCATTTGAATCGTTTGCAGAGCGAGCAACGCGAATTTCAAGCATGGATGGAGCCGGATGAAAACGTAAGGAATGCCGAATCCTTTTTAGCAGCAACAGCGAATGACTCCTCGCTGAGAAAAATAGACTTTACCGTTGGCTCTGGAGATTGCTCGAGTTACGGAGACTTGGTCGAGAAATTTGAATCGGCCATCAAGATTTGTTTGGAGAAAAGTCAGGGTTTACATCACCCACTGTGTGCAGGGCATCAGGTACCGGCGTCTCTACCCTTGGCGGGTTGGTTTGACGCGCTTACCTCTCTGACCAACCAGGTTCAGGGTGTTTACGAGATGGGGCCGTGGTCTGTGGCAGTTGAACGCGCAGTCCTGAATCGGGTTGGGCTCGAGTTGGGATTTGACGAGGGTCGGTTTGGCGCTTTGGTTACATCTGGCGGCTCTTTGGCAAACTTGACTGCATTGCTCGCTGCGCGACAGACTCAGTTTCCGGAGGTTTGGGGTAGTGGCGTGCAGACACGCTCGACTTCTCCCGTGGTCGTGGTGCACGAAGATGCGCACTACTGTATCGAGCGGGCGGTTGGAGTCATGGGGTTAGGGACCAAGCATTTGGTGCGGGTTCCCGTTGACGAGGAACGGCGCATGTCGGTCGAGGGCCTGACCCGAGTTTTGAGCGACCTGCGAAATCGTGAGGTGCCGATTTTGGCGGTGGTTTCCGTGGCGGGTAGTACTGCCTGCGGAGCATTTGATCCCCTCTCGGCAATTGCTGGTGTGTGTCAGCAGTTTGGCGTGTGGCTGCACGTCGATGCGGCACATGGCGGTGCACTAAGATTTAGCGAATCGCATCGATCCAAACTCGATGGACTCGAATTGGCTGATAGCGTGGTGGTCGATGCGCACAAGATGCTTTTCGTTCCTGCCGTTTGCGCGATGTTGTTCTTCAAAGAGCCGCGGCATCAATTTGCTGCCTTTGATCAGGATGCGCCTTATCTTTTTGACCCGTCTAAACCGACTTTAGCGTCATATGACAACGCTGTCGTTACGATGGAATGTACCAAGCGCGCGTCCGCGCTGGGGCTGTGGGGAGTTTGGTCCATTTTTGGTAAGTCTTTTTTTGGTGCCTTGATTGATCGAGTCATCAACACCGCGGAACAATTCTATCTCCGTTTGAAGCAAGCGGATGATTTCGAGGTTTGGGCGAAACCTTCGTGTAACATTGTTCTGTTCTCTTATTGCGGGAATTCAAGCGATGGGCATAGTGAACTTTTCGATGATGAGTTCCAGCTCCGTCTCCGGCGAAGTTTGTTGGAACGTGGGCAGGGTTATCTGACGCAGACCCGGGTGGCAGGACGCATTTATCTACGGTCAACGATTATGAATCCGTTAATGGAGGAGCGTGATCTCGATCGCCTCATGCAGCAAATTCGTGAGGCCGCGAGGGAACTGAGGGCAGGGGTCTGTACCGAGAATGAGCCTGTCTCCGCGACGCCTACTCAGCATCACTAGCGGTGGTGATGGCACGCTTCATCAGGAGGATCTTCATCTCAGGGTGTTTATAAGCGGGGGTGTCACCCTTCATTGGAGACGTGTCGCATCACTTGCTTTTGGGTCTGAAAGCAACAAATCTCGTCTCATTTGTGACCATGAATGGCCCTTCAAGCAAATCGATGCAGTAGGGAATTGCGGCAAAGACACCATCAAGGCATTCGGCAATGGCTTTTGGCTTGCCCGGTAGGTTGACGATTAGAGATTGATTGCGAATTCCCGCGGTTTGTCTTGAAAGAATCGCTGTGGGGACTTTCTCCAAGGAGACCTGACGCATTAACTCGCCAAAGCCAGGCATCAGTTTGTGTGAAATCGCTTCGGTTGCTTCAGGGGTCACGTCACGCTTGGCTGGGCCCGTTCCACCGGTTGTAACCACTAGCGAACAATGTTGAACATCGCATAGTTCAATCAGAGTGCTTTCAATGATCGTCTGATCATCCGAAATGATTCGCTGCTCGATTTCGAAGGGACTATCGATCACTTCCCGAAGGTATTCTTGAATCGCGGGACCCCCAAGGTCTTCGTACTCGCCTCGACTCGCTCGATCCGAAACCGTTACCACGCCAATCTTCATTATTTCAAGCATTGTTGGGTCGAAAGCCGAGAGTTGGAGTGATCTGGAAGTGTCAGACGGAGGTGAGGAGAACGTTCTGCGGGGCGATTCGCGTGGTCAGTCTGTCGCTGCATTGAAGCATTGCGACGCGGCGTAGTTTAACCAATGCCACGGTTGGACTCGATATCCCAAGGTTTGGATGGCGATTCTGTTAGCGTCGGATGTGTGATAGTCTACCGCTAGGTGGAATACAGAGCATTCTTGAGCGAGGTCATGTCGTGTGCAGGCCTCAACTACGAAGCAGATCTTACCGCAAGTCAAATTTACAGCTGATCAATGGAATCGAAGCAATGTCAAAGTGGACAAATTGTTTGCATTGCGGCGGAGAAATACGAGCTGAGGCAGAGTTCTGTCGCCATTGTGGTAGTAGTGATTCGGATGGTTGGAGCGATGGAGCCGTGAATGGCCTTGATGAAGCGTCCGGTCCGGACGAATTCGATTACGAGTCCTATGTGGCGAGTGAATTTGGCGACCACGCCGCAGTCACCTCGACTCCTTGGCTTTGGCGTCTAATTGCGGTGATGCTGTTGATAATGTTTTTCTCGGGTTTACTGTTCTTTTGATGACTGAACATAAACAAGATCAAAGGATTTCGATTGTTGGTTGTCCTGATCCAAGTGGTTTGGCGGCGGTCAAGCGGTTGCAATCCTCGCTAGTTGTCAAATCGTCAATCCATTACGAGGAGGTGGATTCGACAAACACTGCTGCCTTGGCGGAGATTCAAACGTCATCTGCTTGTCTGAACTCTTTGCCGCGATTGTTGGTAGCAGATCGTCAGACTGCGGGTCGGGGCCGGCATGGTCGCCGATGGAATAGCGATGGTGGAACGCTAACTTTCACTTTGGTGATTTCAAATGAGGATCGAGGCAATCGTGAGGCGATGGGTAGGTACTGCTCCCTAGCTGTTGGTGTCGGGATCTCTCGATTCTTGGAGTTTGAGTTCTCGCCTTTGAAAACAAGAGTAAAATGGCCGAACGATATTTACTTGGCAGGCGGCAAGCTTGCAGGGATCTTGATGGAGTTAGACGGGAGACACCCCGAGTACCTTGTAATTGGTGTTGGTGTGAACATCGGAACGACGCCGAAGATCACCGATAAGAATACAACACAGACGGTGAGCGGATTAGCACAAGTGCTTGGCCGGCGTGTCGAGCGTTATGACCTTCTTGATGGACTTGTCGAATCCATCATGGAAGCGGTCGGACAAATCGCAAGCGAGCCGATTTCATTGGTCAGCGAACTCAGGCAGCGATGCCTATTAAACGGAGAAATTGTTGAGTACCAACTTGACGGGATGACTCGCTCGGGGCGATGTCTTGGAATTTCCGATCATGGTGGGTTGAGGATTGCCACAGTCGATGGAGAGATTGAAATCACCTCTGGGGAAGCGACTCGCGTGCGTCGGAATGACGGGAATTTGTAATCAACTAATTAACCAAATGAATCTTTTTTGTTCTCGTCATCGAGGCGGGTGATTCAAGAGACGGGATGAGGGGACTGGGGATGTTTGACAAGAGAGTCGCTTTGGTAACGGGAGCAGGTACTGGAGTTGGTCGTGCCTGCGCGTTGCGGTACGCAGCGATGGGTTATGGCGTGGTGGTGAACTACTCAAGGAGTGAAACCGAAGCAACGGATACCGCTGCGCAAGTGGAAAAAGTTGGCGGGAAATCACTACTCTTTCGCTGCGACGTCTCTGACGATCAGGCCGTTAGGGATATGGTTGCCCGCACCGAGGAATGTTTTGGCCGTTTAGATGTGGTGGTCAATAATGCTGCAACAACGAATTTTATTTCGCACGAAAAGCTTGACGATTTGACCGAGGCGATGTGGGATCGGATGCTGGAAGTGAACGTGAAGGGAGCGTTCTTTGTTACACGAGCTGCCGCTGATCTCCTTAGGAAGAGCGAACGCGGCTCGGTCGTTAATGTCGCTTCGGTGGCGGGGATCACCGGATCTGGTTCTTCCATTGCTTACTGTGCGACGAAGGGGGCATTGATTACCATGACTAAGTCATTTGCCCGTGTTTTGGCTCCTCATGTGAGCGTCAATGCCGTGTGTCCGGGGCCGATTGATAGTCGGTGGATCAGAGAGGGGAACCCTGACTGGGATTTGGATGCCATGGTTGCGGGTTATCCAATCCCGAAGGCGTCGAGTCCAGATGAGATTGCGGATTCCGTTCTGTTCTTTTCTACACAGAATCGAATGTCGACTGGGCAGATTCTTGCGGTCGATGGCGGGCAAACTCTGTAGGGCGTCTCCGTACCTTGCTAGACAGTCACGTTTTTTGCGATCTAATTAATGGTTAGGGAGTCCAACGAATGCATTCCCGATTCACCCTTGTTAAGCAAGAGTCTCCAGTAATGTCAAAATTGGTTTTATCGGCTTGTCTTTTGACCGTCACCTTGATCCCTTGCCTTGCCGTTGGGCAGGAAGAAGACGGTAAGAAGCGTCAGAAGAAAGGTTCCGCAGCAGGTGCAGCGCAGATTCTCAACCAGCTCAAAGAAGTTGGGTTGACTGATGAGCAAGTAGCGAAGGTTAAGGAGTTGAACAAAGCGGCGAACGCCAAAACCGCTGCGGTTCGCGAGAAAGCTGGAATCTCGCCTGAAATCATCAAGAAACGAACCGAGATTCAAAAGAAGGTTCGTGAATCAGGTAAGAAAGGAAGTGAGGTTGCAGAGCTCGTGAATCGTGAAGCTGGGTTGAACGAAGCACAAGTCAAGGCGATGAAGGAGATCAGTGGTATCCGACTGTCGCTTCGAAAAAGTGTCGTTGCCCTGTTAACCAAAGAGCAGAAAGACAAGTTGCCCAAGGAGTTCTCACGCGGGATGCAGGGAAAAGCTGACCAAGCGAAAGAGAAGGCTGAGGGAAAGAAGAAGAAAAAAGAAGAGAACTGATTCAGTCAATGATCTTGATCGAATAAAAGAAAACCACGGTACTCATGTGCCGTGGTTTTTTTGTCGTCTTCAACTTGGTTTCTATCTAAGTTCAAAGGTTGCCATAATCGGTAGGTGATCACTGAGGTCTCTCTGGTCATCGGCCAATTCCCAATATTTGTCCCAGTGTTGTTCAGCCGTGTCTACATCACCCTGGATGCACAGTTCCCCAAGGTTTTCGATATTTGAGAAAACGAGGTCTAATTGATTTGGATCATCGTGCATCAGCGATCGGCTGCACAGGATTCGGTCAAATTCTTTGCCGGCGAGTAAGTGTGTGCCCCGATTCGATAACGCGAGCTTTCTAGTTAAGTCAATCAGGTCATCATCTAATTGTTCTGTCTCGGCTCCACATAAGATGCCGATTTCAGTTCCTGGGTCATCCGTTAAATCCCCGCGATGCTCAGTGTTGATGTCTCCGAGCACAATGACATCCATTCCCTTGGTGAGATAATCAGAGATCCAATGTCGAATCAGACGTGCCTGTTTAGCTCGGATTTCCGCGGCTTCTTCTCTTGCGCGTAAGTGTGTGTTGAAGACGATCACCGGGTAGGATTTACCTTCCGCCATTAATGTGATCGTGGTTTCTAAATGTTTTGTGACGCTGTGGAATCGACCGGTAGCGCGAAGTGAAGGAGGGAATCCGTGGAAGGTTTCTTTTCGGACTTCAATTTCGGAAGATGTGAGGTAACCAACATCTTGTTCGGTGAAGAAGTCACGGCCCTCGATGCATGTTTCAAAATAAGAGAGTCGGTGGTTGCGTTGGATGGCGCGACTTAGGTACCAAAGGACCCTTCGGTTTTCCACCTCTTGGAAAGCCGCTATATCTGGACGAGCCTCAGCGATGCTTTTAGCAATTGCATCACGACGCCAATCCCAAGACGCTCGGTTTGGGGATGATTTTTCTTTGGCGAGGTCACTGAAGTTGTCGCCTTGATTTTCGTCGTAGAACCATTCGAGGTTCCAAGTCATGACCTTTAGTTGCTTGGTTCCGGCAGGTGATGGATCATTAGAAACCTTCGTTGAGGATTGAGCCTGCGTTACGCGGTTCAAAGCGGTCACTGGGGACAGGATGCACACTGCAAACAGGAGACGCAAGAAATGATTTTCTGGCATGATTAAATACTTATTGAATGGATGACCAGCCGATTAGTGTCCGGCGTGCTGTGGGATGGGTGCATGATCGTCCGCGAAACGTTTTAGAAAAGCAGCGGTAGTGGAAGCGATCCAATCGATTGATTTCGACTCATTTGAAATAAGGTGGTCCGAACCGAGTAGCGAGATGAGGCTTGGGGGATGCGGTGTCGTGCCGGCAATTTGAATAAGACCGAGAATTCTTAGGGCATGGTCGTAAGAAACGGTTTCATCAGTCGGCGAATGAAAGAGTAAGGTAGGTTTGGAAATGGAGCTGATTAATTTCGGCAGGTCGTGTAAGCGGAAATCAGCCAGCATCTCTCGCGTGATACGCCATGGCCTCCCGCCAATATGAACGACGCCACTCCCCGTTCTCTCAATCTCCGAGTTCATCTTGTCCATCAGGTCGGCGAGATGTTGTGTGTCACTGGGGGCTGCAAGGGTGACGGCAACTCGTGGATCAGCGTCGGTACCGTCGGAGTTGAGTGAGTTTTCAGCTGTGATAGCCAGGGTGGCGGCGCCGCCAAAACTGTGTCCGATTAGTCCTGTGACGTGACCCCATTCATTCTTGGCAAATTGAATGGCCGCCCGCAGGTCTTGCAGGTTGGTACTGAAGTTTGTCTGTGAAAAATCACCATCGCTCCCACCCAGACCGGTCATGTCGAAACGTAATACGGCGATCCCCTGGGTGGAGAGTGCCCTTGAGATTCGAACAATCGCTTTTAGGTCTTTGTTGCATGTGAAGCAGTGACTAAACACTGCTGTTGCTCGGAGATCGTTGTCATGCACCGGACGATCGATAATGCCTGCCAACGAATACCCCAGCCCACCCATGAATTCGACGCGGTACGACTGGCGTTCGACGTGTGCTGGATTGTCCATGGTCTTAAAAGATTTTCCACGGGAGGTTGCGTGGAGGTTTGTGCTGCGTCCCATCTGTTGATTCGATGCCGCGGTTGCGATGCGGCGAAAGCCAAGTGCAACCTTGGTGCCTACTCGGTGGCTGGCTACTTGACCGCGGAGTCAATTCGACCTGCCTGAAACGCTTCCGCCATAGCGAGTGGCACTTCGGATTCGGCGAGAACCAATTGGGCGCGGTTCTCTGCCACTTTTGCACGCATTTGCTGCTCTTCTGCAATCGCTTCAGCGCGACGTCGTTCGGCTTGGGCCTGAGCGACTCGGGTATCTGCTTCGGCCTGATCACTTTGCAATCTCGCTCCGATATTCTCTCCGACATCGATGTCTGCAATATCGATGGAGACGATTTCAAATGCGGTTTGTGCATCGAGCCCACGAGAGAGCACGACCCGAGTAATCATGTCTGGGTTTTCGAGTACTTCAAAGTGAGAGCTGGCTGAGCCAATCGAGCTAATGATCGCTTCACCCACACGGGCAATGACGGTGTCTTCGGTTGCACCACCGATCAGTTGCGAAAGATTCGTGCGAACGGTCACTCTCGCCCTCACTCGAAGTTCAATTCCGTTTTTGGTGATGGCACTAAGGGTCGTTTTGCCGCTTCGCGCTGGGTCGGGGCAGTCGATCACCTTGGGGTAGACGCTTGTTTGCACCGCGTCGAGGACGTCACGACCGGCGAGGTCAATGGCAGCGGCTTGATCGAAATCCAACGGGATTTCAGCTCGATGGGCGGCGATAATTGCGTGAATGACATTGATTACCTTTCCGCCTGCTAGGTAGTGCGCCTCGAGCCGGCGTGTGCTAATTCCGGTGCTGCGATTGATGTCTAAACCCGCTTGCACACTCATCACTTTTGCTTGCACCACTACCACTGGGTTTACCTTCGTGAAGTGCATTCGAATCAGACTCACCAGACTGACGTCTGCAACCGACATGTAGGCCTGAAACCAAAGCTTAAAGTAGCGTGTGAAGAAGAAACCTAACGCGACTAGGAAAACAACCCCCAAAACAGTTAAGGCGAACAGGAGGCTACCGAGCCATCCTTGATCGGTTAGGTCACCTTGTGAAAGAACAGAGAATGCCATCAAGTTTGGCGAACTCGAATCTTCTGGGGATAGAAAGTGCATGGGATGGGGCTCGGTTAAGGGAGTGACGACGCGCGGTGGAGCGCATCGCGCATTGGTTTTCTGATTCGCTTCAATCGCATTCAGTGATTGATGCACGCTTGAGTGCACCGTGACCTGGGCCATTGATCGGTCGTGCTAATAGGTAGTATAGGGGAAATGGATCGCGAGCGATCCTACCCACACTTTTCAAAACCGATTGGGGCGCGATTTTTCAAGCTGAATCTTAACTTAAGGGCTCCGAAGATAAGTCTTGATGAAGAATCGCTTAAGAAACTAAGCTGTAGCAACGAGTTAGGATTCATCATTGCAAGCAAATGGTGCGTAACAATGCGAAAGGATTGGGCCCAAGGGGATTGGGTGGTGTATCGAAAGTCCAAACGAAGCAGTTCTCCGGGGCCACGTGCCGCTCACGTGAATGCTAGTTCCAAGGGTGAGTCTTACACTTACACCGTCGACAAATTCTGGGTGGTAGATCGATTGTTGCCTGACGGCCAGATTTTACTGAGAACCTCTACGGGTAAAACCAATGTCCTGATGTCCGACGATCCGAATTTGCGTCGGCCGGGTCTTCTGCAACGCTTCTTTTGGCGATCTAAGTTCCGGGACGCCTTGACGCACTGTGTTGACTAATCCGGCAAGTACAGCGGACTGCCAGATGCTGATTAGAATCCACCTTGCACGGAGGTCTCGGATTTAGACTAGATGAACTTCTTGAGCGCCTCGAGAACTAATTCGGGGCTGTCCTCGTTCCGGAGGTGATCGATCTGTTTCGCCGTCAGCCCTACTTTTTCGAGATGACTGCTGAGGCGTTTCCAAACCGTGTCTCTTTTCTTACCTTCGCTTAAGTAGAGCTCGGTGACCGCTTCCTGCGCTTTTTGAAGGCCGATTGCGTCCCGGTTTTGGTAATAATTCTTGATAATCTTTTCTTGATAGCGACTGCGTTCGGGAGGCATGGGAGTGAGCCTTTATTCGGAAAAGCGGGATTCTACCTGCGGGTGACGTGCTCAAAGGCTTTTCGGCGCGGAAGCCTGCTCTGAGAAAACTTTAATTACCCGATTATCGTCATCTGAGTCAATCATCTATAGTACGGCAATGTGATTTTGCGGAGGTGGAATCCTCCTGTCGTTTCCCGTGAGTGGATTTATGAGCGAGAGTCGTTCTACGGTTTGTCGAGGAGTACGTGGTGCAACGACCGTTACTGCGGATGATCGTGATGAAATTCTGACCGCGACCAGACAGATGCTCGCGTTGGTGATCCGTCGTAATGGTATCGAGGCAACGGATGTTGCGAGCGTGACTTTTACTGTCACCAAGGATCTGGGTGCCGAGTTTCCGGCTCTGGCAGCGCGACAGTTAGGTTGGCTGGATGTGCCTTTGCTTTGTGCCTATGAAATCGCAGTTCCAGGGGCACTTCCAAAGTGCATCCGCCTACTGGTTCTCTGGAACACTGACAAGCCACAGGATGAGATCCAGCACGTCTATCTTCATGGAGCAAAAAAGTTACGACCTGACCTGAGCGAGCTTCCGCCTGTCGATTTTGAAGAGCTTGAAGAGTGGATACGGGCCAATATGGGTGAGGGCTAGCGTGAACCGTGCAGCACTTCGGTGGAGTGTCGACGTTGAACTAAGTTTTGCTCAGTCAATTTATGTTGTTGCGTTGGGTGAGCGATCCGTTGAGCCGACGCTCAGATCAATGTTGAAGGGTACAGTGCAAACGGTCAATGATCGTTTGCTGACGCATTCTTTGGAGTGCGGGAGATTCTGGGAAGGTTTGCGGTCTTCCGCTCAGGGTGGAAAAACGGTTCTTGCTTCCATTCCCGAGTCACTTCGTGGAGCTGGGTGCTCTGAGTTGATGTTGGAGAGCGTTGAGAGGCAGGTTGCGAGTCTGCTGACCGGAGGTCGGCATGATTTTGATCAGGCGTTTCCCCAGTTGGCTGCCCAAATTGAACTACGTTTTCGGCCTCTTCGAGATCGTTGGGAGACTTGTGGTTTTGGTTTGCTTCACATGCTTACCAAAGGATTTTGGGGCGGCAGCGTCTCGACGGTGCAGGATGCACAACCGTCGATCCCGCTCGTCATGATTCAGCCAGTGCGCGGTGGCGATGGGGGTGCGGATCCCCGAACGGGTCGCGTTTGGATGGAAGCGATGCTTACAGATGTCGACCCTGCGGTGCCCGAGGTTTTGCGTTTGGCGTTTCTGATACACCTCCTTCGTGTCTCGCAAACACTTGATTTTGACGATTTGAGCCCAGAGATTCGGAAAGCCTATCACCTCGCGCTGATGATCCAGTGCTTGGAGGTTGGCCGCGAATTTGATCTTGTTCGCGATACTGAATTGCCAGTTGAGAGGGCGATTGAACTCTGGCGGTTGGGGGATTCTCTGCTGGTTGGCACGGTCTTGAACTGGTGGGAGGCAGAGTCTGGTGCCGAAGATCCGTGGCCGATCAAAGTGCAACGTCTCTCGGCATCACTCGCAACCGAGTGAATTAGTAGGGTAGATCCATAGCCTTGCAGAGGAACCGCATCCAAGGTTTTGCCGTCCGAATTTCGTCAACCACTCGCTCGATGAAACCAGAGTGGATCGTTTCCTCTTCCGAATAAGTCGATAGGAGGATGAAGTCGGTTCGTTTTAGATCATCAATGTGCGGGTGATCCAAGGGGATATCTCGAGGGCCACGTTTGAGGGAATCACCAGCGATTTCAAAAACACCGTGGTTTTGGATTTGTTTGACGGTTCGCCTCCATGCCGTGGGTTGATCAAGAATTGCCTGACGAATTTGAGTTAGTGCGATTCGATCTGGTTTCCAGCATCCGCACCCCAAGAAACAATTTCGAGGCTCAAGGTGCAAGTAAATCCCTGGTGCATGAATCTCGTTGGCGTCTTTGTGTCGGAGTGAGATTCCGACATTGGTTTTGAATGGGTGTTTATCTTTTGAAAAACGGGTGTCTCGGTAAATCCGCATCACCGAGCCACGGTGCGGCTTGGGGCTCACAACGATTTTGGGTGCGACTTTCTTTAGAGGGCCTTGAATTCGTTCGCAAAATTGGACTGCTGGATGGAGTACTTGCTCCTGGTAGCGGAGTTTGTTTTCAGCAAACCAGGGACGCTGGTTGTTGATCTGCAGGTCGGTCAAAAAGTCAAACAAGTCGTAGGTAATCGGGGAATTTGTCGACATGCTCGGGACCTAAAGGTGTTTGATTACGAGGTTTAGGAGGATTTGGTGGCGAGCCTGAGTGCTTTCAGGCCGCGGGAGATTTGGAAATTCGGTCCCAACGGGTTGAGACGTGGAATATTCCTGTTAGTTTGCAGTATGACCGACTGCCTAGTGGCGGGCGGAACGAATCGCATCTGATCGATGACGGACAAAGATTCCGTCGGTTTTTGGGGTCAGCGAGGATCATTTGTTTCCACACGGCTTTTTCCGAATCTGCGCGGCGTCGCCTCCGTTAGAGATTGCGAATCCTGCACGGAATCTCCAGCACATCTACGATCAACTCGATCGCACTGATGCGGATCTTGTGTTGCTTCCCGAGCTTTGCTTAACGGGCTACACGTGTGGCGATTTGTTTTTAACCGACAGCTTGATCGACGCAGCGAAGGATGCATTGCTTGGCCTTGCCGATCTAACCAAGCAGGTCGATTCGGTTGTTGTGGCGGGACTCCCGTTGTTGGTTAATCACTCATTGATGAACGTTGCGGCGGTCGTTTCCCGTGGCACGATCCACGGGCTGGTCCCCAAGAGCTACCTCCCAACCTATCACGAGTTTTATGAGTCTCGACATTTTCGCCGTGCCGGTAAATCCGACCCCAAGTCGATCCAACTTGGCGAACTAGAGATCCCGTTCGGAACCGATCTGATTTTTGAAATGGGGCCAGCTCAGATTGGGATCGAGATTTGTGAGGATCTTTGGGGGCCAATTCCGCCAAGTAGTTATGCTGCACTAGCTGGTGCCAATGTGCTGTTGAATCTTTCGGCGAGCAACGAAACGATTGGTAAAGCAGACTGGCGACGAGACCTCGTTCGTGTCCAGTCCGGTCGCTGCCTCGCAGTTTATGCCTATGCATCTTCGGGGCCCGGCGAGTCGACATCGGATCTCGTCTTCGGTGGGCACGCCATGATCTCGGAGAATGGTCGACTGCTCGGAGAGTCGCGCAGGATTGGTGACGGTCAAGTGCCTGAGTACGTTCAATCAACTGAGGTGACTTGCGATGTTGACTTGCAGCAGATCGCGCGAGATCGACGAGTGGTTGGAACCTTTTCCGATGCTTGTGACCGTCATGCAGTGGATTTCCGACGTGTGGTGCTTCCCCACGAGCCATCAGGGGATGGTGAGTCAGGGGTGACTTCGGATTCGTCCCATCTCCGAGAACTTTGCCGGTGGATTGACCCGCAGCCATTTGTACCTTCCAACGAAAGCGAGCTAGATGCACGCTGTTCAGAAATCTTGGCGATTCAGGTGGCAGGACTCGTAAAAAGACTGACTCGGTTACCTGAGAATACGGTCTTGTCGATTGGGGTTTCCGGTGGATTAGATAGTACCCTCGCGTTGATTGTGACGGTTCAAGCGTGCGATGCAATTGGTTGGTCTCGCGATCGTATTTTGGCAATGGTGATGCCTGGGTTTGGAACGACGAGCCACACGAAGACGAACGCGGAGGTGCTGCTGGAAACGCTCGGTGTAAAGATGGAATGTGTCGACATTCGATCTCATTGTGTGGAAACCTTTCGGTCGATGGGGCATCAACCTTTTGGTTTAACCCTAGAAGAAGATCTCGAAATTGATCAGTTTCAGGTGGAATTGACTCGCCTTCCCGATGATGCCAAGGATCTCGTGTTCGAGAATGTTCAGGCGAGGATGCGAACCATGCTTTTGATGACGCGTGGATTTGTGATTGGCACGGGGGATATGAGCGAGCAGGCGTTAGGGTGGTCCACCTACAATGCAGACCACATGTCGATGTACAACGTCAATACTTCCGTCCCGAAATCTTTGGTTCGTTTTCTAGTACGGCATTATGCATCGCGTTATCCCGAGACACCGCTTTGTGGCGTGTTGAATCGAATCGCGGACACGCCTATTTCGCCGGAGCTATTACCACCAACCAAGACTGGAGAGATTAGACAGAGCACGGAAGCATCGGTCGGGCCGTATGAACTCCACGACTTTTTTCTGTATCACCTGATCCGTCATGGGTTCACCCGAGAGAAAATTCTGTACCTTGCGTTACACGCACCGTTTGAAGGGAAATATTCAGGCGAGAAGATCCGCGAAACACTGGATCTCTTCTATAGACGCTTCTTCACCAACCAGTTCAAACGCAATTGCGTTCCCGATGGACCCAAAGTCGGATCGGTTAGTCTCTCTCCGAGAGGAGATTGGCGAATGCCCAGTGATGCTGACTCAGATGCTTTCTGAGGGCGATTGCTCGCTGAGAGTTGGTGACCGCTGAGACGATGGCGTTGTTCCATCGACTACATCTTCGTGGCAGCAATCACTCAAGCACGACCAAGAGAGCAGCCTCCCATGTCGAGGTTACCACCCGAGATTACTGCCACCACGCGTTTCCCCTTGAATTGCTGATGGTAGCGAGTTGCCGCGGCGAGGGTGACTGCGCCCGATGGTTCTGCGACCAGTCGCCCCTGTGTGGCAATGGTTCGGGTTGCTTCAAGAATCTCACTTTCATCCACCAATAGGATGCCATCGACAAAGTGTTTAATGATGGGGAAGGTGATTTCACCCAAGCAGGTTCTCAGTCCGTCGGCAACCGAGTCGTAGCGGGTGGGCTTTTCAATCGCTCCGGCCAGAAGGCTTCGGTAGGCATCGTCGGCAAACGTCGGTTCACAACCGAAGACTTGTGTGTTCGGCGCAATGCTTTTTACAGCAACGAGGATTCCAGCAAGGAGCCCTCCACCGCCTACAGGAGCGAGGATGACATCGATGTTTTTAATTTGCTCGATGATCTCTAAGCCGACAGTTCCCTGTCCCGCAATGATGTCTGGGTCATCGTAGGCGTGAATCATTTGAGCTCGCGTCTCAGCAATGATTTCCTCCGCCTTGAGTTGCCTTGCTTCACTGCTCGGTTCACAAAGAATGGGTTGGATACCATATCGCTGGACTGCCGTAAGCTTCCGTGGGGAGGAATTGTGGGGCATGACGATTCTGGCTCCGACGCCAAGCAATGATGCTGCTCTGGCAAGGGCGGCCGCATGGTTACCCGACGAGTGGGTGATCACGCCCCGCTGAGCAAGTTGGTTTTTGCCGACCCGATTAGCGAGGGCGAGTACAGCATTGGTTGCACCGCGAATCTTGAAGGAACCTTCGTGCTGGAGGTTTTCGGCTTTGAAGTGGAGATCGAGGTCGAGTGTTTTAGAAAGTGCATCACACGGAATCACTGGGGTTCGAATCACCTTCTCAGTGAGACGCTCGGATGCTTGGCGAATGTCGTTGACGGAAATGCCGAAGGGATGCATTTGTGCCATGTTGGATTGTGTCTATCGAGTGGAGTCGGAGGAGAAGTCGCTCGATCTTAGCGGTTTTTAACGCATCGGAGAGCCATGCTCGTTTGCAAAATGGTTATGATAGGCCCGACAAAAAACGAGGCGGAATCTGGTTCTTCGAAGTTTTGTATCGGTAAACCAAGTTCGTGTCATTTGAAGGATATGAGATGAAAAGCACGCAGTTGCAGCCAAAAGAATTTCTTTGCATTTTAGCGATGGTCTGTACATTCGGATGGGTGTCCGACTTGTCAGCAGCTGAATCCGCGAGCCGTCCCAATATTCTTTTTGTTTTCTCCGATGATCATGCTCCCCATGCCATTGGCGCTTACGACGGTTGGCTCAAGTCGGTAGACCCAACACCCAATATTGATCAGTTGGCGAAGCAGGGAATGTTGTTTCGCAATAGCTTTTGTACCAATTCGATCTGTGGTCCGAGCCGCGCGGTGATTCAGACTGGTAAGCATAGCCATAAGAATGGCTTCATGAACAACGGTAATACCTTTGATTGGAATCAGCAGACGTTTCCGAAGCTTTTGCAACAAGTTGGATACACCACGGCAATCTACGGCAAGTCGCATTTGAAGGGCAATCCGCAAGGATTTGATGATTGGCAGGTATTGCCGGGCCAAGGGCTTTACTACAACCCCGATTTAATCACACCCGAGGGGCGAAAGCAGGTTCAAGGGCATTGCACCGATATTGTGACTGACTTAGCGGTGCGGTGGCTTAAAGAGGGGCGAGATTCGAGCAAGCCTTTCATGCTCATGGTTCAGCACAAAGCACCGCATCGAAACTGGATGCCCGCGCCACGGCATCTTGATCTTTATGAAGACATTGATCTACCAGAACCCGCAACGCTATTTGACCGTTGGGAGGACAATGCTCCGCCGGCACGTTTTCAGGAGCTTGAGATTGATCGGCACATGCATTTGCAATTCGATCTGTTTGTCGATCTGCTTCCCTCGTTTGACGGTCAGAGTGTGAAGGGACGTGTTGACAAGTCCGCTTGGGCCAACATGAAGCGAATGACTGAATCGCAAATGAAGGCTTGGCGTGACGCTTATGGCCCGCGGGATGCAGCTTTCCACGCGGCCGACTTGAAGGGTAAGGATTTGGTGCGATGGAAATATCAACGCTACGCTAAGAACTACCTTCGCTGCATCCGTGGTGTGGATGAAAGTGTAGGCACCTTGATGTCGACGCTCGAAGAACTAGGGCTCAGTGAAAATACCGTCGTGATTTATTCCTCTGATCAAGGTTTCTATGTGGGGGATCACGGATGGTATGACAAAAGATGGATGTACGAAGAATCCCTGAAGATGCCTCTGATCGTAAAGTGGCCCGGAGTGACGGAGGAGAATTCAGTTGATCATCACTTGGTGCAAAACCTTGATTATGCTCAAACCTTCCTAGAGATGGCTGGTGCTAAACAGCCAAGTGATATGCAAGGCCAATCCCTGGTACCTCTGTTGCGAGGTGAAGATCCCGCGCAGTGGAGAGATAGTATCTATTACCATTACTATGAGTACCCAAGCGTTCATATGGTTCCCCGTCACAATGGAGTACGCGGCAATCGTTACAAATTGATGCACTTCTACGAGTTCGATGAATGGGAGTTTTACGATCTCGAAACAGACCCAGACGAACTTCACAATCTCTACGAGGATCCGAACTACGCGGGTCAGATTCAGGCATCAAAGAAAGAGCTTGAGCGTTTGAGAGATTACTACGAGGATGGAAGTGTCGGTGGGCCAAAACCAGTGGAGTGGCAGCGAAAGGTGAGAGGATTGTCGCCGAAGTCGTAGCAGACATTTGTAGTCCGAGCATTGATTCGGCGAATTCTGCATTTGACGAATTCAGCAACGGTCGAATCGCGGTTTTGTGTAGGCGAGGATCTTTCTTGCATCGAGTCATCGCCGAAGCGTTCGGGATAGGTTGCTTTTTTTCTCTACGTCTAGTTTGACTTTCGGCAGAGACTCTCGGCTTCAAGTCATCCTTGTGGGTCCGAGCACGTCTTGGGTTTGGGCAAAATGTGACTGCCAGAGGACGGCCACATGGATTCTCCAAGTGTTACCGCTTCACTTCTTGGCCAATGTCGGCCCAAATGGCTCCCCGATTAATCGGACTGATCGTTCCAGTCGACACAGTCGCTAAGTTCAACGGTAATCGCAGAGTCAGTCGGTAGATTTTCTCAGAACTACGCATTCGGCAAAGTCGCCTAGTCGATAGTTCACGTGAACACCTCGTTGTGTGGTGTTCGGTCGCTGGCGCCGCCACACGCCGATCGACCTGCAATGCGGTTAGTGCGTTGTCAGGGATCGGTGACGAGCCAAGGCTTGAAGCTGGTCTTTGGCCGCTCGGACGTGTTGCGGCTCAGGCGTTGTAGTTACCTTCCTGAAACCTTTTTCCATGGAGAATTCACGATGCGTCGTGTAATCGTTCCAGCTCTGTTGGCAATCGCTATGGTCGCCACGAGCTCAACCAACGCTAGCGCGTTCGGTATTTTCGGTCTTTGTAAAACTGATGCTTGCGATGCATGCGAGCCAGTTTGTGGTGCAGAAGCTGAGCCTACTTGTGGCTGCGAAGCTCCTGTTGAGCCTGTTTGCGGTGCAGAAGAAGTTGACAGCTGCGACGGAGCAGCTTGCGGCGGTCGCATCAAGGGTCTTTTCGCTCGCATGATGGCAAAGCACAGCTGCGACAGCTGTGAGCCAGCTTGCGGTGCAGAAGAAGAGCCAACTTGTGGCTGCGAAGCTCCTGTAGAAGAGCCAACTTGCGGTGCAGAAGAAGCTGACACCTGCGACGGAGCAGCTTGCGGCGGTCGCATCAAAGGTCTTTTCGCTCGCATGATGGCTAAGCACGGCTGCGACGACAGCTGCGAGCCAGCTTGCGGTGCAGAAGAAGAGCCAAGCTGCGGTTGCGAAGCTCCTGCTGAGCCAACTTGCGGTTGCGAGCCAACCTGCGGTGCATAAGTTGCCCACTAATCGAGAAAGGTAAGTAAGCGTTTCAGTTCCTCAAACGGCTTATCCGTTTCTGACCCCGCCCAATGCCAAGACGCGGGTCGCCTTCTCCTGACTGTAAACCTTCAACACTTCATTCTCGGTACCAAAAAAAAGGATCCCCGGAGAGAATTCACTCTCTGGGGATTTTTTTATGTTCATTAGCTCATTGAGAAGTACTTGTGACGATCAGATCACTACAAGTGCGGACCGCAATCTTTCTCAGGATCGATTGCGTCGACTTCTATCTCTGGAAAAAGGCTCATGCCAATTGACGAGTAGATTCGGTTAAAGTCGGCGACAAAATCGTCATGTCTTGTTAGAGGAAGGCGAACTTTGCCGACACACCGGTCACCGTGGTATAGTTCAATTCCGGATAAATGCACTTGGCGATTGCTGCTACTCTTTCCGTCCATGGTTGCAATGATCCCTTTTCAAAGGGTGAATGAATATTGATTGTTGCTTAGGATGAAGCTTCTTTTTGCTTTACCGATCTCCACGAAACCGAGGGGTGAGGGAAACCCAATTTCTTATCGACGATATTCAACGGCGTTTCCCCGTTGAGGTACCTTCGGAGATTGTCACAGGCTAAGTCGGTGGTGTCGTCAACACGTCGGTACGATTGAGCACCGACATGTGGAGTGATCATCACGCGAGGATCATCCCACAGTGGACTCTCGGGCGCGAGAGGTTCTACCTCGGTTACATCCAATCCTGCCCCAGCCAACTTTCCCGACTCCAACGCTCGGACGAGTGCAGTTTCCTGCACCACCGAGCCTCTCGCAACATTGATTAGGTAGCTACCCGTCTTCATCGCTTCGAATTTTGAATCGTCAAAAAGTCCCAGCGTGGACTCATTGAGCGGTAACGTCAGAATCACGATATCACTGACAGCCAAGAGTGTGTCGAGTGAGTCGGCTGGCATCAGTCGTTGTACTTCTTTCGGAGCATCGATGGGGTAATAGTCAGTTCCCAGGAGCGTGACTTCCCAGGGGCTGAGTGTTTTGGCCAACATTCTTCCATTACCGCCCATCCCGACGATCCCAATGGTTTTGCCGCGAAGATCATCTGTCGGGAGACGGATGAACTCTCGTTTTTCTTCTGCCCGAAAAAATCGCGGCATGCCCCGTAGCAAACCGGTCAACAAAGCAAAGGTCTGCTCCGCAACCTGCGGTGCGAAAAGGCCAGAGGCGCTGGAGACCACGATATCAGAGACGATCACGCCGGGTACCAAGCAGTGATCGAGGCCTGCTGCGGACGACTGGATCCATTTCAGGTTTCCGGCATCTAGAACGCGATCCCAATTGACTGGCACTTTAGCGTGTCCGATGAAGATATCTGCAGATGGGAGGAGTTCGTCGATACGTTCCTGTCCAGCATTGACGACTTCAGCATCCGGCGCCGCCGTCTGGATCTGATCCAAATGGCGGCGTTCGACGGGATAGCAGATAACAATTCTCATCGGTTCAATTCGTTTTTCAATTTTTGACAAAAGTGTGCCCAACGCCTCGATCGCTGTTTCGGATGGGACTTAGACGCTTATAGCGACTTTCGGTCGCCTGATACCAGTGAATTCAGCAAGGTATCTGTTATGATATCTCGGGTGTGGGTGAGCAATGCCGAGGGACGAGCAACGTGTTGGATTTTGATACCAGAGAGCGATCGATGGTGTCAGTTGGCTTGGAATTAAGGAAAGGTGTCGTGACGGAGTTGTGGGCGAGCGAATCGGGTATTCAGCCAAGACGGATCAGCTTAGGTGGTTCCAATTCTTCGACATGGTGCCTGATATTGATGATCCTCTTGCAATGCTTGGTATGGCAAAATTTCACGTTGGCCCAATCGGATTCTAGCGAAACCAGTGCCATCTCGGTTTCACCCTCTGATGAGGTCTTTGTTCGTCGGGTTTCTGTCTTGCTCGCAGAGAAGTGCCTAGGGTGCCACGGGATGGAGGGGCGAGAGATCGAGGGCGGACTAGATCTTCGCACTCTCGAGGGTACCTTAAATGGCGGTGATAGCGGCGAGCCGGCGATCGATCTTGCCGAGCCTTTGAAAAGTCCGCTCTACCTCGCTGCCTGTCGGGACAGTGATGATTGGTCGGCCATGCCACCGAAGGAATCAGAAAAGCTGACCGAGGCTGAACTGGAGTCGATTAAGAGTTGGTTGCAATCGGGTGCATCATGGCCATCTGAGCAGCGGCAGCAAGAGATTCATGCGGCCTTCGCGGAGAAGTGGTCGCTTGAAGATGGGGTGACTGTCAAAACCTCGGGCGGGACCACCGACCTTTGGACAAAAAGAAAGTATGCCATCGCAGATCTTTGGTCTTATCAGCCGATCGTGAATCCGTTTGAAGAATACACGCCTGTTGAAGAGAACCAATCTCGGCCTGATCGTCAGCTTGAATTGTCTCCCAACAACGAGGATGTTCATCAGGAAACCGGGGACGAATCGGTAGCGATCAGGGCAATTGATGAGTTGTTAGCTGAACTGAGGCCCGAAGGCTTGAAGGTTGCTCCGCGAGCCGAACGCCGTGTGCTAGTGCGGCGAGCTTTTTACGACCTGACAGGATTGCCACCGACGATGAATCAGGTGCGTGAGTTTTGTGAAGATCCACGTTCAGACGCGATTGCGTTCGCTGATTTGGTTGATCGATTACTTGCTTCGGATCATTACGGGGAACGCATGGCTCAGCATTGGCTTGACGTGGTGCGTTATGCAGATTCCTCAGGCTTTGCAAATGATTTTGAACGAGGCAATGCGTGGCGTTATCGAGATTATGTTGTTCGGAGTTTCAATCAAGACAAGTCATTTGATCAATTCATTGTCGAGCAGATAGCGGGAGATGAGTGGTTTGCTGAGGATCCCTCCGCCTTGGATGAATCTGAGGCGATGATCGCTTTGGGATTCCTGCGGATGGGCCCTTGGGAGCTCACGGGGATGGAGGTGGCAAAGGTTGCAAGGCAGAGGTTTCTCGATGATGTGACCAACAGCGTCGGGGAGGTCTTTCTTGGGCATTCACTGCAGTGTGCGAGATGTCACGATCATAAGTTTGATCCCATTCCCACTCGAGACTACTACTCGATTCAGGCGGTGTTCGCGACGACGCAACTCGCTGAGCGTCGAGCCGAATTTTTGGACATTGAAAATCGAGATGGCTTCGAGGAACAGGAGTACCTTCGGAGGAAGCATGCTGAGCACTCTGTTGTCCTTGAAAAGTTGGATTCAGTGCTGCTCGAAAATGCGATTCGCTGGTACGAACAGCAGAAACCGATTCTCCGTGAGTCATTTGATCGCTGGAAGCGGGAAGTCGATGCATTGGTGAAGTCGGGACAAAAAAATGGCGTGTTCGATGCAGTCAGGCAGGTCATGCGGCAATCCGAGTTTTCGGAGGATGAGTACCCACCAAGGCATGTTGGCTTTACGCCTGAGCAGTTTGGGCGGCAACGCGTCGCCAATAAGGGGATTCAGCGTTTGCTGTGGGAACTGGATCGTTACCAGCCGTTTGCATTGTCGGTATACAACGGTCGTACTCCCAAGAGGAATGGAGTGTACGCACCCACTAGAATTCCTGATGATCGACTCACCAAGGGTCTCCTGGAGAAGACATGTATCTTGACCGGAGGTGATCCGTTTAGTGAAGCAGATCGCGTTAAGCCTGCAGCGCTGAGCGTGATTCAGGATTCTGTTTGGAAAGAGATTCCGGAAGGGATCGAGGGACGCAGGCTCGCATTTGCTCGATGGGTCGCGAGCGAGCAAAATCCGCTTACTGCTCGAGTGATCGCAAATCGAATCTGGCTGTGGCACTTCGGCACCGCGATCGCTGGGAACCCAAATAATTTTGGTGGTAAGGGAAAGAAGCCGACCCACCCAAGACTGCTGGACTGGTTGGCGAGTCATTTAATCAAGCAAGGGTGGTCACTAAAGTCTTTGCATCGGCAGATCATGCTTTCCGATGCCTACTGTTGCTCCAGCCAACCGGCGGACCAAGCGAGCTTGGATCAGCTTGACCCGAATCGCCAATTCTACTCGGTCTTTAAGTCGCGTCGTCTGAGTGCCGAGGAACTGCGTGATTCGATGCTGGCGGTTTCGGGTGAATTGAACCGACGGATCGGAGGGATTCCATGTCGCCCCGAGATTAATCAGGAGGTGGCTCTTCAGCCAAGGCAAGTGATGGGAGCTTTTGCTGCCGCGTGGGTGCCAAATCCAAAGCCGCAGCAGCGTCATCGACGCTCGTTATATATCCTTCGGCTTCGTGGGTTAGTGGATCCGTTACTCGAAGTTTTTGATGCTCCTTCACCCGATTTTTCTTGCGAAATTCGAGATGCATCGACGATCACGCCGCAAGTTTTTGCTCTGTTTAACGGCTTGTCTGCCTACCGACGCTCGCTTGCTGTGGCCAAGTACGCGGTTCTCAATTCTGCAACTGAGCGAGGGGCCATCGAACAATGCTTTCGATTGGTTTATTCAAGGGAGGCAAGTGAAGATGAGATCGAGTTGGCACTGAATCACTGGCGGGGAATTGCGAGGGAGCATGATCCGTTACCAGTGGATGAAATTTTGGCTGCTCCTCCTCTCGAAGTGATTCGTGAGGCGGTCGAAGAGAACACGGGCGAGAGGTTTAGTTTCGTTGAACGACTCGAAGCGAATGCAGATTATGTTCCCGATTTGAGCGTCGACGAGATCACTCCACAAATGTTGAGCTTGGCGGATATTTGCTTGGTCCTGTTGAACTCGAATGAGTTTGCCTATGTGGATTAAGAAAAGCAGATTGGTGATGGCCAACCAAATCACGGATAGCATCCAGTCGACGATTTGGGATTCCCACGGAAAGTCCTTTTGCTTTGTGAAACGATTTAGATGGGAGTGGGTTAGACCCTTCTCATCCTTGGAAAGAGTCAGTTCCGTCTATTGCCTGTTTAACCGAGTCTGCCTGCTGATTTTGCTCAGCGTGCCGAAATTAACAGCGGCGGAAATTCCCGAGCCACTGGGTGAACTGCTCCAACAGACCTGTCTCGACTGTCACGATGGTGAATCGGCGGAAGGCGGACTGGATCTTTCTTCGCTGGCTTTCACGCTTGACGACCGCGAACTGCGCTACCGCTGGATTCTCATCCATGATCGAGTCAGTGCTGGTGAAATGCCACCGGAGCCAGCGGCGATGGCAGATGGAGATCGTCAATCACTGGTCAAAACGCTGCGCGACAAGATTGCCAGAGCAGATCGGGCGGACGTAGCGGCGAATGGTCGTGGTCCTTTGCGACGGCTCAATCGTGACGAATACGAACAGAATTTGCGTGACGTCCTAAAATTGCCGCTTCTGGATATTCGCGACATGTTGCCAGAAGATCGCATTGTCCATCGGTTCAACAAGACCTCCTCTGCGCTAGATATGTCTCGCGTGCAGTTGACTGCGTATCTTGACGCCGCTGAAACCGCATTGAAACAGGCAATCGTCAAAGGACCCAATCCAGCTGAGATCCGAAAATATCGCGCCGTTGGAACTAGACTGTTCACACCTAAGAACACCTTTGGCGGGCCAAAGGCGATGTTTTTTGCCAAGGAAAACAAGGCAGTTGGCGGGCAAGAATTGGAAGAGCTTGACGATGAATCCACGCTTGAACTAGCTCTTTTCCGATCTGCTCATTGGCCTTATTTCGGATATCCACGTGACTTCGTTGCGAAACTTCCCGGCGAATACCGAGTTCGTTTTTCCGCGCGGGCGGTTTTGCAATCCGAAGGATATCTGCTTAAGCCGGCGGTGGAGCCAATACCGATGACGTTTCGTGCTCGGAAGCCTTCTGGACCTGATGTTTCGGGGGATGTGAGGGGTACAGGTGGGATCATGGACATACAGCCAAAGCAGGCCGTTTATGAGACGACCATTCGCTTACTTCCTGATGAGACCTTCGAATACAGTCTACTCGGTCTACCGGTGCCACTGGCTCGCAACGTTGACGGCGGCCCGCCGACGTATCGCTACCCACCATTTCCCGAAGGTGGTCAGCCGGGTGTTGCTTTTCAGTGGCTTGAAGTTGAAGGCCCTCTACCACCCGAGTCGTGGCCTCCACCTTCACATCGAGTCTTATTCGGAGATATCGACTCCGAGGTCATTTCTGAGAATCCGACCGAAGACGCTCGGCGGCTGTTTCGACGTTTCGTTAACTTCGTTGCACGCGAGCCTGTCTCTACGGAAGCACTCACTCGGTACGAGCAACTCATTGAGCAGCGGCTCAAAGAGGGACGTCCGTTTTCAGAAGCGATGTTGGCCGGTTACAAGGCGTTTCTCTGTTCTGGTCATTTTCTTTATTTACGCGAGCCCTCGGATCCGAGCGTTGGCAACCTCGATCACTATTCCATCGCTTCTCGGCTGTCGCATTTCCTAACGAACACGCGGCCGGATCCAGCTTTGCAGGAGCTGGCCTCCGCGGGAAAGCTCCGCGACGCTGATACACTTCGCCGTGAGACCGATCGACTGATCAACAGTTCTGGCTTCGATCGGTTCGTCGAGATTTTTACCGACTACTGGCTCGACTTGCGCAACATGCGACGCGACGAGCCGGATATTCGTCTGCATCCTGAGTACCGCTTTGATGATTACCTGATGGAGTCGATGGAACGCGAAACTCGCACCTTTTTCACAGCGATGATTCGTGACAACCTGCCAGCGAGTGTGTTAGTCGATGCCGACTTTGTTTACGCCAACGATCGTCTCACGCAGCATTACGGGTTACCACCGCTTAGCGGGTCTAGAATGCAAAAGATCGCCTTGCCGGACGACAGTCCCTACGGCGGTCTGTTGACGCAGGCCGCCATTTTGAAAGTGACCGCCAACGGCACATCGACCTCGCCGGTCATCCGCGGCGCGTGGATCATGGAGCGTTTGATCGGCCAGCCACCCCCGCCTCCTCCAGCGAGCGTCCCCGCTGTCGAGCCGGACATTCGTGGCGCGAAGACTATTCGTGAGTTGCTCACTCTGCATACGAAATCGGAATCGTGTTCCGGATGCCATGCGAGGTTCGATCCCGTTGGTTTCGCATTGGAAAACTTCGACATCCTCGGCGGCTGGCGAGAGCGTTATCGCGGACTTGAAGCGGGAGAACGCATCTCCGGGGTGGACCGCGCCGGCCACGATTTTGCCTACGCACTTGCTGACACGGTCGATGCAAGCGGCCGTTTGCTGGACGGTCGCAACTTTAGGGACATCCACGAACTGAAGGAGATTCTCTCAGGCAATCCTCGTCAACTGGCTCGGAATCTTCTGCAACAGTTCACGCTTTATGCAACGGGAACTCCTGTGCGATTTGCGGATCGTGAAGAAATTGAGTCCATACTCGATGGCTGCGAAGCAGATGGATATCGCGTTCGTGATCTTGTCCATGCGTTGACGCAGAGCAGGATCTTTCTCGGAAAGGAAGGCAGCCGATGATCCACCGCCATCAAATCAATCGCCGTCAGTTTCTTCGCGGTGCGGGTGTCACGCTTGCGTTACCATTTCTGGAAAGCCTGCGTTCAGTATCAGCAAAGCAAGCGGCTTCAGAACTTCCGCGGCGGATGCTGTTGATTTCCAATAATCTCGGCGTGCTACCCAAGCCGTTCTTTCCGGATGGGACGGGCCGAGATTACGAGCTCTCGCCATACCTCGCTGATTTGTCCGAGTTCCGGGAAGACTTCACGGTCATCAGTGGGCTCTCACACCCCGATGTCGATGGTGGTCACAGCACAGAGAACTGCTTTCTCACGGCAGCCCGTGGCCCGACCAAGAGTGGCTTTCGCAACACAATCTCGCTCGATCAATTCGCGACCGAACGTCTAGGACCCGTGACGAGGTTCCCGACGCTTAATCTGGGTGTGAACATCGACAAGGCGAATCGCAGTCTCTCTTGGACACGAGACGGCGTGCTGCTGCCCGCCGAAGACAGTGCATCGGCGTTGTTTCGCAAGATGTTCGTCCAAGGCGATCAGGCTGCTGTAAAACGCCAGCTTCATAAACTCGACGAACGAGGAAGCATTCTCGATACATTGCTGGATGATGCGCGGCAATTCCGCAGCAATCTCGGTCGCGACGATCAATCACGGCTTGACCAGTACCTGACATCCGTCCGCGAAATTGAAGAGCGACTGCAAACAGCTCGCCAGTGGGAACTGCGTCCGAAACCGACGCCGGATCAGCAACTACCGGACGAAATTCGCGACCAGAAGTTATTCTTCGAGAAGTTTGACCTGATGCTGTCGATGGGGCGGCTGGCGCTGGAGACAGATTCCACGCGGATCGTCACGCTGATGGTTGATGCCTTTGCGACTCCCGTGTTCAAGCTGCATCCCGATCAGAACACAACCGATGGCTACCACAATCTCAGTCATCATGGCCAGTCAGAATCGAAGGTCCAACAACTCATTGACGCCGATCATCAGCAGATGAGGTTGCTACACAAACTGTTCTCACAGCTTGCCGAAACCCATGAAGGGGAAGACCGGTTGCTGGACCGCACAATGATCCTGTTTGGCAGCAATATGGGGGATGCCAACACCCACGACAACACTAACCTGCCCATCCTACTGGCCGGCGGTGGCCTAAAGCATGGTCGGCATCTGGCCTTCCGCCGCGATCACAACCAGCCGCTGTGCAACCTGTATGTGACGATGCTCCAACACCTTGGCGTTGAAACAGAATCCTTCGGTAGCAGTACAGGCACTTTGAATGAGCTAATCGCATGAAAGCGACCTGTTCAACTAGTGTAGTTGAACGAAAGCCGCTCTCACTGTGAGCTTGTGAAAAGAATCTCGCGGCGGCGGTAAGCCACTGCTACGACATTTCACGACGGTTAGGTTGTGACGTGCAGATTAGGATGACTAGTGATTCATTGCCGGTGTTTTCAATTCCATGAACACACCAAGGCGGGAGGTAGATAAAGTCTCCCTTCTTCACATGGCGTTTGTAGCGATGAAAAGTCATTTCGCCTTCACCTTCCAAAATGACAAAAGTTTCTTCCGTTGGATGAGAACCTGGCTCCAAGACAACGTGCGGTGGCACGTAGAATTTGACCAATCCCATGTTCTTGGCCGGTGCTTTCGGATTGACGGGCTGAACGACTCGCACTCCCACGCCATGGCAACCCGAATAGACAACAGGAACACCGTCCTGGTCATTAACGATCATCTGAATCACTGCTCCCATCGCCATGCTGTAGGCGACATGTCCTCGACCGAGGGCTGTAGAACCGGCAACCGATCCGATGTTCATGATTGAGCTGGAGCCTTGCGCGAGCATGCGTCGTCCCGCTTGCTGGCACATTGCGAATCGCCCGACGACCAAGTTCTGCAGCACTGGCTGAAGATCATCCATGGCAAGGTCTTCGGGTTTACACAAATGCCCTCCGCCTGCGACCTTGCCCAGAAAATCAGACGCGAGTACTCAGAGATGAGTATTTGCGCACAAAAGTCCCGAATGCTTTGGCAAACAGCAGCGAGAAAATGCATTAAAGTATCCGCTGGGCGGTGGAGGCTCTACATGAACGATGCGCTAACGACAGACCGAGGTGGTTGCCTTCGCACGCTTCTTTTCGGATTCGCGGTTTCACTGGGTTCGCTGCAATTTCTCGGAGGCATCTTGTGGGCTCTCGCAGGCGCGGGGGTATATGGCTCACCGCTGCACGGAGGTGCTCCCTGGGTGAATCGAGTTCTTCTGTTCCTCGCGACCGGACCAATGTCTTTGCTTCCAGCATCTGTCTTGGCAATCTGGTGGCCCCGCTTGGCCGGTGCGTGGCTGACAGTCACCGCAGTCGTCTCAGCAATTGCGGCGATTCTGGTGATGCACCCTATTCTCCCCGACTCCGGCGAATGGTCCTCAGGAGGTGAAAGCGTCGCTTACTACACGTTGAAATGGTCGCTTGCACTGATAGTTCCGTTCTCACTGCCGATGCTGATCTTGGGAGTAGCATTTCTGTGGTCGCCTGGATCCACGAAGATAGGCGTGCGAGTTGATGGCGAATAACGGTCTCGCCGACACCTACGGCTTCAACACTCCGGACCGCTACGATGTGACGTTCAAGCGACTGGTCCGAAAACTCCCACCGATTTCCGTGAGTCATTGCTTCGTGAACGGGGATGCCCTACGCTTGGTACATGTCAGGAGAGATGATTTGAGTTGTTTCATACAAGAGAACGCAGGACGCGCACGTTGGAATTTGTTCCCTCGCGTCCTGAGGGAAATCTCGATAGCAACTGCTGTTTTTCTTTTCTCGCAGAGTTTTGCCAGAGCGGAGGATGAGTTTGCATTACAGATCCTTGGCGCTTCCGACGTGCAAATCGAGAAACTTAATACCGGTAAACAGTCGGGCTTGCTCGAATTGGCGCCGGTCAACCTGCCCATCGATCCGCCGGGAGATTGCAATCACTACGGCTGGCCGGTTGCGACGATGTCGGGAGACACGATCGTCGTGATGCACCGCCGGATTCCGGGACACCGAGCCAAAGGCGCCGGTGAGCCGCATCCAAAGATGTCCTATGGCGTGGTGCTGCGTAGCGACGATGGCGGCAAGTCATGGTCCGAGCCCTACGACCTGCGGGACTGCATGAAGCCGGAAGATCGGAAACGCGGCGGAATCGTGCCGCTCTCTCATCGAGCGAAATTCGACAAGGGAAACGAATCTCCGCTCGGCTACAAAGTCCACTTGCACGCGATCGGGACGGCCCGTGATGGCGCGGTCATTGCTGTGAACAACCACGGCGTCTTCCGCAGTGACGATGCAGGCGGCACATGGAAACATTTTTCCGAGGCTTTACGTGAGGACACCTTCAATCACGCAATCATCAACATCGGCCCGCGCATTCTCGACGATCCTCAGCAAGGTCTACTTGTGTTCGGCAACTGGTTTGGTGAGGTGGATCAGTACCACAAGTACTCCGAGAAACTCGTGGTTCTTCATTCACCCGATGGCGGCGCAACATGGCGGGCCAACGAATATCCCGCCGGGTTCAAGCAATACGAACCGGCGGCGATCTTCCACGATGGGCAATGTCACATCGTCACCCGTGATCAAAATCAGGTGCGAGCCCACCGGCAGATGACCTGGCAGCCCGGCCAGGAGCCAACGATCACGAAGACCAACCTGCAAGACCCGCGACTCGTGGACACGGTCGACCTTTCATTCAATCCAGTGACAAAGCGGTTCGAAATTGTGCGCAGCGAACGGCATCGGATGGAGCTGTGGCTGTGGAGCATCGCGCCGGAGGACTGGTCTAAAGGCGAGTGGCGTCGCGAGTGCCGCCTGTTTCAGCGTCAGGGAAAATTCTACGCCGACGCCGATGGTTTCCATCCTGCGGGAGCCGTCATCGACGAAGAACGCGGGGTCCAACATATCTTCATCTACAGCGGCCACCCCAACGGCCCGGCGGGCGTGTTCCGCCTGACACGAACACTCGATACTCCGAATCTGGTGGCTTTTTTGCAAAAGGATCAGTGATGAGCCATATTCACCGTTCGATGGTTGCCGCATGGATCGCCGTGTTCCTCTTTACGGCCATGATGAAGGCCGGTTGCCGGCGGTCATTCGCAAATCATTTGCGACGCAGAATTACTACACAGGCCATTTTGATTGCCACAGTATTTTTTCCACGACTCGTTCATCCGCAACCAGTTAACGCCGACCAAGCCTCACGTCCCAACATCATCCTGATCCTGGTTGATGACCAGGGTTATTATGATTTGGGTTGTTACGGTGCAACCGAGGTGAAGACACCTCGCATTGATCAGCTAGCGCAACAGGGGGTGCGTTTGACGGATTATTATGCAGCTGCCCCGATTTGCAGTCCTTCTCGAGCTGGGCTGCTAACGGGCTGTTATCCGAGGCGAGTCGGTAACCATATTTGGGTTCATCGAGCGGATTCGATTCAGGGGATTCATCCGGATGAATTGACCCTTGCCGAATTGTTTCAACAGAACGGCTACGCGACGGCTTGCATTGGGAAGTGGCATCTCGGGTTTCAAGAACCACTTTTGCCGAAAGATCAGGGGTTCGACGAATATTTCGGATTGCTTCACAACCTAGACCCGGTTGAGATCGTCTATTTTGACTCGCTTGGCGGTGTTCCGCTGATTCGGCAGGATAAAGTCATCCAACGCCCAGCGGATCCGAATCACTTAACCGAGCGTTACACCGATGAGGCTATTGCGTTTATCAAGAGAAATCGTGACGGTCCGTTCTTTCTCTATCTTCCCCACACGATGCTGCATCATCCACTGGGTGTGAGTGAAGGGTTTCGCGGTTCATCCCAGTGGGGAGAGTATGGGGATGCGATACAGGAGATGGATCATCATGTCGGGCGTGTGATGGACTGCCTTGCCGAGGAGGGTGTTGATGACCGGACGTTGGTGATTTACGTGTCGGATAACGGACGAGGGCCGGGGCGCAATGATCGGCAGCCCATTCAAGGAAGGAAGCTAACCACATACGAAGGTGGGATACGTGTTCCAGCGATCTGTTGGGGGCCGGGACTAGGGATTGCTCAGGGTGCAGAATGTGGTGAGGTGATCCGCGCCATGGACTGGTTCCCGAGTGTTGCGACTGTGGCGGGGATTGAAGTTCCCAACGGGATTGTCATTGACGGCCGTGATGTTACTCCAGTTCTCAAAGGGGAGAGCGAGGTGGTGCCTCCGCCCGAACTGAATCGGACAGTCAACGGAAGGGTTCCTCTCCGAAGGACTTGGGATCCGCCCTACGAATGGGAACAGTTGATTGGTCGTGATGAGTACAACGACGCTTTTTTTTATCACGGCAGCGAAGGGCAACTCGCAGCAGTACGTTGGCAACAATGGAAACTACTGCTTTCACCCAGTTTGAAGCTGTTTGACCTGTCGGTTGATCCGGGCGAGAGCCAACCGGTTCGTAATGGTGAGGTCACACGTAAGTTACGAGGTATGGCAATTTTGTTTCAACATGAAATGCAGCGTGATGCCAGACCGGCGGGGGTTGCCCGTGCCAGTGGTGAGTGAGGATTTTCAGGTATGAGGAAAAAATCAATCGACATGGATACCCGTTATCAGTCCACAGGCGATCCTTGTGATCAATCGAATAGGGAAGATGTCAGTGTGTCAAGTCGTCGCCAGTGGTCCATGAATCTTTCTTCGTCACTTGGGTTGATCGCATTTGCATCTCTGTTGAAAGAAGATGGGAATCTTTTGGCTGACTCTCGAGACGGCGCAGAGCGAGAGGCGCATTTTCCATCAAAGGCAAAGCGTTGCATCTTTCTGATGATGGAGGGAGGTCCGTCCCATATCGACACCTTTGATCCCAAACCGAAGTTAAAAGATCTGCATCTTTCAGAGTTCAATCGATCCGGCGAACAAAAATCTGCGATGGAGAGCGGCAAGCGGTATTACGTTCAGAGTCCGTTCGCTTTTGGCCGTTATGGGGAGAGCGGCGCCGCGATGGCAACCAACTGGGAGCACTTGCGGGGCGTGGCAGATGATCTCTGCTTTTATCGAGGTTGCCAAGTCGATAGCGTCAATCATCCCACCGCGATGTATCAGATGAATTGCGGAAATCAATTTGGGGGTGATCCCGGACTTGGTGCATGGGTGACCTACGGGCTTGGGAGCGTGAATCAGAATCTGCCCGGTTTTATTGTCTTACCCGAGATTTCTTTTCCGCAGGGTGGAGCCGCGAACTGGAGTAATGGCTTCCTTCCAACGGCCTTTCAGGGGACACCGCTACGTCCCAAGGGATCGCCCATCTTGGATCTCTCGCCACCATCCGGTGTCACCATGCAAAGGCAACGCGACAACTTGGATTTGTTGATGAAGTTGAATCAGCGTCATGCCCAAGCGAAACCTCATCAGCAGGATTTGCGGGCAAGATTGATGAGCTACGAATTGGCATTCCGAATGCAAAGCGAGATTCCCGATGCGTTGGATTTGTCAGGTGAGAGCGAGAAGACGCTGCAGGAGTATGGAGTCGGGCAAGAGTCAACCAATTCGTTCGGTCGCAAGTGTCTGCTAGCGAGAAAGTTGGTGGAAAAGGGAGTGCGGTTTGTTCAGTTGTATCACGGGACTTGGGACAGTCACGATTACATTGAGCGTGCGCACGGGAATCTCGTTCGGGGAGTTGATCAGCCCATTGCCGCCCTGATTCGTGATCTGAAAAACAGAGGTTTACTCGATAGCACTTTGGTGGTTTGGTGCGGTGAGTTCGGGCGATCTCCAGACAATGGTGTGCGGGGCGGAACCGCATATGGTCGCGATCATAATCCCAAGGCGATGACAATCTGGATGGCAGGTGGTGGGTGCAAGGCGGGGCACACGATCGGAGCTACCGATGAGACGGGAATGGAAGCGGTTGAGCAGGTGCATCATGTTCGAGACTTTCATGTCACCCTGCTCCGTCTATTGGGTCTCGACGATAATCGATTGACTTATTACCACGCCGGGCGTCATAAACAATTGAGTCAGTTTGGTGGGGAAGTCATCGAACCGTTAATTGCATGATTTGACGATTGCCTAGTTCTTTGGGTGAGTCGTCTATCTGGTTTAGTCAGTTAACTGGTTCACTGGGGGACTCTGAATAAATTTAGACTCGGTCGAGTTTTCTTCATTCCGGAGGATGCTACAATTTCTCTCGAGAGATCCGATCAGGTTTCGGGACTCGAATTAGACATAGCTTGAGACGCGAGAGAGTTTGGTATGAGTGATGCAACGGTCAGCGGAGTGATTCATCTGATCGAGGAAACCAAAACCTTCGGGAATAAGGGTTTTAGGAAACGTCTCGTTGTTTTGGAGCAGGACAAGGGATCCTTTACCAATTACATTCCGGTGGAATTCATCCGCGATTCGTGTGATGCAGTCGACGAACTGAACGTGGGAGATGAAATCGAGGTATCCTATCGACTAAGCGGACGGCGGTGGCAGAAGGATGCTCAGAGCGAGGCGCGTTATTTCCTGAGTGCCGAGGCGATGTCTTTCCAGTTGCTAGGTTCAACCGGCGGAACGATGACCGAGAGGGTCAGCTCCCCGAACGATGCATTCTCTGAAGCCGTGGATGACGAGGCACCGTTCTAGTCTCTATAAACCTCAAGAAAGATTCTGCTTACTTCGAAAGTGGTTCTGGGGTGAGTCCTTGGTACCGTGCTGCAGCATAAGAGCGATACCATGAGGCGCAGCGGGTCAAAACCTGTTGCTGTGGAACTCCGAGACGCTCCGAGTCGGCTGCTTGGCCGACTCGGTCCGCAAAGTGGCAAAGCGTCTCGCTTGGTGCACGGTATAGCTCCATTCGCGCCATCAGTCGATCGACTTTCCTGAGCATCCTCTTCGCTCGTACTTCGGCTTTGGCCTCGGGTTGTTTTGATCTCCGATGCCGCTTCCAGAGATATGCGGTCAGGCCGATAAACAAGGGGATCTGCGAGATCCGAAAGAGGATGACGATGGGTTCGCTAACTCGGACCGACGCGGCCCAATCGATGACGTTTTGAAACCATCCATCATCGAGTCCTGATTGATCCTCAAGCAGGTTTCCATCAGCGTCGGCTGCGTTGAGGTTGAGTTGTTCTGGTTCAATGGTCCGATAGGTTCGGCCTGGTGTGGACTCAACCGGGAACCACTGCTGTGATTCCTCGTCGTACGCTTCAGCCCAAGCGTGCGCATCGCGATTTCTGCCTACCCAGAGTGAGCTATCCTCTTCGGTCATCTCATCGACGACGTATCCCGTCACGTAACGTGCGTGAACTCCCAAGCTTCGAAGTAATAGTACGGTGGCTGACGCGAAGTATTCGCAATGAGCATCGTGCTGGTTATCGAGGAAGAACTCGATCGGATCACTGCGCCGAGGGCGATCTAGTTTGGATGTCAGGCTGTAGCCATACACAGACTGAAAATGCTCGCTAACGGATTGGGCGATTTCAACCGTTGAGGATTCCGCGGTGACGAGTTTGTTACCGTAATCTCGCAGTTTCAAACTAAGTTGCTCGGGGACCTGAAGCGTCGACTCTTGAATCGCCGGTTGCAGGGGAGCCGCTGGGAGCCGCTGACCCACTCCCGCCACATAGGGACGCCTAACATCGATACCCGTTCGGATCACTCCGTGAGCGGTGTAGGAAATCTCTTCGCTACTCGCATCGATCCAGTAGGTGTTTAACGGGGTGAAAATCAATGAGCCTTTAGATGGATCCGAAAAAACCTCAACTGGGATGATCTGCCCGGGTTGATCGTCAAACAATTCGAAGCGATTGAGTGGCTCAGGTAGGGTCTCATATAACCCTGTCGTTCCCACTCCTGTTGATCGGATTGGTAGATCAGGAATTCGCGGTTGTCGCGTGTAGCGTTCAAATTCGAAGCTTCCAGAATCAATCCAGCGACCTCGAAAGTATCGGTCGAACACGGTGCCTCGAAGGTAGCCGGGTGGAATTTGGCAGTAGGCCTGCACGGCCACTTCTGCTGGGTCACCAAGCATATGTTTTCTCAAAGATCCAAGTTCGCTGCCGCGAACGTAGCGGGTGCCCCCGACATAGGATTCCTCAGCCAATGCGTTGAATGATGTCTGTAATTCTTCCTGCAATTTGCTTTGAATCGCGGGAAGGATCATGTTTGTGCTGTTTGCCACTCCACTGGTTCCAATCATCAGAGCCGATAGAACAAACAGAGAAAAGGTTGGAGCGATCCAGTTGGATGATGGTCGCTCGCTCACGGGCTCGGTGCTGACGACTCCAAAGCCGTGTTTGTTGCGCAGAATGACTTCACAGCCAAGGATAAAACCGAGGCAGATGGTTAATGCAATGGCACTTTGTGCCGTTAGCGAACTACTCGCTCCACCCGCCGCACAGGACATCAACGCCACGATGCAACCAAACGGGATCATTGACGGATGACCGTGAGTGGGACGTCTGAGCCAAAGCAGGAATGCGAAGGTGAACGAAGTGTGAGCTAGGCTGTCAATGACCAGGTAAACATAGTTGATCTCTTCGCTTAATTGGCTTGCCGCACGCCACTGGGCAACGATTGCAAAGTTGGCGAGGAATCCAAGACAGGCAAGCGGGGTGGTCCACCAACGTCGACGGGTCGTTGTCCTCGGTTTGGATTGCAATGGTCTCGAACCTAGAATCAATAGCGTAATAACAGCCGAAAAACCGCAGACAATCGGTAAGGTGCGAAAGGTGCTTCCCACAAATAGGCACTGTGCCCAAAGAAGGACTGCGAGGATCTGGAGTTGTCGTTTCTCGCTCATCTCACCAGTCCCCTTCTAACCGACGAAAGGGATGGATGATCGCCGGTCGTTGGCGCAGCGACCTGAATCCAGTGCGCCGATCGAGGAAGTGGATAAGGATAGGATTCGCTATTTCGGTTGGAAAGAATCAATGTCGGGGATTGATGGATCGATTCCAGTGCCCCTTCAATTTGCTGATTTGTCGACTCAGGATCCGTAGCATCGGCGTTCGCAAGTCGAATCAACATCGACTCATTATCGATTTGAACGAAGCCACCCTCTTCCCGGTGGCGATCTTGTTCACAGGTCAAACACAATTGCAAACTGACTCGTTTCTTTCCCAGTTCGAGAATCGAAGTGGTTGCCGCAGAAAGAAGGTGTTCAAAGTCAGCCTTCCGTTTTTCCTCTTCCACCGTTGGGTCCGGTTGGTGAGATGTATCAACGATCAAGTAAACCTGTTGAATGGAAGGGGATTGGTATTCACGAACAATCGGTTTTCCCAGACGCGCCCACGAGACAAAATCCCATTTGCGAACGGGCATACCCACTTCGTATTCACGACTGCCGGTGTAATCAAGTGCATCACCCGCAAGTAGCTGATGCGACCATTCACCCATTGCCTCCAGGAAACCCCGCGTCGACTCATCTTCGTCTGTATCGAGGGGACGAGGGGTCACCGTGATCTCTTGCTTGGGATCAACGTTTTGCGTGACCTGAAACAGGTAAAAAGGAAAATAGCTCTGCGTCACGATTGAAGGCATCGCATGGGTGCCTCGTGAGGTGAATCGCAGGGTGGAAGTGACGCGTTTGGTGGTGCCGGCCTCGAGCAGGGCGATGGGTTGTGGCGCTGAAATGGCTTCAAAAATCCTATTCTGCACCCTGCCACGCCTTGGTCTTCTTCGAGATGTTTGGCTCCGTCGATCAAACGAAATCAGAAACTGCATGGCTGGAAATTTGCCACGATTGAAGCAGTTGATCGCGATAGGCAAAGGAAATCCAAATGGGACCGATCGAGGAAGCGCGAGGTGATAATTCAACTTGGGACTCATGAGTGAGCTCAGAAGTCTCCCGATCACGAAAAGCGAGATAGCTGCGGAGAAAATACCCAGCCAAGGGTAACCCCAAATGATGTTGAGTGAGGCGATACTGACAACTAAAAGCGTGCCAGAAGCAACTGTCATTGATCTCCGAAACCAATTCACCAAGCGAAAGGGCGCGAGTAGGATCCATAGGATCCAAGCCGGAACACTCGTTACCAAGTGGAGTGCCAGTTTTGTCAAGGAGTAGGTTCGACCGCGCCTGAGGGGTATGCTTCTTTCCTGCAGATCGGCAGAACGAGACGTTTGGGCGATGCTCAAACCGGAACCTCCACTTGCGAAACAATCTCATTCTGAATCGCAATCGAATCAGTTGCTCCCAAAGACGCGTTTCGGAGGCTGACTCGATGACTCAGAACCGAAGCCGCAAGCGCTTGAACATCATCGGGTAGTACATAGTTTCGACCCTCAAGGACTGCTCGAGCCTGAGCAGCGCGCAGAAGCATTTTGGATCCACGCGGGCTGCAACCGGTGCGGATTCGGCTGTCGAAACGAGTCGCGTTGGCGAGGTCAACAACGTACTTTGCGATTTTTCGATCAACTTGCACCGCACGAACATGCTTTTGCAGTGAGGTCAGCTCTTCGCGAGTCATGGCGGGTTCAAGTGAAAAGTCCGGATCATCGGTGGGCTGATCCAGCAGCATTTCAATCTCGCTCTCGTGATCTGGGTAATCCATCGAGAGCCTTAATAGAAAGCGGTCTAGCTGTGATTCCGGCAGCGGAAACGTGCCCTCGTAACCTGACGGATTTTGCGTCGCGATTACGAGAAAAGGACGTTCCAGTTGGTAGCGTTTTCCGTCGACGGTGACCTGACCTTCCGCCATCGCCTCCAGCAGGGCGCTCTGCGTTCTTGGTGAGGCGCGGTTGATTTCGTCAGCAATTAAAAGGTCGCAGAAAATCGGTCCCGGGCGGAATTCGAACGATGCTGTGCTTGGCTGGTAAATCGAACTTCCAAGAATATCAGCCGGCAACAGGTCCGGGGTGCATTGAACCCTCTGGAATTTCAATTCAATCAGGGACGCGAGAGATTTTGCGAGTGTGGTTTTTCCGACACCGGGAACATCTTCGAGCAGCACACTTCCCTCAGCAAGCACGGCAGTAAGCACCGAGTCGATGACAGTGTCCTTGCCTCGAATGACGCTTTGCAATCCGCAACGCACTTGGTTCAATTTACCGTTTAGTGTTTCAATGTCCAATTTCAGATTGCTTTCGGAAAAGTGTTCGAGCGTGAGCGAGTTGTGGGGCGGTAGAGTCTGTCAGCGGTAGGCGAAGTGAACCCCACTCTATTCCGGATTATTCTAACCTAAAGGTAAAGAGAACTGAAAAGGCACGCTTATTTTGTGGTTGCATCATTTCCACGCGGTTTCGGTCTGTTTTTTTGTGGTTTCATGCGTTTCGAAGAGCCGAGAGACAAAGGAGCATTCCCATTAAATTTTGAGTGGGTTTTGATTCGTATTTTGGGAAGCTGCCAGATTTCGGGAGATGGGTTGGTTGTTAGAGCGAGAAACAATTCCGATAGCCGGACGAGACGATCTGGTCATTCAGGTCACTGATGATGGTAGTCGAACTTTGGTGAACCCAAATGATGGTCTTGCTTTTCACAGCGCATCGGGCGCACGCACGGAAACCGAGCATGTTTACCTTCATAACAGTGGTGTATCAGGCCGGCTAGCAAAGGGATTGAAGACCCGAGTTTTAGAAATTGGTCTCGGGACTGCGTTGGGAATGTTAATGACGGTTGATCGCGCGGTCACCGCGCGATGCGCACTGCATTACCACGCGTGGGAACTTAAACTCCTTGAAGCTGATCTCTTTGAAATGCTGAACCTCGGCACGTCCGTCAAACACTCTTGGTTGGTCGAGTCTTTTGTGTCGTGGCGAAAAACGCTCGGGAACGAATTGGCACCGGGTGAATATCAGTGGACAATTCCTGCACGAGGCTCATCCACTCATTCCACCGACCAGATTGTTGTGATTCTTTGCGTTGGTGATTGGTTAAAAAGTAATGTGTCGGGGCTAGCTGCAGTTGATGCAGTCTACTACGACCCGTTTGCACCAGCGGCGAATCCTGAGCTATGGCAAGTGGCCTCTTTGGCGCGGATGCGTCAACTTCTCACACTTGATGGGCGACTGACAACGTATTGTGTCAGCCGCGAAGTGCGGGACCGGTTCAGCGAAGCCGGTTTTCGTGTGACGAAGGTGCGTGGTCCCAAAGGCGGCAAACGGGAGGTGTTGATTGCCACACCTTCAGTATCGCTAAGTGCGAGTCCGCCGTGCCACGGTTAACGGGTAAGTTTCGGCAGCTACTTCACTTTAGGCGGTATGAATCGCGCGTTTGTCCACTGCGAGTGCCGCTTCGTGCATCGCTTCAGCGAGCGTTGGGTGGGCGTGACAGGTTCGGGCGATATCTTCGCTGCTTGCACCAAATTCCATCGCTGTAGCAGCCTCCGCAATCATATCCCCCGCTCGCGCTCCGATAATGTGAACGCCGAGTACACGGTCGGTGGTGGCGTCAGCAAGAATCTTGACTCTTCCGTCAATCTCACCGAGTGTCCGCGCACGTCCGTTTGCCCCGTAGGGACAGACACCCTTGTTGTAGGTTACGCCATCCTGCTTGAGTTGTTCTTCGGTGCGTCCAACGGACGCGATTTCTGGATGGGTGTAAACGATCGCTGGAATGACGTCGTAATTGACGTGACTTTTCATACCGACCATCCGCTCCACGCACACGATTGCTTCTTCCATGGCCTTATGTGCCAACATCGCTCCACCGATGCAGTCGCCGGCAGCATAAACGCTTTCGACGGCAGTTTCGAAGTTTTCATTCACGGTAATGAAACCCCGTTGATCCGTTTCAAGTTTGATTGCTTCGAGGCCAAGATCATCCGTGGCAGGCGTTCTCCCCGTTGCCAGCAGGACACGGTCACATTCGATAGACTCGCCGTCTTTAATTTCGACGACACACTTCTCGCCCTGCCTTTTGGCGGATTTGACAAATGTTTCGGTCCGAATGTCGATCCCTTGTTTCTTGAATCCACGGTGCGCAAGTGAAGCGATCTCACCGTCAATGCCGGGCATGATGCGATCAAATGCTTCGAGAGCGATGACCTCACTTCCCAGGCGATTCCAAACGCTGCCAAGTTCAAGTCCGATGTATCCCGCTCCGATGACCACAAGTTTCTGCGGAACCGTTGGGAACGAAAGAGCGGTGGTGCTGTTACCGATGAACTCACCATCTTCTTCGACAAACGGCAACTTCGCGGGATGACTGCCGGAGCAGATCAGTACCTGTTCTGCCTCGATCGTGGCACCGTCTTCTCCCTCAACCACAATGGTGTTTGCGTCCTGAAACCGGCCACGCCCTCGGTAGGGTGTAACTCCCTGCTTCTTGAAGAGCATGTCGATGCCGCCAGTCAGGGTGTCGACAATCTTGGCTTTGCGAGCCATCAAGGCATCGAGGTCGAGGCGAACACCATCCACTTGGATGCCGTGATCTTTGAATCGATGCTGTGTCTCTTCGTAGAGGTGGCTGGATTCGAGTAACGCCTTGCTTGGAATGCAGCCGACTCGAAGGCAGGTCCCGCCAAATCTTGGATTCTCGTCGACGCATGCAACATTGATTCCCAATTGAGCGGCTCGGATTGCTGCGACGTAACCAGCGGGGCCGCCACCGAGGACGACGAGTTCGTGTTTGACCTTTGTCATGGCGTTAATTCATGCCCTGCGTGAGAGAAACGGCGGGTTGATTTCTGCGTTTCAGAGACCGACAAGAACCGCGATCTTTAATCTTTAAGTATGGAGGGAATTGCATCATTTCATCAATCTCCTGTCCAGACGTCGTTGATGGCGTCATCGATATTTTACCGAGGCATTTTGTCTCGCTCGGTGACGAATGCCTGAATTCTAGTTGTTTCGTGCAGTTGGGTATAAAAGCTTGCCGATGATTCGGGTAGAAAAGGTAAAGGCGGGCGGGATCGGATGAGGTTCCGGATCGACCTCCGAGCTGACTCGTTTCCATGTCCGTGATCTGACCACTTTGCCAAAACGAAAATTACGATCGATTGCCGGTCCTATCATGGCCGCCGTTCTGTTTGGATTGGCGGTTCGTTTGCTAATACGTGAATCTCAAAATATTACTTGGCTGGAGTTTAAAACGGGGCTTTTGGGTGTCCCGCCTGTCTATCTTGGGATCGCCACCGTTCTTGTGGCGCTCAACTACGGGCTATTGACCGGATACGATCTGCTGGCTTTGAGATATGTTTGTCGTTCTCTCCCGCTACGCAGAGTGGCTCTGGTTTCCTTTTTAGGTTACAGCTTGGGCAATAACCTCGGGACACTTTTGGCGGCGACCCCGATCCGATTTCGCTTCTACACGCGATGGGGGCTATCAGCAAGTCAAATCGTGGTCCTGATTTCCATGCTGGGGCTTACTTTCTGGAGCGGACTTTGGGTACTTGGTGGTGCGGTACTGGTTGCTGTTCCGGTGGAGTTGCCCGAAGAGGTTCCACTGCCGTTCGGAACCAGAACTCTCGGAGTCATTCTGCTCAGTTTAGCTGCCGCTTATCTCGCGGTCTGTTTCGTTTGGCGCAAGCCGCTGCCGATGGGCAAATTGCGTCTTAGGCCACCCGAGCCGGGGCTGATGGCCGCACAAGCGTCAGTTGCGGCGATCGACCTTTTGATTTCAGCTACCACGCTCTATCTGGTGATGCCTGCCGACACGCTCGTCCCGTTCTCTCTTGTTCTCGCTGCCTTTCTGGTCGCCATTGCCGTCTCTTTGATCACTCAGGTCCCCGGTGGACTCGGAGTTCTGGAGGTGATCTTGCTGACGCTGCTGCGAGACTCGGCCGGTGATTCCGTTTTGGCTTCCGTTCTCATTTTCCGACTCCTGTACTTTGTCCTGCCATTGTTCTTCGGAATGCTAATGCTCGTTGGTCACGAGATCTATGGTGGAGCGGTGGAAGCAAGGATGGCTCGAGAAGAAGATTAAGTAATCATCGCCGATACCGGTCGGTGAGCCGTTGATATCGAATTGCGGTATCATAGAACAACGTTGGGATTGCTTGCACCAAGCGATTTTCTATCTCCTGCTCCCTGATGTATTGCTATTTGGGTTTTGATGTTTGGACTTAAGTATCAGTCTGCGGTTTACCTTTTGAGGTTTCGATTGAGAGCGAGTCAGACCGGAGACTTGATGCGGGAATCAGGATTGTACGCCCGTGTCCTGTTGATTGCGGGCACGTTGTTCGGCTCGGGGACTTCGGTCTTTGGCGATGATTCAAGAATTTCGTATAGCCGAGACATTCGCCCAATCCTTTCCAAGAACTGTTTTCAATGTCATGGACCGGATCGGGAGACTCGAGAGGCCGGGTTGCGTCTCGATCAGCAACGAAACGCTCATGCGGACCTCGGCGGTTACTCAGCAGTTGTGCCACAGGTGCCGGACAAGAGCGAGTTGATGCTGCGGGTGACTTCCAATGATCCGGATACCATCATGCCGCCCCCGGATAGTGGAGTTCGGTTGTCGGCTGCCGAGGTCCAGATGCTGCGGACATGGATCTTGCAGGGAGGTGAGTACGAGAATCACTGGGCATTTGTCGCTCCGAAAAAGAAACCGATTCCCGATGTTTCGAATTCAGGGTGGTGCAAGGACGAAGTGGATCGATTCATTCTGGCTGAGATTGAAAGCCGAGGGATGGAGCCGCAAGGCCCGGTGGATCGAAGGCGTTTGATCCGACGGTTATCGCTTGACCTGCTCGGCATTAACCCCGAACCTGATGAAGTTGAGCGATTTGTCGCTGACTCGCACCCGGCTGCACTGAAGCGGTTAGTGGATCGCATGTTGGCTTCACCGGAGTATGGCGAAAAGTTTTCGAGTGCATGGCTCGACCTTGCGAGGTACAGCGACACCAACGGCTATGAAAAGGATCGCCCACGTTCAATCTGGCCCTATCGAAGTTGGGTCATTGACTCGCTCAATCAAGACATGCCCTATGATCAATTCTCGATCGAGCAGCTTGCCGGCGATATGCTGCCCGATGCAACCATCGAGCAGAAGATTGCAACCGGCTTTCATCGCAACACAATGCTCAACGAGGAGGGTGGGATCGATCCGTTGGAGTATCGTTTTTACGCATTGGTCGATCGAGTCGCCACAACGGGGACGGTCTGGATGGGAATGACGATTGGTTGCGCCCAATGCCACACTCACAAATTTGATCCGATCACGCATGACGAATATTACGCATTGATGGCTCTCTTCAACCAAGCCGATGAGCCTGATCTAGTTGTGATGGATCAACAACATCAAGCCAAGGTGCTTCGCATGCAAGAGCGAGCCGATGACTTGCTAACCGATTTGATTCAGACTCGGTTGCCGAGTTACGAACGTTGGTCGATGGATGAAACGAGTGAAGACCCGATCCATCAAGCGTTCGAGGCTTGGGTGACTAAGCAGATTGATCAAGCTCGATCTTGGCTAACGCTGTCGATGACAGACTATGACTCCACCATGCCAAAGCTAAGTCTTTTGGATGATGGTTCCATCTTGGCCCGAGGGGACGTGACAAAGCGGGATGTCTACCGCGTTCGTTTCGCACTTTTGCCAGAAATGATCGGCGCAAACTCTCTAAAGCTCGAGGTTTTGCCCGATGCGTCACTCCCCGCAAGTGGCCCTGGCATGGCTTATTACGAGGGACGCCGAGGGGATTTCTTTCTCAGTGAGTTGCGGGTTCGGGTCGATGGCGAAACGGTTCCCTTAGCATCTGCTTCCCATAGCTACGGGAAGATCAGCGTCGGTTCGGGTAATGCGAATGCCACCAATGTGCTTGACGATGATGGATCAACAGGTTGGTCCACATCGGGTCGCGAAGGGAAGGCGAGCGAGTTGGTGATTCAATTCGAAAAACCGATTCAGCAGCCAGGGGTGCTGGAGCTCGAGATGCTCTTTGAGCGGCATTTCGCGGCGGCGATCGGTAAATTTCGGGTGTCGGTTGCATCGGGACCCGCGGCCACGGCGATGACGGTTCCGCCGCAGTGGCAAAAATGGCTCGTCGAGGCCGAGGTATCGTCTTTGACGAGGGATCAGTATCTGATGCTTGCAAGGCATTTCTCACTCGAGTCTCCCAAGATGAAAGACCATCGTAAGGAGATTGATCGAGTTAACGCGTCGATCCCCGAGGCGTTGCGAACTCTTGCGATGAGAGAACGCTTGACAGAGGATTCCCGGGTTACCTACCGACACAACCGTGGTGAATACCTGCAGCCTCGAAATGAGGTGACTGCGGGCGTTCCCGCGATTTTTGGTAACGCTGCGAAGCAGGAGGTGCATGATCGGCTGGACTTTGCGCGATGGTTGGTGAGTGAGGCCAACCCGCTAGCGGCTCGTGTCGCTGTCAATCGTGCGTGGAGAGAGTTTTTTGGGACGGGGATTCTGAGCACCGCTGGTGACTTTGGCACTCAAAGCGAGCAACCGTCGCATCCGGCTTTGCTCGATCACCTCGCAGTTCGGTTCGCGGGCGATGGATGGTCAACCAAGGCACTACATCGTCAATTGGTGCTGTCGGCGGTCTACGGGCAGCGAGTGGCCGGTCCGCCGGTGTCGGATCCCGATAATCGACTACTGTCAGTGTTTCCGGCACGTCGTTTGAAAGCTGAGGTGCTGCGAGATTCGCTGTTATCATCTGCCGGATCTTTGGCATCCAAGATTGGTGGTGTGAGCGTTTATCCGCCGCAACCCAAATCTGTCATGCAGCTCGCCTACGGTAACCCAGCATGGAATGAATCCAAGGGCGAAGACCGGTTTCGTCGTTCAGTTTACACCTTTCGAAAACGCACGGCTCCCTTCGCCGCGTTTACAACGTTCGACGGGCCCTCGGGAGAAGTTTGCACTGCAAGACGGGATAGCAGCACGACCCCGCTGCAGGCGTTAACCCTTCTCAACGATCCAATGTTCGTCGAGATCGCATCGGCTCTCGCGAATCAAGTTCAGCGAGAACTTGGGGCGGGGGCTAGCGACTTGGAGATCCTGCAAGCAATTTTCAAGCGATTGCTCGTTCGCCAGCCAAGCAAGAAGGAAATGGACTCGATGCTAGCTTTTGTGGCTGATCTTGGTGTGCGGGAGGATCGATGGATGTTGGTCGCAAGGGCGATGATGAATCTAGATGAGGCAATTTCGATCCCCTAAACCATATTGCTAGCAAGCCCGCCGGGTTTCGTCTTTAGTTCAGGTGGGCTGATGCAACGTTGTGGTGAACGGTCGGTTCGGTGTAGGATCTTTCGTACCGCAATCGAGCATGGTTTGGCTCGGGCTTGTTCACAAAGCACCAAGGAAGGTGTGTCTTGTCAGCAGAACCTCTTCGCGATCGCCAAGATGTCGCTTATCCCTCGACATTGATTGAGCGTCTTGGATCGCTTCGGCAGAGTATGAGAGTTGAGGCCGAGGCGATCACTCGTGCTTCTGAACAGCTTTCCACCGAAGCGGTGCGTGCGGCTGAATGGATTTCGGAGGTCAAAGGCTCGGTCATCGTCACAGGTGTTGGTAAAGCGGGTTTAGTGGGGCAGAAGTTAGTCGCAACCTTGGCAAGTACTGGGACTGCGGCTCATTTCCTGCATCCCTCGGAGGCGGTTCACGGCGATTTAGGGCGAGTTCAGGCCGAAGATCTTGTGTTGGCTTTGAGTACGTCGGGACAGAGTGAAGAGGTGGTACGCATCGCTTCGTTCTTGCGGGAGCACAGTGCGGGGTTGATTTCACTCACTGCGGACCGAGACAACCCTTTGGCTGCTGCGAGCGATTGTGTCGTGTCGGTTGGTCGGCATCCGGAGGCATGTCCCAACGGACTGGCACCTACATCGAGTACCGCGGTGTTGATGGCGGTCGGTGATGCGATCGCGATGTTGGCGAGTCGGCTCAGGCGTTTCTCTTCACAGGACTTTGCTTCCTTTCACCCAGGCGGCGCGTTGGGACGCAAGTTGTCATCGGTCGACCAGTTGATGCGACCCCTTCAGTCTTGTCGTCTCGCAAACGTTCGTTCGACCGTGAGGGATGCGATGGTGACCGCTTCGCAGTCCAAACGACGCTCGGGGGCAGTCATGCTTGTCGATGACGAAGGTAAGTTGGTTGGGCTATTTACTGATAGCGACTTGGCCCGTTTATTGGAAAATCGTAACGATTCGGCATTGGATCAATCCATTGAGTCGCGGATGACAAAGCATCCGCTGACAACGACTTCTGGGACGCTTCTCAGTGAGGCTGTCGCGATTATGTCACATCGGAAGATCAGCGAACTACCGGTCGTTGATCATGCAGGGTTGCCGGTCGGATTGCTCGATATCACGGATGTGGTGGCATTGAGTGATGATTCTGATCAGCATTCATGCATTGCGATGGAATCCCCATCTGGGCATCTTCGTCTATCACCCTAACCTCTCATGGCTCTGCGCGATCATGTCACGCGTTGCGACTTCATTCCTTATTGTTTTTCAAGTTCATGTCTCGAGCATTCAAGTCAGATCACGAGTTGTCAGCGAGCATTCGGTGCATCCTGTCCGATGTGGATGGCGTGATGACCAACGGTGCAATCATCTATGGTAGTTCTGGTGAGGAGGTGAAATCTTTTCATGTCCGTGACGGTCTTGGTATCAAGTTGTGGATGCGGAGTGGGTTTACGTTCGCGATCATCACGGCGCGAGAGAGCGAAGTGGTCAAGAGGCGGGCAGCCGAATTGGGGATCTCAGAGGTTCATCAGGGTAGTGCTAATAAATACGACACCGCGCGTGAGATTATCCAGTCCATTAGCTGTGATTGGAGCGAGGTTTGTTATGTGGGCGACGATCTTCCTGATCTGCCAGTGATGAAAAAGGTGGGCCTAGCAGTGGCTCCCGCAGACGCGGCCAAAGACGTAAGCGAAGCGGCTCAGTGGATTTTGAAAAGCAAAGGTGGTGAGGGGGCTCTGCGTGAGTGCATCGAACGGTTACTTCGGGCCAAGCGGCGTTGGCATGAGCATTTGCCGACCCTTTCGCCTTGATTTGCAAACCGCTTGGAAACAATTGCTGTGACATAAATTACCCGCGACATCGATACCCTGTGAGATCGATTCAAGAACAATTAACGACGGTGTTCAAACCCTGTGCTGATTAAGTTGCGTCAATACATGATGGCATTACTGGTGCTGGTCGCTTCAGCGGCTAGTTACCAAGCTGTCGTCGCGCCGTGGCTCGAGCCGCCGGAGATTGAACCGATCGGGCTGGGCAGTGATTCAGTGCTAGAGATTGATGCGTCGGTGTTGAGTTTGTTTCCCGAGGATGCATGGCAGCGAGGGGTCTGCAAACAGTTGCAAACCGCCGATGGGATGCTGCTTTTTCAGTCGTGGGAGCAAGTGGAAAATGATCAGTGGAGACTATGGCCGGTTACCGTGATTGTGGGGCGTGGGCTCACTTCCGAGGAGTCACGACAACCGGTCTTGCTGGAAGCGGAGCAAGGCGCCGAGATCAAATTCACTGAGTCGCTTGATGTGATGAGCGGTGGGGCCCCACCTATTCAGCGAGGGCGATTAATTGGAGACGTCCGCATGTATCGCCAAAGTGATGGTGGTCGGACGGAAGCGTTGGAAATCCTCACCTCGAACGTTGGGATCGATAGTCAGAAAATCTGGACCACAGAATCCATCGAGATGACGCTGGGCACGACACGCTTGGTTGGACGTGACCTGACGTTTCATCTCGATGGGCCGAGTCACCCAGGGGAGTCTGGTGGTGGTGCTGCGACAGTTCTGGACCGCATGGAACTCATTTATCTCGACGAATTGGTGATGCCACTTGAGGGTGGTTCGATATGGGGACAGCAACAAGAAGGACAGTCCCAAGGAGACGCGGAAAGGGCGATGATTTCGCTAACCTGTGGTGGCCGAGTGGAGTACGATTTCGCTCTCGATTATCTTTCGCTTCGCGATTCTGTCTCTTTGGTGCATCATGTCCAAGGGAAGCTAACAGATCGTTTTGACTGTGAATCGATCGAGATTGCACTCAATGACCCGATGAACGATAAGCTCAAACGCGAAACGCCTCTGGATTGGATTGTCGGTGTTGTGGCCGAGGGCGATCCGGTTGTCGCAAAGTTACCGACCTTTGATGCGGATCTTGCAGCCCAGCAAATCAGCCTGAATGTATCGGACGGGGTGATTGAGGCCAGTGGCACCAAGGGCGTTCAACTTCGTCGTGGGGCGGTCACAGCGCGTCTCGCAAAATTGCATTACCGTTTCGATCCATTGGAACCCTCGGCGATAGGTGTGATTGACGCGCCCGGTGCTGGGATTGTCCAAGTCGATGACCCCGCTCTGCCGATTCGTCGCGCTCAGTGGAGGCAGGGCCTTCGGGTGGTGCCCAAGAATATCAAGTCACCTCCTTCTGACCCAAATGCATCAAACGTTCGTGGCTCTGCGACTCTATCCAGCGAAGATGATGTGGTTGCCGTAATGACTAACTCGGGAGAGGCGAGTGATCCGGAGGGTAAGCAAGCAGGTGAGTCAGAGGCGGGTGAGATCGAGTTGTGGGTGGAGGGCGATGTTCTGGCATCCATGGCCGATGGTGGAGATTTTCGTGCTGACATGATTGCGGGCGTGCTGCGCGAGTCGAGCAACGCACAGCAGCAGTACCGGTTCATCCCAGATCGTTTCGAGATCACTGGAGCGGTGAACTTGAATACACAGGTCTTAGCGGCCGAAGCGGACCGAGTGTTGTTATTTTTTGTCGAGCCTCCAGGAGCCGCTCAGAATGATTCAGATGCAATCACGTCTTCGAACTCATCGATCCGGCAGTGGGTGGTTCAGCCAAAAGCTGATGATGGGAAAGTGACTCCGGTGGCTCGCTCACGCCCGACAATCCGTGGCGAATCGATTCGTGCTCAGCTTTTGCTTTCCGGTTCAAAGGTCGAGGCAAAAAGGCTGTCGGTAATGGGCGAAGTCGAGGTTTTGCACGAAATTAAGACCGGAACTCAGATGATTCCGACCAAATTAACCGGTGATCACCTGCAGTTGATCGATGGTGGGGGCGAGGATGTTCTGCAGTTGACCAGCGCTGATGGAGTTCCGGCGAGGCTCGAACTCGGGGACGGTTTTTTTGTCGGGCCACAGATTCAAATTCGTCCCCGAGACAACCTGATATGGATGAATGATGCAGGTGAGTTTCAATTACCCCGTGCGGCGTTACCTCTCGGTGGAACCGAAGAGGGTGAAAGTGGCTTTCGGTGGGGCAAAACTCCTTATTGCCGGTGGAATGGTGAGATGATCTTCGACGGTCGCACTGCCGTGTTGTCGGAGGGCGTGGAGTTGGAGGCAACATTGATCCGTGGTACCGAGGTTTGGGAGTTGGAGCTTTCCGGTGACCGATTGCAAGCTGAACTGAACGAGGTGGTTGAGGTTGAGAATGTCAGGGCGATGCGACAGGCGAGTGTCAGCGCGATCACGCTCATGCAGTCCGAGCACCGTCCCGTATTCATTCAAGCAGTGCATCGGGGTCTCGATGGAGTGATGGAGGCACGACATCTTCTTAACGCTCAGATGTTGACACTCAAGCCAAGCGAGTCGGGAACACTCAAGGCGGATGGTCCGGGATGGTATCGTGGCTGGGTAGTCCCAAAAGCGGATCAACCCCTTTTGGCCTCCGGCGGTAATCGTGTGGGAGTGGAGAGTGACCCAAACGATCGTCCCATCACCGGTGCGCATCTTGTCTTTTACGATCAGATGTTTGCATCCTTCGATCGGCAGCAGCTGGATTTTTCTCGTGGTGTCCGAGTGGGGGTGCGACCGGTGGAGAGCTGGGAAAGCTTATTCGACGCACAAAAAATGGATGCAATTTCAGTTGGTGAATCGACGCTCGATTGCGATCAGCTACGGTTTAATTTGGAACCGCAAGGGCAGGTGCAAAGTCGCATCGCCGGCGTTTCTGCGAGATGGGAGATGACAGCCTCTCAAGGTGTTGTCTTTAGGAGTCGCAATGAGCGTGGGTTGGTTGAAGGAACCGCCGTTCGTGCGGCGTACTCCTCGTCCAAAGACTTGTTCACCGTCGAGGGTGGTCCAAGTTCACCTGCGATTTTTCGGCAAACGTTACCTGATGGATCGCCTGGTCCGGAGGGTGCCGTTCGTTCAATGACGATTCGCCCCGGGACAATGAAGGTGGAGAACGCTGTCATTGAGCGACTTAACATCGCAACGCCGAATGATTCCTCAAATCGCTGAGTCTAAAAAGATATCCTGGAGGAAGTCATCTTGCGGGTCGAGATTGCGTTCCCGCTGATGCAAGATCACTCGCGTCTCATCACCGCGAATCTTGATTTTCGTCGAGTTGATAATCTTTGATCTTTTTATGTAGGGTGTTTCGATTGATCCCCAGCTGGGTTGCTGCTTTGGTTTGGACACCGCCGCAGGCCGCGAGGACCTGGCTGATCAATTCTTTTTCCACCTGATCCACAATGACAGAATGAATCATGCCGCTACTGGCACCCGATTCGCTCAGACCGCGAGTCACCACTTCTCGAGTCAACGCATCAAAGTCATTTCCAGTTGTGATCAAAGCAGAGTTAGGTTGTCCTGATGTCAAGCAATCCGGCAGTAGATCGATGGTTAGTTCATCGGTCTCGGACATGACCACTGCGCGTTCGATATAGTTTTGCAATTCACGTACATTCCCAGGCCAGTGATAGTCCTGCATCGCCTCCATCGTCCCCGGCCCGATATGCACCACGTAGCGGTCATTGATCTCGTTGTAATGTTCAAGGAAAAATGATACCAACGAGGGGATATCGTCACGGCGGCGACGTAGGGGCGGGATTTCAATCGGTACGACGTTGAGTCGCCAATAAAGGTCCTCCCTGAACCGTTCCTGCTTGACCTCTTTCATCAGATCACGGTTACTTGCAGCGACAATCCTAGCGTCGGTACTAAGTGTTCCCGTGTCTCCTACACGTTCAAATTCACGTTCTTGAAGGACACGCAGGAGCTTCACCTGAAGCGTAAGCGACGTGCTGTTGATCTCATCCAAGAAGATGGTTCCACCGTTGGCCGCCTCGAATCGACCGGTTCGATTAGACACAGCACCAGTGAACGCTCCGCGAACGTGGCCAAATAATTCACTCTCAAGTAGGCTTTCGCTCAACGCACCGCAGTTCACCCGTACAAAGGGGCCGCCACTCCGACGACTCAGGCGGTGAATCGCACTAGCAATCAACTCTTTACCAACGCCCGTCTCCCCCAAGATCAGAACCGATGCATTGCTGCCTGCGACGCGTCGCGTGATCCGGTAGACCTCCTGCATGGCTGGGGAATTCCCAATGATGCCTGGAATCGGCGGGCCGCCTCGTGCGCCAGGGAGATTTCCAAAAATGGCCATAGGAAACAGGAGTGAAGCGTTGGTGACGTACTTGCGGTTCGCACGAAGTTAGGTTTGGGCCCAATTACACGTTCAAGGCGTGGATCTCACGCAATGAGCTGAATGTTCCATGCCGCAGCGAGTTTGCAGCCTTTTTCCGCACGAAAAGGTAATACATTGGCGGTTGGGGGGAACAGCCACGCCGACTCGGGAGATTCTACCGAAAATTGACCATCGACGGGAGTTGTCGCCCTTTCACCGAATGGAAGTTACTGCCGGGGTGGGTTTTTGCCAACCAAGGTTTTAACAATCGCCGCTATTGATGGCGAAATCAGACGGTAACGATAATCCGCTTCGATCTATTACAAGTCATTTTCGGCTTGTTCACGGAACGAAGCGCGATCAATTGGCGAGAGTTGCGGGAGGTGGCTTTGGTGATTTGAACGTTCAATCAACTGCCCAAGGGTGACTTCGGTGACGGGATCAAAAAGGAACTGCGTCGGCGATTTCCAGCGATGCTCGCCAACATCGATCTTCTCTTCACCGTAAATCGCGATTGGGGTTCGGCGTCCCCGAAAGGTTCTCCTGACGGTGTCAATGAGCTCGATCGCAGTACGGTCTGGGAGTTGTTGCTTTGCGAGGATTAAACGCAAGTCCCCGCCTTGATCAACGAGACGTTGAGCCTGTGACACGGATGAGGCGCGGAGCACCTTGAACCCCATGCCTCGCAGGAGGGTTTCGTAGTCCTGAATAAACTCGGGACGCGTTTCAACCAGGATGGCTGTCGGAGCTTCTCCGAGCCGGGCCATCTCGCTCAACGTACGCCGCACTTGACTCACACCAGGGTAAGAGGGTTGCTGCTCGAGTTTGGAAATTGCACTCGCTGCTTCATATCGCAACTGAGTTTGGTCTGAAACCGCAGCTCGAACCAGCGAGCTTGGAGATCCCGAGGTTCCCTTAATGAAATGGTTTTGTTGTTCAGCTGTCCATGCTGTTTCGGCGATGGTTCTCACTAGGGCAATGGCACCAGGGATCAAGTCTTGGTCCAACGCAACGGCAAGAATGTCAGCGACCGATTGAGGATCACTCAGGGCATTGAACCTCTGGGACGCTTGATCGACCTGCGATTGGTCACCCCAGTCCGGATCTGCCATCAGCTCGTAACCAAGCGTATGCAGGAGGGTCAACGCTTCAAGCTCTCCGGTGACTTGGCCGAATCGCTGGAGACGAGCGGCTGCATCGTACACATCGCGGAAAGCGGCTAGAAAAGCTGGTGTGTTTTGGATTGTTACACCGTCGCGAGTTTCGTTGATGGACCACAAGGTTTTGCTTGATCCATCGTTGAGCTGTTGACTTGCGGTGATGGCGAGTTGCTCCAGATCCAGCGTCAATGCTTGAAGCGTTTCTGCTCGGGTCGGGAAGTTTTGCCCACGGTCCAAAAGCGTCTCCGCCATGCTCCGCTCTTGAGGAGCTGAATCTTGAGCATGCGCAGCGGTCGCCAAGTCAACGATATTCTTTTCAAGATCGATTCGAGCGAGTGAAAGAATCGCGTACTGTCGACATTCGGGGGTCCCATACAAAGCCATCTGTCTTAGTGCTTCGGTGCCACCACCACCCAGTGCAATCAGGGTGCTGAGCATGCGATTAAGTTTTCCGTTGGGCTGCGGCTTGCAGCAGGAGGACACCAGTTGCTTGATCGCTGCGGTGCCGCCGGACAAGAGCGTCCTCGTCGCCTGTAAGCGAGTGTCTTCGTCTTCCGCAATCAGCTCTTCAATGGCTTGAAGTAATCTCTGGTTCGATTCGCTGTAGGAACTTGCCGCAGCCTGCAACGCATCAAGACTTTTGCTACCTTCGTCGCTCAAGATTTCTGGTCGCTTCAGTCTCAGGTAATTGTCTGCTCCGATTGTTAGAAACATCTGAGCGAGTGTTGCCTCATCAAGCTGCTTACCTGGAATGGTTTGAAGGAGCTGATCCGCCTCCTGCCAACGATCAAGTGTCGCCAGAGATCTGATTGAGGCTGCGAGTTGCTGATTGCCACGTCCCGCTTGCTCCAGCAGTTGCTTCAGTAATGGGTCATCATCGGCGAGGGGAACCACGGTGGATTCTTCCAAAGAAGCATTGGCCGACTCCGGGCCGCCTTCGATAACGGCGGCTTGATTGGGACCAAACAATTCCACTTGGCCCCAAGCTGGTATCGACAGCAAAATGATGAGCGGGATCAAAGCCAAAGATCGGTAAAGCATCATGAGGTTAGTATTGTTCAACGAGTAGATGGACGCTTCTGCAACATCTTAGTCTTAACTCGGTGAAAGAAAAAAGAAGGAATGCTTGGTTGAGCAGTTTGGGTGCAGAAAATCATTGCGGAAAACGGTTCCGGCGTCCCTGATTGCCGCTCAGCAACCGAGTCTAACGCCCTGTCGGAGGTGGTTTTGCTAGCAAGTGGCGTTGCGGGGGCTCTCTCGTGTCCACTCCTATTCCTGATCGTTTAGCAAGGCTCGAAGTCGTTGTAGCTCCAGATGCTGGACACTCCCTGGAGCAATCTTGCCATCTTCGGGTATCGATGAAAGCTGATTGATTTGCGCACGAACCGCTTCATGACGCTCAGCGAGGAAAGATTCCGACCGAGTCTGCGTGCGTGCGTTTTCGCGTCTCTGGTACTCCGTCATGCGACGATCCGCCTGCTTGTCATTTTTTCTTTGGCGAACCTTTTGAAGGATGCTTAGGTCGGCCAGTTCTAGGCTCTCCTCGGAGTCGAGTCCGTCCTCTTCTTCAACTTCAAGAAGGCGATTGGTGTCGTGTGAGCCGTGGTCGGTTTTGTCGGGAGTTGAGTGCGACGCTGGGCCGTACGGTAAGTACCAGAGCGCCAGTGCAATGATCAAAGTCATGCTGAGGTAGGTCACTGAAAGTATGTTCGACATGAAGTTGTTATTTGGTTGCTGTTGGTTCTTCAGTCAATCAACGAGGATGGTCGGTAGGTTGTTGGCGATTTCCTCAAAAACCGAGACCAACTCTTCAGCATCGCTGGCGTGATAATGTTTTCCACCACCAATTGCTGCAACCGTTTGCATGAGTTGCTGGTCAGCTGATTCCCCAAAGGTGATGGTGTGGATGACGATGTCAATCAACGGCTTAATTTCCCGAGCGACTCGATCGGGGGTGATGCCGGTATTGTGAATTCCATCGGTCATCACCACCATCGTTTTGGCTGCGTAAGGGCGTGCCCAATCCCCCTTCAATGCGTCGAGCCCACAACGCATACCTTCGCCAATTGCCGTCATCCCGTAGGGGGTCAGGTTTGCGAGGCTATCACGTGTGTTGGCGTAGTCTTTCGTGAGTGGACTACTAAGGCTGGCGTCCGAAGCATAGCTCGCAATCGCCACCTGCTCGTCTTGGCAAGTCTTTTCTAGAACTGTCAGGAAAGCTTCGACGGCAAGTGACAGGTCTTCCCAAGGCGATGTGGGGGCGGGCCCATTTTCGTAGTAGGTTTGCCAGACCCATTGTTGGTAGGAGACCGGGGAGACACCTTTGGCATAGTAGTAGTTGCGTTTTTTGCGTATCAAAATTCCTTCGCGAACACCGGAATCCAGTACGGACCGGAACCAGGGAGATTGCCCCGGTGGCCAATCAAAGAAAACTTCCCCCATGGAACCTGATCGATCCAGTACTAAGGTGATATCCCGATCCACCTGCATTGCTGTCGCGTCCTGTTGCACTTGGAATTGATGCCGATTGAGGATTCCCGGAAGTAGCAGGGGGATTGTGCCTGATCGTGATTGTTGGGTTCGCCGTCCATTGACGCGTACCGCATTTGCGAGAGAAATTTGTTGGCGCACTGCTTCGGTTGCGACTTTCGTGAATTGATAACGACCCTGTGCACCATCGCTTTGTTGAGTCCGTCCGAATTCAATTTCGTTTGCCGAATCAGCGATGCGAATCTTTAGTTTTTCCCCTTGGACGAGATTTCTCGCCGCTGTCACTCTTGCGGCAAGTTTTGCGTCGTCCGTGGATTGCAACTCGCTGAACGCGCGGCCACCTGCTTTTGCCGCTGCATCGGTAGCCACCATCAGTTCCGTCCTCGCAAGTTGGATTTGTGCTGTGTTGATGCAGAAGGCGGCGAGTAGGGTCAGAACCGGCAGGAGAAAAGCGACGACTGTTAGAACGCTGCCCCTGTGAACGCGGCCTCTTGGAGCGTCTCGGCAAGAGTCGTCACGCAGAGGAACAAAACGCTGACCGGTATTATCTCTTTGCTCGCCGAGTTCTCCATCAAGGTGGGTTTTCTTTTGGTCAGTGCCTAATTGAAGCATGGGCGTTTTGGTCTGGGTTTTTCGTGAGCCGGGGATAGCGGTGCAGGTCGTGGTCGCACGCACAACGGTCTTGATCTCTGAGATTGCGGGTGAGGCCGAGGGTTAGGAATCGGTCTGTTGGTAGTAACCTCGGTACCGCTCCGTGTGCAGCGTTGCGACACTGGTTAGCTTGCCATCGGGAAGGAACATTGGGGTGAAGAATGCGACCTTTCGCAGGTCAACCGAAACGGTGACCACCACCGAATCGGATTGGTGATCTAGCGGTTCAATGCTGACGTCATAGCCTTGACTGAACATCGCAGAGAGGATCTTGGTGGCTTCTGAATTCGCCTCCGCCGTCGTTGCACCCGGAACCATCGCCTGCCGAGCGGCGTAGTAGGCGGCATCTTGAGTGAGGTTCCGCGCAAGATGGAGCCTCGCGAATTCAAAACTCACAAAGATCATGCAAAAAAGGACGTTTGCGATGATTGCAAACTCAACCAGAACCACTCCCTCCTGAGCCGCCGTATGCTTTTGGCGTCTACCATTTTGAGTGGGCACTTGTGGATGGACAGGCAGCAATGGGTTCATCAGGTTGTTGGTCCCTATCGTCTTTGGGGATTTGGAAGCAAATTCAATACCGGACACAGGTCCCTTGTGTGTCACGCATCAAGGTTCTGGGGCGTTTTCATATTCTTTTCGCATCGTGACTTTGGCTGATAAATTCAGGTTCTTAATCACTTGAGGTGCGAGTAACAGATTGCCCCTGATGGGCAGTGTGACGGTGATGGAAACATGCTGAAGTGTGTCAGCGTGGTCGTATCCGGGTTGGGAGATCTTGATGCATTTGCTCGGTGAGTACTTGATGTCGCGGGCATTCAGGAATTCAAGTGCGGATTTGATCGCATCGTCATTAGTCTTCCCTTTCTCAATTCCACTCCTTGCTCCCTCGTAGGCCGCCAATGTCGCCGCTTCTTTCAGGAAGATCATCGAGCAGATATCCAGCGTACCGAGTGTGATCAAGAGGATGAGCGGGGTGATGATTGCCATTTCAACCGTGGCACTACCTCGGCGATCCAGCAAAGCAAATTGGGTGTTGGCCTTGCAAAATTTGGCGTCGCGAACAGAGAGGTGGTGGAAGCGGTTTTGCATGCTACAGGTGTCGAACCGGTTTGGATTGTGTTGAAGTGCTAACGCACTGAAACATGCAAGGTTTGATTCAAGAGTTTCAATGCAGTGACGACTTCTTTGGTGGGTCGCGACAAGCATCAGGCGACACACACTTGTCTCTACTGAATTCCTATTTCAACTCTTTTGAGGTTGCGGGAGAACTTTTTTAAAAAAAGTTAAAATCCCACGGGACACGTTGGGAGATGAGTGAAAAAGAAAGGCAAACCACCCGAATGACAGGTCGCTAATGCAAGTAATGCGGTGACGCGTTAAGATCGTGACGAATATCACCAATTAGCGGGTCACTTATGACCGAATGGGAGGATTGTTTTGGTTCGAAATGCAGTGGTTATCGGGGTGTTTCTTTTGAGCATCGTCCCACGAGTCGGGTGTGCCGATGAAGCAACCCCGGTTGTGCAAAATGTACTGTTCATTATCGCGGACGATTTACGGGCGAATGTTCTGGGTTGTTACGGTGACCCGTTTTGTCAGACACCAAACTTGGACGCGTTGGCAAAACGAGGCATGCTTTTTCGCCGTGCGTACTGTCAAGGTACCTCTTGTGCGCCCTCCCGCCAGTCGCTGATGTTTAGCCGTTATCCGGGTCAAGGTTCTCGGAAGGGGACTGGTGCTGGGAAAGATGCCACTGCCGCCAACGGGACTGCAGTTAACATGGGACAGCATTTTCGCGAGAACGGTTGGTACAGTGCTCGTGTCGGTAAGATTTACCACATGAGGGTTCCAGGGGACATCATTGCCGGAACCAACGGATTGGATGTCGCCTCATCTTGGACCGAGCGGTTCAACTCTCCGGGACTTGAAGCGCATACTCCGGGGGATTACGCCTGTTTGAATTTGAATGTGTTTACCGATTCACTCGAGAACCGTCAGTCCACGAAAATGCCGCATCGGATGTTCGTTTCGGTTCAATACGATGGGGATGGGTCGGATCAAGCAGACTACAAGTCAGCATCCAAGGCGATTGAACTGTTGCAAAAGCACGCATCCGAACGATTCTTTCTTGCGGTCGGTTTGGTTCGCCCGCACTACCCAATGGTTGCACCTCGGCAATATTTTGAACCCTACCCGTGGCAGCAGATGTTATTGCCACCTCAGCAGACTGGTGACCTGGATGACATTCCCAAGTTGGGTCTCGCTGGGACCATCTCGTCCCGTAATCCAATTGGAAAATATCCCGATAATCAGAAACGGATGTGGTCGGCTTATTATGCTGCGGTTTCTTTCATGGATGCCCAGGTGGGAAGAATCCTGGGAGAGTTAGATCGGCTTGGGCTTCGTGAAACCACCGCCATCGTTTTCACGAGCGATCATGGGTATCACCTCGGCGATCATCAGTTCTGGCAAAAGTCGAATCTGCATGAGCAGGTACTCCGAGTGCCACTGGTGATTTCGACACCGGGTTTAACCGTTGGCGAGTCGGAGTCGATTGTAGAACTTGTTGATCTTTTTCCCACTCTGGCTGATCTGACGGGACTACCAATTCCAAGCAGCGTTCAGGGAGAAAGCTTGGTTCCAATTTTGAGAGTGCCGGAGACGGAAGTGAAGGCTCACGCATTATCGTTTCACCAAGGGCATTCGCTTCGAAGTCAGGGATGGCACTACATGCGTTATCGCGATGGAAGTCGAGAGTTGTATGATATGGAAAAGGACAAAGGGGAGTTTGACAATCTTGCAGGGGATGATGAGTATCAGAGCGTTGTCATGCAACTCGATCAACAACTTGATCAGAGTTTGAGTGCTAAAGGATTGGCTGACTGAAGAGTTTGGGTTGCTGGTGTATCTGGTGGACGAAAGGGGGGCGAGATGGCGAGTGTTCGACCGAAAGGAAAAGTGGCCTACGACAACCGCGAGCGAGTTGTCGTGGTAACGGGGGGATCGCAGGGGATCGGGCATGCGATTTCGACCGCTTTTGTCCAATCGGGGGCACAGGTCATTTCGCTGGATCTCATTGCAAATTCAGATAGTGATGTCATCCAGACGGGGATCGAAACGATTCAATGCGACGTGGCTGATACTCAGGCTTGCGAAGCGGCTGTTGGTCAGGTGATTCACAAGTATCAAACAATCGACGTGTTGGTGAACAATGCCGCGATTCAGCCAGTGGCCAGCTATCACCCAATTCACGAGTTAGATGAGTCGGTCATTCGCCGCATGACGGACGTGAATCTTCTCGGCTACCTACGCATGGCGCGTCTTGTCTTACCGATGATGATCCAGCAAAACAGTGGTGTGATTGTGAACGTTGCCAGTGGGCAAGCCCATCGAACAGCCCGCGAGGTTGGAATCTATGGGCCCATCAAGAGTGCAAACGTGATGCAAACCCGGCAGTGGGCCGTTGAGTATGCACGGCAAGGGATAAGGGTAGTTTCAGTTTCACCCGGAGCGATCGATACCCCAATGGTGCGAGCCTCGTTGGAGACGCAAGGCGGTGAGGCGTCACTAGCCAATCGGCACCCAGTCGGAAGGATCGGTAAGCCCGAAGAGGTTGCGGCTGCCGTCCTGTGGCTCACGAGCGAGGACGCCGCATTCGTCACCGGAACCGACCTTGAGGTCGACGGTGGGCTCGGAGCATTTGGAGCCTTTGCCGATCCCTATTGATTGGGCTCAGGCGGTTGATAGGTGTCATGGAGGTGTCGAACGATCCTGCCATCAACCAAATAAATCAAGTCTTCAGCGATATTGGTGGCGAGGTCAGCAATACGCTCTAGGTGCCGCGAAGCACTGAAACAATGTAGAGCGGGGTCGACATTCTCGGGTGATAAACGCATCGTCTCCTGAAGTTGGCCGATGACGTCTCGGTTCAACGCATCCATCCTCTCGTCATCACTGATGACTTGAGCCGCTTTAGTCGCATCCATTTCCACAAAAGAATCCAACGCATCTCGCACCATTCTGGTAGAGATATGGACCATTTCCTCAATTTCGCCAGGGGCTGGGTACAGTGGGTAGGTTTCCAGTGATTTGGCACGTTCAGCGATGTTGCAAGCAAGATCTGCCATCCGTTCAAGGTCGCTATTGGTCTTCACGACCGAGATCAGCCATCGCATATCCGTCGCTACCGGCTGGTGTAGCGCGAGAAGTTTTAGGCACTCTTCCTCAATCGAGATTTCGCGTCGATCAACGTCCGCGTCCGATCGGATCACCTGGGAGGCGAGTTCTGAATTTCTCTCCGTCAATGCTTTAACGGAGTGCTGGATCATCTGTTCAACGATACCAAACTGCTCCACGAGACTTGTTCGAAGTCGTTGCAATTCTCGGTCAAGATGTTTCGTCACGCTTCTGCTCCATTCGCAATGACCGAGTGGGGTCTGTGTGATTTTCGAGACAGCATACTAGGGGAAAATACCCTCAAGGCCGATCTGAGATCATTTTTAACAACGATTTCAACCGAACATTAGCCAAATCGTCCGCGAACATAGTCCTCGGTTTTTTGCGAGCTCGGTTTAGTAAAGATCGTCTCTGTTGTGTCAAATTCGACAACCCTTCCTTCAAAGAAAAATGCCGTTTTGTCACTACACCGCGAGGCCTGCTGCATGTTGTGGGTCACGATCACAATGGTGTATTGATCACGTAGCTCATCCATCAGATCCTCAATGGCTAGAGTGCTCGCGGGATCGAGGGCACTGCATGGTTCATCCATTAGCAAGACTTCCGGCCCAGTGGCAATAGCGCGTGCGATACACAGTCGCTGCTGTTGCCCTCCGGAGAGCCCGAGTGCCGGGGCGTTTAAACGATCTTTCACTTCCTTCCAAACTGCGGCCTTCCTCAGGGACCACTCGACCAAGTCAGACAATTCACTCTTGTTTAACTGCATGTGAAGTCTGGGGCCAAAGGCAACGTTTTCAAAAATCGATTTCGGAAATGGATTTGCTTTCTGAAATACGATTCCGACTCGCCGTCGAAGATCGACCACATCGGTCGATGGGGCAAGGAGGTCAATGTCGCCAAGACGCAAATCACCGCTTGCCCGTGCGCTGAAAATCGTATCGTTCATTCGGTTGAACCATCTCAGCAAGGTACTCTTACCGCAACCGCTCGGGCCAATGAATGCAGTGACCTGATTCTTTGGGATCTTGAGTGAGATTTCATGCAAAGCCTGGAAATCGCCGTACCATCCATTTAGCTTCTCCGCCTCAATTGCGTACTGCGTGGAATCCAATGCATCGGTCGAGTCGTTCTCTGCACTCGGCGTGGGGGCAACTTGATTCATGATTCGCTTCGGTTTGGTTTCAAGCGTCTTCGTAGTCATGACGAACTCTAACGGACTTTGTTTTGCATGCGTTGACGTAGAATCACAGCAATCGCATTGAAAGACAGTAGGATGACAAGCAGGACAACAATTCCTGCGGCTGCAATTGCGTGGAATTCTTCCTGCGGCCGACTTGTCCAATTATAGATTTGCAACGGCAGGACGGTGTAACTGTCCATTAAGTGCTGGGGTGCATTTCGGATGTAAACAATCCCAGCAATGATCAAAATCGGCGCGGTTTCACCGATCGCTCGGCTCATTGCGAGAATCGAACCGGTAAGGATCCCCGGAGCCGCTGCCGGTAGTGTGATGTTCCACACCACTTGCCATGGAGTTGCACCGAGACCACGTGCACCGTCACGGAGAGATGAGGGGACTGACCTGAGGGCTTCCTGACTGCTAATGATGATCACAGGGAGGATGACTAGCATGAGTGTCAGCGATCCTGCCAAGACTCCGCGGCCGAACGGCAAGCTGAAGTAGTACCAAGACTTCTCGCTGATCCGGCCAGGGATCGTATCGGCTGCGATTGCGAGGCTCAGTTCCTCCGGGTCACTCGGAAGATCCCCAAATGGGTCAAATACTGAAATTTTTACGGGGACCTTTTGATCTCCCTGATACTCGAACATCTCCATCCCCGACGTTGCCACCGTTGGTGGGTCGGACGGAGATGCGACGGGTGCGAGGAAGTAGCGTTCTCTCGCGTTCTCGGCTCCCATGCTCAGAAACGGGTCGCTCGCAAGATTTGTGAATTGGTCGTAGTAAACGGCTCCAATTTCAAGAGAGCTTTCGCCGCCTTTCAACGATCCAAACAGTCCGAACATGGAAACAAATGCAGTCAGTCCAAGGATCCCATACACGACACTCGGGACACCGGCGAGGTTGCTAATGTTTAGCTGAATTGCTGAGAAGATGCGGTTGGCCAAGCGATTTCGTGGTTTGAACTCCTCGATCAGCACTGCAGTGCCAATTCCAATTGGCAGGGTAATGAGGGCGCAGATGGTGCAAACCCAGATCGTTCCAGCAATGGCGGGCCAAGCTCCGGCCTCGCTTGGCTCCGGCTCAGGAGTCCCCGAGAGTAGGGTCCATGAAAGTGATGGTACCCCCTGATAGATGATCGACCCGAGAAGGAATGCCAGGATGACGACGCTGATGCCCGCAATCCCAATGCAAGCTACACGAAAGTATTGGTCCAGTAACATCCGTCCATCGGAACCCCGCAGTCGTCGCTGCTGTCGTTGGTCCTGCTGGCCGGGATCTTCTTGAAGTTCCATGCGGTCATCTGGTGGAGTCGCTTCGCTCATTCGTACGTCTCCCGATAGCGTCGACGCACTACGTTGCCCAGCATGGTCAAAGAAAGTGTGATCAGAAAAAGAGTGAATGCGACCGCGTACATGGAGAAGTATTCCGTCCCAAAATTCGAGACGTCACCCCCAGCCATCTGCACCATGAACCCCGTCATGGTTTGGATCTCGTCACGAGGGTCGATTGTCGCCTGAGGACGACTTCCTGCTGCCAGTGCCACGATCATTGTCTCACCGATCGCACGCGCAACTGCAAGAAGGAATGCACTGATGATACCGCTGAGCGCCGCCGGAAGGATCACCTTGATGGTTGCGTCAAATCTCGTCCCGCCCAAACCCAGAGCGCCGTCGCGTAGGCTTTTGGGGACTGACTGTAGAGCATCTTCGGCTAGTGAACAAACGGTCGGAAAGCACAAGATGCCAACAGCAAGACCCGCGCTCATTGCGTTGTAAACGTTAAAACCTCCGTGCAGCCACTGAAGAAAAGGTGTGATTGTCATCAGAGCGAAGAAGCCGTAGACCACCGTGGGAATACCCGCAAGTACTTCTAGAATTGGCTTCAGGAGGTCTCGCACTTTCCGTGGTGCATACTCACTCAAATAAATTGCAGTGACCAAACCCAAGGGTAGAGCAAAAGCCATCGCGATTCCCGTCACAAGCAGAGTTCCGCTGATCAAACCCCAGATACCAAAGCTTTTGGTTTCGCCAAGAAGTGGCGTCCATTCGGCTGACCCTAAGAAGTTTGAAAGTGTGACCTCATCAAATCGAAAGAAGCGTAATGTTTCGGTCAGAAGCACACCGATGATTGATACCGTGATCAGCAGTGAGAAAAAGCCGCAGGCAATAAGAGCAACGTAGATTACGATCTCTTTAATACGCGTAATTGCAAGGTCCTTCCTCCCGCGAGAAAGCAATTCACTCGCGCGTGCATCGAGGGTGGTCGATGATGCTTTCGATTCCGCCACGTCTCGGTTCATCCCGATGTTATTCCGATGTTTGGGAATGACAGATTATTCGATCTGCTACCAACCCGGAGATCCCTCCCCAATCTTGCTCTGGGAGTCGACGCTCTGAAGCGACGACACATCAAAGCGTTACGCTGATGTGGGTTCGCTTCATGCGAACCCGCGGCAAAACACCTCAACCATTCTCCGCGTGAAATTGTACGCGGGGAATGGACGTGCATGGCGGACCTCCACCTCGCACACTACGGTTTCTAACCGCCACGAGATGGAAAGCAATCCCCTCTAGCGAATCTTTTTCTAACTCTGCATCATGAGTGATCCGCAACACGCCAAGATCGTTGACGCTGGACGATCGCCTGTAAACCCAGCCAGTCAGATATTGCCGCGGAATCTCGGCAATATCCAACCCGCTGCTAGACCTACTTTACCAAGTTTTCCGACTTGTAAACTTCGGTGACTGCGCCACCTCGCTTTTCCATCGATTCGGTGAGATAGTGCGTTCCAGCACCTTTTGCCTGTGCTCGACAACGCATCATTCCTTCGCGGTAGATCGTAGCGGGAAGTGCGACATATCCTGTTGCCTGAGCCATTTTTGGTGCATTTTGCAGGTAGTAGGCGACAAACTGCCGCACTTCAGCTCGTTGGAATGACTTCGCATTGACGTAGATGAAAAGTGGACGGCTAAAGGGAGCGTAAGATCCATCTTCAATGGTCGTCGCGGTTGGGGAAACCTTAGCACCAGTCGATGGATTCACAATCGCGACGCTCTTGAGTTTGTCTTTGTTTTCTTCGTAATAGGCTACGCCAAAGAATCCGATCGCACTGGGGGATCCGGAAACGCCGGTTACCAAAACATTATCATCCTCACTTGTGCTCATGTCGGCTCGCAATGAGGTCTCGCTCTTTCCAATGACAACCTCTTTGAAGTAGTCGAAGGTCCCCGAGTCGGTCCCTGGAGCAAAGATTTTGATTTCGCGTTCCGGCCAACCCGCGCGAACCTCACTCCAAGTCTTCGCATTGCCTTGGGTGGTGAAGATCTTTTTGATTTCGTCGATTGTTAAATAATCAACCCAGTCATTGTCTTTGTGTAGAACAAGGGTTAGGCCGTCGTATGCAACTGGAAGTTCATAAAAGCTGACACCCGCCTCTTTGCATGCAGCGAACTCAGAGTCTTTGATTGGTCGTGAAGCATCGGAGATATCGGTTTCTCCCTTGGTGAATCGTTTGAATCCACCTCCGGTACCAGACACACCCACGTTTACTTTGACGTTTGAGTAGCTCTTGTTGAAGCCACTCGCTGCCGCCTCACTGATCGGATAAACGGTGCTGCTGCCGTCAATCTCGATGGTTCCGCGAAGACTTGTGTTCTGTGCGTAACCGCAAACCGCCACTGCGAGGCTCAAGCAGGCAGTGGAGAAAAATCTCGAAAACGAAATGCTCATCGTGCTATTTGTCTCTGGGGAGAGGCCAAGAAAACGTTTCGGGAAACCGTTCCCGTTGATGGCCAAGAAGCTAACAGCGGACAGATCGATTAACGAGACAGAGAATGCTGTAGATTTGGTTAAGGTTTGGTTAAGAAATGTCGTAGGCTCGCTTTTGGTTTCATCAAGAGATTTTGTCAGCGGTGCTTTGGTCCGTCAAATTCAAGGAAAGATGGACCTGTTACCCTCTCACTTGCGATCGGTGGCCAGTTTCCGAAAGTAAGCCTCAATCGCTTCGCGGTAATGAGTTGGCAAATCGCGACTGATCTGTTGAATTGCTTCCTGACGTTCTGCCGGTGGAAGGTTCCCCCAACCGTCTTTTTCCTGAATCTTCTTCAGGTCGACGTCGCCGTTGCCACCACCACCTGCAATTTGGCTTTCTTCCATCGGGGAACTCTGCCCACCTTGGTTGCTGCCGCCTTGGCCGCTGCTAGCCTGCTGTTGTTGCTGTTGCTGCTGCTCTTCTAGCTCTTCGATCAGCTTGTCGAGTTTGTCAATGATTTTCTGCTCCTGATTCTTAACCTGCTTCCCCGCACGTCCAAGGTCTAACCGGCGTGTGACATCACCCATAATTCTTGAGATTTCATCCAAACTGTCTTCTTTTAATGGCTTGAGGTCCGCCAACATCATCTTTGCCGTTCGTGTGTAACGGGTCGGGCAGTCCTGTTCATTCTCCAACAATCGTTCCAAGTCCGCGATCGCGTCGTCTTTGTTCAACAGAGCGTGATGACAGGCTCCGCGGTAAAAAAACGCTGAGGCCGGATCGAGTGTTTCGGCAGGGTTTACCGACGCGAAAGCGATGATCGCTTCATCGAATAGACGGTTCCTTGCAAATTGCCTTCCCATCCAAGCTGCTGTTGTCTGTTGCACGAACGCAGGTAGCTGCTCCCAACGCTCTGATCTGATGCTCTGCAGGATACGCTGCATCGCTTTCGGATCAGCGGATTCGATGGATTCGATGGTTTGCTGTTGGGACTGCTCGACGACCACTGAGTGCCTCGCCAGCTGCTCCATCACACTTTCAAGCGAATCATGCTGACCCGTCTCGAGTTCCAAACGAATGGAATCGACGGACTCTTGAATTGCTTGATCCGATACCCCAAATTTGCGAAGCGCCGCCTCCATTAGGTTGGTTTGTTGTGATTCGGTCGGTTGCCGCCAAGACGAAGCTCGTTCGAGGGAATCGGCGGAGGTGAAAGCCGATGGAATGCTTAACCAAAAGAGATGCAGAGCGATCCAAATAGGTGCCTTGAGATTCATACCGCAAGTACCGGAGTGAAACGTCGTGATTGGTTGGGCGATTTTCATTTTTCCCTACTTCGCAAAGGCTATTGATTTCGTTCCATAGCGATATCACGTGTGATCTGGTCCAACCGATCTTGCCGCTCGGCGAGTTCACGAAGCATCGGCAGTATCTCCTGAGAGGTGTTTTGGCCTGCTTCGATCACGTCTGCATATCGGTTTGTCGTTCCCTGAATTCTAAGCTGCATCGTGCGAATCAATTTTAGTTCGGCAATCGATTCAACCAGGGGTTGTTCGGATTGCCCCGATGGTGGCGGACTGCCGGGGGGCTGCTGTTGTTGTTGCTGCTCTTCAAGATCCCTTTGTGCTTTTTGAAGAGCGAGGATCATTTCTTCTAACGCGGCAAGGATATCTTGTTGGATACCTTGCGACACTATGTCGATCTTTGTTTCGTTCAATAGATTAGATACGCGGGCGGTGTCGTCCCTTATTTGCCGGACCACTTCAGGGAAGGCGACGCTCGAGCCTTCTTCACGTAGTAGCAGCATGGCACGGTCGGCTTCGAGTGTGATCTTCTTCTCTTCGAACGCCAATTCACCGGCCTTGAGATCAGTTTGTCGGTTTCGTTGAGAGGTTGGTGTTGACGCGAGCGAGATGGTGTCCTCAAGAACTTTAGTTTGCATGGTTGCCATCTTCTTGAGCCTCGCTTCGAGTCGAGCCAACTCACGTTGCATCTCTTCTTCGCGAAGTTGGCGGAGGATTTTCTCGAGCTCATCAATCGCTTCACGAAGATCCTCTTCAGCTGCTCGCTGTTTTTCAGCGGCTTGTTCACGTTTCGCATCCTCGAGAGCCTTTTCAGCCTGTTGCATTTTTTCAATGGCTTTTTCGAGTTGCTGCTGCGCCTGTTGTTCTGGCGTTTGAGGTTGGGAAGATGGACTGCTCGATGATTGCTGCTCTGAGGACGGTGAGGATTCACTCTGAGATGAATCATTCTGCGGTGATTGGCTCGGGGGGGATTCTCCGCTCGATGACGGAGTCTGGTTCGATTCCTGATTGTCGGAATTCGGCTGTGAACTCTCCGATGGATCCGAGGTTTCGTCGGTAGCCGCTGGGTCTGATTCCGAATTTGTTTCTTGATCTGAATCCTTTTTTTCGGGATCAGTTTTTTCTGGCTGCGACCCTTCGCTGCCCGATGCGTCAGAAGACGCCTCAGAGGATTCGTCACTGGAGGTTTCAGGCTGATCGTTTTCCTCTTTGGAACCGTCTGGTTTGCTCTCCGAGGAGGGCGACTCGTGCTCATCCCGTTCGGTTGATTGGCCGGCGTCCTGTTGATCTTTTTCGCTCGGCGATTCATTGGGGCTTTGTGCCATGGAATCTTCGGTCGGACTCTCGCCGCTGTCTGCCTGCATCTGCTCCTTGACGGCAGCACCGCGTTCGGTGACCGCTTTTTGTTCGGATTTCAGTTGCTCTAGATCAATGCCGTTTTCCGTTCTCGCTCGGACGCTTCGCTGATTATTGAGGGTACGTTTTAGGTCTTTGACCATCTGTTGAACACGATCCTTTTCCGCCCGGATTCTCTCGGATCGATCTTCACTCATTAGCAGTGTCAGCAAGCTTGCGAGTTCTTTGGTTGCCGCTTCCTGATTATCAACCGCTTTTTGGAATTCTTCGGTTTGTAGTGAGTCGGAGGCTGTTTTGAGTTTCTCAAGAATGAACTGATCGCTCGCTTGTCGTGCGGCACGTCTAAGTAGAGCCGCCCGTTCCGGATTTTCCGCCGATTCTATTTCCGCTAGACGAAGCAAAAGATCCTGTAATTTTTGGAATCTTAGGGCAACGCTCGCTTGTCGGTCCCCGAGTGTTGTTCGAGGTGTTGTTTCCTGCGCAAGCAGAGGTGTTTGGAATTCGCTGGCGATGAACGATACGGTGACCCACACCGTGACCCAAAGTTTGGCTAAGAGGCTTCGGCGACGGAATGCATTTGCAATCTTCATTGTGGTACTCTCCGAGTAGGACAGTGCGATCGGACCGCCGAGTTTATTTAAAGAGGTCAAGAACTTTCTTCTTGCGTTCGGTTTTAGTGTCTTCTGTCAGGTTATTTTGATCTTCAATCAAACCACGGACTAAATCAAGGATCTCATTGTAGCTTTCCAAGTCGAGCATCTTTTCGAGCACCGCGGTAAGTTCAAGTATGACTTGCTCGCACGCTGATACCGCTTCACTGGCGAGGTTGTTATCGAAAGTATTGTTGGTGGATGCGGTTTGTAGCAGTTGTAGATCATCCAGCAGATCTTGGAGAGAGCCATCTACGATTCCCTTAATTGGATCTCGAACCCCGCTGCCGAGTCGGTCCTGTCGATCCGCGGAATCGACTCGGTTGTTTTGCATCTCGAGCAGGATGTCATCGAGTGATGTGGCAACCCCAATCAGTTCGTCGCGTGTTTTTTGGCTTTGCAGGATTGCCTGTTGAATTCGGAGTTGTCGAACCTGATCATCACGGTTAACCGCTGCCGGTTCGGAATTATCCCCTTCGTTCTCCTCCGTTCGATCGCTCGCCTCGCGTTCGCTGTTTGACGATGCATTGGGCGCGGGTGAGGGAGTCGCCGGTGAAAACTGCGTCAGGTTGTCCCTCAGTTTTCTTGTTTCGTCGAGTGTCTGTTCCAATCGTGAACGAAGCGATAATTCGCGTCGTTCAAGGTACGCTAACAGTGCTTCATCGCTGACCACCGGAAGCCTGATGACCTGAGTACGTGTCAGATGTCGTTGTCCCAGATCATAGCGATCCTGCGTTTCTCCCATCAGGTCGACTTGAAAGCCGGGTTGTAGTTCAGGTAACCGTTTTGCTGCGACTAGTTCCCTCAGGTCCGCCGTTACCGCTTCTTCTCCCGAACCATCAGGTAATGTGATCTCCGCCACGTCCTCAATGGCTGAAAGCTCCGTGCTAATTTGCGAGGGAGATTCATCGCTCGTGTCGGGTGACTCTGACGCTTGAGTTTCTTCGCTTGTATCACGTGCATTCGCGGCTACGGTCACCGCCGACTGGTAGGCTCCGTAATCGTCCTGCACCATTGTCTGGATCGGTAATTTAGCTTTGGCGGTAATCACCGACCCGATACCGTTGAGCTTTAAACTGATTTCCGGCGCTTCGTCCTTGATCACCCCAAGAAAGTATCGGTAGGGGGTCTGCGCCGTGATGCTCGAGATGTCGCGGGGGACGACGTTGATAGTAGCCGGAGACTGAAAGTTGAGGAGACGAAAACTCGCCGACATCCCATCGTCCGCAATCGTTACCGAAGATTCTTCCTTCGATCCTTGTTGATTTTGTATCCAGAGATCGATGGATTCTAACGCGGAGGTGCTCTTGATCTGCAGTTCCACCGTACTCCCTTCTTCTATCCGGATACCGGTTTGGTAATCACGGCTCCAGTCAGTCGCCTGGTTTTGCTGCTCTTTTAGATAACCGGGGTAAATGACCGAAACGAGCGTTTCGGTGATTGCGGGTGGAGCGACGGCTTCGATACGGTAGTCATCTAAACGATCATCAAGTCCGCGGATGCTAAGGGTGATGGAATCACTGAGATCGGCAAGGGGAGGACCGTCGAGGACGAAATGTTGGTAGCCATCTACAATGCGTCCCACACGTCTCATGTTGGACTGACCTTTGGACCCCGAATCGGTCTTGTAGTAAACGGTACACACCGAGGGAAGTTCAGAGTCCACTGCATTGGCTCGAATTCGCAACGTTGAGCTACTACCCGCTGGCAGTCTCGCATACTTGTCTTTGAACTGCACTTCCTCAATTTGTTCGGTTTCTTCATCGGATGCGATCACCGAAGGTAGTTCGATGCCAACCATCTCCAGATCGGCGCGGCGGGGCCAAGGTGTGTCTGATAGGAGTGTGAGCCGTTTTGCTGCGAGTGCAAAAGTCGCAGAATCAAAAATCAGCAGACCCACAATCGCCAGGGTCAATGGACCAGAGGCAAGCCACTTTTTGATCAGGGTGTCGTGGCGGAGCAGGCGGCGGATTTCGACTCGGGAAACAAGCTGTGTCGCTTGGAGATGAACCTGCGCGAGGAGTGCTTTGGAATGATCATCGATGCTGCGGTTCGAGCCTAGTAATTCGACTGCCGTGGTTAGCCGACCTCCAAGTTCCGGATGCAGACGCTCAATTAGCAGGGCGAGGCTGGCATCGGGAAGCGGCCGGACGAGGCGAAGCAGCAGCCATTTGATGGTGGTCACCGAGAGTAGGGCAATCGTGGCGATCAAAAAGATACCTCGGGCCAAGCGTGGCATTTCAGTACCACCAAATCTGACCGGGATATGATCTAAAAGGAAACCAACCCAAAATGCCGCCGCCACGAGACCGACTAACGCCAGGACGGAATCCAATGCGACAAATCGTCGTATCCGCCTGCGTGTGTTTTGCAGCAGTTGCGTTAGTTCGGGTGCGATTTGGTCGTGGTAGCGCATACGCCGCTAGGTTTTGCCGTGAATGAATTCAGCAGGTTCGAAGCCGCTGAAGATGGAGTGCCACCGAACCACCAACATCTTGGAATTGTCCGAGGATGGCTAGTCCAGTGATGGCTGATGCAGAGGCGGTAGGTCGATCGAGTCTGTACCAATCGGATGATCTTCCCTGCCTATGGATGAGTATAGCGATTTCTTTCCTTGAATTAGCAAGATCACGGTTCTCTGTCGCTGCGTTTGGGAATAAAGTTTGAGCCTCAAACGGTCGGCCTATTGCACGGGAGTTGCTCGGCTTGACGATCAGCCCGTCTTCTTCTCGGGAAATAGGCGACATTGAAGATCGATTTTGCGTAGGATCCTTTCATGCCCCAAGGAATAACCAATGACGCTTTTCCGGCCATGTATTGATCTGCACGAGGGTGCCGTAAAACAGATCGTTGGCGGCACGCTACTGGATCGTGGTCCTGGGCCTCGGGAAAATTTCGTTTCCCAGCGACCTGCAAATTGGTTTGCGGAGCGGTACCGCCAAGATCAACTTCGGGGCGGGCACGTCATCAAATTGGGTCACGGGAATGATGCGGCAGCAAAATCAGCTTTGTCGGCGTACTCGGACGGGTTGCAGATCGGTGGTGGCATTAATTCCGACAATGCCAAAGAGTGGATTGATGCGGGGGCAAGCCACGTGATTGTGACGTCTTGGCTGTTCGATCAGGCGGGTAACCTTTTGGGGGAACGACTCCAAGAGCTCGTGGCGAAGGTTGGCAGACAGCGGCTTGTTATCGATCTAAGCTGCCGCCGCGTTAATTCGGGGGCGGGGAAACCAGAATGGCGCGTCGCGATGAATCGGTGGCAAACGTTAACGGAAGTGCCGATTGACTTTGGATGGCTGGATCGACTCGCAGGGTACGCGGACGAGTTTTTGATCCATGCTGCCGACGTTGAAGGACTTTGCGGGGGGATTGACGCTGAGCTTGTTGAACTCATCGGCTCTTGGGGGAAAATACCCGTGACTTATGCCGGTGGTGTCGCTTCGATGAGTGATCTGGAGATGATCAGGCAGGCCAGTGACGGGAAGGTCGATGTCACCGTTGGAAGTGCATTGGATCTGTTCGGGGGCCATCAGATCGCCTACTCGGAATTGCTCCAGTGGAATCGGAACCACTGACGACCCTCAGTGACTGAAAATCCAGAGAATGGATCTCTCCCCGTGATCGTTTGAGGCAGGGTATTCACGTTTCTGGTATTTTCTTGTGTCGCTTTGATGGTACCGCTTTAGCGGTTGCCATTCGAGCGTTCGTTTGTGATTTGAGTGACCGCAAAGAAAAAAAAGAGGGTCGATCTGTGTGTCGTGCACAAGTTAGACGCTGCAAGCGTGACGGCATCCGAAGCGCGCTCTTGGAGCAATTTTGGGGTGAGCGTCGGAGTGGTGGGGTGGCGAGTGTTGATTTGAGGTCGCGTTCATTGCGGTGTCGGCCGTGGCGATCGCCACGCGTTGAGAAATTGGAGTCGCGAAACCTTCTTGCTGCCGTTTCCGCTCCTCCGATTCTACAGTGGTTCGACAGTTCATTTGATACGATCGAAGAACGTCTGCCCGATCTATTTCAGTCCGGATACGGTTCGATTTGGTTGCCGCCACCGGGGCGAGCTGATTCGGGCAATCAGTCGGTGGGATACGACGTTTACGACCGCTTTGATTTGGGTTCGGCGGACAATGAAACTCTCTACGGGACGCAGACGGGATTGCAACAACTCGCGGGCCTCTTGGATCGCACTTCGACGTCACTTCACATCGATGCGATTCTAAACCACGCCGGATTTTCCGATCAGGGCACGGTTGGATTTGTGGACTCAGGTGGTTATCCCGGCTTAGCAATCACACTTGATACCGCGATCGATGGGGACTTTCACTCGGGCTTCGCGATGGGAGATCTTGAAGGCCGTCTCTCCGGATTGGTGGACATCGATCACACCACCAATCACGTTTTGATACGTCAACCGGTGGATCCGGACGCCGTCAACAACATTCCCGCAGGGAGTGCAACTGATCCTTTTGGACGGTTGGCCAACCAGCCTGATCCGGCGAACGCGAAGTTTTACCCCGACCGAGATGGAGACGCGATGTTTCTCTTTGATCCCGTGACGGGTGAGAGTGATATCGCTGTCTATTCATTTGATACGTCTCAACCCGATGCCGGAGATGCCGTGGCGGAAAACGCTCTGGGCTACCTGATGCGTTATATGCAGTGGATGGTTCAGGTCAATGGTGTGGACGGGTTCAGGGTGGACGCCGCCAAACACTTCGAGGGCTTTGTCATGGATTACCTTGATCGAGCCGTTTACCGTTCTAACCCGCGGTTGCTGCTCGATGGGTCAACGGAGAATGTCTTTAGTTACAGCGAGGTCTTTACGAACGATAAGGGAACGCTGCTACCTTACGTGAAGAAAAATATTGATCCGGCGGATCCTGGAAGGATCGGCGGCAATCGTGATGTTTTGGACTTCTCTGCGTTCTTTGCAATGCGGGACAACCTATCGTCGGCCGGTACGGCCAATGCTTGGTACAACGTGAGAGATTCGCTACTGGATCTCTATGACGATGGCCTGCATAACGGATCGGCCGGTGTTTTGTTTGTGCGCAGTCACGACGAATACGGTCCGACCAGCCTTGGAAATGTCGCCCACGCGATGACGTTGATGTACCCGGGTAATGCGGTGGTCTATTTCAACGGCAAGGAATTCGGTGAGGAAAGAGATTTTCCCAAGGCTGGGCGAGGTGATGCGCTCGGTGGTCTCTACGGCGATTCTCTACAGAGGCTGCTTGCTATACGGCAATCTCATGGTCGCGGTGATTTTTACGAACGCTGGATTGACAACGAAGGGATTTACGTTTTCGAGAGAGATCGGAGCGCCCTGGTCGGATTGTCTAATCGCGGTGATGGCGGCTTCGATGAACGCACCGTGCAGGTTGCATTTGCGCCAGGAACCAAATTGGTGGAGTTGACTGGCAATGCATCAAGTACGCAGGTTGACCCGTATGATGATTTGCCGGAGGTCTTGGAGGTTTCCGAAAATCAAACGGTGACCTTGCGAGTGCCTCGCAATCAGAATGCCGATGGGCTGTGGCACGGATCGGGGTATGTCATTTATGGTCTGGCTACACCTGATGCCTCAGCGGGTATTGAATTGACCGGTGTGACTTCAGTTCTCTCTGGTGGTGTGCCGGATGCGAATGATTATTCCAATGGAGTGACTCGTTTGTCCGATGTGCATGTGGTCACCGGTGACGAGTTGACGATACGCCTCAACACGGAGGAGGTTTATCTACCCGGTGGAACCGCCGAGATCGATCTCGCGGCGGGTGGTGATCAAGCGATGCTTCGGCTTGATGGTGGCGTGGATCTAAATGGCAACGGCGTGGTGGATCATGTGACCCCCGGGACCGTTACTTACGGTTTTGAATTGTTTCAGGACATTGCAAGTCCCTTGGTGGGGGCTGAGGGCATTTCTGGAGAACCAGGCACCGGTGAATTCAGCCAAAGCGTCGATGTGTCCGTTTTGGATGAGGGCATGCACTTCATTGAGGTTCGCGCGTTTCGTCACCGCACCGATGGTGGCGAGGCGGTATTCAGCGATTTTCGGGAGAGTATCTACGTCGATCGCTTGCCACCGGAATCGGAAGTGCTGAGTTTTCTGCCCTATGAAGCAGGCGTTAACGAGAACCGAGACCTGATTGTTCGTTCGGTGGATCGTACCGCCGATAGCGTTCATGTTTTTCTTAATCTACCGTTTTCCGTCACCGAGTCTGAGATCTTGGCGTTGGTGGGGGCAGAAAATGGTAGTCGGCAGATTGATCGCGATCAGTTCGTTTACGGTTTTAGCGATCTGACGTCTGGGAATCACGTCGCCACGGTTGTGTCTTACGAGCGTACCGGCAACGTGAACGTCCAGCGTTTTCCTGGCTTGTCGATCTCCACCGTTTATGGAGCTGGGTTGGGCGACCTCGATTTCAACGGTCTGATTGAAGCCAATGATCTCGACCTATTTGAAGTGTTGGTTCTTGGTGGGCAGACCGAGTTCAATCCCGCCGGTGATTTCAATGGGGATGGGTTGATTGACTACATCGATTTACAGCAGTTCAGTGAATTGCTTGTGTCCACATCTGCCAGTGCCGAGATGCTCACGTCCATGGAGGATCTTCGGAGGCTCCTTTTCTCGGCTGTCAATGATTCCGCTTCAATGTCTGAAGATCAATTCCTACAGGTTGCTGCGCCCGGCGTCTTGGGCAATGACTTGCTTCCCGTTGTGGCGGTTGGTGCCGGTATTAGTACAGTTGGTAATGTCACGACAAATCTCGGAGCCACTGCTTCGATCAATGCCGGCGGTGACTGGTCTTACGATGCAAGGGGGCTGCACGAGGATCTGCTGGATGGTCAATCCGTTTCAGACTACTTTGACTATACCCTCGATGACGGATACGGAAATCTGTCCACGGCTCGCGTGAGTTTTTCGATTCAGGGCATCAATGACGCTCCCTCTTTTGTTGATCTACCTTCGATAACCGTCGCGGAGGACGCGGCTTTGGAACGGGTTGATCTTGGGATTGAGGATCCCGACCATGAGATGGATGAGCTAATCGTTAGTGTTTCCGTCAGTCATCCGGAGCTCTTCGCCGGTGACGGTCCCGAAGTTGTCTTCGATCTCGGTCGTTGGTGGCTGCAGTGGCAACTTGCTGAAGATCAGTCGGGGCAATCGAGTGTGATACTGGAGGTTGAAGATTTCGGATCCGATGGTCTGCTTGGCACCAAAGCGGATAATCTTGTGACACAGATAGATTTTGAGCTGACGGTCACTCCCGTCAACGACCCACCACTTCTGCCGGAGTTGTCGAACGTGGCTCTTGATGCAGGAACCCTCTCCTACGACTTTGAATTGACGGGAATTGGCCCCGGGGGTGGCGAGAGTCAGCCTCTGCGTTTGACCGCTTCGGCTGACGATCCTTCATTGATTCAGATACCCACCGGTTCGGTGATGGTGGTCGGAACGTCAGTCGATTTGGAGTTGCAACCGGTGGTCGGGGCCATTGGGTCAACACGTATCGATATCCTTTTGGAAGACGGCGGCCTAGACGGTGACATTGAAACCAGCTCGGATAATTTGACAGTTAGCAGCAGTTTTGAGGTGGCGATCGGACTTTCAAGTTTTACCGATTTGGATGGACTGACGCGCATCACACTCAGAGGCGATTCGGCAGCGGTGACCATTAATGCAACGACGGAAGACACAAGCATCGTGTTACCCGATGGTTCGTGGTTCTCGCTGCTCCAGACTGATTCAACTCATGTTGATGGGACACTGACCATTCCCCAGCAAACTCCGCGAGGTGTCCAGATTGAGAGCATCGCGACGAGAGATTGGATCTTCTCGGTGCCTTCGCAGTGGCGCATGGGCGATGCCGAAATTCTTGAGGGTAAGTTCTTTCGCTCAGCCATATGGTCGGGCTCCGATCCAGCTTTGAATGTTTCCATCGCGACGACCAACGCTTGGAGCAATTTGGTTCAGCCGGCTGATGTGGACAACAGCGGTGAAGCGACGGCAGGTGACGCCTTGCGAATCATTAATGAACTGCGAAATCGGCTGTATAGCGAAGATGACGGGGACACCGATCTTCCCGAGGACTATACCGTGTGGCCAGGGCTTTATTTTGATGTCAGTGGCGATGATCGCGTGAGTGCTCTGGATGCACTGCAGGTGATCAATCGGTTGGGTGCAAATTCACTTGGAGAGGGCGAATCAGTCTCGGGTGACGGCGTCGAAAGGGTTCCCTTGCCACTGGTTGCATTCTCCGATCATGCGATCCTGCTTAGTGATGTAATCGTGACTGCGTCGGCTGAACTGATTGCGTCGGCTGAACTGAGTGCGGGGCTAACCAGATGGTGGGCTGGATCGAGTTTTGATCGATCGGCGACTCCAAATGTTGTCAGTGAGGAGTTGCTCGGGCCAGAACGATCGCTTCGTCTCAAGGGGTCAGAAAGTGAAGTTTCGCCCCGGCAATTCGAAGAGGATGAGGTTGTTGGAGTCGATGGCCTTTCTAGCCAAAATGAGCGACTGCTTGAAGACTCCATGGAAAGATTTGCCAGATGGCCCGGATCACGAGTCGCAGTGATAGATCGAGTGTTCCTGGGTTGGTAGTGAGGCGGACCAACCTCCGTGGGTCGCGGTGCGGGGGATTTTGTTAAATCACCGAATCCCATCTTTCTTGATAGGTACAATTCTTCGGTTTGATCGGAGTTTCATGAGGATCGACAAAACACCGGTGTGAGGCAAGAATATTGATCTGCATTTCGGAGAATGAAGACTCGTTTGGAAAGCACGAATCAGCTTGTTAGGAGACCGAGGTAATCGCCGTTTTTTAGATCCGGACGCGCTCGGTAGGCTAGCGTCGATTCCGCTCTTTGCGCGGAAGGCGATGGTGGGCAGCGTTTCTGGGATGCATGCAAGTCCGCACCGTGGCGCGAGCGTCGAGTTTGCTGAATACCGTCGCTACATCCCCGGTGATGATTTGCGGCGTCTCGATTGGCGTGCTTACGGTCGAACGGACCGGTATTACGTCAAAGAATTTGAGGCGGATACTAACTTGCGTCTGTGCATCCTGCTTGATGTTAGTGGGTCAATGGAATTTGGTGCGTCGGGTGTGAGTAAACTGGAATATGCCCGGCGGCTCGCTGGAACGCTTGGCTATCTAGCGATTCAACAAAGTGATGCGGTTGGGTTGACATGCATCGGGGAGAAAACACCACCGAGTTTGCCTCCCAGACGCACTCCATCGCATCTGCGTGCGCTCAACGATCAACTCGAACACCTTCGTGGTGCAGGAGAGACAAATCTGATTGATGGTTTGCACGAATTCGCTGAAACGGTTTCCCAGCGTGCTTTGGTGGTCGTGATCTCGGATCTGTTTGTTGATAGCGATCAGTTGCGATCAGCATTGGAGCATTTACGATTTCGCAAACACGACGTGGCCGTCTTCCATCTCTTGGACGATCAGGAGATTAGTTTTGATTTTAGTCGTCCAACCAGGTTCGTTGACATGGAGGGTGATACGGCAGTGTTTGCCGACCCGGTGGAGGTAGCTCAACGTTACCAGAAAGTGGTGGCAAATTACCTCGAGTCGATTCGCAAGATTAGTCTTGAGTCGTCGGTGGACTATCAACGCGTGTTACTAAGTGAAGATTACGAACAGACCCTGCATCGTTTTCTTTCTCGAAGAGCACTCGCAAGGAGTGGTAGATGAGTTTTCTCCAACCCTTGCTATTGTGGGCTCTGCCGCTCATCACATTGCCAATCATCATCCATCTTATCCATCAAAGACGTTTTCAGACCGTGCAGTGGGCCGCGATGGCGTTTTTGCTCGCTGCCACCAAAATGTCCAAAGGTTATGCTCGTCTGCGACAATGGTTGATCCTCGCGGCACGCACACTCGCTATCGCGGGATTGATTTTTGCAATCAGTCGACCGTTATCCAGCGGCTGGTTGGGAATGGCCGCTGGAGGGCGTGTGGATACGACCATCATTCTTTTGGATCGTTCCGCGAGTATGAGTCAGATTGGCGCCGGAGGTCGAACAAAGCTGCAGGCGGGAATTAAACGACTGCAGGATAGTCTTGGGAAACTGGAATCGGATCACTATGTGGTGATCGACAGTGTCGGAATGAAGGCAATCGAATTGACTTCTGCTGCACAGTTGGACGATCTCAGTGAGTATGTGGGGGCGACTGCGACGGCGCGAATCCCTGAGCTGCTGGAGTTGGCGGACGAATACTTGCGTGATCATCAACCCAGTCGAACCGAAATTTGGATTTGCAGCGACCATCGAGTCGCGGACTGGGATCCCGCGAGCGGTCGCTGGAGGGCCCTGAGGGATACGATCGGTCGTCGCGCCCAAACCGTTCGTTTCCATTCTTTAGCATTTAGCGAGCCATCAAAAAGTAATTATCGTTTGCTCGGTCAGAAGGCGCGTCGCGTTGAGAAAGATGAACGGGCAGAATTGCTGCTTAGTTTTCGAGTTGAGAGCGACGCGGCTGAAGTAGATAAGAACACGATCTCCCTGCAGTTGGAACTCAACGGGGCAGTTTCGGAGATTGATTTTGAGATCAACGGCGCGTCGCTAGAGGTGGTGGATTACAGAATCGAGATTGAAGCGAACAACGAGAGTGGTTGGGGGCGTTTATCGTTACCCCAAGATATCAACGGGCAAGACAACCATTTCTATTTCACCTATCAGAAGGAGCCGCTTCGCGAGACGCTCATCATCGCTGAAACGCAGGAGGAGGTTAGGCCTCTCGAGTTTGCCGCTTCGGTTACAGCGGATCGCACCATCCCAGTGCGGGCTACGGTCGGCTCTGTTAGTGAGTTAGTGACGTTAGAGCATCAGCGGTTTTCTCTCCTAATTTGGCAGGCTGCCCTACCTGCAGCTGAGTCGGCTGAGTCGCGTTGGCTTGAAGCTTTTTCAAAGCGCGGCGGCGTGGTCATTTTTTTTCCCCCCGACACACCGCTCGGTGTGGTATCAGGCAATCAGTTTGCATCAATAGGATGGGGTGACTGGAGTGAGCAGGCGGGAAATGTAACCAGTTGGGAAATTGAGCGGGACTTACTGGGGAACACACTCAGTGGAGAATCATTACCGGTGGGTGAAGTGCGGGTGGAGAGGTTTCGCAAGATCGAGGGCGATTTCACAACATTGGCGACACTGAGTCAGGGGCAACCGTTTCTCGTGAAGTCCGTTGATGACGGGGGTGACGTTTATTTTTGCAGCACAACGGTTGATCCGCTGGATGCCAACCTAGCAAGTCGTGGTGTGGTTCTATTCGCGATGATCCAGCGAGCAATGGAGGTGGGTGCGCGGTCACTCGGAAGCTGCCGATTCGTTGAGGCGTCTTCCGGTCCGCTAGGCCAAATGTGGCCAGTTGATCCGGACAGCGAAGAATCTGATTGGATGCAAGTTGACGGGCCAGTGGGGATTCTCTCGACTGAGTTCGCCAGTCATGGAGGGGTTTACCGATCGGCGGGGCGACTACTCGCGGTCAATCGCGGTCTCTCGGAAGACGATGGAAGATTGGTTAGCAGTCAGCAACTGGATGAAATGTTTGACGGATTGAGTTTTCGGACCGTTCAGGATGAAGTCGGTGTGGAGAGTACTTTGATCCAAGAGGTTTGGCGGATCTTCCTATTGCTGATGTTAGTGATGTTGCTGGCGGAGTCAGCTTTGTCACTGCCGCGAAAGCAGCGAACGCGCGCTGAGTTATTGTCCGACGACCTGTTTCAGTCGAGGGCGTCAGCGTGATGGTGCAATCGTCTCTTGACCTAAATTTGACCGCCACTTCGCTAACGCTTTCTGCTTTAGCGATTTTCACCGCCTTGATTCTCGCGTGGGTTGCAATGAAACGCAGCGGGTTTTCCGGGGCGGTCATTCGACTTGAGGTTTTGCGAGTGTTGATCATCTTCTTGGTGATTTTTCTTTTGCATCAACCGGAATGGAGAAGCCAGTATCGACCAGAATCCAAGCCGCAAATTTTGGTGTTTCATGATCAGTCGCCGAGCATGCAAACCATTGATGCGTTCAAAGATGGCGATACCGGGGGGAACGCAATCTCACGCTCGGAGGCGATTGAACCACTGCTGCAAGTTGATACTTGGCAAACCATTTCCTCCGAATACGACTTAGTCATTTCACCGATCAGTGAGCACTCTCTTGACGATAGCTCTAGCGGAGTGCAGCGAGAGGAGGAACAATCCATTGGTGCTGTGGCTGAACAGACCGATGATGCTTCCAGCCCCCGTCGGCCAAAGGGACTAGGGCTGACTGATTTGGATCAGCCACTCAGGCAGGCAATTGACCGGCGAGAGGGTCTGGCCGGAGTGGTGATGATCTCGGATGGTGATTGGAATGAAGGTCCTTCACCTGTCGATGCTGCTGCAAAGTTGCGGGGTTTGCGAATCCCTGTTTTTACGGTGGTCGCGGGGAGCAGAACCAAGTTGCCTGACCTTGAATTGGTCAGCGCGGATGTGCCTACCTTTGGAGCGGAAGGGAAGACCGTACGAATCCCCCTCACCATCGATAGTTCGCTTCCTCGCGAATCGGTCGTGACCATGAAGTTGATGGTAGGTGAGGTAGAAGTTGCATCAGAAGAGATTCGCATCGCTCCGATGGGACGCACCTTCGACGCCATACAATGGACACCGCAGGAGGTGGGTGACTTCGTGCTCACAATCGACCTTCCCGTTCTAGGTGAAGAGAAAATCGATTCCAATAACCGTATCACGCTGCCGATTTCAATCCGCAAGGAGCAATTGAAGGTGCTCATTGTTGAGTCTCTTCCGCGATGGGAGTACCGCTACCTTCGCAACGCTTTATCGCGTGACCCAGGGGTCGAGGTCTCCTGTCTCCTCTTTCATCCTGGACTGGAAAAGGTCGGCGGCGGTTCTCTCGACTACCTGAAGGTGTTTCCGCAAGAGTTGGAGGATCTTTCGCAATACGATGTCGTTTTCCTTGGCGATGTTGGCTTGGACGATGACCAACTGACTGAGGAGCAGTGCGAGTTGATTCGTGGGCTAGTGGAGTACCAAGCGAGTGGCCTCGTTTTCATGCCCGGGTTTCAGGGGCGACAGTTCAGTCTGCTTTCCACGGAGCTAGTGGAGTTGTATCCCGTCTTGCTCGATGAACAGCAACCCGAGGGTTGGGGCTCCCGTTTGCCGGGACATTTTGAGTTAACGCAACGGGGACGCAGTAGCCTATTGACGAAGCTAGCGGATTCATCGGAAGAGAATTTTTCAGTTTGGGAGGGACTGCCGGGTTTCCAGTGGTACGCACCTGTCGTCCGAGCCAAAGCGGGGGCGGAGGTTCTCGCGGTGCATCAAGATATGAGTAATGATTCAGGGCGATTACCACTGCTTGTGACTCGGCCTTTTGGGGCTGGCAAAGTTCTTTTTATGGGAACCGATGGTGCTTGGCGTTGGCGAAAGGGAGTCGAGGATAAGTATCACTATCGATTTTGGGGACAAGTGGTCAGGTGGATGGCCTATCAACGTAACATGGCGAAAGGCGAGACAATGCGTCTGTTCTATTCGCCTGATCAACCCAATGTTCGTCAGACACTTTCGCTCAGCGCACACGTCATGGACTCAGGCGGAGAACCACTACAGGACGGGTCGGTCACCGCATTGATCACCTCGCCTTCCGGTGCTTTGGATACCATAAGGTTGACGGGAGAAGGGGAGCGTTGGGGTGTCTTTGGAGGTAGGTTTGAAACATCGGAACCGGGTAAGCATGAGGTGGTTCTCTCATGCAAGGAGACCAATGCGATTCTGGAGACGTCATTCTTTGTGCAGGGTCAAGTCAATGAACCACTCGGACGACCCGCGCGGCCCGAGGTGCTCGAAGAAATTTCTCGTGTCTCTCGTGGGCGTCATGTAATGCCAGAGCAAATTGACTCGCTACTCGACGCAATCTCGGAGCTACCCAAGCCGGAACCCACGACACGCACGATTCAACTCTGGGCTCACCCCGTTGTTGCTGGAGCGTTGCTACTTCTGCTTGCTGTTTTTTGGATCAGCCGAAAAGTGGCAGGTTTGATCTAACCCGTCGGCGCAAAGTAGAGGCCATTTCGGAAGATGGACTGTCATTAGTTTTCGGGTGCTTCAGACGCCTTGAGTGTCGGTTTGGGAGACGGCAAGATTTCTTGAGTCGGCGGATCGTTGTGTGGTTGGTTTAACGGTGACCTGGGGCTCTCAGAGTCCGGACTCAGATCAGTCGACGGATTGCGACTGCCACTGGGTTGTTCGGATGATGGGGATCCAACGGGAGTATCGATTGGAATCGGTGTTAAGACCATTCGGATAGCCGTTCCGCGATCGGGAATCATTTTGGTGTTCGGAGAAAACTGAAGCGAGTTGGCTTCCGCGCTACTCGCGATTGGTAGATCCATCATTGCGGTACTGAAGTTGGAGACACAGATCATGTCGCCGCCATCGGCTCGGTAGTATTCACGGCCGTCGTTTGGGTCTTTCCAAAAACCGCTTCCAGAGAAGACCCAGTCGATTTCGAGGGTCTTTTTGGTTTGTGTTTTTTGCACCCATGTTTTGGCATCGGCAGCGTGGAAATTTCTCTCTTTGTCACGATAGCAAATCCAGACACGCACCCTTTGGCCCGTTGCTGGTACGAACTCGGGGAGGAACTGAACGGGCGTGCCGGAGCGAGTTCCGATGGCTAGAAGGGCGGCATGAACTTCGCTTGGTTGAGCGAGGGTAGCGATAATGGATTCGTGTTCTTTACTGCCGATGGGACACGCGAACATTTCCAGTGGGCCTTCACGCATCGTGACATAGCCGTCGACGTATACCCTTTTTTGTTTGATGTCGACCCAGAGATTGGTCTTACTGATGGCCTTGGCGTCTGGAGGCGGACCGAAGGCTGACTTGACCTTTTCCTCGGGGCCAACATACACCGCTTCAGCCTGAGCTTTCTCTTCATCCGATAGCGGTGTGCTCAGGGAGGTCGGTTTTGGGAGCTGCTTGGAATCATTCTGGGTGGGATCGGTCCCTGCCGGCGTCAGCTGTTGGGCTCGCAGCGTCTGAATCAGAATCGCTTGCGACACCAATAGAGCCAGCGTGATGACAGAGAATATATGTCGGATCTGTCGGTGCGAGTTCATGTTGGACCCCAAAACCACGGGTGAAATCCGGAGGATAAAGCTGAACGCCCAAGAATGCGCTTTCGGTCTCGGGATTGCCAAAATCCCATCTTATGCTTGTTTGACGCCTTCGGGGAATAGAAGGAGCCAAGAAATCACGAAGCGATCGTTGAAACACCCAACAAAAACGGATTCAAACAGCAATGACGGATTATGGACGTGATTATCGTTGCATTCACTTGAGCTGGCTGGTGATTCCGACATTTGCAGTTATTGTATGAATCCGGATCACTCCAGTATCGATCGTGAAGCAACTGCGAGTTGTTTTCAGGACGGGTCAACCTGGCAGGCTCAATTCGTTGGTGGCAATTTTCTGTATCTTGAATTTCCGGAGTCGAAAATAGGTGGTCGAGATAGAACGGGACTGGAGCGAACTAGGCGACCAGTGGGCACGGCAAGATCTACAGAGTGCCTTCAGGGATGCGTTGGGGCCGGCTTCACGAAATGGAATGGCCTTCCGTTGGGGTGTTGCCGCGGCGACGGGGATGTCATGTGAAGACGAATTGCAACTACTTTCGTTATACGCGTCCGGTGCGAAGGTGCCAAAGAAACTGCGTCAGGTTGAAATGGTTCCCTTCCTCCGCCAGTGGCAGGAACGTCTCAGCTCGAGTGAAGCCATGTCAATCGTTGATGCGGCGATTTCGATCGTGGTTGCGAGCGCCTTGCCGAGACTGCAGCGGGATCTGAATCGCGACGAACTTACTGAGGTCGGAGAAACTCTAGTCGCTCTGCACGAGGACTCGATCGCCCTTGCCAATGCCTCTGATCCACTCAGGTTATTACTCGGAGCCGAGTTGGGTTGGGTGCTGCATTGTTTGCACCATGGAAGCTTCGTTGGAACTGCCCTTGAGTCGCGATTCGGAAAGCAGGCGGCTGAGGTGATCTCGCAGTGGTGCGAGGTGGGTGCCGATTCCATTGCTCAAGCGATACAAGGCGGGCAGCACGTTCGCTTGATTCTCGCATCGCTCGTCCGCTGCAAGAAACTCGGTTTATTGCGTGGTGTGACTAAATCGGTCAAAACGCAGTGGAAGGAAGTGGGAAGCGAGATCGCTAGGTGGGTTCTCGCTTTGAGTGGGCACCGTGGTCAGGCAGGGTTTTCCGCCGCGGATCCGACGATGTTGCGTGATGATTTGGAAACCGATGGGCTGCTTGATCAGGCCGTGAAGTTTGATCGCGAGACGCTTGCCAACGCAAAGATTTCTGCGGTGGCAAAGGCTCCAAAAGGTGCCGGTTTGTCTTGGGAGGTATCCCTTCCTGATTCCATGTTACACGATCCGGCGGGGAAGTTATGCTCGATGATGTCGGGCTGGAACGTTCGTCGCGGTAAGATGCATATCGATTACCACGACCAACAAGTTGAGTTTCAGTTGTTCAATGGTAAGCAAGCGATGCTATCCGGAGCCCTTGCGGTTGAGTTACATGTCGCTGGCGTCGAGTGTCAGCCAGTGGGACCTTGGGAAGAGGTCTGTCAGTACAGTGACGATGATGTTCACTATTTAGAGATTGAGCAGGACTGGTCAGGTAACGCGGTGCTGCAAAGACAGTTCGTTTTGATTCGAGAGGATCGATGTGTTCTGTTTTCCGATGCGGTGATTTCCAAGGAGCAGGCAGAGCAGCAGGGGGCCTCCGGCGGACTGGAAGAAGCAAGCCGATCCGAAGTCTGTGCCGAGCTTGGGAAAATTCAGTACCGTTGCCGAGTGCCCCTGGCAGACGGAGCAGAAGCAGTTTTCGATGCTGAGGTTCGAGAAGCCGTTCTGTCGACTGGGCGTCGTAAGGCGATGTGTTTGCCGTTGGCGTCGCCGGAGTGGCGAGTTGGCCCTTGTGATGTCGATTTGACCGTATCAAACGATCAACATTTGGTCGTTCGCGGTTCGGGTGAACACAGACTGTACGTTCCGCTTTGGTTTGATTTTTCTCAGAGACGTTTTTCTAGAAAACGCACCTGGCGGCAGCTGACCGTAGCGGATCAGTTGAGGATTCTGAAGCGTTCCGAGGCCGTGGGTTATCGAATTCAGATGGGTTCCGAGCAGTGGATGATCTATCGCTCGCTGATTGGCGGGCAAAATACGCGGACCGTTCTTGGGAAACACCTGATTGCAGATTTCTACTGCGCACGTTTTGACTCCGGTGATGGAAATTACGAAGAGTTGATCACGGTAGATGATCACGCCGATTGAGGAAGTGAAGTGGTGCTTGGCGGTGTTCGATATTTTGCGGTGGTTCCCACTGCTTTAAACTATTGTTGATTGAATCTTGAAAGCTCCTCTGGTTGTTAAATTGCGTGGGGAAAGACGGAAAAGATGGAACGGCAACAGGTTCGCCAACGGATCGCAGAGAATTGGGCGCAAGTGTCGGATGAGGTTTGCGAAGCCGCAAAACGTTCTGGCCGACAATCGGATTCGGTTCGCGTGATCGGTGTCACAAAGTATGTGGATGCCGATTGGACGGCCGATCTTTTTGAAGCGGGTTGCGCGGATCTTGGTGAGAATCGACCGCAAGTCTTATGGAGCAAGGCGGACTCACCAAGTTTTCCCTCAGAAGTGGTTTGGCACATGATTGGTCATTTGCAAACCAATAAAGTTCGCCGGTTGCTTCGTTATCAGCCCTTGATTCATTCCGTCGATAGCGAGCGATTACTTCAGTTGATTGCCGCAGAGTCAGTGCAGGCTTCCGTTACCACGAAAGTTCTGTTGGAGGTGAACATTAGCGGCGATCAGAGTAAGACGGGGCTTTCACCGAGTGAAGTCGATGACTTGCTTCAGCAAGACCGGGGCGAAGGTGTTGAAATGGTAGGGCTTATGGCGATGACCGGGTTAGGGGCCGACCACGCGACGGCCCAGCGACAGTTTGAGGAGGTTCGCGAATTGAGGGACCAGCTTTCGCGGCGATCAGGACTGCCGCTTGATGAATTGTCGATGGGGATGAGCGGAGATTTTGTCGATGCGATCGCATCCGGTGCCACCATGGTGCGAATTGGCTCGCGACTGTTCAGTGGGCTTCTGGGTTAGTCCGATTGAGACGGGTGGACGATGACAATCCACAGACCCACCGCGGGCGCAGTGTCTCAATCATGGATCGTTTTGGCGTCAGCTTTTGGACTAAGTAGGTGCCTGGCTGGGCCATTTTGTGGCATTTAACTTGGCGAGGGCGAGGATGAGTGCTTGGGTTCCATCTTTGGAATGGCCCTGAGCCGAGACGGCTTGGTAGAGCTGATGAGCCAAGGCGAGTCCGGGAAGAGCCAGATTCATTGCGGCTGCTTCTTCTAAAGCGATCTTCATGTCTTTGATGAAGTGTTCGACGTAAAATCCCGGCGCGAAGTCACCTTGGATCATTCTGGGGGCCAGATTGGCAAGTGACCAGCTACCTGCCGCGCCGGAACCGACGCTTTCTAAGACGGTCTCAATGTCGAGCCCCGCTTTAGATGCATAGAGTAAAGCTTCGCAAACTGCAATCATTCCGGAGGCGATCAGGGTTTGGTTGACCATCTTGGTATGCTGCCCTCGCCCCGGTCCACCTTGATGGACAATCGTCTTTCCCATTCGTTGAAAAAGGGGCATCACGTGAGCAACGGGCTCTTCCTCTCCACCGATCATGATCGACAGGCTGGCATTTCTCGCCCCCAAATCTCCTCCGCTTACCGGCGCGTCAATGCAGCTTGCGTTCCTGGCCGAAGCTTCTTCTGCCAAGTGCTCCGCGAGCGAAGGTCGGCTGGTGGTCATGTCGACAAAGATGGCACCGGGCTTGCACGAGTAGATCGCTCCGCTTTCGCCAAGTAGAACCTCGGTGACGTCCTCCGGAAATCCAACGATCGAAAAAATAACATCACTTTCTTTTGCTACGGCCTTGGGTGAATCGACAAGCTTTGCACCTTTCTCGACAAGGTGCGCGGCTTTGCTAGGTGTCCGGGTAAAAACGGTCATCTGATAACCGGCATCAATGAGGTGTCCGCACATGCTGCGACCCATCACTCCAGTACCGATCCAGCCAAGCTGTGTATTCTCTGGTGAAATTGTTTGCATGAGTTGGATTCCAAGTTCGGTGGAGCACGCTGGGGCTTCGAGGGTCAGAGGGGAATCGAAATTCCACATGAGCTGTGTTGAGATCTCGTCCGCCTCGTATGGTCATTTTTCAAATCGACAACGGAGGATTATGTGGCGATCACTCTAGGCTGCCATGGATCTCTCGATGATTTCGCTCTGGCCATGCTTCTGAATGCTGGATTTTTCGGAAGCATCAAAGAGATGGATCGCTGCGGCCCAAGTAGGTAGCTTCTGTTTTGCGTCCGCCCAGCCAACAACAAAGTGTCGGTTTTTTCCGCCCGGTCGAGCCAGCATCGGTGTGATTTGGAGCGTGGCGTTGAGGCCTGAGTCGCTGCGATCAGGAGAGATTTGACAACACTCAAGTTCTCGATTGATTCGCCGTGAGAATCGCATCGCCCAAAGGTCGCTGAGAGATGGGATTCCGCGAGGAACCTCGCGAAACCAGTCAAAGCGAATTTCTCGGTTAGTGGCGGTGCCTAGGGTTGAAGCGAGGCGGGTAAAGAAAACCGGTTCGGGAGTAATGAAAGAGGGAGTCACGACAACGGGGGTGAGTCCCTGATGTTGGCTTAACTCAATCATGACGGAAGCGAGCCGATCAAGCGACCGCTGCGCAGATTCGCTATCGGTTTCTTGGGTTGTGTGAGGATCGACCTTCAATTGAAATTCAGTCATTGTGGGGGTCACGCGCCTCTGGCCTTTCTCATACGACGGAGCATCGCGTTGACATCCTCTGCTGTGGGAGTCGGTCGATTTGGTTTTCCGTGGGGTGAGTCAAGCCACAAAGTGTCTTCTTCACTCGCTTGTTCCAGTCCAGTCCTTGCGTGCGGGGTTTGACGAGGCGCGACATCTTTAGCGTCGATCTGGGAGCGTGATGGTCTCTGGCGAGGAGAGTGATGCGTTGGTTGGTTGTTTCGATTTGTGTCATAGACGGCATCAACATCGAGCACCGGACCTACAGGGTCATCAAGTCGACTATCCAATACTTCTGATGCGTAGCTTTCACCAAGCAGGCTGATGAGTGCGCGACGTTCGGCGTCTGCATCAAAATCTACGTCGGATTGTTCGATATAAGCGTTGGGCAATTCTTCTTCGATTAGTGATTGAATTTCCGCGTGGTGCTGATCGGTTTCGAATTCAATTGAATGATTAAGAGAGGATGCGTGATTTGGATCCGTCGAATTGGAATGATCCTCGGGCGACTTCTCGCTAGGTAGGCTGAAATTCGCGACGCCGAGTTTTTCCTCGATAATGGATTCCAAGCATGGGTCTTTCTCCGATGAACCGTAGTCATAACCGGCGACGAGTTCATCGTTTGATTGGATTACCACCGGATAGTCGAGTTCAGGAAGTGTGGTTCTTGAAACGCTCGCTGATGGTGTATTTTTACGTTGGAGTGGGTTAATGTCGCCGCAGTGACCTGCGAGTTCGCCGGACGGTGGCGAATCAGTCTCCAATTCGAAGATCAATTTTGGGGAGGCGTCAACTTTGCTTGCATCCCTTAGATCCTGTTTTTCAGTTGAGCTGCCTTCCTGTCCAAACTCGGACAGTTCCCCAAATTCAATATCGCTCGCTTCGACGAATTCTGACTTTTCCGCGTGGGGATCGGGTAATTGTTGTAGGCTCGCCCAAGCAGACTGAACCAAGTTCTCATCGATTTTGCTCTGCTCGTGCGTGGCGGCGAGGTCAATCGATTCCGTCATCAATTGGTTGATCAAGCGCGGGGTGCCGCCCGTGGAGTGGTGCAGAGCGGATATCGCTGCGTCGGTGATTGTGTCCAAGGGATCAACATTAAATCCAGCGATGGTGTGATGAATGTAGGCCTTGGTTTCAGCTTCGTTCAGTGCGTGGAGATAACATCGGGTCGCGACACGCTGGGCAAGAGACTCGGAGCATGTGCCGATGAGCATTTCTTCAAGCTTTTGCGTCCCCAGCAGACAGGACTGAATTCTTGGATGATCATTGATGATGATGTCGGTAAGAGACTGTATCGCCTCAAATGCCTCTGGAGTCAGGCGTTGTGCGTTATCGATGATCAGCAAGATCTGTCGCCTAGGATCGTCCTCTTTGGATAAGCATTGCCTCAATTTCAATCTCAGTGTGGTTTCATCGCACCCCACCACTTTTCGATCAAATGAATCAACGAGATACTGCAAGAGATCCAAACTTCCGGTGATGGAGCCGCCAAGCAGTGAGAGGGTGCGATGCGTCTCTTGGTACTGTTGTTGCAAGAGTTGAGCGAGCAGGGTTTTCCCGACGCCTGCGGGTGCGAAGACCGCACTGATCGGCTCATACGAGTCGATACTTCTGCAGAGGCGGATCAAACTCGGTTGAATATCGCCAACCGGTGTGAAGCGTTGCGGTGTCGGAAAGGCGGGGAAGGGGGCAGGTGCGTTCATTTTATTCTGCACATTCGTAGCAAATCGTTTTCGGCTCTTGGCTCCAACTCCACACCAATACGGTGCTACCGATCTATTGCAGGTAGCCCTTATCGTCATTCAGCCCATTGTGCGATTCAGGAGTGGAAGCCTCGAGATGGAATCATCATCGGAATAATCGGCACAACCGAACCCCAAACTCAAACGATTTCTCGCATTAGGTTGGTGGGGAAAGATGGGGAGATTAGGAAGAGAGTGGGCTTGCAGGGAGGAGAGACTTCGCCGCCTGGGTAGAGACGTCGCCGCCATTCACCTGAGGTCAGGCTGATACATTCCGACCTCATGAAGTTAGAATCCGCCGGGGCTGGTGAACTCCGCGTAATCGTCGAATTCGTTGTGCCGTTCCGGGGCTCGATCGCTGAACCGGGTAAAATCGGCTTCCCAAGTCAGTTCAACATCACCAATCGGGCCGTTACGCTGTTTTGCAATGATGATTTCGGCTTGGCCGGCGAACTGAGCCTTTTCATCACCTCGATGATAATACTCTTCGCGGTGCACAAACATGACGACGTCAGCATCTTGTTCGATCGCGCCCGATTCGCGCAGGTGACTGAGACGCGGTCGGTGGTCTTTGCTATCTTCGGCCTGTCGATTGAGTTGAGAAAGGCAAAGCAGCGGGACACTCAATTCTCGCGCGATGCCCTTTAGACGCCTAGCGATTTTGGCCACCTGCTCCTGGCGCGGATCTCTTGAGTTGTCGGGCTCGATCAGTTGCAAGTAGTCAATCACGATCATGCCAAGGTTGCCCTCGCGTCGTTTGATGCGTCGGGCGGCGGCCGCAATCTCACTGACCGTTCGACTCGGTGAGTCATCCACGAAAAGTGGCGCTTGACTGATCTCGTTTGCCTTTCGAATCAAACGTTCGCGATCATCTGGTGAGATGGTTCCGTTCCTGAGGCGGTGGCCGTTGACTCGTGCGAGGGAACATAGCATTCGGTCAGCTAATTCGATTCCCGACATTTCAAGCGAGACAAAGAGGACAGGGAGTTTCTGGTTGATGGAAACGTATTCCCCGATGTTCATCGCCAGCGCGGTCTTACCCATCGAGGGCCGCGCGGCCAAGATGATTAACTCTCCGCTGTGGAGACCGCCTGTCATTTCATCAAATTGACTGAAGCCCGACTCGGCGTTGCCAGAATCGTAATCGTCGCGAAGTCTTGCTTCCATCCGATCCATTGCTTCATGCAGGACGTCGCTGATACTGTGGACTGACTGCGAGGAGCGACCGTCCATGATGGCGAAGATTTTCTGTTCCGCCTGCGCACAAAGTTCTTTCGCAGCGCTAGTCTGCTCGTAAGAGTCTTTGAGGATTTCTGTGCTCGATGCAATCAGCTTGCGATAGACCGCTTTTTCCGTGACGATCTCAGCGTAGTAGACCGCATGTGCCGCATTGGGAACCGACGCCGAGAGTTTTGCGAGGTATGCCGCTCCACCTACTTTGTCATACTCGCCGGCGGTGCGTAGTTTGGAAACCAGCAGCGTGATGTCGATTTTCTCACCGGTGTCATGCATCTCGCGCAAAGTCTCGTAGATTTTGCGATTGGCATCATCGTAGAAGTCGTCAGCCCGCAGCGAGGCGATTTCGTCGGAAATCTCTGGCATCAGCAGCACGCTACCGATGACTCCCATTTCAGCTTCGAGGTCAAATGGCTGCTGTCGTTGAAGAATCTCAGCCGCACTGATCTCTTTTTTTCTTCGGCGTCCGTTCGATTCTTCGGAGATCATGATTCCTTCCATGGTCGTGGAGTGGAAAGTGTCGCGTTCCGTGATCTGCTCGAGTCTCTGCAGTCACCACGGCATTAGGTGTAGTGCAAAACTGTAACGCATGTTTGGCTTGGACGCGAACCGTCGGCGAGGACAAAGTGTTTTTGCAAATAAAATGGTTTGATAGCGAGAGTAACGATTGCTGCGGTGTACCAACAACGTTTTTGTCGCCGAACAATTTTCGAGACAAGCGGGAGATCATTTACATTTAGCCGGTCCGAAGCAGCGTCTCGATTCGATCAAGTGCTTCGCGAGCCGACATGGCGGTCACACCACGCCCGATCGCAGCTCCCTCTGCTATCCACGATTTGACGTGCTGCTCGGCTGAAATTGCGGTGCTGTGCGAACGACCGCCAAAGTGGCTGCCAATTTCAGAATAGGCCGACGGTGTGAGCTGTCTCGAAAGGTACATGGCGAGTTTCCTCGGCCCCGAGACGGCTCGAGTTTGCGACTTGCTGCGAAGGGAGTCTTCCGGCAAGTGAAACGCTTGGCAGACTGCCGACTCGATCAGTCCCAAGGTGGTTACGGTTTGGTTGGAGCGAAGCATCTGCCCCGAGAACTGTCGCAGCTCCTGGATCGAGGGGGAACGTCCAAGCATTCTTTGGAGCGTATTGAGAACGTTCACGATTCCACTGATCACGCGTCCATCCCCTGCGAGTAGCGGGGTGATCGCGTCAATGAGAGCATCGGAAACGCTTAGCTGACAGCGTTGCTCAATCCATTGTCGCAGCAGTTTCTCGCGAGTCGCTGCATCCAAGGGTTGAAGGTTACACACCAGACCTGATGCCAAACGTCCAGCAAGCTCATTGGATAAGCCGTCAATTTCGGTGGGCGATTCTGATCCGGCAAAAATCAGTGGTTTGCCTTGGCCTCCGAGTGTCTCAACGGTGTACAGCATTTCTCGGAGCGTCGCCTTCTTGGAGCCCAAAAATTGTACGTCGTCAATCAGTAACGCGTCCACTTCTCGATAGCGTCTTCTAAATGCAGTGATGCCGCTGTTACCAACGGAACTGATGAAATCATTGGTGAACTGTTCGGCTGACAGATTCATCACGCGTCGAAGTCGGAAACGTCGCCGGAGTTGATCGGCAATCGCATGCAAGAGATGTGTTTTACCGGTTCCCGTTGGTCCGCAAAGGAAAAGTGGAGAGGCGGTTGCGGGATCTTGGCAGGCCATCACCATTGCGGTGTGCGCCAAGCGATTGCAGGATCCGGGAATGAAGTTGCTCGAATTCATCTTTGATTCGAGCCCCGATGTGAAGGACGCGCCGGGCGGCGTGTTAAAGCTGTGTGGCTTTGCGGTCGCAGCGGCACCCCCAGAATCTAGCGACGTAAAATCGAGTTGAATCAAGTCGGACTCTTGAGACCGCGGCTTTCTCGCTTTCGATCCGACTGAGTTTCGCTTGCGCGGTTTCTCTTCGCCAATCGATGACGACGCGAGAAGGCTACCGAGGGAGCGACTTCGTCGAGGATTAACGCGGGTACCGGATTGAGCGGATGACCCGCGTGAGTCTCGTTTGGATCTGCCGCTTTTGGGAACGCCGGGAACTTGATCATCACGATGGGATGGGTCAACGCGATGAAGGGTCTCGCCTCCTCGATTGCCCTTATCGCATTGCTCGCTCGATGCAAACGGTAAATCAACCTGATGAGCCTTGGTTTCAATGAGCCTGAAGACTACATCGGTGCGTCGTCCGAATGCTTGGCAAGCTGCACCGCGAATCGCTGCAAGATAGTGGTTCTGTAACCGCTCAAGTGCAAACTTACCGCGGACGGAGATCTGAATGGTGCCTTGCTCGTTTTGCCCCGCATCATTGCCAACAAATTGATCACCGCTGACAACATGCCCATCGCTGGTTTCGTGATCCGAGTCTGGAATTGATTCGGTATCCAACGCATTTGGGTCAACCAACGTGTACTCAACGCCATCGCTGAACCACATGCGGTATCGATCTGCACCGACCTTGTCTTTCAAAGCCTCCATGAAGTTTCCGACAACAGCCTTGTCGTCGGTGCAGCCTTGCGGTGCGGACATAACAGTAGCGCAATCCTCCATCATGGATGTGTCGCGGCAACATCGGTGATTCGTTCAGTATCGCTCCACCGATCTGTGTTCCAAGCGTAAGCTCGAAATTCAAAGTGGTGGAACTGGACAAGAGTGATGAAACGCTCGGCAAGCGGATTCAGAACTGACTCCCCCGCACTGCCAACAACAACGTGTTGGTCCGCCTTACTAATTCATCACCGGTGTGAATTCGATCCTTGCGATTCATGTTCGCTTGGTCGAGTGGCAAGATTCTAGACTTGCTAGCAACGAAGTTAAATACACCTCCGGCACCTCTTTGAGAAGAATCTTCTTGGATCCTGAGCAAAGTCTTAATCTGGTGGGGAAAGGCCGATTTTCGCAGCAGCCAAAACGCCGGAAAAAGATCTGATGGCGAGTTGTTTGCAGCATTAAGCCTCGTGGATAAGCTGTTCATGATTGAGTTGGTAGCGAGTCTTCGAGACACGATTAGACTGCAAATCACGAGCTTTTTGAGAATCTACGTCGCGCCTCGCGCACGTCGATGCCCCTTTTCGCCTTCAATCAGAACGGGTTGGTCATTCTGGCTCTCGCTCATTCGATGTAGTAAGCCGAAGATGAAGAACAAATGGCTCGGCGATCATGCTGGGGTCCGGTTCAGCGATCCGAAGATTTCGGCGGGGCAAGGTGTGCCGCTTGCGGGGGGATTAAGCGCAACCACACGCTTTGTCTCGCTGTCACGCTCAGGCCCGCGCGGGAGTACAGCATGCTTGCGGGGTGATTTTTCTCGTCAACCGCCAAAAGCATTTTATCCGATCCATTAGCTGCGGCTATTTTCGCCGCTTCTTGAAGGATCATGCAGCCCCGTCGTTGGCCTCGATACTCGGGTAGTAAACCAAGGTAGATGAGTTCAGAGCATTGCGTGGTGCCTTCGTGGCTGCTTTCCAACGCTTTGTTCCGCTGCCGACTTTCGGTTGGGCGGGAGTGAGCCATGATCAGGCAGCCAACTGGTTTGTTGTTTTCAGCTTCCTGAACAACGTACCAATCTTTTGGTGAGAAATTCACTGCGTTGATGTAGTTTTGGAGGGTGTCTGAGGTGGTTTGCATCTTGGAAAGGTCCGCCGCGTCATAGCTCTTTTCGTACGTTGCTTCCACTATTGCGCAAAATGCTTTTCGTTGAGAGGGTGATTGCCAGTCCAGCGGCTCGAAAGTGAGTGCAGTGAGCTCCGACCGGGTCAACGTGGATCGAGGTGCGACGGAGAGAGCGGGTTCAGACGCTCGGCTTTTGAGTGGAAGTAGCCCCTCCATCTGCTTGATGATCGCGAGGTGCTCGAAGCTGAGCGACTGTGGCACCATCGAGACGGATTCAGAGATTGAACCATCCGTGACCGGGTCCGTCGTCCAACGAACCAGCCGAACGTCTCTGGATGTGAATTCCTGATCAATGCGATTTCTTAGCTGATCATGCACCAGATGCATCACGCCCTCTTCAATATCGTCTCGGATGCGGCTCGCATGGAGCAGCGACCCAACGGATGTCGAGCTAGCCGAATGATTCTGGGGAGTCGCGAACAATCCGTCACTTTTCGCGATCAGGGAGGCGAGATTGCTTGATGTTGGTGTCGCTGGTGCGCTGCAGATGGCCAACGCAAATGGACGCTCCGGCTCGGATTCGTCATAAGCGGTTACGGCAAAACACTCAGGCTGGTCGCTTGACTCCTGATGGACGAAGTAATGCGTGACGGTATGACGCAATAGGTGTGCTTGTCCGAGGCTAAGGGTTTCAGTCACTTGTGGGAGCAAGTGCATCATTTCCGCCTTGGAAAGCAACTTGGTTCTCAGAGGGCGTCCACTGGCATTCGTCATGGGCATCTTCAGTGCGGAGAGCGAGGTGGAGAGTGATGGGATTTCTTCGAGAAGGCGATCGTTGCCTGCTAAAGGGGGCGATTTTTTATAGGAATGCTCGATCTCTTACCGCTGTGGGGCAGACTCACCTTGTGCTCGGATGCCGATATGCATTCTGATACTTCACAGCCAATTTGACCATGCAGCCTTTCTCGCTGTGATGTGTTGACCGCACAGCCAATTGTGCGTGGCGGGTGACAGTCATGGGATGACTGTCGAAACAGATGATTGCTTGGATGCCTTTGATGAACATCGATTCTCGATCCTTTCCGACTCCGATACTCATTCTATCCTTGATTAGTTGCACGGGAGTCAATGGGCTGGCAATCGCTCAGGATCCGTCTGTACAGGATCGATCGATAAAGAACCCTTTCTTCCGCATGGACACGCGAGGCCCGATCGCGAGGACGGCTAAGCGGTCAGTAGATCCTCGCGTTCAACCCGATCCTGAAAGTATCTCGGCGAATCGAGATCAGCCTGCATCTGAGTCTTTGGATCAGTTCATGCCGCGAATTGACCTTGGTGTGATCGTTTACGATGCCACGCCCCGCGTGGGCGTGATTGTCGAGGCCATTTCCCGCGGTGGACCTGCGGCTCACGCAGGGCTCCGCCCCGGGGATCGCCTGGTTGCTCTGAATCACCGAGTGATCCGAAATGTCGACTCGCTATCACGGGAATTGCGCCGTTTTAAAGTGTCTGATCAGCCGACCCTGCAATTTGTCCGCGATCAACGGCTGCATCGAGTGGGCCTGTCCTTGATGGTGCCAGAGGGTGGCTCGGTATCTAAGGTCGGTTCGCTAGCGTCAAGGCCGGATGAGACGCGCGGAATCCCGAGTGTGACTTCGGGGAGGTCTGCCAGTGGACTCGATCAGCAAGCAGCGGCTGCTGCTAACGCGGTGGGGCAGGCTGTTTTGGGAGGAATAGGAGCTGCATTTGAGCAGTGGTTTCAAGAAAAGCCAACATCTCAAAACAAGGCAGACCTAGGCGATTCGCCTTCGGCTGCAAAAAAACGGACGCCGACTGCAGACGATTGAGGGGTGAAGATCGGTTTGATGAGGCGGTAAATTAGATTGTCAGCATATTGTTCACGGTGCGTTCTCTTGACGCGGGCACACTGCGATCAACAAGATAGATTCGTGGTTGCCTCCCCGTCCCTTTTTTCTTCGTAAGTGTCGCCATTGATGTCTGACCGTGACCCTGAATGCGATCCGGCGGAATCGGCCGAACTCTCCGATGGGGAAATGAATCCGGATATTACCGAGTTGGGTTTCAAGCAAGCCGCAGCCAAGGCACGCAAGTTCCCGCAGGTCCCCGGCGTTTATCTGATGAAGGATATCGCGGGACGAGTGATCTATGTGGGGAAAGCGAAAAACCTCCGCAGTCGAGCGGGTAGCTACTTTTTAAAGGCTGCTCAGGAAGATCAACGAACCGCAACTTGGGTGAGTGAGATTGCGGATGTAGATTACCTAGAAGCTGAAAGTGAAGTCGATGCGTTGCTGATGGAATCTCGACTTATCAAAGACATTCAGCCCAAATTCAATAAGGAACTGAAGGACGACAAAAGCTTTCCCTACTTGATGATTACCACACGCGAGGAGTTCCCTCGGGTTGAACTCACACGCGAACCAAAATCCAAGGGCGTCAAACTTTACGGTCCGTTCCCCAGCGCGGGAGCGCTGCGGGGCGCAATTCAGGTGATGCAACGCATTTTTAAGTTTCGTACCTGCACCCTTGATATCAGCGAAGGTGACGAGCGTTGGAAGTGGTTCCGGCCTTGTCTTTTAGCGAGTATCCAGCAGTGTACTGCACCGTGCAATTTTAGGATCAGCAAGGAAGATTATCGACGAGATATCAAGCGTTTGCAGACTTTCTTGGAGGGTGGGAAGAAGCGTCTTCTTGATGAGATGCGACGCGAAATGCAGGCTTGCAGTAAGGCACTGGACTTTGAACGTGCCGCCACGTTGCGGGATGAGATCAAGATGCTAGAGAGACTTGAGGAACGTGGGGACTTGGAGACACATGCTCAACCGGAAGTCTTTTACATCGACCCGAAAAAGGGGCTCTCGGGTCTAAAGCAAGTACTCGGTCTTAAGGAGACCCCAAGAGTGATTGAGGGGGTGGACATTGCTCACCTCGGTGGTGGAGAAACAGTGGCTAGTTTGGTGCAGTTTCTTGACGGGCTTCCGTTCAAGCCCGGTTATCGAAGGTTTCGAATTCAGGACGTGGATGGAATTGATGATTTTCGAAGTATTTACGAGGTCGTCTCGCGGCGTTTTCGAAGGTTGAGTGATCAAAGCGAATCGTTTCCCGACTTACTTTTAATCGATGGAGGCAAGGGGCAGCTTAACGCTGCGATGGCGGCATTTCGCGACCAGCAAATTGATCCCCCTACCGTGATCTCACTCGCTAAGCGAGATGAGGAAATCTACCGACCCGGTCAATCGGACCCGTTAGTGCTCAGTCGCAATTCCTTTGCGCTAAGGTTATTGCAATACGTTCGTGATGAATCGCATCGCTTTGCTCAACACTACCACCATCTGCTGCGATCAAAATCCACGTTCGATCGTTAGATCCGATTGTTTCAAGGTGTATCGAGCTGGAGTTTTTCCGAAGGCAGCGGAATGTCAGTGACGTGGATCAATACGATTAGTTGGCGATCGCTCTGATCCTCGCCTTTTCCAGAAAGCATCTTTGGGCCGATGCCTCGTGAAGGCCGTGTTGGGGCGAAGAGGATCGTGTCACCCACACGCATTTCGGTGGTTAGGTTCAGCATGGAGAGATCCCAGGTTTCGCGACGGGTATCGATCCGAATCGCCGATTCGCTGCTAACCCACTTTTGCTTCGCATTACCGTGCTGGATCATCGGTTCAATCGCAAGCCGAATCTGTTTCGGGTGGTTCGCCTCGGTTGCGGTTAATCCGAGGAAGTACTGGGCGTTATCGAGTGTTTTGCCAATCGTTTGCCCGTTGTCGCGAATCAAAGCTATATGGCTCCCCTCGAATGGTTGGCGTAGCGGGAACTCGCTGCGTTTACCGAGTCGCAGTGGAACCGTTTGGATTCCATGTGACACTTCACTTGCAACCGATGCCTCGGCAAGAAAGTCATCCACCACATTTGTTTCTGTCACGCTCTTTTCAATCGCTTCTCGAAATCGATCGAGATTTTGGATTTTGCCAACACGAAGACCGTTTTCAAGGAACGTCAGGCGACGGTCGGAATCAATGACTGTTTCATCTACATGCTGCCAAAGCGATTCGAAGGTCGTGTCATCGATGAAAGCTGTGGAAGAGTTAATAAACTCCACCTCCAACACAATCCGTGATGACTCCTGTCTCATCGGAAGGCCCAGTGGATCATTCGTTTCAAGATAGGGAGTACTCTTCCACGGGGCGCATCCGGCAGCGGACAGGCCAATCAATAGCACCGTGGCAATCATCAGCAGTCGCATGGTGATCGCAAAGGATTGAGATCGCGTGCAAGGACCGGATGGCATGGCTTCTTGTGGTCGACAAAGGAATCAGGAGAACCGTCACTTCGACGGTCGGAGTCAGCGGGAGTCCTTTAAAAGTATCCCGCGTTTCGAAGCAGACCATAGAAAGCCACACTCGAGAGCGTCAAGACAGGCTTGGTGGTTTAGGGGGGATGCGGCTATTAGCGAGTTCTGCTTAACGTTCAGGTGAGTCAGTCTGTTTCAGCGCAGGACCAAAACCAAGATCGAGCGGCCGCGGATTTTCGTCTAAAGCGATGATCGCTCCTCCATCATCGATTAGATTTGGGCCCACGCTGTAAATCAGCAGTTGATCCTCGACCACTCGGTGAAGCAGAGGCTTCTGAGTGAATGGGTCGAGCTTCTGCTGTGGATCGATCTGAATGTCATCCAGGTTGGTCGCCTTGGTTTGCCGCGAGATTAGGCTTAGTCGAAGGCAACGAAGTTCAGCTTCGAGGCGATCGGACGCGTCCACAACGTTACCCAGTGCCGGAAGGATGAGTTTCGTGAGGATAAATCGCAAGTTGGATTCTTCCAGCGATTTGATAGCTTCGTCGATGACACGATCTCGCAACTCTTTTGGCTCGCGGACCACGGCGAGTTGCTGCGAGATGATCGTTAGGTAGGCCGCCTCGTCATCGTAGAGGTAAGCGTCGGTGAACCAGTTCCCTGACAGTTTTGCAACGCCTGAGATTTGAGAATCGATGGCTGCATCGAGTGTGCCGCTGCGCATCTGCTCAAAGGTCATTACCGCCATCGCACGTTCGCCTTTGATCGCATCGATAACAGATTGGTAAGTGTCAATTTGGTCGAGTGCATCCAAGTATTCGTCAATTTTGTTTTGCGAAACGTCCGTCAACGCACAGACTTGGTAGGTGGTTCCCAGCGAAAGGGTTTCGCACGCGATGGAGACAAGATAGGTGATCAGAAGCGGTTCTGAATCAGCGAACTTCCCCAAGCGAAGGATTGCGAGAGAAGCGTCCATCGCCTCATCACCCCTTCCCTTCGAAGCATCAACGAACGCTTTGAGTGAAAGCGCGCGGCACGCGCTGCGGATCTGGGTGAGGTGCGGCAGGACTGCCGCGAAACCTTCAGTCGGTTCAAATTTTGAGCGAAAACCTTTACACTCGGCGACACGGAAGAGGTTTGTGAATAGCTCTGCGTTTTCGTCAGCCAATGTGATTAGTTGGTTCAGGTTCTGTTGGGAAAATGAATTCCACCGTTCGGTATCGTACGCTTCGTCAAGTTCCGCTTCGAGAATCTGCTTTTCAAAAAGATTTAGCTGCTCCTCAATCTCACTGAGCAATCGGTACGCGTTCTCCTCATCTTCGACAATCGTGAGGGGATAATCTTTGATGTCTAGGTAATCACCCGACTGAATAATTTCATTTCGCAGTTTGGTGACCGACCGGCCCGTGATGGCTGCGAGAATGAATGCGATCAAAGCTAGTGAAACAAAGAGTGTCACACCCGCAATCGCAAGACGAATGAGGATTTTTTTCATCATGTTGGCTTCATGTTTTTGAGATGGCAACTCGCCTCGGCTCAAGTCCGAATGGTCAGTGCCTTTTTCTCTGCTCGGTCAATCTCTCTTTTTAGTTTATCTGATTCGTGTGTTTAAAACCTGAAATCGTCGGATGTTTTGATCGTCAAGTTGTCAAGAAGAGACGCTGCGAGTGATGGAGGGGACTAGCCCAGAGATGTTTGCAGCGATCTATTGATGGAGTGGCCCGCCGCCGATTAATGGTTTTCGTCACCTGTTCGACCTTCACCGTTTCATCTTCGTCGTGGCGTATCATTTATTGTTCGTGGGTGATCGGCACGCAACTTTGGCATCCATGACCGGCATTGGTGCGTGTCATCTTTTCTTCATCATTTTGTTGGTTTTGGTTTGAGGAGATTAGGGATGTTTGAACGATCAATCACCATGTCGTTGTGCATTCGTCGATGTTTGATTTTCCTTCTGATCATGACTGTTTACCCCGTGGTGTCTCGTGGGCAAGGTAGCGATTCGAGTGAAGGAGCCAAGGCTGAGCAGGAACGACCGGAGCGCATAGCGCTGTGGGAGCGTTCTGCTCCGATCGGCGATGAAGAGCGATTACCCGTTGAGTCGGAGAATGCCTACATCACAATGCATCAGCCGGTCAAAGCCAATGGAACTGCGGTGGTGATATGCCCCGGCGGTGGTTACGGAGGTTTGGTCGTGGGGCCGGAGGGACACGGAATTGCAAGTTGGTTGAATGGCTTCGGTATCACCGGTGTGGTGCTCGAATACAGGCTTCCCAAGCATCGTCATGCCGTACCGCTCCTTGATGCGCAGCGTGCGATTCGTTTGGTGCGAAATCGAGCAGACTCGTTGGGGCTCGATCCGCAGCGCATCGGGATCATGGGGTTCTCAGCCGGTGGTCATCTCGCCTCGACTGCAGCAACTCATTTCGATGCGGGTGATCCCTCGTCGCTCGATCCTGTCGAGCGGGTAAGCTGCAGACCTGACTTCGGTGTGCTCGTTTACCCCGTTGTGACGATGGGCGAGTCGACGCATGGTGGTAGTAAAAGCAATTTACTTGGCCCCGATCCCACAGCTGACTTGATCGAGTTGTACTCAAACGAGAAACAGGTCTCAGCCGAGACGCCGCCGATCTTTATGGCACACGCACTCGATGACCGTCCGGTGCCGATTGAGAACAGCCGCTTATTGGATCGTGCGCTGCGTCAACATGGTGTACCCTCTGTGTTATTAGAGCTTGAATCGGGCGGGCATGGTCTCAATGGCTATAAAGGACCAATGTGGGATCGGTGGCAGAAGGATTCAGTCCAGTGGATCCTAAGTCTGTAATCTCTCCAGTCCGATCGACAACTGGGTTATCGACAATTGGGCTATCGACAACGTGCAGATCCCTTACTCGGTTCCCCAACGTAAAAAAGGGCACTACCCATTTTCGCGAAGCGATGTGAGTCTTGCCCTTTTTTGAACCATTAATGATGTATCAATTTCTAGATCGTCGGCAAACATCCTCGAGCAACCTCGGCGGTACCGGCTGACTCGTTGCTGAGCGGAACGTACTTGTTTTGGTCTGTCTCGTAGCTGAAAACCTCACCCGTTTCAAATTTGTAGACCCAGCCATGGAGGTTCAGGTCGCCTCGCCCTACCGCAGCGGCGACCGTTGGATGTGTTTTGAGGTTTTCTAGTTGTACCAGCACGTTCTCTTGTACAGCAGCCATCAAGCGGAGGCTGGGATCTTCGACATCGCCGTAGTTTTCTTCGACGATGCGTCGAGTGGCTTCCGCATGTTCCAGATAGGCCTTAACTGCAGGGAGCTTCTCGATCGCTTCAGGCGTTAGGAGCCCTGCCATGGCACCGCAGTGTGAGTGCCCGCAGATGACAATATCTTTGACTTTCAAAGCCGCCACAGCGTACTCAATCGTACACGCCTCGCCACCGAGTAAGCTGCCGTAGGCGGGAACGACATTGCCTGCCGTCCTCTGAACAAACAGTTCACCCGGCTTGGTTTGCGTAATCAGGTTTGGGTCAATGCGGGAGTCCGAGCAGGTGATGAAGAGGGCTAGAGGATTTTGGCCGCCTGCAAGCGTTTCGAATAGTTGCTGATCCTTTTTGAACCCATCTGCTTGAAACTGTTGGATGCCGTCCACTAACTTTTGCATTTTGAACTCCTGTACCTCGTACTTGGATGTAAGAATTTCGTGCATAGTTCTGCAACATGTGCTCGATGCTCCGCGAGAAGTGTACCCGAGGCGTCAATGACGGTTAAGTGCGACTGACGTACCCGTCTAAATATTACCGATCCCAATTTTTGGCGGCGCTACTTTAGACGGGGCTGCGTTGTTGGGTAATCGTCCAGAATATCGGGTAAGATAGAGAGTCAGGCGATGCGACGCCGGTTTAGGAGTCGCAGATCTTTGGTGGCTAGGTGCTGCGTTGGGTCGAGTAGTGATTTTGACTCGCCGTTGATTTGCTGGCTTTGTAACGATCTTAGGAGAAATCGGAAAAGATGAAATCGATTTTTAAGTCGCGTTTTTCATCCGAGCTCTGGCTGCTTTTTGGCGTCTCTGTCGCGTCCCATGCTGTCATATTGCCGTTTTCTCATGGGGCGGAGCAGGAGATTGGCTTCAATCGAGACATTCGACCGATACTCGCGGATCGATGTTTTCACTGCCACGGGCCAGATGAAGCGGATCGGAAAGCCGATTTGCGTCTTGATCAGTTGGATGATCAGGGGCATACCGCCGAGATGCTCGGAGGCGGTGACGCTGAGACGAGCGAGTTGATTGAACGCATTACCTCGAGCGATCCGGATGTGGTAATGCCACCGCCGGATTCGCACAAGGAGCCGCTAACTCCCGAAGAGGTGGATCGCTTTCGCCTTTGGGTTGATCAGGGAGCTGAATATGAATCCTTTTGGGCGTTCACTCCGATCCAAAAACCAGAGGTGCCCGCGTTAGATGCTGAGGGGGATACGTGGGCGCTCAATGCGATTGATCATTTTGTCGCTCGCCGGCATGTGCGTGAAGGAGTCGAGCCATCGCCCGCTGCGGATCGTCGAACGTTGATTCGTCGCTTGGCACTGGACTTGACCGGACTGCCTCCGAGTCCGGACGAGCTTGAGACTTTCCTCGCTGACGAATCAAACGATGCCTATGAAAAAATCGTTGACTATTATCTGAAGTCTTCTCGATATGGCGAGCATATGGCTCGCTATTGGTTAGATCTAGTGAGGTTCGCGGACACCAATGGGATTCACCATGACCATTACCGAGACCTAACACCCTATCGCACTTGGGTGATTCGGTCATTTAACCGCAATCTGCCATACGATGAGTTTGTACGTGATCAAGTTGCCGGTGACCTACTCCCGGAAGCTTCGGACGATCAGTTGACCGCGTCAGGCTTCAATCGTCTTCACATGATCATCGATCGTGGGACGATGTTGCCCGAGGAAAGTCTTGCGAGGAATGTGATCGATCGTGTAACGGCTGTCGGTACCGCTTTCATGGGGCTAACCGTCGGATGCGCTGTTTGCCATGACCATAAGTATGATCCGATCACCGCCAAAGAGTTTTATCAGCTGTATGCGTTCTTCAACAACCTTGACGCGACCCCAGAGACGGGTGGTCGTTCAGGGACAGATTTTCAGCGTGGACTTCAGCCCCCGTACATTGAGTTACCTTCAGCTGAACAGCGGCAGCAGCGAGCAGAAATCGAGATGCAACTCGCTTCGGCCAACGGTGAGCATGAAGCCTTGAAGAAGTGGTTTGCCGCGAATCCGGAAAAGACTTCAGGCGAGACAGAGGCTACCGATACCTCAACGAAGGATGGCGCCGAGCAAAGTGAAACACCGTCGAAGCAGGATGTTTCCGCGGAGCGGGAGAGCAAAACGGCAAAGCTGGAACAGCTTAGTACACAGATCAAATCGTTGACCGATCGACGAAATCGTTTGTTACTCGAGATACCCGCAGCAATGGTGATGAAGGAGCGATCCGAGAGGCGGCCATCGCACGTTATGATTCGTGGGGCCTACGACCAACTAGGGGAGGAGGTTCAACGCGGAACCCCAGCATTCCTGCCACCGCTAGAGATGGCAAATCCGGGGGAGGCAACACGGTTGGATTTTGCCCAGTGGCTAGTCTCCCCTGAGCACCCACTTACCGCTCGAGTCACAGTGAATCGTTATTGGCAGCAGCTGTTTGGTGTCGGTCTTGTAAAGACGTCAGAGGACCTCGGGGCTCAGGGTGAATGGCCGAGTCACCCTGACCTTTTAGATTACCTCGCTTCTGCATTTGTCGACTCTGGTTGGGATGTCAAAAGTTTGATGAAGCTCATGGTGATGTCGCAAACCTACCGGCAGCGTAGCGAAGCGAGTCCGGAGCAATATGCGAAGGATCCCGAGAATCGACTGCTTGCCCGAGGCTCCCGATATCGTCTTGATGCGGAAGTGATCCGCGATCAGATGCTTGCCGTGAGCGGTCTTTTGAAAGAGGACATTGGAGGAAAGAGTGTGAAGCCGCCGCAGCCTGAAGGGCTATGGCAATCGGTGGCTTTGCCAAGTTCTTTTCCCAATCGCTTTGTGGCCGATGAGGGGGATAATATCCTTCGTCGGAGTGTTTATACCTTTTGGAAGCGAGGACTTCCTCCGCCTCAGATGACGATACTCAATGCACCGGCGAGAGAAGAGTGTGTAGCACGCAGGGAGAGAACAAACACTCCACTACAGGCCTTGTTGTTGATGAATGAAGAGCAAGCCTTGGATTCAGCCAAGACGCTTGCTGTTGAGATCTGTTTGAATGAGTCGCCGGACTCGATTGCGGATCTCTATGAACGGATTACAGGTCGGCTACCCGATGAGTCCGAGAGGCAGATGCTACTTTCGGCTTTATCAGACTTTGAGTCGTATTACGAGTCGAATCCCAACTTGGCGGCTGAGTTGGTGCGTTCGGCGGGCGGTGAAGGGATCGAAGACGAACGGCTAGCAGCTTGGACCATGTTGGTCAACGCGGTGTTCAACTTAGACATTGCGAAGACCCGTTCTTGAGGTTGACCGTTTTTTGGCGTCAAAGAGCTATGTTGAAAAAGCCAAACCCCAAATTGGATGAGACTGATGAAAGGTGAAACCGTGGTGCCATCTGCACTCGATCAACTTTTAACGCGGCGGCAACTATTACAAGCATCCCGAATGGGGCTCGGTGCTACGGCATTGGGGACCTTGCTTCCTCAGAACGCAAAGGCTCAGACCAAGCCAGCGAAAGCAAAGCACGTGATCTTTTTATTCATGGCTGGAGCTCCGAGTCAGTTGGATTTATTCGATTACAAACCGGATCTTGATAAGCAATTCAAGCAACCGCTTCCCGAGAGTATCACTAAAGGACAGCGAGTGACCGCGATGACTCGCGGTAAAGAGCAATTTGTGGTTCCTACCATGTTCAAGTTTAACCAAGCCGGAGAAAACGGGATTTGGGTGAGCGAACTCTTACCGCATCTTGCCAAGCAGGCTGACCGGCTCTGCATGATTAAGAGCTTTAACACCAACGCGATCAACCACGATCCAGCTAAGACCTTCATGTGTACTGGTTCGGAATTGCCGGGGAAAGCAAGCATGGGGGCATGGCTGAGCTACGGATTGGGGGCGATCAATCGTGACTTACCTGATTTTATCGTTCTCAACTCAGCGTTTTGGACCGGTGGAACACGCAATGTCCAAGGTCTCTACAGCCGTCTATGGGGCAGTGGTTTCTTGCCGTCAAAGCATCAGGGGGTCAAGTTTCAAACCAATGGAGATCCCGTCCTCTTCCTGTCAAACCCGAACGGAGTTGATTCGACGGTGCGGCGTAGAATGTTGGATATCACAGGAGATCTAAACCGAAAGCACCTTGAGGAAATTGGTGATGCGGAGATTGCCACCACCATCGCGCAGCAGGAGATGGCATTCCGGATGCAGAGTTCCGTGCCGGAGTTGACAGATCTATCTGGTGAGACCCAGGAGGCAATGGATTTATATGGCCCTGAGGTTCACAAGAATGGATCATTTGCGAGAAATTGCCTGCTCGCGCGAAGGATGGTGGAACGCGGAGTACGGTTCATTCAATTGTTCCATCGAGGCTGGGATCATCATTCCATCTTGCCGAAGCAACTCCGTGGTCAGGCCTACGACGTCGATCAGGCAAGTGCGGCATTGATTCAGGATTTGGCGGCAAGAGGTTTGCTCGACGAGACTTTGATTGTGTTTGCAGGCGAATTCGGTCGAACAGTTTACGGGCAGGGTAAGTTGGCTCGAGACGATTACGGTCGCGACCATCATCCTCGCTGCTTCTCCGGATGGCTCGCTGGCGGCGGAATCCAAGGCGGAATGAGCTACGGGGTTACGGATGATTTTAGTTACAACGTTGTGGATCAGCCGGTTGCCATCCGCGATCTGCACGCGACCCTCTTGCATCAACTCGGAGTCAATCACGAGCAATTAAGCTTCCCGTTTCAAGGGCTTGATCAGAAACTTACTGGAGTGGAGCCGGCGCGGGTGATCGACGAGATCTTGTCCTAGCGAATCGAGCGAATTGGCTGAAAACCAGTGCGTCAATCTGCTCTTTGAAGAGTCACTGCTATCTGCCCAACTTGGGGGGCTGTGGTGGGTTCCGTTCGACTCGTTGCATCGGGCTAACAGGTTCGGGTTGACCGACAGCGATCAGTTTTTACCGGTGTGAATCAGCCAAATTTTCGCGGCAGAACAGGTCTTTTCTGTTTTTTGGGATTTTCGAGGGTCATAATCGGCCTGATTTTTCACCATCAGCACGGTGGAGTGTGATTTATATTTGACGTAAAGGCCGTCTTTCGGGGATACTAATGATTCTTATCTTCCGTCGAAAACACTGTTTTCACGACCAACCACTCAGAAGGTGAAGTCGCATATGAGTACCCAACAGATTTCCAATCAGCTCGCATCGGTAGGTAGCCAAGATGGTTCTTCGATGTCAGAAGCCTCAGGCTCGGCTTCACCCTCGGCTGTAGCGGCAGCGATTCCGCGGGAGAACGAGAAAACCAACCAATTCGGGATCTTTATGATCCTTGTGTTGGCTTTTATTGCGGGCATCTTTATGGCATCCAAAGCCTCCGGGCAGGGGGCGACCCCATACGATTCAGTGGCGATGCCGGAAGCTCTCAACGACGCCACAGTCGTTCGTCGTGTGGAAGGGATTGCCAAGTCCTACGCATCGACAGGCAATGGCGATCCCGCCATGGTCAGTGGTTATTTCAAGGTTTATATCCCTGCGAAAATGACGGATCCCAACGGGGTCCAAAATATCTCCACCGTGGCCCAAGAAGCAGCAAGTCTGTTGGTGCGTGCTCAACGATCCAGTAATCAGCAAGTCGCTCAGCAGATCACCGTCCTTCTTTTTGAATCGATGAAGGGAATCGCGGAGGGTAACTACCATCCTGCAGCGAGAATCAACGCGATTCTTTTGCTGAGCCGCCTCGATCGACAGGCAGCGAACCCAGCGGCAAAGACTCCGCCAATTCCATTGGTGCGGCAGGTGTTGCCAATCCTCTTGTCGCTCTATCAGGACGCGAACAATGTCGACGGTGTTCGAGCGGCCGCTTTGCATGGAATTCACCGACATGTGCGATTTGGGTTCCCCGATATCGACCAAGCGAACAATGCCGCGATCACTCAGGAAATGACCGCTCTATTAACTTCCGCAGCACCCGCAGGCAGGGATGCGAAAGCACATGCATACTTACAGCGTTTTGCAGTCGATATCCTCGATACAGTGCGAGCGGACCAAGATAACTCTCTGGGGACCCAACTTGTCAGTATTAGTACCGACAAGAAACGGCCTGATTTGATCGCACTTTATTCAGCAGCAAAATCTGGTTCCTACGGTCCTGCGATGCAGGGACAGGTGGCTGAGCCCAAGAAAGTACTCACCAGCTGGGGGCAGCGAGTTCTGCAGGCGTTCGAATCCGAAATCGAACGTTATGACCGCATGGAGAAGGTAAAACCCGATAACAGTCAACCCGTTAATCCCGAGTCCTTCCTTGAAAAGAAAACCGAGGAGACCTCGAAGCCTAGAACCGGGCGCGGCGGTGAGATGGAAATGGGAATGGACATGGGAATGATGGAAAATGAAATGGGAATGATGGACGATCGCGGTGGATCCGAAATGGACATGGATATGGGTGAAATGGGTATGGGCATGGAAATGGACATGATGATGGGGATGTCCGGCCGCGGCGGAGCGATTGAGGCAAAGCCGCAACCGCCTGAGGTTATCGCGACTCGCAAAAAGCTCAACTATGTTTTGCAACAGGTTCATCTGGGAATGACCGGCTACCCCGCAGCAGGTATTCCAACTAAAACTCCCGGCGGATTACTTGCCTCAGCTACGCCGGAACAAAAGCCCACTGTCGAGAAATGGGTCACCGCTTTTGAGGGCGTTGTAACGGTTCTGAATGATTCCTCTCTGGATGACATGAAGAAGTTCCGTGAAGGAATTGAGGAACAGATCGTTGTGCTCAGAGACTTAGTCGGCGAAGAGTTCGAAGACGTTCCCGCTGAAGAATTACCCGATGAGCTCACACCGGTTGATCCGCTTGCCGGAGTTGGCGGAGGTGGACCCGCGAACGCCAGCACCGTCTCGGTTGGAGCAAACTAGTCGGTGCTCGAACCGGAGCCAACATCAGTCAAATCAAATAAAGTCTGCGTTTTTCACGCGGACTTTTTTTGTGTGATTGATTCCATTCATTTGACGACAATCGGGCAAAAGCACTCGGTGAGATTCGCTCCCGTCACAATGAAGCCACTTCAGTTACCAATCCCAGTCAGTCTCGACTCATCAGATAGCTGATCAGGTCCGCCATCTCTTGGGGAGGGATCGATTGATGCAGTCCTTCCGGCATGATCGATTTGCGTGAACTCTGCATCTGCTCGATGTCGTCGCGAAGAATGATTTCGCTTTGCCCCTCGGCTCTGCTGAGCGTCACGGTGGTTGCGTTCTCGGAAGCAATCATGCCCGTCGAACTACTGCCGTCACTTTTGAGGATCAAGTAGTTGATGTACAGCGGATTCACTTCAAGATTCGGATCCAGAACGTTGACAAGGATGGCATCCGCACCTCGAGTTTTCATGGCAGCCAGGTTGGGGCCTAGTTGGTAGCCTTGGTTGTCCACTCGGTGGCAACTGGCACAGTGCTTCAGGAAAACAGACCGTCCACGTTCGGGGACGGTTGCGTTTTGCAAAGCCAACCGATATTCCTCAATCCGATCAGATCCACTTGGAACGGCGGTTTGAGAAAGGAAGGCGTCCGCCTGTTCTCGGATTGAGGGGTCCTTTGACTTTGCGGCCGATACGAACCTCTCCCGTGGAATCTCTTCCACAGCAACATACTGATCCTCTACTGCACGAAAGAGTCTTTTTATTCGTTCGGGACGCGCGAAGATCGCTTCGATGGATAATTTGCGTTGTTGATCAGTCTGCTCCGCCCAGTTCGTGATGAGCAATTCTGTGACTTCGTCGTTCTGGAATCGACTCGCCACGACCCTTGCCTTACTCGAAACAGCGGGAGTCGGGTCACTGGCCGCGAGATGAACAATGGTCGATCCAATCGTTTCCCATTTTCCAATCGATAGGGCTTCCAGTGCGTCGATTCTCTCATTCGACGGACGATTAGCATCCATCGCCAAAGAACAAGCTTCGCGCAGTTGTTTCTGGATCGCTTGATTTAGATCCACTTTAGAGTTGATCCTATTCTGTGAATGCTGAAAGGTTCCCAGGATGGGTAACGCAAAGAGTACAGGGGCGTCATCGAGGGACGGTAACGCCGTCCATGCGGTCTGCAGAGAAGGTTCGTGATTTTGTCGAACAATTCCTTGGGCGATTCTCAACAGAAAATCACCAGCGTCGGAGGATCGAAACGATGGATCGGCGGCTAACCGTGCGAACACTTTACCGGATTGATCACCAAGAGAACTGAGGACTGCCAGCGTGATCCAGCGGGAATTAATGTTTTGCTTTGCCAGATGAGCAAGCAGTCTTGCTGGGTCCGTTGCGTTGTATTTTGATAGGGTGAAAGCCAGCTGGTAACGAACCTCGTCACTAGGATCGTTCGCTAATCGATCGAGAATCGGATCGAGGTTGTTGCCCTCGGGTAGTTGCTCAGAGAGACGCAATGCATGACGTCGCACTTGAGGGTGCGCATCGTTAAGGCCTCGCTTAATCGTATCCGAAGATATTGCATTGATTCCACTGAGGGCGTAGAGGGAATGAATCCTGCCTTGGGGTGAGGTGCATTCTTGAGAAAGGCGGGTCAGTTTGGAACTGATGCTCGGATTCTGGTGCTCGTAGAGTAATCTTGCTGCAGTCTCACGATGCCATGCATTCGGATGATCCAGAAGATCGGCAAGTTCCTCATCGGTGTAGCTGGATAGGTCGGGGTTTGAACGTAGTGGCTTACCTTTTTGCACGACACGATAGATTCGGCCTCGATCACGCCCCGAGTTGAGATCGAGGTGTTGTTTGATTTCTGGCGGCAAGCTTTTAGGATGTTCAATCACTTCGCGGCAGACATCGATGACATGCAAAGATCCATCGGGTGCATTCGCAAATTGTGCAGGTCGAAACCAAATGTCCTTAGATCGGATGAATTCAGATTCAGGATCCATTCGCTCCGCCACCATCTCAATGGAGTCCTGCGTGAGTCGCTTACGGTGAATGAGATTACTACCTACGTCGCCCACAATAGCTAGGCCTCGATACATCTCGTCCCAGTGATCACCCCGGTAAATGGTGATGCCGGTGGCTCCCGTGAAATACCCTGAAGGTCTTCCGCCACCCTCCACTGGCCCCGAGACAACTCCACCGACTCGGAGGCGGGTGCGGACGATTCTCCAAGGTTCCACGGGGCTAATGCGATAAACAGGACCTTGCGGGCCATCTGCCGCGATGGATCTGCGAGCGGATGGGGCGGTGAGGAACCGATTGCCCGCCAAGTAGCGGTCTTCATACAACACTTGCTGGATGTGATCGCTATTGGAGGAAACGAACTTGTGCCCCCAGTCGTCAAAACACATGCCGTGCTGCGCGCCACCACTCGTGAGCCTTATTTCGTAGGTGTCAGGGTTGAATGAGATGTCTCGGCCTCGCACATTGACTGCTTGTTCCTCCTCGCCAACGCGATGAATTTTGCCTCCGACACTACTGCATGCAACGTGGATTCGATTGTCGAGTCCCCAACGGAATGAGTTCACAAGTCCTTGGACATTCGAGACCCCGAAGCCGGTCAGCACAATGTCGCGTTGGTCGGCTTTGTTGTCGCCGTTGGTATCTTTCATGTAATAGACATGGGGCGCATCCGCGACGAAGAGTCCGCCTTTGTAGGGAAAGATGGCGGTGGGCCAGAGGAGTCCATCTGCAAACACGGTTGCCTCGTCGTACTGACCATCTTGGTTGGTGTCTGTGAGGTATCGCACTCGGGAGATACCATCTTCACGATGTTCGCTGTACCCCCTCATCTCGCAAATGAACAAACCACCTCGTTCATCCCATTCGATTGCAACTGGACTCTGAACCAGCGGTTCCGCAGCGACCAATTGAATTTCGAAGTCGTCCACCAACTCAATCGCCCGCAACGCGTCTTCAGGACTCAATACTTGGACACGTGGCAGTTCGGCGGAGTAATCGATGGTTGAGTTGGCCTGCTGTGCAAACAGGGAAGTCGTCTGAGCGATAAGGCAAATTATCGCGGCAACGTACAGCCTGAAGCGGCCCAAGAACTTTCTACTCGATAGGATCGTCATGCCGTTGAGGTCTCTTAAAACGTGGAACGCAAACGAGCTTTGCTTGAGTTAGTGATCCAATTGTGATGGTGCTTGAGAAATGGATAGCGATGGACGCGTTGTGAGGAAGTCGCGAGGTTTTCCGTTTAGCTTGCAAACCCGTCTTTACTCACCGGCGGGATGAGCTTCAAGCAACTCCTTGATTCCATTCATAAGGACCTGTTCAACTTGGGGGGCAACTTTGGAGGCACGCTGGCTGGTTTCGTAACCTCCCTGCGTGTAAGCAACTTCGGTTCCAATGTATCCAGGACCGTAGTCACCATAGGCCGCCATTGCGACAAAGCGATCAGGACGCATTGATTTTGCTGCAAGTTGATACTCAACGAAAAGTTCCCCAGGCAAATGCAAGATGCTTGCGTCCCCAAGATGAAGACAGGTTAAATCGATTTGATGTCCGGCGCGACAACGCATGACCCACGCAAGGTCATCCGCACTTCCCCAGTAATCATTAATGGTCCAGTTGGGTAGTTTTTCCCTCAGTTCTTCCTCTTTTAAATGTTCCGCCACCGGGAGGGCCACTGGCGTGACGCCCCACGAAACATCTCGGGCAGTGATTGGCTTTTTCTCGGTGGATTCGAAAGCGAGACGCATGCCATCAGCGACACGCTTCGCAAGAGTCAATCGGTTTTCTTTTTTGCCATCGTTGTACTTGCCTGCACCAATGTTTCCTCCAGCACCATTGAAGTGAACATGCATCACGCCGGGTAAATCTTGTCCACGCATGAACCTCGCAATTCCGGGGAAATCAGGACTCGGAACCCCCGTGCGATAATAGCTTTGGGGATGGCAGGCATAATAGGTCAGGACAGCAACTGCTGCTTCCTCATTCCAAAATGAAATGGAGGTCAATTGAGGGTCAATGACTCCATCGGGTTCTGCGCGCAGTTTTGGGTCACGGCAGGTGGTGTAGCGAGTTGCGACGACCTTTCCTTCGGAATCAAGGATTCGGCGATTGGATGCGACCTTTTCAACTTTTGCGACTCCAATCCCGTAGTGAGTTACAGGGACGGCTACTTCGATTGCTCGCTTTACCGCTTCCTCGAGTCGATCGAGGACAACTCTCGCCAGAGAACCTTCATGCGGCCCAAGATCGCTGATACCAATATTGTGTAGTAACGATTCGGCGGTGAAATCACATCGAGGAGCATCATGTTGGTGAAGCGTATGTACTGCGACCCTTTGTGGAGTGGTTCCTGCAGCTTTGGCAAGGCGTTCACGGAATGCATCATGCCCCTCATTGCCGATCCCGATCCAATCAACCGCGCAAAGGACGATTGGTTGCTTTGCACCGAGTAGAACAACGCCACGTGCACGCAGGCCAAGTTCTTCCAATCTAAGCACGCGATCATAGGCCATCATCGAACCAACTTGGGGCGTTGCGTCGACATCGAAAACGGCGAGGCGAAGTCCTTCGTGTCCATCACTCGCCGTCTGCTTTTCCTCGCTCCAAGCAAATGAAGAGGCAGCGAGGAAAAATGCTGTGACAAAGATGGCAGGTCTTTTGGTGAGAGGAGCAGACATTGCAATCCGATCAAGTTTTTGAGTGAGTGGTGGATATTGGCGGCGGGTCAGTTGTCAGCTTCAGAATCAAGGGCTAGGTGATTCAAGAAGAGGACGGTGCGGCTGAATTTGACTTTGGAAATCCCCGAGACTGTGCCAATAGGTCGGCTCGGCCAAATCAACTTCCGTGACGACAACTGATCCAAAGTCATCAGCCGCAACGATGGCCTGGCCATCATGTCCATAAACTGCTGAGCGAATCCAATTCCGATTCGATTCCGTGTAGGTACTGCTGATCAAGTAGACATGGTTCTCGCATGCGCGAGCGGCGGCTAGCAGTGGGTTGCATCCCCAAACCGGCCAAGCAATCACTTCCGCACCGCGATTGGTTAATTCTCGGGCAACCTCAGGGAAGAAGCCGTCATAACAAATCATCATCCCAACTTTGCCAAATCGAGTCTCGAAGACCGGGTACTGCGACCCCGGTGTTAGCCCCGCTTCAATCTCTCCGCGGGGAAGGGTCGTTTTACGGTACTTACCAACGACTTTCCCATCTGGTCCGATCAGTACCGCGACGTTGTAGAGCAGGTGTTGATCCCTTTCGACTAGGCCTGCAACCAGGTACAGATTGAACTGCTTTGCGAGTTCGCCGAAGTAATCAGTTGAAGGGCCCGGAATCGTCTCGGCAACGTCTGCGAAGGTTTTTCCCGTCGCGTAGTAGGTCAACGTCTCGGGGAGCACCACCAGATCAGCACGCTGCTGGTGGGCACTGCGGATGAAGGGGGCAAACTGTTCGCGTTTTTCCTTCGGAGACTTTCCATCTCGTGGTTGATAATGGATTGTTGCGAGTCGGACTCGACGCTCAGGTTTCCCTTCAATGCGAATCAGACTTGGATTTCTCCAGTGAACCTGCGAGCGGGGTTCACCCCAACGAAAATGAAGTTCGATGCGTAAGCTGGTAGCGTCCTCCGGTGCCCGATAAACTCCGCCGAGTGTGCTCCAATCTGCGTCCGTCGAAATCACGCTCGGGAAATCAGGTTCTGCTCTCGGGCGTTCGCCCGGACGATAGGACGTATAGGTGGGAGCGGGACGCAAAACCGCTTTTCCATCTTGGTCAACCCAGATCAGTCTCGCGATTGCTGATCGCCGAGGTAAGCTCATGCCACTGGTGTTTCGATCTACCCTAAATTGATACCACTGACCGCCGGTGATGGCGGTTTCTCGCAGCCAGTACCCGGCTAGGCCTTCGCGGTGATCCGCTTTGATCAAGAAGTCATCGCTGTGAGTTTGTTTAGCGTCGCCGCCCTCGATCTTCAGCGAACGTGGATCCCTCTCCACTTGAAAGATCGGCTTGATCTCTTCTCGAGCCGAATGGCTGGTCCACTCTCCAGATAGGTCGATGGATTGGGAGTAGGCACACCTAGTGTCCATTTGAATCGTCAACAAGATCGTTGACGCTGCGACAAACCAGAACATCGAGCGCATGGCGGCGTTCTTTCTCTGCAATCTTAGAATTCGGCTAAACCGCCACATTATAGGCGAGATTGCGAGAGCCCATGTCACAGTAACCGAGAAGTTCGCCGAATCGCACCACGCGTCTTTCTGCAGATTGTGGAGAAAGGCTACGGGGCGTCGACGCGGATCCTGATTCGTCGGTATTCGATTTGTCCTCGGTCCCCCTCGAGGCCAATGGATCCAGTTTCAGGAACCTCGAACGCCTCTTCAATCATTTCTCCGTTGCAGGTGCACTTCGCTTTACCATCTCTCACTACGATCAAGAGTTCGTTCCACTGCCCGGGATTGTATTTTTCTAGATCCTTGTAGGGGCCGGCGAGAGGGTAATCACGACACTGCAGTTGCGGGCCTTTGAGAAAGACACCGCTGTCCGCGTTTGGGGTCGCGCGGAATTCCAGTTTGAGGGTGAAGTCTCCTGTGAATTCCTCACTGGTCCACAGTTGTTGGATCTTTCTTCCTTCCGGAGGTGTTGCAACGACGAGCCGATCCTCGATCGCTCGATAACGACCATCAGCGGACTGTTGCATTCCATCAAGTGGCGTGAGCACTTCGACAATGGGCCAAGCCGGAGCATTTTCTGGATCGCGACTAAGCCAGCGTTCTCGTCCTCGCCGCATTTGTTCGGTTGTTGGACGGAAGCACCAGCCATCCAAGTTTTTTCCGTTGTAAAGGCTCGTGAACCCGTCCTCAATTTGAAATGGTTCAGCGGTGCGATCGGTGAAACCCAGCGTTGCGAGTACAGGCCAAAGGGCGGCCTTCCATTTCTCGTAACCGGTTCGGTTGGGGTGAAGTAGGTCGGGAAATTCTTCCTTCTTTGCGTCGCCCTGCTCGTTGGCGAAAAGAGTCCATGTGTCGAGCAGGGTGATTCTCGGGTCACCTTTGACCAACTTAGCGATCCCGCGATTGATTTCTTGAATATCACTCGCGGAACGTTTCTTGGATTCATGGCTCGGGAAGATCTGACAGAGAATAATTGGCAAGGATTTATCTTGCCCATGCAGACGCTCGATGATCAAGCCAATGTTTCCAACGATGGTGGCCGCATCAGCTCCCTCTTCAAGGTCATTGGTTCCCATGAGCATCACGACAGCTTTGGGCTGCAGAGACAGGACATCTGCGTCGAGGCGAAGAAGCATGCCACGCGTAGTATCGCCACTGATCCCTCGGTTGGCGACCTTCAGTTCCGCAAAGTCGCCTTGGAAATCATCTCCCCAACCCTGAGTGATGGAATCACCCAAAAAAACAACTGCGTTCATCTCACTCGCGCTCCGATCAGCGAAGCCACTTCGGCGCTTGACCCAAAGATTTCTGAACCAGTCGTATCGTCGAATCGGCCCGCTTCCAGCAATTCCATCATCCGTATCGGGAAGTGCTAAAGTCTCGGCTGATGATGAACCAACCTGCGGTGGTAACGCCAGAGCAACCACATGGAAAAGGGTTGCCAAAATGAGCAGTGGCAGGATGGCACGCAGTTGTTGTTTCATCGCTTGAGGGAATCTCTGTTATCGTGCTGGTTATCACTGGGTGAAGTCGAGTCGTTCTCGTTTGGAGCGAGAACGGTCAGTGGACTCGAGTCTTCGCCTTGAATCATGATTTGCATCACCTCCGAAAAAAGATTATTTCGAGAAGTGACATCATCGGAACTAGTTGCCAGACCTAACTGTCGGTGACTTCGGTTTCACGAGCCTTCGCCATTTCGGTCGCTTGAGCTTCAAATTTCTTTGTCAGCTCTTGGATCTCTTCTTTGATTTTATCGCGATCATCTTCGCTGACTTCTTTAGCCTTCTCGGCGTTATCCGCTGCCTTGTTCGCGTCTCGCCTAATGTTACGGATGGAAATCTTTGCGTCTTCTGAGAGTTCCTTGATTCGCGAAACCATCTTCTTACGCACTTCCGTCGAAAGTGGAGGAACGTTCAAACGGATCATGCGACCGTCATTCTGTGGGTTCAACCCAAGGTCACCGGCGACGATCGCTTTTTCAATTTCTTTGATGGTGCCCGCATCATAGGGGCGAATAACAATTTGTTGCGGCTCGGGAGTGCCGATCGAGGCTAACTGTTTAAGTGGTTGCATCGAGCCGTAGACTTCAACCTTGATGGAATCAACAAGGCCTGGGGTTGCACGCCCAGTTCGGATTCCGGATAAGTTGTCACCGAGTACCGAGATTGCCTTTTCCATTCGTTCTTCAGCATCCATTAGGATTTCATCGGCGGACATGGCTTCTTCCTTGTAATAGTCGAGTTGAAAAAAGTCTGTTCATGGAGCTCTTTTAAGTGCTGAGCTCTCTAAAATGTTTAGTTCGTTCAAGCGTTGATGCGATCACGACATGACGGTTTTAACCGCCGATCACGGTGCCAACCTGTTCACCCGCAATCGCTTTGACGATATTGCCATCCTTCTTGAAGTTGAAAACTAGAATGGGCTTGCTGTGTTCGCGGCAAAGGGCGATGGCGGTTGCGTCCATCACTTTAAGGTTTTTCTCTACCACCTCAGCATAGCTCAGTGTCTCATAGAGCACAGCGTGTGGGTTGTGTTCGGGGTCATCACTGTAAACACCATCGACTCGAGTCGCTTTTAGCACGATGTCCGCGTCGAGTTCCAAAGCTCGCTGCGCTGCGGCCGTGTCCGTTGTAACGAATGGATTACCGATCCCCGCAGCAAGGATCACAACTCGACCTTTCTCGAGGTGTCTAATGGCTCGCCTTCGGATAAATGTTTCCGCAATTTTTTCGTTCGGGATTGCCGACATCACTCGGGTCTGCAAACCGAACGACTCGAGCGCATCCTGCATTGCCAATGAATTAATCGTCGTGGCAAGCATTCCCATGTAGTGCGCGGTCGCTTCGTCCACTAGTGCATTCCCACCGGAGAACTGGGCACCACGTAGGATATTGCCACCACCAATGACGATCGCTAGCTGGCAACCGTTTTCGTGAGCGTGTGAAATTTGTTTCGCAATCTTTCCCGCCTCTTCCGAGTTGATCCCGCGGCCCCCGCCATCAGCAAGACTTTCCCCGCTCAATTTCAGAATCACTCGGCGGTACTGAATTGATTTTTCACTCGCGTCCGCTGCTTCACTCATCGTGCTTCCAATTCTGTGGGGCGTTCCAACCATCGCTGTAGATCTATCATACGATAAATTTCTCGCGCGGAAAGCTGCACAAAAAAACCTCATTCACCCGATGCTCGAGCGAATGAGGTTTGTTGAGCTCTAAAACAGACCGTCATGCGACGGACTTGTTGACACTTGGTCGTTTCCCTCGAATGTCGTCCTACAGGGCGCGATCCGTTCAGTCTTCGGTCTTCTCGCCGATTACCCAATGCCAGAACTGTGTGACTTTCATGCCGGCTGACTCAGCGTACTGACCAACTGATTGCTTGTCGTCTTTGACAAAAGGTTGCTCAAGTAGGCAACGTTCGGCGAGGAAGTTGCGGATACGGCCTTCAACCATTTTCTCAACGATGTTTTCAGGCTTACCCTCTGCCAGAGCAGCTTCCTTGAGGATTTCGCGTTCCTTGTTCACGATTTCGGGATCGAGCGATTCGGCGTCCAGTGCGGCTGGTTTCATCGCTGCGACATGCATCGAAACGTCTTTTGCAGCCTCATCGGTTCCACCTTCGATCGATAGCATCACCCCAGCGGTGGTACCCGCATGGTGCATGTATCCGCCGGTAGGGCCGTCGACGCGAGCCATCCTGCCGACGTTGAAAACTTCGCGGATCCGGTTGAACAGATCGTCTTTCTGCTCCGCCAACGTTTTGCCAGCGGCCGATGGAGAAGCCTGCGAGAGTAGCTCTTCCGCGTTGGTGATCGAAGCGTTTCCTGCGTAGACTTCGGCGAGATCATTCGCGAGTTGAATGAAATCTTCGTTCGTTGTAACAGGAGCACTCTCGCAGAGGAGTTCAACCATGGCTCCGACCGATTTATCCGACCCAATATGTAGGCCGAATCGACCGAACGCTGTTTCTCGATCGCTTCGTTTGTCAGCGAGTTGTTGTCCACGCTTGCGAAGAACTTCAACCGCTGCTTCTTCGTCCCCACCTGCTTCCTGAAGTGCTTTCTTGCAGTCCATCAGCGGCAATCCTGTTCGCTCGCGGAATGCTTTCACCGCAGCTGCCGTGATCTCAGCCATCTCAATCTCTCCCAATCAAAATATCATTAGTTTGTGTTGTATAAGTCGAATGCCTAGAACCGCATTGTTGTGTAGGTGATGAACAGCAACAGACGCGGAATTCGCAGTTGGTTGGGCATGGGCGGTGACATGGAACTGTCTCATGTCCGCCGATCCCTCAAGCCGTTTGGGTAGCAGCGTGGTGAGACCATTGGTCATTTCCCAACCGCTACCGCTCGCTAATCCTTCTCCGAAGGAAGTTTTCGAAGTCTAACCTTCGGCTGACTCTGGCGCTGCTTCAGCGGGTGCTGCTTCAGCTGGAGCTGCTTGCTCGACCGCAGGTTGCTCGTCTTTCTGTATTTCTACCTGACCTTTACCCGCATTGATTGCATCAGCGAGTTGGGTGAGGATCAGTTCGACGCTTCGGATTCCGTCATCGTTACCTGGGATTGGTAGATCGACGTCAGTCGGATCGCTGTCGGTATCGATCAAAGCAACCGTTGGAATGCCTAGACGCTTTGCTTCGCGAATCGCATTTTTTTCTTTACCTGGATCAACAATGAAAATGCATTCAGGCAAACGATTCATCGTGCGTAAACCGTTCAAATTGCGATACATTTTGCGGTATTCGCGGTTCAGCGATGACTGCATCTTCTTGCTGTAATCGTTGATCTTCTCACTGCCACGCAGCTCTTCCAATTCCTCCAAGCGACCAAGACGGCTACGAATGGTTCGGAAGTTGGTGAGCGTTCCACCGAGCCAACGTTCGCTGACGAACGGCATCCCGCATCGAAGTGCTTGCTCCTCGATCGCCTCACCCGCTTGCCGCTTTGTTCCGACGAACAGAATCAAGCTGCCGCCTTCAGCGACCTGGCCCAGATACTTCTTGGCTCGAAGAAGGCCACGTAGAGTTTCACGAATATCAAGAATATGGATCTGGTTTTTACGTCCGAAAATGTATGGAGCCATCTTCGGGTTCCAAAGACTGGTTCGGTGCCCGTAGTGCACACCAGCTTCGATCATCTCTTTAACAATGGCTTGTGCCACGATAGACCATCCTTTCGTTTCAAAGCGGGCTACGAGAAACGCCGCCGATTCAACGAGAATCAACCGAAACGCTTCCAGAGCATTGCAGGCTCACCTGCTTCGCCCTTCGTCCCTACTGCTTTGAAGTAGCTGAAAATCTTGACCTACCTCTAGCGGTTGGTCAGTTGAAGCGGAGGAGGATAGCGAAACTTGCTGATTTTCGCAAGGCTCGCAACCAAGAAACGAAAAAACCGGAGTCGAAAAATAAACCGACTCCGGTTCGCGAAGGAAAAGATCGCTGTGAGCAGACTACTTCTTGTCGTCGTCTGCCTTTTTGACCTTCTTTTTACGTTTTAGCGAGACTTTCACAACTCGTACCTTGGGCATCCCGACGATCGATGCATCCTCGTCGAACTTGTCGAGTTCTTGAAGCCGCGCAACTCTTTCCGCACGGGTTAGAACGTTTCGTGTTTTAATCGCCCCGGCTTGAACCCGGAGGCTTTGGTCCATGGTCATGTGAATTCCGCAGTCGCAAAGAAAGGTCAGAACTTCGTGTATTTGACAGGTGTTACGAGCAGAATATTGACTTAATCAGCTTTTGACAAGGTTGTCCTTCGAAGTTGTTAGGGGTTCTTTCGAGAAAATTGCCGACCCCAATGGAAATTAACCCGAGTTGGAGATGCTGGCGGTGCCATCGGGGTTCTCGGCAGGCTAAATGCCGTGCGGTGACCCAAGAATTTGGGTTCTAACGGTTGTTTCGTCACCCCTAGGCTCAGAATGATAGTCGGCAACGTTTTCGTGATTCACTCGATCGACACGACTGGTTAAGATCGCCTGCATGAGTGAGCGATCTCCCAAATTGCCGTGGCTAAAGATACTGAAATTCACGCTTCCGGCGGTGATTATCGGTTTTTTGCTGATGCAGGTCGAACCCGAGCAATGGACTCGCCTAGCGGAGCAGGAAAAGAACTATCCGCTTCTGATCGCCGCCCTACTGGTGGCCATTTTCTCTCTGTGTGTCTCTTTTATTCGCTGGTGCATCTTGGTGCGTTGTCAGGGGATCGAACTGTCGATGCTCGAAGCTTTTCGCCTTGGAGCCATCGGTTACCTCTTGAGCTTCGTTTCCGCGGGCAGTGTCGGTGGAGACGTATTCAAAGCGGCATTTCTCGCAAAAAGACGTCCGGGCAAGCGACTTGCGGCTGTCGCCAGCGTGGTGGTGGATCGCGGTTGTGGTTTGTTCGCGTTGATGTTGATCGTTGCGACTGGCTTACTTTTTATTGAGCCGAGGGCCGAGTCGATGGATTCTGGTCAGAATGGTTCGGAATTGGATCAAATACGGAGCGTAACTTACTTGCTTGTGGGGATCGGATCCGCGGTTTTGGCGACATTGGTTTTTGGCGGCAAGAGTGTCGATCGTCTGATAGCCAAATTTGGCGATCGCGGGCTCATCGGCTCGATCACATCCCGTATCGCACCTCCGCTGCGGATGTTTCACGCTCATCCCTACGCATTTGGGGCCTCGATTTTAATGAGCCTGGCGGTTCAGGGTGCTTTCCCTGTCAGCATCTATATGATTGCAAAATCTCTATTTGCGGATGCTCCGAGCTTGGTAGAGCATTACGTCATTGTTCCCGTGGCGATGCTCGCGTCCGCTTTGCCGCTCACGTTCGCGGGGATTGGAGTGCTCGAAGCGGCGATCGATTCGCTTTATCAATGGGTTCCCACCGTTCCTACCGAAGCATCGGGTTTTTTGGTCGCTTTGGTCTTTGAAATCGTTCGGCTCGTGATTGCTGTGATTGGCACGGTGTTCTACTGGACCGCAAATGAGGAAGTTCGCGAGAGTCTTGCAGAAGCAGAGGAATTCAGCTCCGAGGCATCGGAATCGTCTGAGGCATCGGAGTACCGCGAGTCGGTTATCTCGCCAGCGGATGGATTGGCTTGATTGAAGGCTTGCTCCACGACTGTTGCTGTCAGTTTGGGGCTCCAATCGATCATCATCTGAGGGGCTTCGGTCATTTGCTTGATCGATTTTGTTTTCTCTTGTCTGATTTCACCTTTGGTGTTGACTGTGTCGACACGGCAGATGCGTTGGTGACTCCGAGTTGGATTGATTGTTTCGCGGTCTAAATTCTTCTCATATCACCCATTGGATGAGCAGGGTGGTTATCAAATCGCTATCATGGCCTCAGGTGAGCTGTATTCGTTTGAATTAGGTCGCCAGAGGTGGGGGAATCGTCGGGATTCTCGCGGAAGCCGTCTGCAGCGGCGGGAGAGCGATTCGCTCGGAAGCCAGTTGCCTTTTCCCACTTAGAACGGATTAGCATCAATCTTTTTCAGAAGGTTCGTGAATGTCGACAGTTGATGAGGGGAATGGGTTTTCGGACGTCGGTGATTCGCCGCTGAGCGAGGCGGATGCCAAGCGTTTGCACGAAGCGAGAGCTCGGATTCTCGAAGAATTGGGAAAGATCATTGTCGGTCAGGAAGCGGTGATCGATGAGATCCTGATCTGTCTATTCAGTCGTGGTCACGTGATGCTTGAGGGGGTTCCTGGGCTGGCAAAGACCCTGATGATCAGCACACTTGCAAGAACTCTTGATTTGAAGTTTAGTCGAATTCAGTTCACTCCTGACCTCATGCCGAGTGATGTGACGGGGACGGAAATCATTGAAGAGGATCGGTCCTCTGGTCAACGTTCTTTTCGTTTCATGCAGGGACCCTTGTTCGCCAACGTGCTGCTAGCGGACGAAATCAATCGAACACCCCCAAAAACACAAGCTGCACTGCTCGAGGCGATGCAGGAGGGGCAAGTTACGGTGGGTCGGGAGCGGCACGTGCTACCGGATCCTTTTTTTGTGCTTGCAACTCAGAATCCTATTGAGCAGGAAGGGACCTACCCGCTGCCCGAAGCGCAGCAGGACCGTTTCATGTTCAAAATTTTTGTTGAGTATCCGAGCTTCGATGAAGAGTTCGAAGTTGCGAGAAGGACGACCGGCACGAAGGCAGACAAGGTACAGCCAGTCCTCAGCGGTGAAGAGATTCAGCGGCTACAGGAACTCGTGCGTTTGGTTCCTGTCAGTGATCATGTTGTCCGGTACGCACTGTCACTTGTTCGTCAGACCCGTGTGGGTTCCGATGGTGTTCCGGACTTTGTGGAAGATTTGGTGGGTTGGGGCGCAGGACCGCGAGCCGTTCAGTTCCTTATCCTAGGCGGGAAAGCGCGCGCGTTACTAGAAGGACGTTTTCACGTGCAGGTGGAAGACATTCAGGCGTTGGCAAAACCGGTTCTGCGACATCGAATGGTGGTTAATTTTGCCGCCGAGAGCGACGGTATTACCAGTGACGAAGTCATCGATCGAATCATTGACGCAACCCCAACGACTGAGGATGAACTCTCGCGAGATGCCCGATTCCAAAAGATATTTGCGTCCTGAAGTTACCACTCGTATTCGTCGCCTAGAACTGACGGCGCGTCGAGTGGTTGAAGGCTTCCTTTCGGGCATGCATCGAAGCCCGTACTCTGGACAATCGATTGAGTTTTTGCAGCATCGGCAATACACGGCCGGTGATGAAATTCGTCATATCGATTGGAAGGTCTATGCGCGGCAAGATCGGCTGCACATTAAACAATTCGAGGAGGAAACCAACCTTCGTTTGACCTTGTTGGTGGATCGTTCCGGCAGCATGGCCTACGGCGATGGTGATCTGAATAAATTTGACTACGCAAGTTCCTTGGCCGCTTCACTCGCCTACCTGGCGCTCAGGCAAAAGGATGCAGTCTCTTTGTACGCTTTTGATGATCAAGTGCATCGAAGTATCGCGTCACGGAGTAACCAGCATCAACTTAGTCGCATCCTGTCGGTACTCGAGGAGGTTGGAGCTGATGGGAGAACGGACTTGCCTGCAATCGCGAAGGAGGTGGCTCAGGCCATCCCAAGGCGTGGTCTCGTTGTCTTATTCTCTGATCTTTTGGGGGTGGATCGCCTCATGGAGGGTCTCCGTGTCTTGAGGCAACGCGGCCATGATGTGGCGATCTTTCACGTGTTGCACGATCACGAACTTGACTTTGAATTTAGCGGAGCAACTCGTTTTGAGGGGCTAGAAACCGAGGCATTCCTGAACTGCAACCCAAGAGCACTTCGCGAGGGTTACCTCGCCGCCTTGGATGAATTCCTCGAGCAGACTCGCAAAGCCTGCGGGCGATTGTCGATCGAGTACATGACCGTGAGGTCGAGTGAACCGTTAGATGCGGTGCTTGCAAAATTTTTGGCAACACGGCAGTCGATGCCAAAACTAAAGCGATAAAGGTTTACTTGTTTTGTTTCTCTATCCTGCCCTAACGCTTGGCTTTCTGTTCATCGGTGTTCCGCTGTTGGTTCACTTGATCAACATGCTGCGCCATCGGCGGCAGCGTTGGGCTGCAATGGATTTCTTGCTTGCGAGTTATCGGAAGCAAAAAAAATGGATTCATCTTCGTCAAATCCTTTTGTTGCTTTCGCGACTTATCGTTGCCGCTCTTCTGATTGCAATTTTGTCTGGTTGGTCGGGCGGAAGTAAGATACTAGATGCCATTGGTGGTCGTGTGACACATCACGTGGTGATTCTCGATGACAGTTACTCGATGGGTGACCGAAGTTCCGGTGGACTTGGTTCTGGAGACGCCTCGCTAAGCACGCCGTTGCAGTCAAGTCGGCAAGGCCAAGAGGCTTCCATGGATGGGGTGACGGCCTATGCGAGGGCGTTGGCGACCCTCCAAGACTTGGCACGATACCTCGCGAATCAGGACGGTGAGCATCAGTTGACGGTGATGCGAGCTAGTCGAGCTTCGATGTCGGTTCGTGCCGGAAGTACCACCGGTGATGCGGCCGCGGATCTTTCATCTCAGACGGTCGAAGAGGATGCGAGATTGATTAACCGCGTGATGGCAACCTCCGCCTCTTCCCTCGAAGTGGATCTTGTGCCCGCTTTGGATTTGGCCTCGGAGTTGCTGCGTTCAACTCCGGCGGACGAAAAGTTTTTCTACGTGCTCAGCGACTTTCGAGAGCGGAGTTGGGGATCGGCTGATCGTCTCGCGCAATCGCTGGGTGTTCTCGGCAATGAGGTCCCAATTCGTTTGATCGATTGCGCGGAAGGTTCTTCGGGTAACCTGGCGATCACCTCTTTGAGCCCTTCGCCTGATGTTTGGGTTGCGGGTGTGCCGGTGATGATCCGAGTGACGGTACGCAATTATGGCGACCGCGAGGTCAGGAATGTTCCTCTGTCGGTCAAAGCCATTCGTTATCCCGACCAACCGATCAATGCTGATCCTTCGGCCATGTTCAGTGGGCAGGTCGATGCATTGCCTGATTTGATGCTTGATGTTCTTGGGGCGGGTGAGGAGATCACCAAGACCTTTCAGGTTTACTTTGCTGAGGCGGGGACGCACGCCATTGAAGTCGAGTTGCCTCAAGACTCTTTGTTGATCGATAACCGTCGCTTTTGCACGATCCCGTTGTCCCGCGCAGAAAAAGTTCTCGTCATCGACGGAGATGTTGATGGGGTTGGTGGCTACCACGTCAGCTCTTCATTAAACCCTGGTAGTCAGGTCGAAATGGGGGCGATTCCCGAAGTTCAGCCGCCCTCTTTTTTGCGGTCCGTTACCTACGAGCAGCTAAGTGCTTACCGTGCGGTTTACCTGATTGATTTACCAGAGATTAGCGACAACGCGGCCGAGGCTTTAACGCAATACGTCCAACGCGGTGGCGGACTGGCTTGGTTCTTGGGAAAGCAGGTTAATGCTGACGCTTACAATCAAACCCTGCTCTCCGCGAATCGGCGTCTCCTGCCGGCGCCTCTCGCGACTGCGGAGCCTCTTGATGAGGCTGCTAGGGTCGACGGTGCTGGAGATGTGCTTTTCAGCGACCAGTCGGATCTGTTTGGTCCGCTGAGATCGGTTGGTGACGGTATCCTTTCGTTGGTGGTTGTCGCGCGAAGTTGGTCACTGGCGGACAAGGAGAAGCCCAGTCAAGCGGAAGAATCAACGGATGATGGGGCCGAAGTTTTGGCTGAGGATCTTGTTTCCGATTATCAAGTAGCTCTTAAGCTGCGTGACGGACGGCCTTTGCTGACTCAACATTCGTTTGGTGATGGACGCGTGCTAACCCACTTGGCTGGCTTGGATGGGAGCTGGACAAATTGGTCCGGTGATCCAACGTTCGTTGTCTCTTTACTGCAGTCCAATGCGTGGCTTTGGAGTGCGGCGTCGCCGCCTGCGGCGCGTGAAGTTGAAATGCCTTACTCCAAGCGTCTTTTGGCGGCAGACTACCTGCGCGGCGCAACCTTCCTCGCCCCTGTCAATGTTCCCCCACGTGTTCCATTTGAAATATCGGGAGTTGAAGTGGAGTCGGCGAGCATCGGGAGTGGACCGAGTGCTGCGGCCGAAAGCTATGACTTTGCTTTGGATCCGTTAGCGATGTTGATTCGTGGGGATGAACACTTGGATGAGATCCTTCAGCCGGGCCTGAGTGAATGGAGCTTGATTGCTGCCGATGGAACGGCCCGAGTCATCCCCGAGGCTTCAGTGATTGAGTCCACTGATGGTGATTTGGAGCGTGCTGATCACGCGTCGGTGATACAGCAGTTGTCGCCACTGGATGTGAGGTTCCTGCAACGACGAAGTTGGAATCAGGACGACCGAGAGTCTGGGAATTCGGCGATGACCCTCTTTCTCCTGCTCTTGCTCTTGCTCTTTCTAGCGATCGAGCAGGGGCTCGCTCATTGGGCAAGTTATCACGTGAGCACCTCTCCCGCGGTCAGCGGTGCAAGACGCGAGAACTCGCGAGGAGGTTTGGCATGACGAGTCGCATGATCGCTCAGGCTGAATCAGGTCAAGCTGAAATCGTTTATGAGTTCACGAGACTCAGCGGCGTTGAAGGTTGGTGGGCTTGGGCTTCCCTTGTTTCGGCGGTGGCTTTTGGACTTTATGCAATCGTGAAGTTTTATCGACGCGATGTGAAAGAGCTTTCCGTGCCAACCGGTCGAACTTTGATCTTTCTAAGGTTGGGAGTGGTCGTTGGTTTGGTGTTCTTGTTTGCCGATTTGCAGCGGAGAACAGAACGAACGATCACGCTCCCAAGTGAAGTGGCTGTGTTGGTCGACACGAGCCAAAGTATGACCTTGCCGTCGGCGAATTCTGGCGTGGGGCCAAGTCGCGAGCAGCGAGCCGCCGAGTTGCTTCAGGAGACGCCGCTACTGAGTGAATTGTCCAAGAGTCATCGCATCAACCTGTATGCATTTGGTCAAGAGAGTGAAGCAAAGCTTTTGCAGGCCACCGGTCTCGGTGTGACTACCGGAGATCATCTCGCGAATGGTGATGAGGGGTCTGCAAAGGATACCAAATCAAACGCAGACCCTGTTTCGGCCGACGGCAACGCCTTGATTGAGGAATCCGGATTAATTGTTAATGAGCCGTCGACCGCGGCGATTGCGGGAGCCGTCATCTTGGTGATGGGGCTTAGTGCTGCTCTAGTTTCACTGTTGCTTGGTGTTCTGGGTTGGCAGCGCAACCTTGGTTGGATCTTACTGTCCTCATCGGTTCTCATCGGAGCCGGGATGATTTTACTTGGCGGAACCTACGCAGTCTCAACCCCTCGCTCGCTGTCAAATCTGCTTACAGGGGGAATGGCTGAAGCGGGTAAACCGAGCGGCGACGAGCGGAGTGGTGCTAATGAGCAAGCGTTGAGTCAGACGGGCGATGGCTCTGTTGGCAAAGAGAACTTGATTGATTCTGGGCAACAGCCTGCTGATTGGCGCGATGGTCTTGTGGCTGCCGCTGCTGAGAGTCGAATTGGAGATGCCATACAAACCGCTCTGAACCAGCACGACCCAGCGACACTTGCTGGTGTTGTTTTAATCACCGACGGTCAAAACAACGGCGGGAGTGATGTGAATGCAGTCCTCTCGTCGGCCAGACGTAATGAGATTTCGATCTACCCTGTTGGATTGGGAAGCGGGGATGCACCGTTGAACGTTCGAGTCGTGGACGTGGATGCGCCTCGGCGGGTTTACCCGGGAGACAAATTCACCGTCACCGCAACTCTACAAGCCAGTGGGCCACAACCGGTGCAAGTGGATGTGGAGTTACTCGACGGGTTGGACGACCAATCGTCGGTGGAGTCCTCAGGCGAACGAAGTGACGGTAATGCCGCCAACGCAAACGGATCGAATCAGCAATCGGGACCCAATAATCTGCCTCGGGATGTAATCGAGAGACGATCATTGGAGTTGCCGGTCGATGGCACCTTGGTTCCGGTTCGTTTTGAAATGGAACCCGAGTCGGTGGGTCGAAGAAGGGTGGCGGTGCGGGTGCTAGCGGCTGGTGGTGATCAAAATGGTGTCGATCAGAATCCGCGTGATGATACCGGTGATGCTCGGTACGAAGTGGTCGCTAGAAAACTACGGGTGCTCGCCATCGCTGGCGGTCCGACGCGGGAGTATCGGTTTGTTCGTAACCTTTACTATCGTGACCGTTCGATGGATTTGGATGTTTGGCTGCAGACGGGGCAATCCGGAATGAGTCAAGATGCGGATCAGCTATTAACGAAATTTCCAAGTGACCCCAATGAGCTGTTTGAATATGACGTGATTGCAATGTTCGACCCGGATTGGACTGCGTTGTCGTTGCCGGAATTGGAGTTATTAGAGCGTTGGGTTTCACAGCAGGCGGGCGGCTTGATTTTGGTTGCCGGTCCGGTCTATCACTCCAAGTGGACGCGGCTGCGAACGGATCCGCGTTTACCGAAGATCGCTGGTCTGTTTCCGGTAAACTTTTCGACGCGTGGAGTAGTTGTCGCCTCTGGTCGACAGGGTGGTGAGGCGTCTTGGCCTCTTGAATTCACGCAGGAGGCGAGACGAGCCGAATTCCTTTGGGTCGCCGGTGACGCAGAGAAGAGCCAATCAGTTTGGCGTGACTTTTCCGGGGTCTACGATTTCGTGGACACGAAAGATGCAAAACCGGCCAGCAAGGTCTACGCCTTTTTCTCTGATCCGACAACGCAGACGGGTGGTAGCCTGCCCATTTATCTCGCTAGTCAATTTTACGGTGCGGGCAGAACCTTCTTTCAGGCAAGCGGTGAGATGTGGCGTCTGCGGGGCGAAGGCGATCAGTACTTTCAGAGCTACTTTACAAAGCTAGCACGTTGGGTGAGCGAGGGTCGCTTGTTACGTGATAGTACGCGTGGCATTCTTCTACTCGATACATCGACTGCGATGGTCGGCGATTCCATTTCGGTCCGCGCGGTTTTGAGTGATGAGCAGTTTGAGCCTCTCGACGTACCGCAGGTTGATGCCAATCTCCTTACTCCTGATGGCCGTATTCAAGAGTTGAAATTGTTGCCGCTGCAGGGCGAAGCGAGGCCGGGAACTTATGGCGGTCAGTTTGTCGTTCGCGAAGCCGGAGATTACGAAGTGCGGCTGACTTTGGGAGATGCACTCAACGAGCAGTTGCTACAGCAAGGATTGAGGGTACGGCTACCGACGTTAGAGCTCGAGCGTCCGCGCCGGAATGATGAATTACTTGAGCGTTTGGCGAGCATGACATCGGGGCAGTATTTCCCAGTCGATGAATCAGTCTCGGGGCTCGCTGTCGCAGAGGAACTGATCGGAGCGATTTTACCGCAGCCCCAAGAATCAGTTCTCCCCGGTACCTACGATGTTCAATTCAACCTCCGAAGGAACGCCGTTTTGATGTGGCTGCTCGCAACCTTCCTCACCATGGAATGGATCGTGCGACGTTTGCATCGTTTGGCTTGACCTTGCGAAACTGATCGATTCGATCACTGCAGGGACCCACCGCTTGGAACACCTTGTGCGGAGTCCCGCTTGGTGTGGCCCTTTCGTCCATCCAAACATGCGACTCGAACTTAGTGGTTCACCCTCTGGATTTATCGTCTTGGTCCGCCTACGACAGGTTTTTCACCGAGTTGCAGGGGAATGGCTGGAGGGATTGTGCCGACTGTGCCGATTACAACGATCGGAGGGGCGGAGGACGTCGCGCCGCATGCGCGTGGGCGTCCCCATTATCGGATTGGTGGTATCTGATCAGGGAAGAGCGACTGCTGTTATGCGTATCTTGAAAGGCCACATGCTCGCAGCGGCGATCATGTCTGTCGGACTGTTTTCTGCCGAAACCCGAGCCCAGAGGCCGGTGCTACCGGGAACGGGTAGCGAGATTGTGGGTGTCGCAGACGACTTTGAGGATCCTGCGTGGAATTATGTCCGTCGCGATCCGAAAAGCACCGAGGACATCGATGAAGAACAACACGGACCGATGGGTCGAAGTACCAACGGTCGGTGGTACGAGGGCATTAAACGCGGCCATCCCGATGTGATTCAACGTGTCGAGACACCCGCGGGTGGTATCGAAGGAAGTGAAGGAGCGTTGCTATTGCGTTCGAGGCTAACTGGAATTCCCGGTGAACCGAGTCGCGTGATGAAGCAAGATGACTTTGTTGCGAACGTCCAATACCGATTGCGCAGGCAACTAGATGTGGCTGAAGTTCCCAGCGTCACCACGCGAGTTTATCTTCCACCTGTATCGGAGTGGGAGAAGCGTTCGGGTCCACATTTCGGGTTTCGACTCGCACTTGAAACCACCGCGATGGTGGACAAGGAAGAGGGATTTGGGATCTTTAAGCGAACCATTCGTGAGCTTGGCAATGAAATCTACTGGCCTGGAATGTTCATCGAATTCGAAAGCAAAGAACGCAGCGGCAAGGAACACGACTACGCCTACCTAAGAATTCGAGGAAACCAGCGTGGCGGTGATTTCAAAGGGCCCCAAATTGGAACTACTGGATGGTGGACACTGGGGATGAGTGTGACACCGGACGGCATGGTGCATTACTATGCGTCGCCCGGCGCCGACGACTTGACCGAAGAGGACTACATCGCGAGTCAATTTCCGTACGGTTATAAGGCAGAGCGGTTCAGAACCTTTTTCTACAATATTTGCAGTGCCGATGATGGCAAAACCTGGAGCACTTCTTTCATCGTTGACGACCCCAAGGTGTTCGTCGTGCGACCCGCTGGAAAGCTTGCGACAAGGGGGGCAAGCAACCACTAGTTGCGTGTAGCCTGAAAGACCCTCAACTGATGGATAAACGCCGAATCATCGCGATGAATTCACCATCTTGCCGAATCACGATCGCGAGGCAGTTGGAAGCGTCACGTTAGAAAAACATCGAACATGATCCCATTGTTCGATCGCTATTGGGGCGATGCAAAACGGACCCGATTCTTCAGTCATCTAACGTGACTTGATGGCTTAAACAGTTAAGGCGATCGTTATTTAACGGTCTCCCTCATGTCGGCTTGCGGTGGTTCTCAATCAAACGCAAACGCCATACGTTCCAACTCCTTGCTTGGTCAGACCCAGTGGACGCCGAGCGTTGGACTGAAATTGATCGTTCTCATTGACTCGCCTTTCACTGCCCGAGGCTATGAAGGAGGAGGAAGCGAGGCCCGCGAATGATCGTTCAGTCTTCACGCCTGACCATCGGCGTTGATGTCTAATGTGATCAGTTTTTTAGTTTTACACTCGATGTGGTTGTTGATTAGCAAACCTACTAGCAACCCTGCCTCGATGTGAGGCGTCGGCCGTAATCGCCGAGCAATCCATAAACTCAGTTGTAAGCTTGGAGGAAAGATCACTCAGCGACTACGGCGACGATCGCCCCGTGCCTTTTCTAGCCCAAATCTCGTGCGTGCCGAGCGTCTGTTGGGCGGGCATTGAGCGAAGGTTTAATTTGTTGGTTTGTCAACATTTGCAAATCTTTGTGGTCGGACACAATTGGTGACACTTATCGGAGTCCATTTTGAGGTTCTGATCCGCCATCTTTTAAGATAGTTTTTGAGAAAAAGTTTTCTCTGCCCTTCAGTTTGTCGGTTAATGGTTAGAAAAAACGTGCTAATAGCCGGATCAGTTGATTGCGTGCGATCAGGTGGACCCGTATGTTTGGGTGAAGAGGATCGGCGGTGTTTTCTTTTTGGCTTTCGGATGATTGGTAGGCAAATGTTCAGGTGTTATGAGATTTCCGTTCCAGTTTGGTTTCTCTCGGTGTCCCTCAGCCTATGGCCGCTAGTTGATGCAGCTGCTGTAGAAGTGAGCGCGGTCGCTTCAGAAGGAGAGAAAACAGGGGGATCAGCAGGTGCTGTGTCAACGGCGGACGAGGCTGAATTGTACGTCCGGGTGGTCGCGTCTGACGGGAAACCTCGAGCGATGCAGACGGCAATCGCGAGATTTCAGGGGCCTGAGGGATCACCTTATCAGGGGTGTGAGGTGGATCTCGTTGGCGTGGTGCACATCGGCGAGGAAGACTACTACCGAATTCTCAATGAGCGGTTGAGTCGGTACGAATCGGTGCTCTACGAACTGGTTGCACCTGATGGGACTCGTATTCGACCCGAAGACTTGGATCAACGGCGGTCGGTTCTTGCTTCGATGCAAACCGGCATGAAGGATATGCTCAACCTTGAATATCAGTTGGAAAAGATCGACTACCTCGCCAAGAATTTCCGTCACGCCGACATGAGCCCGGATGAGTTCATCGTTGATATGGAGCGTCGTGGCGATAGTGTGGCCAAGATGGTCGCGAGGATGATGGGTGCGGGGTTGGCATCGTCGGCTTCGACCGGCGGCGATGCAACAATGCTTTTCGCATTCTTCAGTAAGGATCGTGCAAAACTACTCAAGCAATCCATGGCCAAGCAGTTGGTCGACGTTGAAACCGTGACAGCGGGATTCAATGATGCCAACGGCGAGAATACTTTAATCAAAGGCCGTAATGCTAAAGCATTCCAGGTGCTGCGTGATGAACTCAAGCAAGGAAAGAAAAAAATTGCTGTGTTCTATGGGGCTGGCCACTTGGCGGACATGGCGGAACGTCTGAAGGATGATTTTCAGATGGAGAGTGATTCAATGGAGTGGTTAGATGCGTGGGATCTCACCTCCAATTAGCTTCCGCGTGCACGATTTGGTACTCGATCTGATCGAGCATCCGATGATGGTGCTCAGGCTCCGGCAAGGAGTTCACGTGCAGCTTCGCATTTGTTCAGCACGTAATAATGGATCCCGCTAACGCCCTGCTCCCGCAGATCGCTGATCTGTGCTCGAGCATGCTCCACGCCGAGTTTAAACTGTTCAGCCTCACTGTCACACGCAGTCATTGCGTGTTCGAGGGATTGCGGGATCCTCGCTTTGCACATCTGTGCGATACGAAGCGCCTGTTTGAAATTCGTCACCGGCAGGATACCTGGAACGATTGGGATGCCAATCCCAGCCTGAACGCAACGATCTCGGAATCGATAGAAGTCATTGTTATCGTAGAATAGCTGAGTGATGATGATGTCAGCGCCGGCGTCGACCTTACGTTTGAGGTTCTCAAGGTCAACCTCAGCACTCGGAGCCTCCTGATGTACCTCTGGGTATCCAGCCACAGCGATCCCTAGGTCGGGGAATTTTGCCCGGATTAATTCCACGAGTTCGTTGGCGTAGCGAAGACCGCCTTCGGTCGCTTCGAACTGCTCGCTACCCTTTGGTGGGTCGCCCCGCAACGCAACGATATAATCGACTCCTTGCTTGGATGCGTCCTGCAAGTATTGCTCCAAGTCTTCTACCGTTGCATTCACGCATGTCAGGTGCGAAGCAACTGGCAGGCCGGTGATTTCACGGACCTTCTTGAGCACTTCCAAGGTGGTTCCCTGCGTCGACCCACCCGCTCCATAGGTGCAGGTAAAGAAGGAAGGGTTGAACTGCATGAGTTTGCGCACGTTTTCGTAAAGCGATTCTAATCCCGCATCGGTTTTTGGCGGGAATAGTTCGAACGAGATGGGGCACGTCGAGTCGTCGTAAAGCGAGGCAAGGCTCATGCGTGTTCCTGTCAGCGAGCACGATTCTTTCGTGCCTTCAGCGAGTAAAAGTTTTAGGCGGTCGTACACCGCCGCTCAGCCCTCTTAGACCGATCGAACCGATAGTTTAGCAACAGCATCCCAATAGTTGAGGGGATGCTGGAGATGCGGGAAACCTTTTCCGTTGTCAGGGTATCGATTAACCGACGTGTTCCGTTTCTAAACCCTTAATTTCCCGATGTTTCGTAAGCGCAATGGCGGCACATGGTGTTAGATAGGACGCCATGGGCGGGGCAACGCAGCGTGGACCGGCTAAAGGATTCCAAAAGACATCAGGGGTTGTCGGGACGCGCGGCGTTGGGCCACGCCGCGACATCGGCTTGACCAGCAACGACGACCCCTTTTTGGTTCCAACCGAGGTAGGCGTTCACGTCGGCAGGGCAGTACCGCAATGTGAGTCCACATCGGCGGCGATCGCTATCGTTGGGTGACGACCCGTGGACTAGCAGGTCGCTGTGGATGGAAGCTTGGCCGGCTCGAAGTGGGGTAAGGTTGTGGCGACCGTACTTCTCCGGGTGCGAGATGGATTGGTCCAGAACGTTCCCTGCAGAGGCTTCACTGCTTTCAAAGTCGATCAAGCCGTGGGTGTGCGAACCGTTGTAAACTTCCATGCAGCCGTTCGCCGCATCAGCGTCATCAATCGCAAGCCACACCGTGATCGCCTTGGTGGGAGTCATTGGCCAATAACTGCAGTCTTGATGCCAGTCAACTCGCTTGCCATCACCGGGCATTTTGCAGAAGAAATGTGATCCCCAGCCGATCACATTCTGTCCTAATAAATCGCTAACGTAAGCAACGATCTTAGGATTGGTGAGAATATCCCAAACGCGGCCATGTTTGAGGTGGGCGCTACTGATCGAGTAGCTGTCTCGCCCTGCCGCCAAGGTGTCCGAGAGGAGGGCGTCGAAGTAATCTCGGATGTCGTTAATTTCTTCGGTTGAATAAAAGTCGATCGGGCCGAGGTAGCCGTCCGTGTTCCAGCTCCTAATCTGGTCCTCTGCTAGCATTTGCGGTGATGCGTTGGCTGCTGGGAAAAAGCGAATCTCCCTTTCAATCGCTTTGATGGAATTTTGATCGGGGATGATCGCGAAATCAGATTTTTCTTGCATGGGTGTTGCGAGTTTGCTGTAGCACAAAGTGTTGGTTATTAGCAGCTGTTGTCTGTGGGAGGTTTTTGTAGAGGTGGCCGGAGCTTGGAAATAATGAACCGGACTTGATTTAACGCTGCGGCGTAACGTAGTTACAAGCTGATTGTACCGGGATTCACGAGGTGGAGAAGCGGATGGAATCGGCTGTTTTTTAGGGCATAGGCTGTTGCGAAAATTCAAACTCCCCCACTCCTTCCCTCGGCTTTCGGTCGCCGTTGGTGGAATTTCGTTGCGTCAGGCACTCGGGCCGATTGCGGCATCACTCGGCATATTGATCGTCCTAATACTGTTCTTCACAGGGGTCTTGAGTCTCAACTTAGAAGAGGAGTCAGAGGGATTGGCAGCCGTCGGTCCAACGTCAGTACTCTCTGAAGTATCTGACACATCCTTGAACTTGGGACATGCTTTGGTCGACTCTGAAAATGCCGATCGACCAGATGCGAGTCTTCGGGATGCGGCACGCCCAGTTTCGTTGCGTGAGCAAACAAAACGCGACTTTTCATTACCGGAGCAAGCACAGAGTGACTCAACGATCGGTATGTTGCTATTGCAGTTTGATCCTGTGACCGCCTCCAGCATGAACTCAGATGGACGATTGGATCGTCTTCGGTTCGACGAATGGATGGCTTCAACGCTTGCCTCGATTCGTCGGTTTGATCTCGTTGCGGTGCATGGTCTTCCCTTTGCTTGGGAAGCTTTGCTGCGCGAGAAGTTGGATGCGAATCACTCTGAAAGCGATCATTGGGGCATGGTGACTTGTGATCCACAAGTCGCAGCGACTGGTGGACAGCAAGTCGCGTTTTTGTGGAATCAAACAAGGATTCATTGCGATCATGGGGGCAGTTATCTTGTGGGCGATCGGCTGGGTCGTTTTGCTCAGCCTCCGATGGTTGGGTCATTTGAAGCCCGGCTCGACTCAGGAAATGAACGGGAGCCTTTTCGGTTCACATTGATCCACGCGTTGCCAAGTAATGCCCAAGCTCAGTCCTCGTCTCTATCTCGGATCTTCGGAGAGTTTGTAGAGCAGCAGAGGGAGGCATTCACTTCACCTTTGGAAGATGTTTACCTCAGCGTGAGAAGGTACGAGTTTGAAAGACGCGGTGAGGATGATTTGATCTTGGTGGGGCAATGGGGATCACAAGGTACCACGAGTTCTGCTCCGTCGGCATTGACGTCGGGTCCGTTCAGGGATCCACTTTCTACGCATCTGGTTGAGTTGGTGAGTTCAGACGTGGGGGTGGTCGGTGCAGGTGCCTCCAAGTTGCACCTGCTTTTTGACCGTCGGTACAGTACCGAGTACACCGCTGATACACACAGCGAGTCAGCCGAGGCAACGCATCCCTCTGGCGTCAGGGACTTGACGCCGGAGTTTAAAAAGCTCGGTTTCACCCAAGTCTTGTCGGCGGAATTTGCTTTGACGGAGACACCTCAATTCGAATCGGTTGCCACAGAGCAACCCTCTTCTTCGATGCGTTAGCCTGCAATCTTGCTCGCATGCTTTTTGAGTCGCTTAGCGATTTTCTCGGGAGGTTCCCGCCAGCGTCGATGGAGCCACCAGTACTGCTCGATGCCTTTCTGGATCGCCTCGGCGAGTCGTTGGTTGTACCAGCGTGTAAGAGTGCTCACACCGCTTGCCTCAGGAGAGTCTGGGTCGGTGGGGTCGATGATCCCTGTGGTGCCAAGTTCGAATTGCATCGGTTTCCCAGCGATCCGACGCATGTACCCGACCATCATTGGTGCGTTATTGCTGAGAGAAAACAGTGCGAGTGCTTTGTGAGAGGATGCAATTTGCCCCAAAAATTCGACCCAGCATCCCTTAGGGCCTGCGTGCTGGTCTGCGAGTAGCGAAAGGATTCCGCCTTGTTGGAGATGGCGATCAACGATCGGCGCACAGCCTTCCTTGTCGACCATCTGCTGCCCCTTTGCTCCACGAAATCGTTCGACCCATCGATGTAAAAATGGATTGTCAAGTTCGCGGGCGATGGTCAGCGTGCTGAATCCCATCAAACCCGTGACGTATCCTCCGACTTCAAAATTGCCGAAGTGACCGGTAACGCCAACGATTGGCCGCTCGCTGAGATACAGTCTCAGGATCGATTTAGTTTGATCGATATAAACATGCTTTCGCCAGTTAACCAGATGGAGGCGTCGCTGGGCCCACGCAATCTCGCACACCATGAGTAAGAGGCTGTGCCACATCGCAAAGGCCAAACGTGTTCTCGTTGTTGCGTCTGCTTTGGGGAAAATCTTCCGGAGATTGCCATCAGTGGTGCGTTTTCGAATACCGAGTGGTCCCGAGGCGAGTTTAGCAAGGTTGAGGCAAAGTCGATTGCCGACGTCGAGAGGAAGGGTCTGGATGACCGCAACGAGTAACCTGACGGTGAGGTAAGCAGAAAAGTCCACAATCGTGCGCAGCCAGCGACGAAAACGATTGAAAGACTGTTTTCTAGGGTCAACAACCGCCACAGCGGCCCCCTGTTCAGGTGTGGGTGAGCAGTTTTTGTGCGTACGGGCAGGTTGTTCATCCGCTCGCGATTGATCAACGAAAAGATCATTGTGGCGAAAGAAGCCGGTTCAAAGCTACACCGGATTGCGTCGCGAGGATTCTCGAATGAAGAAATCTTGTTGCGAGGACGAAGACTTCGAAAGTCGCCACGACAGGGGTTTCTTTGTGGTCGGCTGTGTCATTGGTTCGTGGCCTGTTTTCGGATACATTGAGCAGTCTTCGATGACTAGCGATGCGTCCAAGTGGGGCGGGGTGGTCGGAGGGAGTTCGAAGTCGCCTGTTCGGGCGGATCGTCGTGAGGATTCATGCGGCGAATTGCATGGTTTGCGATCTAGCGGCTGTTGAATGGCCTGCTCAAAACAAGGATTTTAAGATGACGGTACCGTGTGCGGTGGTGCTAGCTGCCGGCAAGGGAACTCGGATGAAAAGCGACCTTCCCAAGGTGCTCTGCCCAGTGTTGGGCCGTCCAATGATTCACTTCGTTCTCGATGCCTTAGAGACTGCGGGAGTGAAAAAAAAGATCGTGGTGGTGGGGCATCAGGCCGATTTGGTGAAGCAAGAACTCGCTAACCGTGACGATACGATAGAGTTTGTGCTCCAAGAGGAACAACTTGGAACCGGTCATGCGGTCCAAGTATGCAAAAGGGAACTTTCGTCGGTCGAAGGCCCTACGATCGTTGTTGCAGGTGATTCGCCCCTGATCCAACCTTCCAGTCTGGTTAAGTTGCTCGATCATTTTCAGTCGAGTCAGCCGTCTCTACTACTTGGGACTCTTGAAAAGGATGATCCGACCGGCTTGGGCCGCGTGGTTCGCGATGATGCCGGACAGTTCACTGGGATTGTCGAGCATAAGGATGCGTCTGAAGATCAATTGAAGATCAAGGAGGTCAATATGAGTACCTACCTTTTCAATACACCCGATCTTCTTTGGTCGCTTGATCAGCTGAAAAATAACAACGCTCAGGCCGAGTATTATCTGACCGACTGTGCTGCACTGCTACACCAATCTGGGCGTCAGGTTGAGGCTCTTGCAGTGCTTCAAGAGTGCGAATCATTATCCATTAACAATGTCGACGAGCTGGCGCTCGTTGATGAAAAAATGCGAGCGATGGGATATGCGTGAGTTAAAGATCTTTAGCGGTCGAGCGAACCCAGCGTTAGCGAAACAGATGTGTGATCATCTGCATCTACAGCCTGCAAAAATAACGCTCGGGCAATTTCCTGACGGCGAGAACTACTGCAAGCTCGACGAGGATGTCCGCGGACGTGATATCTTCTTGGTTCAACCAACATGTCCATCGGTCAATGACAATTTGCTCGAATTGTTAATCATGATTGATTGCTGCAAGCGAGCGAGTGCAGAACGGATTACTGCGGTGATTCCGTATTTTGGATATGCGAGGCAGGATCGTAAGGATGAAGGTCGAGTGCCGATCACCGCGAAGATGATTGCCAATTTGATTGTGCGAGCTGGCGCTGATCGAGTCCTCGCGATGGATCTGCACGCCGCACAGATTCAGGGATTCTTTGATGTGCCCGTCGATCACCTCTATGCCGCTCCAGTCCTGAATGAGCATTTTCTCTCCAAAGGGTTTAAAGGGGACGACATTGTTGTGGTTAGTCCTGATGAAGGCAGCATCAAGCGAGCCTTGGGGCACAGCAAGAGGCTTGGTGGAAATCTAGCGATCGTTGATAAACGTCGGACCAGTGCGTTGGAGACCAAGCAGAGCACGATCATTGGTGGGCCAGTTGAGGGTAAGATTGTGTTGATGTTCGACGACATGATCAGCACGGCTGGGTCGATCTGCGGAGCCGCCAAGTTAGTGCATGAAGCGGGCGCCAAAGAGATTCATCTTGCTGCCAGTCACGGTGTTCTTTGCGGGCCAGCGATTGAAAAATTGCGGGCTGCTCCGATCGATTCTTTGGTGATTACCGATTCCATTCCGCTGACACCTGAAAAGCAACTCCCCAATTTGGTTCAGTTGTCGGTTGCTCCATTACTGGCGGAGGCAATCAAACGCATCCATCATGATCAGTCAATTAGTGAGTTGTTTCTTGAGCGGTAGCATTTGATTCCTCGGATGGAGTCAAATCAGCAGGCATCACGCAAAAGCTTTTCTGGAAAGGTCATAGGATGAGCTGCTTTGTCTGTTACGGATCTGAGTGTCTATTTGCGAGAGTGTTCAGCCATCTTTTCGTGATGTCGCTGGCCTTTCTTTTCTCAGTCAAAACAAGCTGCGGCGGTGATCTATCAGGAGGCGGCGGATCGGGGGTGGTTGCATCGCCCGACGCGCGGGCTGCCGCTTCTCTGCCTAACGTGATCTTCATTTTCTGTGACGATCTTGGTTGGGGTGACTTTGGGGTACTGCACCAGAATCATTCCAATCACCCCAAACGCCATCGCACCCCCAACATCGATCGAATGGCGTCTGAGGGGGTGATCATGCGTGCTCATTATTGCGGGGCCCCCGTGTGTGCGCCGAGTCGAGCAACCCTGTTGTCGGGAGTTCACCAGGGCCATTGTGGCGTGCGCGATAACCAATTCGATAAGTCGCTCGATCACAATCATACGCTTGCTTCGGTATTGCGTGATGCTGGTTATCAGACATGGATGGTGGGTAAACATGGTCTGCAGGGGAAGGGGGAAAGTCCTTCACAGTGGAGTGGCTATCCCACCAAACGCGGGTTTGATCGGTTTTATGGTTACGTTAGACACGCCGACGGTCATGTTCACTACCCCGCCGACCCGTGGCCACTCGGTAATTCTGAAGCACATCGCAGTACAAAGCAGGTGTGGGATGACGATAAGGAGATCTCTGGTGGTTTATCCAAGTGTTACACCACGGATCTCTTTGCAGCTCGCGGGAAGCAGTGGGTGTTGGAGCATGAGCGTTCGGGGTCTGAACAGCCTTTTTTTCTCTACCTAGCTTTCGACACTCCCCATGCCGCCTTGCAGGTTCCCACCGGTCCTTATCCGGAGGGCAAAGGTGTTAACGGCGGTTTGCAATGGATTGGCAAGCCGGGGCAGATGATCAATACAGCATCAGGTGAAGTCGATTCGTACCGACATCCGGATTATGTCAATCGTGGTTGGGAGGATGTTGAGGTTCGTTTCGCGACGATGGTGCGTCGAATTGATGACTGTGTCGGTGATCTCCTTCAAACATTGGTTGATCTGGGAATTGACCAAGAAACGATTGTTGTGATCAGTAGTGATAACGGTCCTCTCAACGTGTCGTACTTGGCGGGCCAACCAATCGAAGCAAGCTCTTTTCAATCTTACGGGCCTTTTGATGGAATCAAACGTGATGTTTGGGAAGGCGGCATCCGGATGGCGACGGTCGCATGGGGGCCTGGCACTCTTGCTCGCGGCATCGTTGATCACCATCCGAGTCAATCACAGGATTGGATGGCAACCTTTGCTGATTTCGCGGGTGTCCTGCCACCGGCGAGGTGTGACGGTGTCTCGTTGCGATCGGCTCTGGTTGGTCGGATCGATCAGCAGGTGGCGAGTCGAGTCTACGTGGAATACCAGAACGGAGGAAAAACGCCCCGTTATGAGGACTTTGAGCCGCGTAAGCGAGGGCTAAAGCGAGGTCAGATGCAAGTGGTGCATGTTGATCAATACAAAGGTGTTCGGGTGAACATAAAAAACGGCCGAGAGCCATTTCAAATCTACGATCTAGGGGTTGATCAGGGGGAACGCAATGATCTCGCTGGGGCGTCGGTCTTCTTTGAGCAATTGCAGGAACAAATGCAGCAGAGCGTCTTACGGGGGCGTCGACCGAGCGTTGAGGCACCGCGACCGTATGATCAAATCCCGGTTCCATCAATTCGATTGACTGCGGAACAGGTTCGCGACAAAAAGCTGGGGTTTCATTGGCGTTGGATTGAGGGGGATTACTCGTACACTCCCGACTTGCGTTTGGCGGCAGTTGATGATGCCGGCACGAACTCTTGGAGTCGATTGGGGGATCTAGAGTGGTGGAAAGGCAAGGGGGCAGTTGAGTTCGTGACTTGGTTTCATGCGTCCGAGTCGGGTACGTATTCATTCCGTACTTCAGGCATGAAGCGAGGGTTCCTGCGCATTCACGATGCAGCCGTCTTGGATTTAGATTTTCCTGATACGATGCACGGCGTTCAGGCTGCCGAGATTATTTTAGAGAAAGGTTGGCACCCATTACGTTTGACCACGCGAATAGGTGACTCGCGCCGTGATTTTTCCATTGAGTGCCAAGGGCCATCGGATTTGACATATACGCGATTGAACGAAGAGATGCTTTACTCAATAACGGAGTAAGCTCAAGGGGATAAAGATGCATCAGATGATTGGTCTGAGTGACTCGGTTGGTTGCAGTGCTTAACTGGAAGCTGGCAATCAAAAAATATTCGATGGCAGTGTTGGTCGCTCTGAAATCAGTTCTTGGGTTTGGTCAGAACTAGGGTTCAATTGGCATGAGGCCCGGATTGAAGGGAAGACAGGAATAATGGGTTTGAAGCAAAGCTACGCAATCATTGGAACTGGCGCTTTGGGGGGGCTTTATGGAGGTCTGCTGGCTCGCGGTGGGTTCGATGTTCATTTTCTGGCTAATTCGGATGCTAACCATATCGCATTGAAAGGACTGCAGGTTGAGACGCCCTTGGGTGACTTTCATTTGCCGAACGTTAATGTTTATTCCGACATTGCAAAGATGCCTGCATGTGACGTGACAATTGTGGCACTGAAGTCAACGCTGAATCATTTGCTGCCAGCTATTCTTCCGGTTACCACACGTGGTGGTGGTAAGGTCTTGGTTTTGCAGAATGGCCTCGATGTGGAAGCCGATAGCGCGCGGGTTGTTGGCGAGGATCGCGTGCTGGGTGGTTGCTGCTTTCTTTGCAGTAACAAAGTTGGCCCCGGCCACATTCGGCACTTGGATTATGGGCGCATCGTGTTTGGAGAATACTCATCGGATCCTTATGGGAAACCTGCACCGGGGATCACCGAGCGTGCTCAACAGATTGAGGCAGAGTTAAGGGAGGCTGGGATAGACGCAGAAGCCACTGATGACCTTTTGCTAACTCGTTGGAAGAAATTGATGTGGAATATTCCTTTCAATGGACTCTCGGTCGCTTTGGACGCTTCGACTCAAGAGATCATGGAGCATGGTGATTCTTTGGCTCTTGCTGAAGCGATCATCCGGGAGGTTCACACTGCCGCCGTTGGACTCGACGTCGCGGTTCCGGAAAGCTGGATTCAGAAGCAGATTGATGCCACCAAAAAAATGGTCCCTTATGACGCTAGTATGCGATTGGACTACCGTTTTGGTCGTCCAATGGAGCTTGACGCAATCTTTAGCAACGCAATTGAAGCGGCTTCATCCGCCGGTATTGCCATGCCGTTGGTTGGGATGATGCTCAAGCAGTTGAAGTTTTTGAATTCACGCAATCTGAAGGGATCAGACTGAGTGGTTGTTGGGGTTGCTTCGAAGGGGCAAGTTAGAAAAACAACTCTGGTAGACAAGCAGATTGGTGTTCTCCACACTGAGCATTCTCTGGGTGAATTGCTCAGCGTGCTTTATGGAGCAATTCTTCGAAATTGAGTTCCATCTGAGTGTCTTGGTCATCACCCCCAAGCTCGCGAAACATCATGCTGGGCTGGATGTCACGACTGTTTTGATACTTGTCGCTGTCGTAATCCGTCGCTTGACCGGAGAGTTCCATGTAATAGATCTGGCAAATCTGCATCCCCGCATAAATTCTGACGGGCTGGACGCAGTGCATCTCTAACGTCCAGGTGCCGCGATAACCAACATCCCCAACACTACCACCTGGGTTAATGAAAAGTCCTAGGCGTCCCAGTGAGCTACGACCTTGAATCATTGGGACGAGTCCATCGGTTTCCGTGAACTCAGCTGTGCGACCCAAGTACAGTTGGTTGGGCTGCAAGGTGTAGCCATTCGGCGGAATCTCGATTCTGCGATAACGATTCGGCGCCGCAGCGTCGAGCACAACTTCTTCGTAGATCAGGAGTTCGTCATGTAGAGCCAAGTTATAGCTATTTGGGTTGAGTCGCTCCGCGTGGAATGGGTCAATCGAGATCTGTTTTCCCAATTGACTTTGGATCGCTTGACCGGAAAGAAGCATGGCGATGGTTCTGATCGGAGGATGAGGCTGATAGCTGCCTTGAGAAGCGAATCGGCCAGATCAAATCAGAGATCGAATCGTAGGTGCCCGTCATGCGATTCCAAGACAAGCGTATTGTTGGGGCCGTGAAGGTCCGAGTCAATCATTTTTGGTCCATCCAAGTCTTAGAATCACACCTTTGTTGAGTCTGCATTCAGCTGCAGCGTCTTGGGAAACTGTCAGGGTTGTGCTTGTTAATAGGAGAGGTTGTTGACGCGATATGACAGTGCAGGCCCGGTTGAAAGGTGCTCAATACTTCAGGAATCTGTGTCGAAACGCCCACTTTGATGACTTTTAACGGGTGGGATCGCTTGCGTTGCCGCGGAAGAAAATGTCATGCTAGAGCAATAACGGAGCAGGTATTCGAGGAGCGTTGAGGAAAAGTTTCTGTCTCATGTCCTGCTTCCCGGCGTCGTTTTTGGTGTGCGGAGATTCTCGAGGGAGTCACAACGTCGTTCCGGTTAAGGAAAAAGAGATACGTGTCAGAGAGACCGCGATGCAAAATTTGGATGATGTGACTAAACTTCCCGAAGATTTTGACGGGCAAGTCCGGTTGTTCCCGCTACCAAATTTGGTGGTTTTTCCGCATGCGATGCAGCCGTTGCATCTGTTTGAGCCTCGATACGTTCAAATGTTGAAGGAATCTGTCTCGTCGGATCGGCTAATCGCGATGGCAACCCTTACTCCGCTGAAAGGAACCCAGTGGCCCACCACGCTGCCGCCCATCGCGTCAACGGTTTGTCTCGGCCGCATTCTCACTCACACCGAAGTCGAAAGTAACCGACACAACATCCTTTTGGTTGGGATCCGACGTGCGAAACTGGTTGCCGAGATTGATGCCGGCAAGCCATTTCGGGTCGGGCAAATTGATCTGATTGATGACTTCGAATTGCCCGGTTCAACCGCTGAGTCTCAGCATCTGAAACAGGAACTATTGGATGCATTTGGTTCAGTCATGCCGGTAGGAAAGTCAATGCAACAAAATTTGCATCAGCTAATGTCAGATCAGATGAGTTTAGGACCCATTACAGATATCGTTGCCTACACGCTTCCTTTTTCCATCGAAGATAAGTTGCAGCTTTTACGGGAGTCGGATGTTGGATCGCGAGCCCGCTTTCTGGTGGATCGATTGAAGTCGGGTTCCATCAAATTCAATGCGGCTCAAGAAGAGAATGAGACGAAGGACGGGCCAATGTTTCCACCGCCATTCAGCTCAAACTAGGTGTTGCTGTTGCTTTGGAATAATGGGTGCATTGGAAGTAATGGTTGGCTGACAAGTTTGCCGGGTAAGAGGCGGATTGAACAAGCAGCCAAACGATGGTCGGATATTCGCGAGTTGAGAAGCGAGATAGTTGTTGGGGTGAGAGAGAATTGTGAGGCGGTGCGGTACTTCCTCGAGCGGGCAACGGTTACGATCTTCGAAGCGGGAGCGATTCGATGGCTGATCTTGGTGTAGTGGCGATGAACTTATTCGGTCTAGATGTTCTCTCGCGTGTGGTTCATATAGCCACCGCAATCACACTTGTGGGTGGGAGCATTTTCATGGCGATCGCGATGATTCCAAGTCTTGAAATGATCCCAAATGAGCAGCGGGCAGCTTTTGTCAGTGCGGTTCGGGATCGTTGGAAGCGATACGTCCACGGGGGAATTGGTCTATTTCTACTTAGCGGGTTCTACAACTACTTTCGAGCGATTCCCAAGCATCAGGGCGATGGGCTCTATCATGCTCTCCTTGGCACAAAGATGCTTCTGGCGTTCGTTATTTTCTTTCTAGCTTCTGTGATGGTAGGTCGCTCTGCCAAGTTTGAATCTTGGCGACAAAATCCATCAAAGGTTCTCCGAGTGATGATCATCCTTGCTGTCCTCATTGTCGCCATGTCAGGTTTTTTGAAGATCAGGGGTTGGCAGTAGTTCCGGATTCCCCTTCAGTCGGTCGGTTTGCCGTGGTCAATTTGCAGTGCAGTTGGTGGATAACGGCATAATGCAGTGGCAGAATAAGGGCTGCGGGAATAATGAATGCGAGCGATGCGAGGACATGAATCGCCATGAGGAGAGTAGCGACCCTGAGGATGATGGAAAGGTTTAGAGTGGACGTCTGAATGCTTAGTTTGATCGCGTTGACCGCACTCACCCGCGAACGTGTGAGCGATGTGAATGTGAAGAGGAATGGAACGCAGAAAGTGATCTGGATGGTGGCGAGTGTCGGTACGAGCATAACCACCATGGTGAGCAGGATTGGGTCCGGTAGGTCAATTATGGTGCGGAGTTGTTCCCAGTTACCGAGCCCGTAATAGATCAGGATTGAGGTGGGTGCGAGAAAGAGAAAAGACGATGCCAGCATCATCATGTAGGCTAGTAACGCATCGAGGGAGAATGAGAACCAATTTGGGAGGTTTTTCAGTCTCGCTTTGCCTGCCCGCTGCTTCTCTTCAAGTGCTGAGTGGATGCAAGCGAGGCTCGGGCCGAGTAGCGCACCGAGTGGTGAGAGAACGCCAATGAAGATGAGAGACGTACAAAGAACCAGAAAAAGGGGGTACTGATCACGTAGCATCAAAAATGCGTCACGAAAGAGAACGCGGATTGATATTGCGTCAGGTCGAGTATCGGTCACTGGTCGATTCGTTGCTGCCACGTTGCATTCTATTGATCATAAGAGGGAGGGATCGGCTCGCTGCAGTGAGTGAGTTCGGCTGAGCGTTCTGTGCGGTGAAGCATGTCGGATTGGGCCGTTCTGTCAAGGATGGGCGGCGTTGTCTCTGGGGTAGGAAATCATTGATTCACGTCGGCGTTGTTACGAATCAGGTTCGGTGATTGAGCCGAGGGTGAGAAAAGCGGACCTGTTGATTTCGCGTTCGTGAACAGGGGGCTGGGAATTTACTGCCTCGGCGATATGTTTTTCCGCAAAAGGTTTACCGTAGGCCGATGAGGCAAAGGCAGGGCGAAGTGGGATTTATTTTTGCGGTGACGCGACGTCTGCGTTCGGAGAGTTGGCAGATCGTTCTGTTTTTCGCGTTAAGTCTTATCGGTTCAGATTTGCACGCGGAGGATGCTCCGCAGTTTCGCGGTGTTCTCGGCGATGGGCATTTCAACGGTGGTAATTGGACACATCTGTGGGGTGACTCCGGGCCACGGGTTCAATGGCAATATGCTTTGGGGACCGGCTTCAGCAGCGTCGTGGGGCACGATGGTAAGGTGGTGAGTAGCGGTCACGCGGAGGGAAAGGTTTCAGTTGTCGCACTCGACCTAGAAACGGGGCGACAGCTCTGGCGTTACCAATACGATGCACCTCTGGATGCGAATGATTTTCAGGGGGGGCCAACATCCACGCCCTTGATTGACGATGGTTGCGTCTATGTTCTTAGCCGTAGGGGCGAATTATTTTCATTGAATTTGGCTGATGGAAACCTGAACTGGCGAGTGGATGTTGTCGATCGAACTGCGATTCGAATTCCCGGATGGGGCTTTGCGGGAGCTCCAAGAGTTTTTGGTAATCGTTTGGTGTTGAATGTGGGTGATGCGGGGGTCTGTGTACATAAACGAGATGGTGAAATCCTTTGGGCCTCAGAGGATCGTGATTCAGGTTATTCTTCAGTGGTTCCCTATCAGGATCGTGGCGTTGATTGTGTGATTTTGGGGTCAGGCCGATCTTATGTTTGCGTGGAGCTTGAGACGGGTCGAGAGCGTTGGCGGCAGCGATGGTTGACTACCTTTGGCTGCAATGCTGCTGATGCAATTGTTGACGGGGATCGTGTATTCCTTTCTTCGGGGTACAGTCGTGGGAGTGCGCTTCTTGATTTGAGTTCAGGTGACCCGGAGGTGATTTGGAAGCACAAGGATTATCGAAATCAATTGGGAACCAGTATCCTGATCGATGGATTTCTCTATGGGGTCAATGGAGATGTGGACGAGGGTGCTCGCTTGACCTGCATGGAGATGTCGACGGGCAAAATTCGTTGGGATGCAGATGGCTTTTCGGCTGGGGCCGTCATTGCCTCCGGAGAACGTCTCATTGCGCTATCGGACTCCGGTGAGTTGATTGTCGCTAAGGTGGACCCCGAGGGTTTTATTCCTCTCGCTCGACATCAGGTTCTCCAAGGGCGTTGCTGGGTGAGTCCCACATTGATCGAAGGCATGCTCTTGTGCCGCAATGCGGATGGTAAACTTCTTTGTTTGAACTTGCGTCGGTGATCCAATTATCGGGTAAGATCTCGCTTCCTAACTGCGAGAATGATGTTGTGTGTTAGTGAAGAGATCGTTTTGCTAGGCGAGGCTCGCGTCGTGGCTTTTGGCTTGAAGACCGCCAAGGTGACTCGCGGTTGCTTTCTTGTTCTTTTACTACTGGCTAGGTGTTCTGATGCGCATTGAACGACGTAAATTTATCAAATCGGCGGCGTTTGCCGGGGCAGCGGTGGGAGTGCCTTACGTCCATGGGCAGTCGAAGGGTAAGAAGTATCGCGCAGCGTTGATCGGCTCTGGTTGGTGGGGGATGAATATTCTCAAGGAGGCGATGGCGACGGGGACCATTCAGCCAGTGGCTCTCTGTGATGTCGATCAGGATAAGCTTGAGATTGCTGCTGAAGAGGTTGAAGACCTGTCCGGTACGCAGGTTAAGATCTACACTGACTTTCGTGAATTGCTTGATCGAGAGGAAATCGAGATTGCAATCGTTGCAACACCCGACCACTGGCACGCTCTCAACACGATTGCAGCGATCGAAGCTGGAGCACACATTTTCGTCGAAAAACCAACGGGTCACACGATCGCTGAGAGTCGTGCCATGTTGGAAGCCGCGAGGGCAAATAATCGTGTGGTTCAGGTTGGGTTACACCGCCGTATCGGTCCACACTATGTCTCGGGGATGAACTTTCTAAAGCAGGGGAATGTTGGCGACATCGGTCTCGTGAAAGCGTTCGTCCATAGTCAGGGAGGAGTCGAAACGCCGACCCCTAACAGTGAACCTCCGGAACAGTTGGATTGGGAGATGTACTGCGGTCCGGCACCGCTGCGTCCGTTCAATCGCAAGATACACCCAGGTGGCTTTAGGAACTTTTTAGACTTTGCCAACGGGACCCTTGGCGATTGGGGCGTCCACTGGCTCGATCAGATTTTGTGGTGGACCGACGAGAAGTATCCTCAGGAGGTGTACTCAACGGGTGGCCGTCCGGTTCGAGGCGAGGCAGTACTGAATGAAAAAGAACAGACGACGGATGCCCCCGACAGCCAAATCGCGACGTATCAATTTGAATCTTTTACTGCAATTTGGGAACACCGACGTTTTGCAGGCTCCCTGACGGGACAACCGAGCGTCGGGTGCTATTTCTATGGAACAAAAGGCACCTTCCACATGGGGTGGCGCGATGGGTGGACGTTCTATCCGTCCGACAAAAACGCGCAGGTGATCCATCAGGTTGCTCAGCATAAGGAGCCAGATGGCCATAGCATCGATTTGCTTTGGAATGACTTTATTCACGCGATTGAGACGGGTGGTCGGCCGACATGTGACGTGCAACTCGGCCATGACGCGACAAATCTCAGCCTGCTCGGGATGTTGTCGCTTAAAGCTGGACGTAGCCTTCGTTGGGATGGTGAGGCGGAGAAAGTGATCGGTGACGAGGAAGCGAACCAATGGCTCAAGCGACCGTATCGAGGGGAATGGAAGTATCCGGGGGCTAGCTGAGGGTAATCACTCGTGTGCGATCAGGCCTAGGGTGCTGCGATCGATATCCCGCGGATGCATGATCCCGACAGACTTTCAATGGTACCTTAAGAATCCCACAATCTACCAAACATTGGCATCTTGCAATCGGTTACAATTTTGGCCGGATCGAGTGTGGTGGTTTTGTTTTTATGGCCATGACGAATGATCTGAAGCTTGGCGGTTTAACACGGTGGGTCGAGTTGATTCCTGCTGCAGTTCAAGCTTGGTCAGGGGAAGCCATGCGACCCTGGTTCACCAGCCCGAGTTTAGAGTGAAGTATTCACATCACTAATTGCCGTTCTAGCGATTCAAGATTGGTTCAATATTAGGAGTTTAGGTTAACAGCATGAGTAAAGATATCTTCAAAGCAACAAGCTTGGCCAATCGAGGCGTTCAACGTCGGCAATTCATGAAGACCACCGGTGTGGCCGCTCTATCTGCTGGTGTCTGGAGTGAGGTTGCAGCTCAAGAATCTCGATCCGCGAATGAAAAACTCAAAATCCTTTGCGTTGGCACGGCCAATCGCGCAGCGGCCAACATCGATGCGATCAAGAACGAGAATGTTGTTGGAATCTGTGATGTCGATTCCAATTACCTCGACCGCGCCGCTACCCAGTTTCCGGGAGCAAGGAAGTACGCGGACTATCGGGAGATGATTGCGAGTGAATCGGATCGAGCTGATGCGATCGTCATCGCGGTTGCCGATCACAATCACGCTCCTGCTTCAATTCGAGCGATCAATGCCGGTCTGCATACTTACTGTGAAAAACCTCTCACTCACACCATCCACGAAGCTCGCTTGGTAGCTCAGGCTGCAAAGGCGAAGGGTGTTGCAACACAGATGGGTACACAGATCCACGCTGGTTCGAATTACCGCCGCGTTGTTGAAATCATTCAGTCCGGCGCGATTGGAGATGTCAAAGAAGTCCACGTTTGGGTCGGCAAAGGATGGGGTGGTGGTGATCGTCCCGAGAAAGGCGAAACCCCGCCAGCGAATCTAGACTGGAATCTTTGGCTTGGTCCAGCACCCGAGCGACCCTATGCGGCGGGCCGTTATCATCCGGCACAGTGGCGTCGTTGGTGGGACTTCGGTCAGGGAACCTTGGGTGACATGGGGTGTCACTACATGGATTTGCCTTTCTGGGCACTGGAGCTTCGCCATCCGACCAGCTGTGAAGCGTTTTCAAATGATGAGAAAGTGCATCCTGAGACTTGTCCTCTTGGTTTGACCGTTAAGTATCAATACCCAGAGCGTGGCACGATGCCTGGGTGCGAGTTGACTTGGTACGACGGGAATATGACACCGCGAGAGGTCGCCGGTGAACGTGTTCCGGGAAGTGGTGTGATGTTTGTTGGAACTGAAGGAAAGATGTTCGCGGATTATTCCAAGTACCGTCTGTTCCCGTCGGATAAATTTTCAAAGTTCACGCCACCAACGCCATCCATTCCTGACTCCATTGGACACCACGCTGAGTGGATCAAGGCGTGCAAAGATGGATCCCCGACGACCTGTAACTTTGATTACTCGGGTGCTCTCACCGAAGCCGTTCTACTCGGGAATGTTTCCTACCGTACCGGCAAGCAATTGGACTGGGACGGTGCGACGCTCAAGGCGACGAACTGCCCTGAAGCGGATCAGTACATTCGCAAGCAATATCGCGCCGGATGGGAAGTGGAAGCGACTGTTTAAGTCTTTTTAGCTTTAGACAAGGCTCAATCGGAACGCGGGTTCATCAACCCGCGTTTTTCAATCGACTGATGGCTGCATGAAAGTCGTGCATCTCCCACTCCGCCATCAACTCTTTCATCTAAAGGTGTTTCATTGCGTTGGTTCAAAGTATCTTTGGCGGCCTTACTGTTCTTTACAGGTTGTAATTCCTCTGAGGATGTTCGCGATTCCTCGCCCACGGATGTTCCGAATCGCACAGAGGCCATTGCTGACGCGCCGATGGCCCGTGATGCTGAGCATGCGGTTGAGGTGATTGAGTCAACTGCGAAAAGTGTTCGACGCGATTCCGATGGCTTGATGATTGATGTCGATTTTCGTGGCTCGCAGGTGTCCGCTGAGGCGATTAGCTTGTTGCCCGAGCTACCAAGACTGAGGGCGGTTCGTTTGGGTGGGACGGGTGTCGGGGATGAGGCTTGCGCGGAACTCGGAAAGTTGCAGGCACTTGAAGATCTTGATCTTCGCGACTGCCCTGTGAGTGATGCTGGATTGGCTTCATTGGTTGGGCTACCCAAACTCAAGGCGTTGCGTTTGAGTGGTAAGAACGGTGAGTGCTCAGTTAGCGATGATGGGATGGAGTCGGTTGGCAAAATCCGGACACTGAAGGTGTTGGCAATCGACTTCTTGTGGGTCAGCGAAGAGGGGCTTGAAAAGCTCAAGGACTTGAAGGAGCTTCAGGAGTTGTACCTTGCCGGGACCACGATTGGTAACGATGCGATGACCTTGCTGGGGCAGCATCCGAAGCTGAAGAAGGTGCGATTGGCTGCCAACCAGATTGACGCTGAGGGCTTGGCAAAGCTAGGAGAACTTACGCAGCTCGAGACGGTTGATCTGAGTGAGTGTTTGCAGATTACCGATCAGGACACGGAGTCACTCGCTGGACTAGTGAATCTGAAGGATCTGAATCTCTGGCGCGTGAATCTGTCGGATACGGGGATCGCACCCGTTGGCAAACTGCTGTCGCTTCAAAAATTGAATCTCGACAACACTCGACTTTCAGATGAAGGACTCTCCGCATTGGCTGGTTTGAAGGACCTAACCTTCTTACATCTTGGTTCAACGCTCATCACCGACGAAGGGCTCGTGCATCTGGAAGGGATGCAGCAGCTCGAGGACTTGATCGTGACGCGGACTGCGGTGACTCAGGAGGGTGTAGACGCGTTGCAGTCAAAATTGCCGAATACAAAGATTCAGCTGAAATACCTCGGTGACCAGTAACCTTTGGATAGATCTCTCAAGCTCTGCGTTCGATAGACGGCAGGTCGTGGTGGTCGGATCACCGGGCACCCGTGTTACCAGTACGGTGGGTTTTGAGGTGTTGAACCAACGGCAATCTGCTCGGTGAACAGATACGCCTCTGCTAGGCGAAGATGGGCGTGCGCTGGTAGTTTGTTGCGGTGCATCTCCATCTTGAATTATGACCCCCATTGGATCTGTCATGAGCGACATTCGCGACGACCTCTTTGGAAATGAAAAGCGTCTGTTTTTGCTCGACGGAATGGCTCTCGCCTACCGCGCACATTTTGCACTTGCTCGAAGCCCACGTTTTACTTCCGGCGGCCAGTGTACATCGGCCGTGTTTGGATTAACGAACGCGATTTTCGATCTGATCAATAGGGAGAAGCCTACCCACTTGGCGTTGGCATTTGATACTCCCGAGCCAACCCAGCGGCATGTTGATTATCCGGAGTACAAAGCGCAACGTGATGCGATGCCGGAAGATCTCGCTAGTCAATTTCCTTGGATCGACCGGTTACTTGAGTCCCTCAACATAACGGTGATTCGAACGCCGGGATACGAGGCGGACGACATCATAGGCACACTGGCCGCAGAGGCGGCTCACGCTGGCTACCGCACTTGGATGGTGACGCCGGATAAAGACTACGAGCAGTTGGTCTCTGACGATGTCTTGATTTATAAACCAGGACGTAAGGGGTCGGAGCCCGAGATCGTCGGGATCGCTAATGTTTTACAAAGGTGGGGAATTGAGCGAGTCGAACAGGTGATCGATATCCTCGGACTGATGGGGGATGCAAGCGATAATATTCCCGGAGTGAAAGGTATTGGTCCGAAGACCGCGCAGCAACTGATTGCGAAATATGGTTCCATCGAGAATCTGCTTGAGCACACCGGTGAACTCAAGGGTAAGCAGCGTGAGCGTTTGGAAGAACAGGCTGAGATGGCTCGCCTGTCCAGGAAACTGGTGACAATTAACCAGCAGGTCCCGCACAACTATTCGATCGATTCATTTGAATTCAAGCCTTTTGATGCTGAAAAATTGAAGCAGCTGATGATGGAGCTGGAATTCGACACGCTTGGTAAAAGGCTTTTCGGAAAGAGTTTCTCGTCGGCGCAGGTGCGCGCGGAAGTCCAACGCGAAAAACGCGAAGCTGAAATACAGACACTTCTCTTCGACGAACCGGTGCAAGAGAAAACGATCCATGAGGTTGAGCACGAGTATCATGCCGTCACGACCTCTGAGCAGCGGGCTGAATTGATCTCGAAACTACGAGACGCTAAATCATTCTGTTTTGATACGGAAACAACCGGACTCGATCCCCGCACGGTCGCGCCACTTGGAATCGCTTTCAGCATCAAGCCGCATCAAGCTTTTTATGTGAGTTGCGAGGAGCGGTGTGGTGGAGTTCGAGAGGTTTTTGATGAGTTTCGCGAGCTGTTCGAAGATCCGACCTTGGAAAAGATCGGGCACAATCTCAAGTACGATATTTCGTTGCTTCGTTGGAATGGAATAAAAGTGCGTGGTCCCGTATTCGATACCATGCTTTCGCACGCTCAGAAAGAGCCTGAGATGAAGCATGGTCTGGATTATCTTTCTCAGCTGTACCTCGGTTACCAACCCATTTCGATTAGCGAGCTGATCGGTCCCAAGGGCGACGGCCAAAAGTCAATGGCCGAAGTGCCGTTGGAGCAATTGGTGGACTACGCATGCGAGGATGCGGATGTGACTCTGCAGATAGCGAATGCCATGCGACCAGAGCTGGAGGCTCGCGGCGTGACACAGGTGTGTTATGAGGTGGAGTGTCCGTTGGTTCCCGTTCTGGTGGAGATGGAGTACCACGGGATTAGACTGGATACCGAGGCTCTAGCCGCGTTTTCAACCCGTCTGGAACGGGAAATTGAGGAGTTGCGGGTACGCATTCATGAAGCTGCGGGTCACGAATTCAATATTGATTCACCGAAACAACTAGGCGTGGTTTTATTCGAAGAGTTGGAAATTGACCCAAAGCCGAAAAAGACTTCGACGGGGCAGTATTCCACCCGGGAATCCGAGATGCAGAGACTTCTCGGGCGGCATCAGATTGTCGGCGACGTGCTCGAGTACCGAAACGCGCGTAAGCTGAAGAGTGTCTACGTTGATCAGTTACCTGCTGCCGTTAATTCGGAAACGGGTCGAGTTCATACGCATTACAGTCAGTCATGGACGGCTACCGGGCGGATGCAATCCAATGATCCAAACCTTCAGACCATTCCGGTACGAAAGGAACGCGGTCGTGACATTCGTGCGGCATTTGTTCCTCGAGACGAGAATCATCTGTTGCTGAGCGCTGATTACTCACAAATCGAACTCCGCGTGATGGCCGAGTTAAGCGCTGACGAAGCAATGCTGGAGGCTTTCGAACAGGGGATCGACATTCACGCCAGTACGGCATCGAAGGTCTACCATGTCCCAGTCGAAGAGGTCACCCGAGAGATGCGGGATAAGGCCAAGACCGTTAATTTCGGGATCATCTACGGGATTTCCGCATTCGGGCTGCAGCAACGTCTCAATATTCCGCGGCATGAGGCAAGTGAGTTGATTGAGAATTACTTTGCGAAGTATCCCGGGGTCCAATCTTACATTGACCGGACGATTGAGTTCGCCCGCGAGCATGGGTACGTTGCAACACAGACCGGGCGACGGCGTTATCTACGCGATATCAATAGTAACAGCCGCGGTGTCGCTCAAGCAGCGGAGCGACTCGCTATGAATAGTCCCATCCAAGGGACGGCGGCCGATATCATGAAGCTTGCAATGATCAATGTGGATCGTGAACTGCGTGCTGGTAACTTTACGACCAAGATGATTCTCACGGTGCACGATGAGATTGTGTTCGATCTTGTGAAAACTGAACAGGAAGCAGTGCTGCCGGTGATCGAAAAAGCGATGTTGAATACGCTTCCTATGCGTGTTCCCATGGTGGTGGAGATGGGGATCGGTCAAAATTGGCTCGAGGCTCATTGATTGAGACGCACCAAGGAGTTTGCCGGGAGCTGCCTTTTTGTTAACGGTGATGTGGTACCATAGTGGCGAATTGATTTCGCAACGGTTTGTCGGAGTAAATTGATGAGCCCTGATGATACAACCTTACCGGTGATTGATTACGAGCAGGCATTGGAGAATGCTGCGGGTGACCGAGAAATTTTTGATTCGGTCTGTGAGTCGGCGATGCAGGAGATTCCGCTTTTGTACCCCGACTTGGTTCGGGCGTTGGAACGGAGCGAGATTTCCAGTGGTCAGCGTCTCGCCCACACGATTAAGGGAGCGGCTCGCGTGATTGCAGCGGTTAAAACAATGACGCATGCGGAACAGATTGAAATTGCCTTGGCGGAAGGGGAACTCGACAAAGCACAAGCTAAAATGGACGCGCTAAGCTGCGCCATTGGCGAGCTGAAGGCGGAGTTGGATGGGGCCACCGAGTCCTAGGATTCATGGCTACCACTGTGCGACTAGACTGCTCCTCGAGTGGGGTGTTCGGCAATTCGCTAGAGCATGACGGTTTGTACAGAATTGGTCTTCGGAGTTGAAGGAAGGGTGATTTGAAAGACGGTGCCCGGATCGTCTCCCGTCGGCAAGACTTCGAGTAATCCGTCATGTTCGTGAATGATCTTGGCGCTCACTGGCAAACCGATCCCGGTACCCCGAGATCCTTTTGATGATTCAAGGAAATCAAAGATCCGTTGTCTCATTTCCTCCGGGATTCCCGTTCCGTTATCTCGGACTTGGATGATGCAATTCGCATCTTCTGTGACGCGGCTGATAAGCTCAATTCGTCCCTGAAATGTTACGGTTCCTCCAGGGTTCAGGTTGTCTTCAGGTTGATCTGCCTTTTTCTGAGACTCGGTAACGGCGTCTAACGCATTGCTGACAAGATTCAACACGGCTCGATGAAGCGACTCGTAGTCGCATTGGCACAACACTGGCTGTTCTTGCAATTTCAATTCGAGCGATACACCGAGTTCTGTGGCGCGTGGATGAAAAGATTCATAGACTTCGCGTAAAAGGTTATTAAGGTCCTGTTCCTTCAAAACCGGCTCTCGAGGTTTGGAAAAAGTGAGCATGTCGAGGACCAAGTTGGAGATTCGGTCTTGATTGCGATTCACCATCATCCATCCGCGTTGGATCGCCTCGTGATTCTCTTGATTCAGCCCTGCCTCAATTAGGTAGCTGCCGCCCCGAATCCCTTGCAAAATGTTCTTGATGTCATGAGATAAAGAGGCGAGGGCTTGCCCCATTGCCGCCAGGCGTTCACTCTGTAAAAGGGATGAGTAATATCGCGTGTCTTCGATTGCTATGGCTGCTTGGTAACCAATAGCTGTGGCAATCTTCAAGTGCTCGTCGCTAAATCTGGGCGCGTGATCGTTTCCTGCCTGTTTTCCTGGTGGTGTGTAAGTATCGACATAGAGTAGTCCGACGATCGAATAGCGACCCTGTAGTGGAACACATAATGCTTCTCTAACACCTCGCGTGACAATGGAAGCCGATTGATCAAAGCGATTATCTTCGCTGGCGTTGCTGGTTCGGACGCCAATTTCCTGTTCTAAGACGTGGTCCGCAATGGCGCGGCTGATCGAAATACATCCGCGGTCTCGTGGGCCACCATCTCCCACGCGATCTTGCCGAGCGGCGGGATAGAGGGGTTCATCGTCGCGACCACGGAGCATGATGCAACCTCGATCGGCATCCATCCAGTCAAAGACTAATTCAAGGATGCGTTTCAGGACGTTATCGAGGTTTGCGGATCGTCCGATCGCCAAAGCCGACTCATAGATCACTTCTAGGGAACGGTCGGTTGGGGCGGAGTCGGCGGTAGCGGCGGAGTCGGATGAACGATGACTCGACGAAGGTTTGAGGTTCGAATACTTGGAGATGATTCGACTCTGGTCTCGTCCACTCACATCGAGCAGCACGTCGTCCGGTTCGAGTGACGTAGTGCTTTGGATGACTTGCTGTTCAAAGATTAAACACGTCGAACCGATTTGGATCTGGTCGCCATCCGTTAACTCGCATCGACTCTGATTCTTGCCATTGACGCTCGTGCCGTTACTGCTGTCGAGATCAAAAAACTCAAAACGGTTGGGGCCGGTTTGTCGCACTTCGGCGTGCCTCCGCGAGACCTCGGAATGGAGCAACTGGAGGTCGTTTCCTGACTCGCGACCGATCGTTACCACGGACCGGTTCAGGGGGAAAGTCCGTTCATAGGACCGGTCATCGATAATGCGAAGTCGTGGCATGGCGATGGAAGCGGAGCGTGAATTAGGTGAACGCGGAATAGGTGGCGTCAAGCGAGCGGGAATAGGTAGTTTACTTTTAAACACTCATCATGAAGACTGTTTTGGCGTCGGTCAGGCGAAAAAACTAAGCGGTTTGGGAGCATCTCCGTGTACCCGTAGATCTGATATCATACCCCAGACGTTCGGAGGTTTCCCGTTGCTCATTGGACGAGTAGGTTGTGGAACTTGCCGGTTAATTGATATTCTCGGTTTCTGTCTTGGACATAGGTGCAACTTGGTACAGCCCCCTCCCGTTGAAGCTCAAGATGATGTGGTTGATGCGAGTCAACTTGTCGAGGCGTGCGGTAAGATCCGCGAGCAAGTTGGTCGTGTGGTGGTCGGACAAGAGGAAGTGATTGAGCAGTTGTTAATTGCGATCCTTGCTCGCGGCCACTGTCTTCTGGAGGGTGTGCCCGGATTGGCGAAAACTCTCATGGTTTCGACACTTGCCGAGTCGATGCATCTTGATTTTCGACGCATTCAATTCACACCTGACTTGATGCCTGGCGACATCACTGGGACGGAGATCATTCAGGAGAACCCGGACACGGGTCACCGGCAATTCGTTTTTGAGAAAGGCCCGATCTTCACGCAGATGCTTTTGGCAGATGAGATCAACCGTACGCCTCCCAAGACACAGGCGGCGCTCCTTGAGGCGATGCAGGAACACGCGGTAACGGCTGCTGGGAAGACCTACCGGCTAGATGAACCTTTCTTTGTTCTGGCGACTCAAAATCCAATCGAGCAGGAGGGAACGTATCCACTTCCTGAAGCTCAACGTGACCGTTTCCTGTTTCATGTTGTGGTGAACTATCCATCGCGTGATCAAGAGAGCGAGATTGTGGATCGCACCACATCGACTTTTAATTCGCATGTGGAAGCAGTTGTTGACGGTGAACAGATCTTGAAATTCCAAGAAACCGTTCGCCGTGTTCCGCTGCCGCCCCACGTGAAAGAGTGGGTGTTGGATGCAGTCCGCTCGATTCGTCCTGCTGATCCTGATAGCGATTCTTGGGTCAAAGAACTCATCGAATGGGGACCTGGGCCTCGAGCCTCGCAGCAATTGGTACTGGCGGCAAAAGCTCGAGCGTTGCTCAAAGGTCGAACTCACGTGACGATTGAGGATGTTCAGATTCTTGCGTATCCGGTTCTCCGTCACCGCATTGTGCCGACTTTTGCCGCTGAGGCGGAGGGTGTGACGGTAGACGATCTGATCACTCGAATGATCAAAGAGCGGACTGCCGCACCTGAGAAGGTGATGTAGGGCAAACTTGATTGAATGCCGAAATGCGCGAGCAGGCGGTTCACTGCAACTCAGCGAGGTTAGGCCAGTGCGCAGCTTGCCGCGCGGGCAACTACGTTGCTTGGAACTGCGCCGCGCGGAGCATGCCCCGCTTTGGTAAAGCCATCGCAAGCCGCTGTAATTCGTTTGCGGTTTCTAGGCATCCGAGCCCCGATTTTTCCACGCTGTCTGCATGAAGTCTGCTGCGGAGAATCACTTGGTAGTCTTCGCATAGTGTGTTGAGTCGTTCGAATGGAACGGGAGTCTCATCCCATGCTGGAAAGTCTTCTTCGTCCGACATCTCGTCCGAAGAATTCCCAGGGATGTCGGTTGTACTTGTTGGCTCAACAGGCTCAAGCAATTCACCGAGGTCACTCCAGATGACGATCGTGCCGCCAGGTTTGGTGTGGTAACTCGCAGCCTCTGCAGCTCGAGCAACGTTTAGCCATGTTTGCTGCGAACTTTCGCCCTCAATGGTGGCCAGTACAAAGTCACAAAGTGCGGCCTCGGAGGAGGCAAGTGTGTTTTTTCTAGCTGCTTCGATCGATCCACAGAAAACTTCAGCGATGCGGCCTTGGTTGTTAGGCGTGACCATTAGGATCAACTGGACACCTAGAAGCCACGCCGGTTCCTCTGCCGTGCCAGTCATTGCTTCCGGATCGTTATCAAGATCAACGGATTCTTGCCCTTGTTCCGTTTCAGGCTGATTCTTCAATGTGTGGTGGCGTCGTCTTGCATCCGCATCTGCGAAGGTGGGGAAAACACCTGTAAGGTCACCGGGACGCCCCGAGCCGAATGCATCAACTCGTCTCGTCACGATGGGGATAACGAGATCGGCATCGACGAGCCAACGGTTGAGGTAGACCGGATTACCGTGAACGTCTGGACCAAGGTAACGAAATGAGGAGCGTTGCCGCGTGTGATGGGGCAGCACCTTAACTTCAGGAGAGAGCTGATCGCGGAGTCGTTCCATCTCGGCCTCTATCATCTCGTTTCCAACAACCACGATGATCGCGCCTGCTCCAGCTTCCTTTAACTCTCCAATCACCGCAGATAGAACACGTCTGGAATCGGGTAGATTCGCATCTAAAGCGATTGCAACTTCATCCCCTGGCACAATGGCTGCCGAAAGTGGTGGAAAGTCTTCCGGATTTGAGATCGCACCAAGGGTTGCATCTTGGACTTCGAGCAATTGACGGTTTCCAAGACAGCCGAGATCATGCGAATTCAATTCGTTCATGATTGTACAAATGGATTCGATCGAGCGAATGTAGTCAGTTCGTTCGTTTCGCGTCTCAGTCATTTCTTTTGGGAATGTGTTGGGTAGTGGGCGGACGGCTATCTGACGATACGTTCCGTGGTGGTTAAGTTAGATCACCGACCACAGAAATGTACCCCTGTTCATCTACCGCTTTAAGGGGGCGCGGTGCCGCGTCCACTCGTCAGTGGTCTTCGTCATGATCTTGACGTCAAGGAAGTCAGAACTTCCCATTTTCTCTTTTGGCTGATAGATGCGTTAGCTTTGGAGGTGGAGAAACTGCACTTGCTCAGATCTTGTGGTTGCGAGGACACTAGCGATTCGCATGGAGCAAGCGAGTGTTTTGGCTGAGCAGAGGATTAGAAATGGAAGTCCCTAGAGAGGAGCGGGAGTCGAGTGATTCGTCGGCGTTAAATCGTCCGGACGCTTCTGCATCGGTTTTGCCAAATCGAATCCCATATCTGAAAAAAAACATCTTGCTATTGTTTGGAGGAATCGCTTCCGTCGCATGGATTACGAGTTTTTTGATCGGCGAACCATCCATTGATCTGACCGAGTTCTCCACTTTGGAGCGTCGTGAGAAGTTGGCTGGGTTGGAGGCTCTGGAGCTTGAGAGTCGTGATTCCGTTGCGTTGCTGGTGATCGCAATGAATGACGCTGATGAAGAGGTCGGGCTAGCTGCTTACCGCAAGTTGAGTCGCCTTCAAAATCGCTGGTTCGTGGAACCCCCAAGTGTACGGAATCGATATCAAAGAGAATTAAACCGGCAGATTTCGAGCGTTGGCCCGCGCATGGAGCCAACGCAGAGGGCTTGGGCGAGAACGCTGGTGCAAGACCGTACCTCCGAGTCTAGGAATGATTTGCTATTTGGGACGAAGGTGGATTTGCGTGGTCAAAAGGCCAGCGATCACTCTCAGACGCAACCTTCAGTCACAATGCATCAACCGGCGATTGTGAATGACCTTGCCGCACAACCGATCCCAGCTGGCTTTAGTGTCTCCTTAGAAACCGCAGTTGTCACGGGTAACGACATTGCCGCTGAGATGACTGACCAAATCGATGATGCAAGCGATGTGGGACATCTTTTGTTGCCGATCGAAAAATCTCCACGACTGAAAAGCGTCAAACAAGAGCCATTTTTGGCTAGCGGGCTAAGAGGTGTTGCGTCACCGCAGGACCAGCGATCTGGTCAACGTGATCGGTCTGAAGGTGGCGTGGTTTTGGCAGGTGCGATGCTCCCGGCCGATAAAAGTCATGACGACGTTGTAAATACCGCTCTAGATCGACGGTTACAGGAATCCACCAAACGCACGTCACTCGCCTCGTTCGACGATGCGACTGTTGTTCAGTGGCTTGTGTCCGACCACGCGGGGTTTCAGCAGCTCGCAAGAAAAGAACTGCGGTATCGAGGGTATAGAGAGCAAGAGGTTAAGGCAGCTGAGCAATATTTTCTGGGATCGCTCGATGAGAGACTCGCAACCGTTCATTGGGTGGCAACTTCGGCGGAAGCAAGTCTTGAGTTGTGGCTTCCACTCTTCTTTAGGTCCAATAGCCGAGAATTCAAATTGGCGGCTGTATCCATCTTGGCAAACGCCAATCAAGACAAGATCACCAGATGGCTGTTTAAACAAGCCGATTCTGAACCTGATATGAAAGTCGCGGAGCGGATGAGACTCGTCGACGCTGAGGCCGATGCTTGGTGATGTCTCAGGCCGACCGTGATCTTAGAACGCAGATGCACTATGCGTGGATGATGTCCACGGTAAATTGCAAGTTGGCGTCTTTTCAAGATGCTTTGACCTGATTGAGACCGCCAAACGGAACCATTCTCGGGCGTACAAGGCTTGATCGGCATAACCAAAGCCACCGAACCACTTTGCAGCAATCGTCGATAGATGCGGTTCTGGAGAGGGGGAGGGGCTGTAGTGGTTCTTCCGATGATGCCTATTTTGTCTAATCTGCCGGGGATTATCCCGATCCGACTCTCGCTATTGCTATCATTTGGGCTCGTTGCGCCGCCGGTTTGGTGTGTCACATGAGGGAGTGTGGGTTGCTCAAACCGCGTGGGGGAAGCCGGAGCAATCCATCTTTTGGGCACAAATAATGCTTGAATGCGAACAGATTGTTCCAGAAATGTATTTCTGAATAGAGCAATTGAGTGATGGCGAATTCTGGTTCAAGAAAACCCCGTCGGGGGAACCGCTTCAAATTTTTACAGAGTCTATTAGCTGGGGAATCAGGCGTCCGTTGCCGGCAATCCAAACGGCAACATCGGGTGGACGGTTTTGCGAGACGCACTCGACCCAAGGTCGAGTCACTAGAACCGCGATTGATGCTTGCGGTCGATGTGAGTCTCAGTAACGGGAATTTGTTGATTCAGGAAATCTCTGCTGGCAATGAGGCTTTGGAGATTGGTTTCAACACGCAGAGTGCTTCCTATGTGATTTCTGATCAGACGCAAACTCTCACCACCGGCATCACCGGAGCTGAGGGAGATGGCACCAACACGGTGACTGTGCCAGCAAGTCTTGTAACGGGTGACATCTCCGTTCTCACCGGAGCTGGTGATGACGTCGTTTCGGTGTTGGATACCTTTGGAGAAGTCGTTGATCGCTCGGTCGTCATCGATCTTGGAGAAGGTGTCGATTCTGTAAGTTGGAGCGCGAGTTCGGGAGCAATTGGCGTTGGGACGGATTTAGCTCTCATTGGTTTATCTGTTTCCGCAGAAAGTACGTCTCTCAATGTTGCGGAAGTCCTCACATCAGGGGAACAGATTTGGGCGACATCTCTACAACTATCGCTTTCGACAACATTGATAGGTTCAGGGGTTTCGCTCCAAGATGTTGATCTGAGTCAAAAGGATTTACTTGTTAATAGCTCAGGTTCTATATCACTAGCCGGAGCGATCACCAATGGCGGTTCGGGTGATATTACTATGGAAGCCGCATCTGGTATCACGATGGTCGATAGCTCGCTCGTGACCAATGCGGGCAGTATTTCAGTGACGACCCATCACGGTGCACTACAAGTGGTTGGGTCCGAATTTGTATCGGGTTCAGGTCAGGTTAGCCTGAGTGGCACTTCGCATGATAGCGATGGCCTGGTGATTCGGAATTCATCGGTCGAAACGTCAGCCAACGGAGAGATTTTTCTAACCGGCGTTGGAGGTTTAGGGCAGGACGGGATCGTCATCGAAGGGACTGCCAATGCCAATGCATCGATCACGACGGTGCAGGGGGATATCACATTGACCGGCACCGCCGGCCCTGGGGACGGCAATGGGATTCGAATGAGCTACGGAACGCTCAACTCGAACAATGGTTCCCAGCTACTTACCGGCCAAAGTAGTCAGACCTCGTCTGCTGGGGTTTTGCTTGAGAACTCTCAACTTGCGGTTACAGGAAACGGCGATATTTTGTTCGTATCCGGTACCAGCGAGGTGATCTTTGGGAGTGGTGATAACCAATTCAGTATCGAATTTGCTCGTGTCGGTGATTTAGGAAACGCTGCGGACACGACTGGTGCTCCAAATCCCGCTGGAAGCGTCGAGTATGCTTACCAAATGGGACGATACGAGATCTCTCGTGACATGATTAACAAGGCGAATGCTGATGCGAGTCTTGGAATCACCCTGCATGACATGTCGCAGAATGGTGGTAACGGTGCCAACCGTCCTGCGACTGGAATTGATTGGTTTGAAGCGGCGCAATTCGTCAACTGGTTGAACACCAGTGAAGGTTATAGCGAAGCTTACAGGTTTTCGGGTGGTGCTTTTGCGCCGTGGAGGCCCATCGACGAGGGATTCGATCCAACTAACCGTTTCCGTAATGCCAATGCCAAGTACGTCATTCCGAGCATGGATGAGTGGTATAAGGCCGCTTACTTTGATCCCGCCACAGGGCTCTATTACGATTTTGCAACCGGTAGTGACGAGACACCAACCAGCGTCACGGGCGGAACCGATTCAGGTACAGCGGTTTATGGACTTGCCGAATCTCAGGGCCCTGCGGACATTACCAGCGCGGGTGGCCTGAGTCCCTATGGCATCATGGCAATGAGCGGCAATGTTTGGGAATGGATCGAGACTGCTTACGACCAAGTAAATTCCCTTCGCAATGAAGATCGATTCATCCGAGGCGGTGCGTTTTGGACGGAGCGAAGTGCTGTCGGGTCGTTGAAGTCCGACGACGCATTTCCCTATGATCCCTCCATCAACCACCTCAGTTCAGGTTTTCGTGTTGCAAGCCTATTTGAGGAAGTGAACGGGCTGGTTCAACTCGATGGCAGCACCATCAGCGTTACCTCTGGTAGTCTTGACATTGATGGGAGTCTGACCGCGACCGACTCGACCCTAAGCACGACTACCGGTGCGATGATTATCGGGGGCGGCGAGTCCAGTATCTTCGCGATGTCCACGACGATCACATCGGATTCGGGCGGCATCGCCATTTATGGTGACGGTGTGCGCGATGGTGTAGTTGGAATCGATCTGGTGGACACTCAGGTCACCACCGGAGATGCGGGAACTGTGACCCTGAGTGGCGGTGGCGCACCTGGTTATGCGGGGGTGGTATTGGAATCAACGGGTGAAACGGGGACGTCTCTGGCGACTCAAGATGGGCTGCTAAATGTGTTCGGTACCGGGGGGATCGATGGCGGTGACGGTGTTCGATTAATCGGAGGCAGCGTCAGCACGACCGGTGCGGGGAATGTGCAAATTGTTGGGGAAGTTGACGCCACCAATGCCGTTGCGGTGTTGGTGGAGGGGGGCGAAGTTTCAGCGACTGCTACTGGGTCGCTTCTGTTCGTGGCGACGAGTCTTGAGTTCTCTGATGCGACCATTGCTGTCAGCTCCGGGGAAGTACAAACCGAGACTTCCTCTTTGACTCTCACCGGTGACTCAACGCTCGATATCAACACCGACTTGTTACTACAGCTCTCCCTTGCCGGGGACGGTAACTTGACCAAGACCGGCTCAGGAACCTTGACGCTTGCTGCGGATAGTTCAGTCACTGGGACGTTATCCGTCACCGAGGGCCTTCTGTTAGTCAATGCGACGCATGCAGGCGGCGCGACGGCTGGCACGGGAGGGATCCTCGGTGGCACAGGAACGATCTTGGGCACGGTTTCTACGACCGGCACCGGTGTGATTTCTCCAGGGGTATCCCCTGGGCAGCTCAGCACGGGGAATCTTGAGTTGGGGGCGTCTGGAACCTTTTCGATCGAGGCTGGTGGTACGCCGGCCGGAAGTGGTCATGATCAACTCGTTGTCACGGGGACGGTCACACTCGGTGGTTCGTTGGACCTAAGTTTGATCAACAGCTACGGCCCATCTAATGGCGATACGTTAACGCTGATTGATAACGACAGCACCGACGCGGTGGTCGGAACTTTTAGTGGAATTGCGGAGGGCGATTTTGTTGCAGCGGCTGGGCAAAACTGGTTGATTTCCTACGTCGGTGGAACTGGTAACGATGTTACGCTGTCGCGTGTGGGTCAAGTCTTTGATGTGACAACCACCGGTAACAGCGGTGATGGTAGTTTGTATCAAGCGATCACTGATGCGAATGCAAATGAAGGGACTGACGTTATCCGCATCGTTACTGCGGGCATTGTCAGCGTTACCACTTCGAGTGTTTTGCCTGCAATCACCGATTCAGTTCAGATTGACGGAACCACCGTGCCGAGTTACGACGGGACGCCGCTGTTTGAAATACGCGGCACTGAAGCAGGTGATGCATCGGGTTTGGAGTTTGCTGCGGGCTCTGGTGATTCTCTGGTCAAGGGTCTCAGCATCACGGACTTCTCGCAGAGTGGTGTTGTCGTATCGACCGCCGTTACGCTAACCGCCAACTGGCTCGGAGTGGATCTGACCGGTGCCGCCAAGGGCAACTCGGGAGCGGGGGTGCAGGTTATCGGTGCTAATGCCGCCATCGGTACAGGGGAAAGCGATGCGGGCAATGTGATCAGTGGAAACTCAATAGGTGTGGAAATCACTGGTGTTGAAGCGACTGGTGTTACTGTTCAAGGTAACTACATCGGTTTGAGCCCAGATGGTACTGTCGCCATGGGTAATGCTGACGGGGTGCGCATCGACAAAGGTGCATCTGGCAATACGATAGGTACTCTTGGCGATGGTGTCAGAGATACCGCTGAGCGTAATGTGATTAGCGGAAATACCTCGGCAGGCATTCGTCTTGCTCATGTTGACCGGTCCGGAGGTGAACCCGCCGCGGGGGTGCAGACGAACTCGAACAACATCGCAGGGAATTACATCGGGATGAATCCAGCCGGAGCGGCAGGAATCGGCAATTCTGATGGTGTGGTGATCGAGAGTTCCGTGATCGGAACGACCATCGGTACCAACAGCGATGAAACAGCTGACACCGCCGAACAGAATTTGATCTCCGGTAATTCGGGTTATGCGGTGCTAGTGGATGGTGATCAGAACACCATTGCCGGAAATCTAGTCAATACTGACTCTGATTCGGCATCTCTGACCGAGGGGTCTTTCGGTGGAGTCATGATTACCGGCGCGGATAATACGGTCGGCGGCAGCGCAGCGACTGCCCGTAACGTGATCACCGGTGTCTATGGCATTGTGGTTCTTTTCGATACCGCACAGCGAAACATCCTGCAGGGCAATTACATCGGTGTAAATGCCAACGGCGAACTGTTGGGATCAACCCAGGGTGTATCAATCGATTATGGTGCGATAGATACCGTGGTCGGAGGTTCTGGTAGCGGCGAAGGAAATGTGATTTCCGGAAGCTCCTCGAATGGGTTGCTGATTCAAGGTTCATCTGGGACTACCGTGCTCGGCAATTACATCGGCACCAATCCTGATGGAACCACAGCTGTTGGTAATGCTAACGGAATCTTTCTGGGGGGTGATTTAACCGGAACGGTGATAGGTGGTACAGCAAGCGGAGCCGAGAATGTAATTTCCGGCAATAGTGCGAGTGGAATTTACATTGAGAAGGCAACTGGTGCTCCAGCGATTCTCGGTAATCTAATCGGTACTGATGCGACGGGTTCCAACGCTCTAGCAAACAACGATGGTATTACCGTCATCGCCGATGGAATTGAAATTGGAGGGGATTCAGCAGGCGCGGGCAATGTGATCTCTGGGAACACAAGGGATGGGATACGGTTCGTCGCCGACGCTGTGCTGAAGAACACGGGGAACGCGGTACGCGGGAACCTGATTGGCGTATCGGCCGATGGTCTCACTGCCGTGGGTAATGGCGAGGTTGGTATCAATCTTGCGGTGCCCAATGTCACGGTTGGCGGGACCACCTCCATCAGTGGAGGAACGATTTCAGGTGCGGGTAATGTCATCAGCGGTAACGTCACCGGGATCTCGGTCACCGCTGCCGGAGCAACCATTGCGGGTAACTACATCGGTACCGACTGGACGGGGCAAGCTGCAATCGCGAACACGACCGGCATCTCCGTGAGTGCGACGGGTACAAGTGCATTGATCGGTGGCAGCAGTAGTTTTGTTCAAGGAACGCTCAGCGGTCCGGGCAATATTATCAGCGGCAATACTGCGGAAGGGCTTGTGGTCTATGGTGACGGTTCCACGATTCAAGGTAACTATATCGGCACGGATGTGACGGGTTCGGCTGAGCTAGGTAATGGCACCTATGGGATTTATCTCGCGGATGGTGATGGGGCGACGATCGGCGGTGCCTATGCAGAATACTTCGGGGCATTAACGGGTGCGGGCAATCTGATCAGTGGGAATACTAGCGACGGAATACACATCTTGGCCGAAGCGTCGGGAACCAGCATCGCAGGTAACTACATCGGGACGGATGTCACGGGTACCTCTGCGATCGCCAACCTCGCGGGTATCGTTTCCAGGGAGAACAGCATTCAGATCGGTGGTGCGAGGATTGACGCGAGTGGCAAGCTTAGCGGTGCCGGAAACCTCGTCAGTGGTAACACCAACTACGGGATCCACGTCATCGCGACGAGTGCCAAAGTTCAGGGGAATTTTGCAGGAACCGATGTCACGGGTAGCACTGCGTTACCAAACGCCCGAGGATTGGGTTTGCCAACAGGATCTGGACACACAGTGGGTACTGATGGTGATGGCCAGAATGATTCGCTTGAGGGCAATTTGTTCTCTGGCAACACGTACGACGGCATAAAAATATGGAAGTCCGAGAATAACGTAATTGCGGGTAATCGAATCGGCACCAATTTCGATGGCACGTCTGCCGTAGCAAATAACTGGGGTATTTTTATTCAGGGTGCCTCAGGTAATCGCATTGGCACCGATGCAGACGGAACGAGTGATCAATACGAGGGCAACCTCATTTCCGGCAATAACGGTTGGGGGTTGGTTTATTACGCTGCTGAGACGACCGGGATTAGCAGTGGTACCGTGGCGGGGAATCTGATTGGGACGAATGCCGCCGGAACGGGAGCGGTTGGAAATGGGTTAAGTGGGATCGGTGCGAACAATTTAGTGACGGGTCTTACCATTGGTGGTACGACTGCCGCATCTCGCAATGTCATCAGCGGTAATACTGACAATGGTATCCACCTATTAGGCGGCGATTCTGGTCAACACACGGTCCAAGGTAACTACATCGGTTTGAACTCGGCTGGTGATGCGGCACTTCCGAACTCCGGCGATGGGATTCTGATTACAAACTCGTCGGGCAATACCATCGGCGGTGCCGGGGAGTCATATCGCAACGTGATCAGTGGTAACTCGCTGAGCGGCGTGGTGGTGTCGGGATATGGTGCTAACGATAATGTGATTCAGGGTAATTACATCGGCATCGGGGTTGATGGCGTGACGGACGTGGGGAACGACCTCACCGGCGTTGTCGTTTTCGATGGCGCACTGCGAACGATTATTGGTACTGACGCCAACGGCACCGGAGATGCGTTGGAAGGAAATGTGATTTCGGGCAACGGCGGCATTGGCATTCATGCCGCTCGGGCATTGACCGTTGGGCTATCGCGTCTTGATGCGATTCTCGCGGGCAGTTTTCCAGCAAGCACCGCAACTTCATCGGTCAGCGTCGCTGATTTTTCAGACGCCACCGGCGGCTACGGCGGGGATTGGGATACTGACGAAGCGATCCCTGGAGGTGGTGGCGACTATTATTACCTTCGATCCCTTGGTGAGCTAAACGTTACGACGGCCGGAGAGTATTCATTTGCGATTGGCGGTGATGATGGTGGTCGGCTTTTGATCGATGGCGAGGCAGTGATTACTGATGATGCGATTCACGGATTCACTCGCGCCTATGGAAGTGTCACATTGGCTGCTGGGGCTCATCAGTTTGAATGGGCAACCCAAGAAGCCTACGGCGACGCAGCGTTTGAACTCTCGGTCGCGGTCGGCGCTAACCAGACGGGCGACGTGACTGAAGCGAATGGTTGGAGGGTACTTGGAGCCGCGAATCCCCACAGCGAAATCTCACTTCAAGGGGATTTGACGGTCACCGCCTACTATCCTGGAACCGTCGAGGCGGGAACGGTCATCGCCGGCAATCTGATCGGGACGGATGCCACCGGTATGTCCTCCGTTGGAAACGACGCACTGGGAGTCCTTTTGCAGGAGACTGCACTGACGTTTGGCGGAGCCGATACGTTACAGCGGAACGTCGTGGCTGGCAGTGGTCAGGATGGTGTCAAAGTACTCGGCTGGACGACCGCATCGGCGACCACGCAGATCGCTGGCAACTACATCGGGGTGGGTGTCGACGGTTTGAAGGATCTCGGTAACGCGTGGGCGGGCGTGGCCATTGACTGGGACAATGTGCTGGTTGGTGGTGTGAACTCAGCCCAAGGTGAAGGGGTTTCGGGCGCTGGTAACTTGATAAGTGGCAACGACTTGTTGGGAGTTTGGGTTAGCGAGAATGCATCAGCTGTAGAAATTCAAGGGAATCTGGTCGGAACCGATCTAACCGGTGCGAGTTCTCTATCCAATGGCTCCACGGGGATCTGGCTCGCCGGAAGTGATGTACTGATTGGGACTGATGCGGATGGAACGGATGATGCTGCGGAAGCAAATGTGATCTCTGGAAACTTGGGACATGGGATTCATGCCTACGCTGCGGACCAAGTCACCATTTCAGGTAACCGGATCGGTCTGAATCAAGCCGGCACCGCCGCGATGCACAACGCGGGCGATGGGGTTCTGGTTCAAGCCGGTGCCAGCCAAATTCAAATTGGCAGCGGGGATGGTATCTCTGGTAACGCGATCTCCGGTACCTTGTCTGGGGTGGCGGTAATCGATGCGGGCGAAGGTGTTACCGTGGCGGGTAACATCCTTGGATTGACTGCCGATGAGCAGACTGCATTGAGCGGCGGTACTGGAATCTATGCGATTCGCTCCGAGAATCTTGTGATTGGGACTGACGGAGATGGATCCAACGATTCAGCGGAAGGCAATGTGATTGCCGGTTGGCAGTACAACGGTATTTGGCTCGCAAAAGATTCGACCGATGATGCACTGAGTTCAAGCGACTCCATTGTCATCGCGGGTAACTCGATTGGGATTCGCAGCGACGGAACAGGTGTTGACGTCGTCCGCAACGGTTACCACGGAATTCACAGTTTCGTTAACGGGGTGAGGATCGGGACCGACGGCGATGGGGTGAGCGACACCTCTGAGCAGAATGTCATCGCGGGTGCTGCGAACTATGGCGGCATCACCTTGGATGGAACCGGTGCGACAAACTCGATCATTGCGGGTAACCGGATTGGTCTCAACAGTGACAACGTCGCCAACAATGCCTACGAGAATCATGCAGTTCGTCTTTACAACGGTGCCAGCGGAAATCGGGTAGGTACCGATGGCAGTGATGATGACTACAACGCTTCCGAACGCAACCTGCTGATGGGCGGGGTGCAGATTTACGACGCTGATGATAATGTCGTTGCCGGTAACTATATCTCGACCGCTGACGGTACCTCTCGAGTCTCGACCACGCAGTACACCTTGGCAAGTATCAGCATAGAAGCTGGTAGCTCCGGCAACATCATCGGTACTGATGGTGACGGCGAGAATGACGAACTTGAAGGTAACGTCATCACGGCTTCCTATGGCCGAAGCCTGATCGAGATCTTTGGTGACGGAACCGATGGGAACGTCATTGCTGGGAATCGCTTGAACGTGACTACCAGTGGCACAACGTTTGGTTATGCCGAGCGTGGGGTCTATGTGTACAGTGGAGCGTCCGGCAACGTGATTGGCACCGATGGAGATGGTGTCAGCGATACGCTTGAACGCAACGTGATCGGCGGCACGGGTGTCGCGATGTGGGTGGCCGGTTCCGGTAGCGATGATAACGTGATCGCGGGTAACTACATCGGAACGGATCCAACAGGTCTGATTGCACGAGAGAACAATTTTGCGGTGCGAGTGGAGGGTGGCCCGAGCGGCACCATCATTGGGACGGATGGTAGCGAGGATGACTACAACGCCAATGAAAGTAACCTAATTGCCGGCGGTGGAACGGGAATCAGCATCACGACCACGACGGACAACACCAGTGTTCCTGATGAGGGCGTAGTAACAACCGGAACGGTGATCGCTGGGAACACGATTGGTTTCGCGTCTGATGGAAGCAAACTCGCCATGGATACTTATGGTGTGACGGTGACCAACGGTGCGGTTCAGACGCGAATCGGTACAAATGCCGACGGAGTGGCCGATGCTGCGGAACGTAATGTGATCAGCGGTAACCAGAGTGGCATCTTGGTTTGGGACTGGTCGTCGATGAATGTTTACTTGGCTAATGAGTTCATTGCGGGTGACGCGGGCGGGCTCGTTGCATCAGGCACCCTGACCCAAGCCGACGTTTTTCAAAGTAACGACACCGAATCGACAACAAGTGGTGACTGGTCGTACGAAAACACACTGCCCGGTGGTTGGGCGACGTACAACGCATACCGAGCCACTGGAACGCTCAACGTTGCCACCGAATCGATCTATACGTTCGCATTGACCAGTGACGATGGTGGACAACTAAAAATTAACGGTGCGTTGGTAGCGGCCGACTACTACGGGCAGTCAGGAACCACGCGGGGATCGATTTCGCTGACCGCTGGTAGTCACACCTTCGAATGGATTGGTTATTCAGCGCGTGCAGTCAGCGGTGCTGAGATCTCGGTCGCTGTGGGTGAAGATAGCAGGGCAATTAGCGAGAAAAATGGGTGGCGGGTTCTCGGTGCCTCAAATCCCCACAGCGAGATTTCACTCGATGGCACCATCGCGATCGATGTGTACCATCCCGAGGTTGAAGAACTTGGGATGACAATCGCCGGGAATTACCTTGGCACCAGTCTCGACGGGCAGTCCGCAATTCCTAACTCGGCTGCGAGTTCAGCGTTGGGGATCGGTGCAGACGGCGTGACGGTCGGCGGTAGTACTGCCGCCGCACGCAACGTGATCTCGGGCAATGAAGGTAACGCGATTGTCTTCAGCGAAACGGGAATCCTCAGCAATAGCGGCAACAGCGTCTTGGGTAACTACATCGGGATTGCTGCTGACGGAACGACTGCGCTTGCGAACAGCACCTCTGGGATCATTGTCGGCGCAGACAACGTTGTCATCGGTGGCACCGGGGCATTTACGGGGCTCACTGGCGGTGGCAACCTGATCAGCAGCAACGCTCAGTACGGTATCGAACTATTGGAAACCGCATCGGGGAACGTGATCACCGGTAACTACATCGGTACCACCGCAAGCGGAACGATCGCGCGGCCGAATGCCTACCAGGGGATTGGTGTTTTCGGATCGGGTAACACGATCGGAGGAACAACGAGCGGGTCGGGTAACTTGATTTCAGGAAACACACTCGATGGTGTGTTGATCAGTGGTGCTGACGATAACACACTGCTCGGTAATCGAATCGGTACCAACGCACTGGGGACCTCTGCGCTTGCTAATGGTCGTCATGGTGTCCTCGTCGACGCGGGTGCGAGTGGAACGGTCATCGGTGGTGGAGCTTCGGGGGCTCGAAACCTTATTAGCGGGCACTCGCGCAGCGGCGTCATGTTTGACGAGGCTGGTACGGCGAACCTGGTCCAGGGAAATTACATCGGTACGTCGGCTTCCGGAGCGACTGCAATTGCGAATGCAACGGACACGGATTCCGATGCAGCGGGTGTGATGATCTATGACGTCGGTAATAGCGGCGTCACGGTTGGGACCAACGGTGACGGATCGGTTGACAGTGCCGAGGGGAACCTCATCAGCGGAAATCAGCAGTCGGGTGTATTGATTCTTGGTGCTTCCGCTTTGTCGGGTGGTCATACCATTGCGGGTAATTCGATCGGGGTCGACGCCGGTTTGAATGCGGCTTTGCCGAACATTGGCAGCGGCATCAAGATTGTCAACAGTAACGCGAACTTGATCGGTAGTGACGGAGATGGTGTTAGTGATTCTGCCGAAGCGAATCAAATCGCCGGCAACCGCGACGCTGGTGCGGCCAGTGAGTCACAATATGCCAGCGGTATTTTGGTGCTCGATAATAGTGCGTCGGACAGCATTCTCACTCTTGGAAATGTCATTGCCGGTAATGCGATTGGTACCGATCGAGTGGGAGAGAGACCGCTTGCGAACCAAGGTCATGGGATCACGGTGCAAGCTGCCAAGAGCACGCAAATCGGTGGATCCGGTGTACCCAACTTGATTCGGTTCAACTCGTTGGCAGGTCTGCAGATTAGTGGGACCACGGATGAGGGAGACTTGTCACATGCCGTGACGAGTCTGCTCGCTAATAGTTTTCAGGCGAACGAGGGATTACCGGTAGATCTCGGTAGTAGCGGACAGACGCTCAACGATGATGGAGATGGGATCGCTGATTTCCCAGTCTTCACGTCCGCCGCGATTGAAGATGGCGTCATGACGCTTGAAGGATTCGCAGAGGCTGGTTTGACCTTTGATCTCTACATCAATGCAGGCCAGGTCGGGCAGCAGTTTGGTGATGGTGTGACATGGGTCGCTAGATTCACCGAGGGCTCAGATGATGATCTCGATGGAACCACCGGTAGTTATGGGCCAGAGGTTCGAGGGGTGACGGTAGCTGCCCAAGTGCTAACCCGTAACCGTTTCAGTTTCCAGTTCTCGCTTCCCGATGGAGTTAATAACGGTGTCCAGATGACTGGCATCGCTTCCTCGGATGGCGTCTCGGAGTTCAGTTCTTTGATTCTCGCGGGTGAACAGGCGAGCGCAGTCGCTCCAGAAATCACACTCGATAACAGTTCGGATCCCGTGCTAGTGAACGAGTTGGTCGCGATGTCGGTGGATGGCAGTTTTTATGATCCAGACTCGACCAGTTGGACTGCCACGGTGGATTATGGTGAGGGAGCGGGTGCGGTTCCGTTGGCTTTGTCTGCGGCAAGAACCTTTACGCTCGAGAATATTTACGAAACGCCAGGTGATTACACCGTCACGGTGCAGATTGTCGATGCCGGTCTTTCTGCGGGCACAGCAACATTTGATGTTACCGTTGCCAATGTCAATCCGGATGTTGATTACAGCAGTTTTGACTTTACCACTTCGGCGAATGAGGGTGGGTCCGTTTCGCTGAGTGGGAGCTTTGTGGACGGCCTGACTGCGCACGTGGTCGAGGTAACCTGGGGTGATTCTGAGACCACCACATTGAATCTTGATGCAGGGACGCTGAGTTTTTCAACCTCCCACCAGTATGCTGACGACACCAATACAGCAGGGGCGACTACCTCCTCGGATATTTATGCGGTGGACATCACGATTCGTGACGCAACTTCCGAGTCTGGCACCGATAGCGCTGACGGAATGTTTTTAACTGAAATCAGCAATGTTCGGCCCACTCTCGACAGTGTCTTGTTCAACGGTAGTGAGGTATCGGCGGAGAGTTCGCTTAGTCTTAACGAAGGATCGACGCTGGCGTTGACGGGAGCGTTCACGGATCCCGGTCTGAGCGATCTGCACACAGTTCGCATTGATTGGGGTGACGGAACAATCACTGAAACCGATCTGACGGTGGGCGATCGAACTTTCAGCGACTCATCCGCACTCAGCCATGTCTATCTGAATGATGACGAGGACGACTATACCGTTGTGATTGAGCTTTGGGACGATGACGAGCCAGCGCAGCGCGCGAAGTTGACTCGGACCGTGACGGTCTCTGATGTTGCTCCGAGCGATGTATCGGTGGATGTGCTTCCCACCACGATATCGGAAGGGGGCTCTGTCCAAATCTCTGGCTCTTTCGTTGATCCCGGCTCCAAGGACGCGCATCAGGTTCGTGTGACTTGGGGTGATGGCAGTCCTGATTCCATCCTGAATGTTGCAGCGGGTGTACTGACTTTTGGTGGCAGCACACTGACGCACTCCTATCCGGATAACCGAGCTGGTGAGGCCGACTACCCAATTACAGTGGTGGTTTCTGATCTGGCTGATGTCACGGCGGCTGGTTCAGGTTCCACAACCGTAAGTGTGACCAATGTAGCGCCTGTCGCTGGTTCGCTATCAGTGACCCGTACCGATGGCACGAGTGGTTCAATTTCAGAGGGGCAGAGTGTTGTTGTTAGCGGCAGTTACACGGATGTTTCGGCGGTTGACCGGCATCAGGTGACCATCTCTTGGGGTGACGGGACGACCTCAAGTGCGGTGGTTGATGCGTCCAATCGAACCTTCACGGCGACGCATCGCTATCTTGACAACTACGATGCCGCTGAAATCTATGCAACCATTACTGACGGGCGGTACTCATCGGGTACCTTTATCGCGGACGGCGGGTCTGCTGTCAGTTCAACCGTGACTCAAGAGATCACTAACGTCGCACCGACTCCCACGATTGCGCCAGTAGCCGGATCGACACCAACGGTTACAAAGTTGGTTGCAGAGGTGGTGGACCCTGGTTTGGATGACATTCCCGATTTGACCTATGAATGGCAGATCAGTACCGGTTTGGTCTACACGACGGTGTCCACTGACCGAATCTTCACCTTCGATTCGACTTCGTACACGCAACCTTTGATCCGGCTAAAGGTGTCTGACGACGATGGCGGAGATGGTCAGGACGATGTGGTTGCTGTGTTTGGAACCGATTTGGCCGAGACGATATCGATCACCGACTCAGGTGTGACGACGACAACCAGTGGGGGTGTCCCGGTCGCAAGCGGGATTACAAATTGGTCTGAGCGGATTCTCGTTCTGGGATTCGGCGGAGGCGATACGCTTGATGCATCCGAACTATCGGCAGACTACACAGCGATTCTGGATGGTGGTCAGGAGCTCGATTACCTTCTTGGCGGTGCTGGCGAGGATGTGTTCTATCCAAATGACGGAAATGACTGGGTATCGGGTGGTACAGGCGATGACAGTTACGTGCTGACGCCTAACAGCACGCTCACTGTCTTGGATATCTCCGGATCAAACGTGCTCGACTTCAGTCGTTCTGAATTCGGTGATGCCAGTGGGGTTATCTTCGATCTGTCGAGCGTTCGTAACACGGGTAATCTTGCAGACTTTGATGTCTCCCTAGATACGCAGATTGTCTCCACTTCCGGCGGTACGAATCATGAGGTGGCAGCTTTCGGCAACTTTACCACCTTAGTGGGTAGTGATTACGGAGACACGCTTTCCATTGGCAGTGACGCGACGGTTGATGGCGGGGCAGGTGCGGACACGATCACGCTAAGTAGCGATACCAGCAACGCAACGGTAAGTGGTGGTGCAGATGACGATCTCTTGATCGTTTCGGGGACGAATATTACCGAGTTGACTTTCAGTGGTGATGACGGTCTCGACATCATGCGCAATGTCGGTGAGATCACGGGTTTGACATTCGGCGGTGGCGCAGACGACGACATTCTTGAGAATACCGGCACGATATTAGGCACGCTAAACTTCGGTGGTGATGACGGGGTCGATATCCTGACCAACACAGGAACCATTGGTGATTTGGTATTCAATGGCGGTGCCGATGATGACATTTTTGTGAATAACGGAACGGTGGCAACCAGTTTGAGTTTCGGCGGCGACGATGACATTCTCCTGAGTGGAGTCGGCTCGATCGGAAGTCTGACGTTTAGCGGTGACGACGGTGCCGACATCTTTGCGAACCTCGGTGAGATCACGGAACTCACCTTCACCGGCGGAGCGGATGACGACGTGTTCATCAATGTCGGGTCATCGACCTCGCTGAACTTTGGAGGCGACGATGATGTGCTGCTGAGTAACAGCGGCACGGTTGGAACGATCGGAACTTTGGTATTCAGTGGTGATGATGGGATCGATGAGTTTCGAAATTTCGGCGACATCACCACCCTCACGTTTAGTGGTGGCGCGGATGACGACGTGTTCACCAATTACAGTGGCGCGACACTGAGCGGATTAACCTTTGGCGGTGATGATGGTTTAGATCTTTTGCAGAATGCGGGGACCATTTCTGCGTTGACGTTCAATGGTGGCGCCGACGACGATACGCTTCTGAATACTGCTGACGGGATTCTGAGTAATCTTGTTTTCGGTGGAGATGCTGGGAGCGATAGTTTAACCAACTACGGGACGATTGCCGGTTTGAATTTCGGCGGGGGTGCCGATGATGATGTTCTTTCGAATATCGGTACGATCTCTTCCACTTTGGTTTTTGGGGGTGACGATGGGGTCGATTCGCTTCTCAACACGGGAACCATTTCTGCGTTGTCCTTCGGTGGTGGAGCCGACGATGATGTTCTGACCAATTACAGCACGGGAACGATTGCCTCACTAGGTTTCGGTGGTGATGACGGTATTGACACTCTGACGAATCAGGGTGAAATCACCGAACTGGACTTTGGCGGTGGAGCGGACGCCGACATTCTGGTCAACGCTGTTGGTGGGGAAATCGGTGACCTGTTCTTTGGTGGTGACTATGAATCCGATGGCCTTGGTGGCTTCACGCGAATCGGCACACTTGCTGATAACGGCGCCGACGCGCTCGGTAATTATGGAACAATCACGACCTTGATGTTCCGTGGCGGGGCAGATGATGACGCGTTGGTGAACTATGCAGGAGGGTCACTCGGCACGCTTAATTTTGGTGGAGATGAAGGGTTAGATGTACTTCAGAACAATGGGACCGTCACAGCGTTGTCCTTTGGCGGGGGTGCCGACGACGACACGCTGATCAATAACGGAACGGTTACTGGAACGCTGGTATTTGGTGGCGATCAACAGTTTTCCGTGACGGACGAGCTGGAGCAAATCACCACTGCCTCAGATGACGGGGCGGATACCTTAGCCAACTATGGGACGTTGGGCGGGCTGAACTTCACCGGCGGTGCTGACGATGACATCCTGCTTAATTCTGCAACAGCGACTGTGGGAAGTCTTGTTTTCAGTGGGGACAGCGGAGCCGATATTCTGCAGAACCTTGGGACGGTAACCACACTCACTTTCACCGGTGGAGCGGATGACGACTTGCTTATCAACGAAGGCGCCGGAATTACGGAGTTGACTTTCAGTGGGGATGCCGGGGCAGACATCTTACGTAACGAAGGTTCGTCCATTGCGACCCTAACCTTCTCCGGTGGTGCAGACGACGATTTGCTTCTCAATACCGCTTCGAGTATCACGACCCTGACCTTCAACGGTGGTGCAGATGACGACGTTCTCCAAAACACGGGGGACTCGCTCACGACACTTTCGTTCACCGGCGACGCGGGTCTTGATGTGCTGCTTAATACCGGTTCTGGAATCAGCACACTCACTTTTGGTGGAGGTGCTGACGATGATGTTCTCCGAAGTACCGGTACCAATGTGGGGGTCATTATTTTCGGCGGAGACATTGATTCCGATACGGGTGAGCCTGTGGCCGATACAAACGCGGGCAACGATACGTTGATTGTCAGTGGCAGTGGAACCGGGGCATCGGATTCACGAATTCTATTCACCGGGGATGATGGCGTTGATGCCTTTCAGAATGACGCGACAGGGTTCTCATCGATCATCTTCAATGGCGGTGCGGATGACGACGTCTTCCTCAATAACGCGAGTTCGATTGGTGGATTGGTATTCAACGGCGGTGCTGATGATGATGTTCTGGAGAACAACGGCAGTTCACTCACTTCGCTAGTCTTCGCGGGCGACGACGGTGCCGATACGCTATACAACACTGGCGACTCGGTGGCTGGCCTGAACTTTACCGGCGGCGCTGACGCTGACATTTTGCTCAACACTGGCGATTCGGTGAGCGGGATTATTTTCAGTGGTGATGCTGGCGCGGACATCTTCTCCAACACTGGTTCAGAGCTAAGTACCCTGACGTTTACCGGCGGCGCGGATAATGACATCTTTCTCAATACGGGTGCCAGCATCTCGGGGATCACGTTCACCGGTGATGACGGGGCAGATCTGTTTTGGAATAAGTCAACGGGGCTCAATGCCTCATCGCTGACGTTCAGCGGGGATGCGGGGGCCGACATCCTTGTCAATGACGCGGGCGGTGTCAGCGATCTTGTGTTCACCGGTGGCGCCGATGACGATGCATTTCAAAACAGCGGAGTCAGTCTTTCAGGACTGGTTTTCTCTGGGGGGGCGGACGACGATACGCTGCTCAATACCTCAACTGGGTCGATTCTCACGTTGAGTTTTGGTGGTGATGCGGGTGATGATATCCTGCAAACCTTTGGTGCTGTGACAACACTTACCTTCGGTGGTGGTGCCGATGATGACACCCTGACCACGCAGGGTACCGTCGAGACGTTGGTGTTCATGGGTGACGGAGAGTTGTCCGGCGGGACATTGGTGCAGATATCCTCGGCGAGTGATGACGGTGTGGATACCCTCCTGAACGAGGCGACGGTGACGACACTGACGTTCACCGGTGGCGCAGATGACGATGTTTTTGTGAACAACAACATTGTCAATTCTCTGACGTTCAGTGGCGGTGCGGATGATGACACCTTTCAGAATAATGCTCTGGTGACCACCTTAGTGTTCACCGGTGGTGCAGACGATGACATGCTGAT